>JBOFGH010000001.1:0-13179 GCA_051649025.1 Eubacteriaceae bacterium
GAATGCTGCTGCCTTTTTTAAAAATTCATTTTCCTTTTTAGCTTCAGCAAGTTCTTTTTTCAATTGCCTGATTTCAAGCATTTGATCTGTTTCATTTTGAAGTTGAGGATTCGTTTTGCATTCTTTGCGGTGCTTATCAAGCCAGTATCTGAGGGTTCCACTACCTAAGTTGTATTCGGCTGTCAGACTTTTGATAGTCCGGCCTTCCTCTAGATGAAGGCGTATGATTTTTTCCTGTAGGACACGATCATATTTACTATTTGACATGTTTTATATCTCCTTTTCAAGTTTGAATTATATCATCAAACTCGCTCCAGGTGTTACAATTTTATTGTAGCAGAACAGGTATACCCATCACGATTATGCTTGTATTTGGTGAATAAGTTAACTTTTAGGTTGCCATATTCTTTAGCGATATCATCATGTGCAGATAGATAATCCCGAAAATATAACTCATTCCAATCACCATAATCTCGTACATGCAAATGGTATACTTTTTCCGCAAAACCTTTGGGTGTGTATCCTTTATTAAAAACGACTTTTATTTCAGGCTTATTTTCTTTAGACATTAGTATCCAGCCATCGTTTTTAAGAATATCGTTAATCAGATTAATATTACAGTTTTTCGTTAGCTCCAATAGAATATCAATAGTTGGTTTCCCAATTAGACCTTTTACTGAACTGCTCCCAATATGACTTATACGTTTTATTTGATGACCAAGTTTTTCTTTTAAACGTTTTTCCTCAACGGTGTACCAGTTAAAATATTCCAAACTATGTTCTTTAAGTATTATGGGAAAAATCTCCCACAATTCTTCTAATGTCATTTCTGATAATTTATTCATTTTAACTCCTCGTTTTCGCACAGACTCTACTTATATATTATTTAGCGTTTATCTTTAGAACTTGTTTCTTAAAACTCGACCAATGTATTGTGCAGAGTAATACTCGCTCATGATTAACGATAATTTAACGAATAATGCTATTGAACGACATCGCTTTGCTAGGAATAATGGGCAAAAAAGGTGGCAAAGCATAATTAATCAATTTCATCTAAAATAATTTTTTGGTATTTTTTTATTTACATCTTGTTCTGTAATCTATGAATTTGATCATAGGAGCGTTATCAAATTAACAAGCATTTCTTTTCACATCACAGCGCTTGTAATGCAACCATTACTTACTTCAATTTTCTTAATTTAGCGCAATAGAATTCTTTATTATCTTTTACTATTTCTAACTCTTTGCAATCAATTAGGTGTCGAATACGCTTAGCATACCACCAATCACTCCCACCGCTAGAACTTTCCATAAGAGCTTTGCCAATGGCTTCTGCCACACTAAATTCTCCATCTGGAAGTATTTTACGTAAAACCCAATCATAAAAATCTTCTGGCACTGAGCAAGGAACGCCATTAATCACTACCCGTAGCATGGCGTTCTCGGCTACCATTTTTTTCCATAGCATTGAAGCAGTATGGCGCTCAGCCATTTCAACTCGTCTTCCACTGGAAATCAAAGATACAAAATCTTCTGGTTGAAGATCACCTGTTCCTTCAATGACTTTACATCCCTCAGGTGTTGGATAAATTCGAGGGACTTTCACACTTGTAATATTTCCATTAGAGTTTTCAAAAACACTCATTGCCCAGTAATACCCACAAGCTTCATGGGGCATATCACTCCACCAGACTCTAATCGAGTCCCCCTTTTTCGCTGCTTCATAAAGTTTTTTCACTAGAGCTTTAGCATTTTTGCTAGCTTCCTCAACCCAATCTTCGGGTTCCATCGCATGTATATTGGATATTTCCCGCATCATTTTTGAACGTGAGTTCCAGTCTGGAAGCATGGAAATATCACCCACGTCCCCCATCAACCATATTGAAATAACATCCAAAGTATCCCCTTTTATTTTTTCTCCAGTATATGGTTTGGATTTAATCGGCTTGACCGTCTCATTTCCCTCATGATCTATGCAAATTTCTACACTAGCAATGTTGGCAGTATCACCTGTCTCTTTTGCATATGCAAGACTCGCTGCTCCACTATCACTAAAAATCAATTCTAACATTTTAACCTCCTTACCTAACCTAATTTAATCTAAAACTTTATCCTTACAAAGGCAGTACCATCAAAAGTGGTGTTTCTTTTGGACTTAAACGAATGATCTACACCAATATACAAAGAAGAAGGGGTTTGTATCTATACTATAATAAAAGTGAAGACAATAAATAACTATGTATTACAATAAATTAAACACCAAAAAGGAGGTAACCAAACATGTCCACAAACAAACGCAGACTGCGCTATGATGAAGAGTTCAAGAAAACATTCGTCAATCTGTATCAAAAGGGGAACAAATCCCAAGCTGCTCTCTGTGAAGAGTAAGGCATATCTTGCTCTTCTGTCAAGATTTAATACAGATTAAAATGAGAAGTGGATTGTCAACAGTAAACTAGACAATCCAAATTCACCCTCTTCGAATATACGTTTAATGTGCTCACGCACATTTGATTTACTAGTGTGATAAAGTTCTACCAATTGTCTTTGGGTAAGCCAAATCGTTTCACCTTTCTTGTTTTTATCATTTCAACATAATCGTGAGTATTCAATTACAACTGAAAAACAGCTATAAAAAGTCAAGCCTAAAATCTCAACTCCATATAGCCATCTGATGGAATGAAACCAAACCTTAAATAGATACCTTCCCCATCAGAGGAAGCATGTAACCTTACAACGGAGTAGCCAAAAGAACGTGCTTCTGACAGAATTTTTTCTAACAGAGTAGAAGCAAGCCCTCGCTTTCTGTATTCTTTTAATGTAAACATGTTCGTAACGTAGGCATTTCTGCCTGATGGGTTAGAAAAATTGGGAGGCAGTTGATAAAAACAAAGGCCGCTTGAAGCAACGATAGTATTGTTTTCCAGCGCAAGCTAAGCAATAAAAGAATTGTCAGCAAGGCAACGTTCAAAGTAGTTTTTGAGTTCCAAATCAATGTTTTGTATACCTGAATAGCCTTCATCAATTAGCTGCTGTTTACGTAATTCCACCAATGTTGACACGTCTTTTAAAGTTGCTTTTCTA
Organism: Eubacteriaceae bacterium; assembly: GCA_051649025.1. Taxonomy (GTDB): domain Bacteria; phylum Bacillota; class Clostridia; order Eubacteriales; family Eubacteriaceae; genus Acetobacterium. The sequence continues at coordinate 3,085 of JBOFGH010000001.1, forward strand.
AATTCCATCTAGATTCCTCTCCTTTTTTCTTCGGCGATATAGCTTCACACGGCCTATTTTCTCTAAGTATCGTAAAGATGATATTGTATAACTTCCGAGAAACTGGGCTAATGGTGATTGAATGCTGTTTCCCTCTGGCTTTTATTATTTCTAAAACCATGCTTTATCGCTTAAAAGACACCTCTTTGGGGCAATGCAACTTCTTGAATCATTCTATTTCCCTTAACAACAAGTGGAATTGAAAGGATTATGGTAACCAAATAAACAATGGTTAATAGCATATTAGAACCATTGGTGCCAGTATAAATAGCAGAAAGTCCAGTTCCTATGAGGAGGGAAGGTTCGATTGAAAAAGAGTAAAAGAGTCCATGGATGAGACTAATGCCCCAAATACTTTCCGTTTTAAGATACAGTGCGGCAAGAAAGAAACCAAACATGCCAGTTTCCACTGTTTTCAGTAACGCTAACAAAACAAAATTCACTGTGATAGCATTTCCTTTAAAAAAGTCAAGATATACATGAGAAAAGCCGAAAATGAAGGAAGACAAGATAGCTGCTTGAATAATTCCCTTTCTCGTTTCTCCAAGTCTAAGTAAAAGGGAATCAAAAAGTATGCCTCGGAATAAGCTCTCTTCAAAAACACCAACAAACAAAGCCAGCACTAAGCTTCCTACGGAAGGAAGCGCACCAAGACCTATCAAAAATCCAAGCACTAAAGCATAGCGAGATTTTAGTAAAGAAATGCTAACTACGTCCATTTTCCATCTGATTGTCGTTTTCCCTGCAAAAAATCCTATAATAAAAAGCATCATCAATGCTAGAATTAATCTAGATAATAGAACCACCCACAGCGCTAGTCCTCTATGGAATATGCTAACACCAATCTCTCCAACGACAAGGGCAACCAGTGCTAAAATTAGAGGTTTCTTTTTCATCAATTGTTTCACTCTTAACCCTTCTTTCTGAAATTTTATTCTATACAATAAATCAAGCACTCTAAGCTTAACTTAGGGAACAGTTTATGTCAATGCGATTACTTTTGTCACGATATTAAGATGGGGGGGGGCGATTTTATTGTAGCAAAACAGTATCGTCGCAAAAATACACTACTACCCTACATCGTTTGGCCTTTAAAGCGAGAGATAAAGATATTTATAAGTTGGTTCATGGATCTCGTGATGTGTTATTTCAATTTATCAACTTAAAGTGAAATAACGAAGGACAGATTTGTGCGCAATTTCAACAATTGAAAAAGTTGAAAATAATTCCAATTCTAATGGTTTTATTTAATGGTTAAAAATAAATATCATGACTTGAAATAACCGCCAAATTTAAACGTTAATGTTATTATTTGAACTTGACGATCCCTTAGAACAAAAAAAGAATTTAAATATAATAATCAAAAAATAATTAAATGCTTTCAAGAAGCAAGCAATTTGTTTCAGTATAAAGAAATTTTACATCAAAGAGGTTATGATTATTCCACGCAATACATAGGTCGAGTTTCAAGAAACGAAGTAAAACCTTCGTATGATTTTTTATTTGCTTTTAAAGATACCTTTAGGGAAATTTCAATTGATGATATTTTCTTCCCCATGGGCGATGAGGTCCCATATTTTTTGAGAGGATATTGGAGTTATGGCCATAACTATAAAAAAAAGCATATTGTCAGATATATTTTAATATTTAAAACTGTAGTTAGTGGAGTGGATATACTGCACTATAAACTTCGCATAATGTCTATAAAGTTAATTTTTAAATTCCAACTTCATTAAATTACGATTCCTAAAATTCATTTTTTATTCCTATTGACCAAGCACTTCAAGTGCAAGTGCTTTATAATCTTTTGCTATGGGATGATTGGGTTTAAATTCTGAGATCGGTTTAAATCTCAGTGTTGACTCTCCTACAATGATTGATTTTGAAATTTTAGTATTAAAAATCTTAACTCTTTCTTTGAAAACCTGATCAATAACTTCTAAAATACTTTTCGTCAAATTTAGTTTAGAATTATTCATTGTTATTACCACTCCCTCTATGAAAATATTGGGGTTGATTTCTCTTTTCGCTAGATTAATAATATCTAAAAGTGCTTCGAGTCCTTTAGCTGACCAAAACTCAGGTTTCACTGGAACAATCACACTATCACAGGTTGCTAGGGCACAGATCGATAATATCAACTCTGATGGCATACAGTCAATTAGTATAAAATCATATTTACTTTTTAAAGGTTCTAAAATAGTGGCTAGGACAATTTTCCGACTCATGGAATTCATCAACTGAAACTCAACTTTTGAAAGTTCAATATTGGAAGGGAGGATATCTAAGCCCCATGACTTTTGAATATATTTTTCAATATGATTGATGGTTCTATTGTTAAGAACATCAATCATCAGATCTGCTAAAGTCAATTCTAAAGTTTCAGGATTCGGTATCCCTCCATACATCGTTAAATTCGCTTTACTATCAAGATCAACCAGCAGCACTTTCTTCCCAAGTCTTAAGAGTTCATATCCTAGATTGAAGGTGGTGGTTGTTTTTCCAACGCCACCTTTCTGATTCATTATTGCAATAGTTTTACATCTTTTCATTATTTTTCTCCTTAAATTTTTGTTTTTTAAATACTAAAAAAAGGCCCTTTCTGAGCCTTTCTTTTATTGAAACATTTCTTTTTAAAAATTCATAATGTATCCATTCTAAAATTTCATGATATGCAAAGTTTTTTCTATACTTCAGGAGTATATTTATTCTTAAATTCTTCTTTGGCTTTTTTAGTATATTTTAAAATGAAATCAGACTTTGCATCGGTATATCCATCACGATTATGTTTGTATTTGGCAAATAAGTTAACTTTTAGGTTGCCATATTCTTTAGCAATATCATCATGTACAGATAGATAATCCCGGAAATATAACTCATTCCAATCACCATAATCTCGTACATGCAAATGGTATACTTTTTCCGCAAAACCTTTGGGTGTGTATCCTTTATTATAAACGACTTTTATTTCAGGCTTATTCTCTTTAGACATTAGTATCCAGCCATCGTTTTTAAGAACATCGTTAATCAGATTAGTATTACAGTTTTTCATTAACTCCAATAGAATATCAATAGTTGGTTTCCCAATTAGACCTTTTACTGAACTGCTCCCAATATGACTTATACGTTCTATTTGATGACCAAGTTTTTCTTTTAAACGTTTTTCCTCAACGATATACCAGTTAAAATATTCCAAATTATGTTCTTTAAGTATTATAGGAAACATCTCCCACAATTCTTCTAAAGTCATTTCTGATGATTTATTCATTTTAACTCCTTGTTTTCACACAGACTCTACTTATATATTATTTAATGTGTATCTTTAGAACTTGTTTCTTAAAACTCGACCAATGTATTGTGCAGAGTGATACGCGCTCATGATTAACGATAATTTAACGAACAATGCTACTGAAGTCGATCCAAGTTAACCATCAACTAGAGTATTAAAAAACGACTTAACAATATTTCATATTCATTTACTTATGTTTTTCTTATATTCGCCGTATTTGCAACGCACCCCCGACTTTTAGTATCTAAAAAGACACCAGGGCATATTATAGACTTCTTTGGTTAGAAGAAACGTGAGTTAAACTCCCTACTATAAAAGCAGGCACTAACGAGCGTCGCAGAGCTTACATACTCTTTTCATTGCGATAAAACTACCATGATTTTACTTTATATGAAAGTAGGAATCCACTACTACCATACACCGCTTGCGAGATATGAAGGTATCTATAATACGTTATGTAACACAAAGTCGGATCCGTGGATCTCGTGATGTGCTTTTTCAATGATCAAAGGTTTTGAGAATACTAGACTTGCACCAGATGGTCACTCGTTGGCTTTTCCCATAAGATGCGTGCTTGACACATTCTTTATTTTTTGTAAGTCCATAGCTTGTTTTCATAAAGGTCCATAATTCTTTTACAGGAGTACTCAGCTACCTCAAGCATTGATTCTGCCAGTAGGGGGGATTGATACAGACGTAAACATCAATAAAACCCTGGTTTATAGGTATTAAGATCGGTGACTCACTCAATTTTCACACCCCTTCCTAATAAGTAACATACTTATTATATCTTACTGCCCACCTCAAAACAACGAAGATCTGAAACCTATAATAAAACCTGCGGTTATTGTTAAAACGAATCCAATGATTCCTTTTCTGTATTCCTCAAAGAATTTTTTGTATTTTTCTAATAACATTACGATATACCTTCCTCCTATTTTAAAAACTACAATGCCTCGCAATCTTGATCATCCAAGTGATTTAATTAACTTTTTTCCATTTATCTACATCTATAAGTTCTTTTGAACTTGGATAATCTTCTTTATTCAAAATTACTAAAAACAATGAATCAGTGATTAGGCTTTTGGAAGAACCTGCTATTGTGTAATCTATCTCAAAATTTATCTCATAGATTCCGTTTTCTTCTGGTTCCATTACTAATAAAATATCTTCTGTTTTTTTCCCTTCTATTTTGGAAGACCTTACTTCTTCAAAAATCTCTTCCGAATTAAGAGGGTTCACTTCTGGAGGTTTACACTTCAATATCTCCTTATTAACAGGTAGAGCTAGGTTTTTTTCCTCCATTGGTTTCACTTTTGAGAAATAATACATAGGTTCCTCTCTACCTCCCCTTCCTGGATTAGAAAGAAATACTAGTTTGTTTTTCTGATATTTTTCAAATTCGGTTACGTTTACGTTTATTTTATCAACGATTGCATCTCTTTCGTTTGTATTCTCAACATAAATCTTAACATATGCATATTCTTCATTTTTATTATAAACAAAAGCAAAATCTTTATCATTATTAATTGGACTTGTAGTTGTACTTAAAGGAGTTACTCCAGCTAGTAGTAAATCTCTAGGGTTGTATAAAAATTGATGTTCTGTATAATTCCAATTAAAATAAATACCGAGGATTCCAGTAAAAAGAGCAATAAAAAAAGCAACGAGGGTCTCATTTCTATAACATTTTTTCACTAATCAGTTTGCCTCCATTTTCTAAATTAAAAAGCTTATTCAATTTATATAGACTTTAAATTCGTTCTTTTGTAATCTGTGTAGCTCTTAGGATGAGAGTAAGAATAAAAGTTCTTTAAATGCTATGAATTTCCCTTAGTATCTTCATCTGAAAGATTCGATTTTTCTATTTCTTCGCATATAGTTTGATATTGCCGATTTTGTCTTTTTTCTTCTCTTTCCTTCTCTCTCATAAATCCTGTTCCTAACATCATTGCCATAAAACAATAAAGTTGCGTTACAATATAAACAGTGTTATTAAAGTCATTTTTTATATTCAAATCAATTAATAATAAAGGGGTATAACACAATGAAAGTAATACTACGAAAATTATTGCGAAACCTAGGGTTTCTTCAGACGGCTCTTTCGAGAAAAGGTCTTTAATTATTCCAAAAAATGATTTATTTCCTTTTCCTTTTGATCTTTCATCGAATATCAACTTCACGGAAAGAGGAATTAGAAATAGTGTTAATGGAAGCACAATAGATATGACATTAATTTTTGCTTCCAAAACATATATATTATAAGCAATGTCAGCAATTATAGCTAACATAGAAATTATTTGACCAATTACAAAGTACTTGTTACCTTCTACTTCTCTTTTAGACCTTTCCCAATCATATTTTAGCAACAGTGATAAAAACGTAATTAGATGATCAATCTCTTTTTTTATTTCCTTATTTTCTTTTTTTTCTAACATAATAGACTCAATCTTGCTAATTTGTTCCCATATGTGTCCATCTTTTAAATAGTAAGCACCTTTTTCAGAACGATCACTGAGTTCTTTTCCGTACGCATTTATTCGTGTTTTTAGTCGAACTAAGATTTGTTTGATTTCAAGTTCTGTTATAATATTGTAATCGAGCTGACCTAATTCATCTGCAATTTTTCTAATACTTTCCCTCCACTTTTCTCTTTCTTCAGTTATGTAGCGTAACCGATGACCTCTTAACATAGCATATACACTAAATATCCCTGTAACTAATGCTACTAAAAGCGTTGAAGCTAGTATTTTATCCATTGAGTTGCTCCCTAATTAAATTTTTTCTTATAATAATTTGCTATCATATGTCTGTAGCTGAAAAGAGTATTCTAGACTATAAATTTCGCTTTATATCAAATTAATTGTTCATCACTGCCCTTCTATTTACCAGGTACTTATATTAGTTTTTTAGGACTTCATATTCTTTTAAGTTATTCAGATAAGTTCTTATATTTCAACATTATAACTCAAACTCTTACTATCGTGCAAACAAAATACTAATTATTTCACATTAATATGCCATCATCTCTATTTTTGTACTTATTTAAGTCCGTAGTTGTGATCAGCAATCTTTCGTTTTTTATTCTACACTTCCCAATTCAGCTTCTGTTTCAATTATTAAAAAAAGAGCGAATATAGAACGATTAAGTAACTTGACACGTACTGTCAGCTGTTATATCATCTCTAGTAAATTATTAATTTGAACTTCCACTTAAATAATTGAAAGGTTTTGGTTAAAAAAATGATTAATGTTAATAGTACACTGGATCTTGCTTTTGTCGCCGCTTCAATAACTCTTTTGGGTGTAATATTTCAGCAAATAGTCGCTAGTAAAAATAAGAACATTACTGAAGAGCGTTGTAAGTGGAGAGAGAGATTAAAAGAATTAGCCGTTTCCATTGAAAATAGCCAAGATATTATAGAATATAGAAAATTCCATAACAGAATTAAAAACACGTATAAATCCCCTTGGCAGGATTGTAAAGGATAAAGAACCTGGTTCAGCGAAGAAGGAAATTGAAGATATAGAAAAAGAATTGCAAACAATAACTAATAAAAGCAAAATAAGTAAAACTATAAGCGGCTTTTTCATTAAAAAAAAAATTAATAAAATATTAAAGGATTTGAAAATTATACTAATGTCATACATATTGAGTGAAGATTATATCTTAAACGACGCGCATATATGGGAAATAATTGATGAACCAGGCAAAAAAAATAAGTTGGTTTTGTTTATTTCATTACTCTTAAAACATGACTGGGAACGTTGCAAATACGAGGAAAGTAAATTAAATTTAAGAACTTATCAGATTATTGGTGGTCTAGTCTTTTCGGGAACTCTTATTTATCTACTTTTTTGTGTAAGTATTGAAACTTATCAAATTATTTTCACTGTAATAAGTTTGGTTATAATAGTAGCATTTATAGTTTCAACTCAGATATATTTAGGAATCAAGAAAAAAAAATATACTGATAAATATACACAAAAAGTTAAAGAGATGCTCTGATAGTTAATCTTAAATAGAGTAAAATTTCGAATTTAATAAACCTGCATAGGAAAAGAGAAGGTGATAATTTAGCTGAGAGGTATTGTTGAACACAGTACACCTCAGTTTTTTTTCTCCTGTGAATATTCTCCATAACTATAATAGAAGACTTGATTTTATAGAGAGCTTGAGAGTTATATCAAGCTTTAACTAATTATATATAATAAACTTCGCATAATATCCATTATAACTAAAAATCGGTTTCTCAAAATCGCCCTTCTTTATTCGTTGCCATAAAAAAAGAAGATATCATAATCAACACCTTCTTTTGATTTTTGATGCTTTATGGTTAAGCCACGCTGAAACGTTTTCGTCGAACAACATTTGCAGCGATTAATACTTCAGCTAACTTAGGAGGCACTGCATTCCCGCATTTTGCCACTTGTGATATCTTACTGATATTATTACCATCTGCATCACGATCGATAATATAATTCTCTGGAAATCCATTTGCTAGAAATAACTCTCTATGCGTAAGCATTCGCATTCCAATATCTACTAGCTGATACTTAATTCCCTTTATGGTAATGATTCCAAATCGGATGTCCTGCTTTATCAAGTGGTCCCCAAGTTTTGAACTCTTCAACAGTGAAAAAGGTATGTAATGTCACCCCCAGCCGTCTGTGTTTGTCATACGTTAGTAAGTTGCCTGTTGAGATTATTCGGCTAACCTCGAATGTTAAAGATTTCAACATCTACACAGCAAATTGCTCATAACAGGTGGTGGTTTATATCATGGTCAATGCTTGTTCAAAGCTGATGCAGTCAGCATATCTTTTATTCCACATCTTTTGATTATAATATTTATAAGATTGTTCGCCTGTCATAAAATCGTTATCTACGGTTGTGTTGCATTCTGCTGGTACAATCATTTTGTAACCATGCTCAAAACCGCATTTTATTGTGGCATCAATACAATAATCAGTTTGTAAACCAACTACCATAATATGAGTTTCCTGTTTTTCGACTAAATAGTCAATTAATCCGGTGTTTCTGAAAGCACTGTTAAAATTTTTATCAAATATTTTCTCGTTATCATTTGGTGCAAACTGGTTAAATATTTCAAAGCCATTGACGTCAACTGTTAATTCTGTTCCATCATCATGACGTATATAAATAACCTCAGTATTTCTTTGCCTTGCAGTTGAAATCAGTTTTGAAACATTTTGAATGAAATTGTTATACAAATACTGCTTTTCTGTCATTATCAAGTCCTGCGTATCCACTACCAATAAAACCATTTTAACTACCTTTCTATTGTATAAAAACTCTCTGTGCTTTCCTTTACGTAGTCACACCACGCAAAAGAAAAGCGAAAACGAATATGTTAATCATATTATACCGCTTTACAGCGCCACATTCAATCAACCTTTTTGTTTGTAACACACTCTAACTGGGGCTTTAATTCCCTACAAAATTTCTTACCCCATGTGAATATACATGAAATATGTATTTTGTCATGTTTAGGGAAAATTTCCAGAAAAGGTGGAGTAAGATTTCCATCCGCTATGTATACCAGTTCATCCATAGGGGTAAATGATGTTTTTCGTGGAAAAACCCTTAATATTTTTCTCATAAACACTCCTTTCTTTCATTATGAAAATTTAAATAGAAATAAAATCTTAATCATTTTGATACTTAGTTGTGCTATTTTTAGTATTATTTTTCAATTTTATTCTTTTAAACGCCATAAAAAAAAGCATACTTGTTCTTTTAAGTACGCTTCTTTTTAAATGCAATTTAGCACTTTTTTTACTGTCTCAAACGATTCATCTTGATAAAAGGAAAAATCTAACACCCGATTTTTCCATGTCAGTAATTTCTTCTTATGGTATAATTTGACTATAATATTTCACAAGGAGAGAAGCAATATGGTAACCAGTAGCTTAAAACATCTAGGATTGCTTGGCCAAGAAGCTGGAATGATTGCGCCGTGCGGTGTAAACTGTATGGCCTGTAGCGCGCATTTAGATAAGAAGAATCCTTGTCCAGGGTGTCGTGCGCCTGAAGTGAAAATCACCAGGAAAAGTTGTCGTAACTGTGTCAAGAAAAAGTGCGCTTTTGAGCAAGGTTTTGAGTGGTGTTTTGAATGTGGTCGTTTTCCATGTTCTCACATAAAAAGCCTTAATAAACGATATCTTAAAAACTATAATGTCGATTTGGTACAAAACGGATTGGATGCAAGGCAGGATATGGCGTCTTTCTTGAAGGCTCAAAAAAAACGTTTTACTTGTGAAATCTGTGGCGGAATCATAAACCAACATCATCGACATTGTAGTGAATGTGGCAGTAGCGAATAAACAACCCAGCTGATAGTTTTTTGCTTATGAATGGGGTCAACTTAAGACATGAAAAATTGCATTAAAAAAGCGTACTCGGAGACTGTAAATAATTTTGTGTCAAGCTAAAAAACCTTCCAGATTAATGTTAAAATAAATTTAATCTGGGAGGATTTTTATTATGGCGAGACAACGAAAACTAACCAAAGAACGAAAAGAATTAATTAGTCAGCTTCTGGCAACCTATCAACCGGAGGATGCCGGCGATGTTCAGTCCATGCTGAAAGATCTGTTGGGTGATACCCTTCAGGGAATGCTGGAAGCCGAACTGGAAGATGATCTCGGTTATTCCAGGTATGACTATGCCAACAAAGAAACCGACAATCGACGCAATGGCTTCAGCAAGAAAACCGTCACTTCAACCATGGGAGATCTGACCA
>JBOFGH010000002.1:0-37766 GCA_051649025.1 Eubacteriaceae bacterium
ACTACCATCATTTTTGTTTCAAAGCTATGCATAATACGTGTTCCCATAAGAAAAGCACCTCCTATTTGTTTATCATATTACTATGATACCAAATATAAGATGCTTTTTTCTTTGAGTCTCACTTCCCTAGGTCAGTTCCCATTTCTGAGACATGGTAATAATTATAATATGAATGGCTTTAAAAAAAGGCGAGTTAAAGAAAATGATGAGGTGAGTTTTAGCAATGAAATTTAAAAAGAAGATAAGAAAACATTTTAATAGGACAAGGGAAAAGGGAAATCCTATGGCTTTTTATAAAACGAAGAAAATTAAAACCATTGTTTTCTTAATGAGTATGCTGCTGATTTGTTTAGTCCCCTCCTTTGCGTTTGCAGATGATGAAGTTGATCCCTTCACTGCCATCCTCTATGAAGATATTAGTTACAATTTTATGGATACGTTCATACGGTGGACAGGGCAAATTAATTGGTCTTTAGATTATGATGGCACCCCAATTTCGAATGCTGATGTAGGGGATCTTGATTTTACAGGTTCTTATCCCTTTGAGCCAAACTCTATCAAAGTCTTTTATTCGACAGATGCGCCTCTGAGCGCAAACAGAACAGAAATGCCAATAGGGGACTATACATTCACAAAGACGTATGATTCGGGAACTGGAAGGTGGACGGTTAAAATAACAGGGATTGATAGTAAATACAATACCACCATTGATGCCAAAATGTTTTATGTTGAAGTGATTACCCCCTTTACGAATCCACCGACCGATCCTCTCAAGATCAGTGTTAGTAGTGAGCTAAATCTTAAATTACCAGGTGTTCTTCCACCAGGGGGAACTTCCCATACAGGAACCCTACGTTCAATTAATGATGGACCTCATTTTGGTGCTGATTATGTAGGGAATAAAACAATTTTTACGGGTTTTTCTGCGACCAAAGCAGATGGAACACCCATTCTACCAGATGAGGTTTTTACCACTGGAGACAGTATCAGAATTAATTATGATTGGTCTTTATACGAGTTAGGAGCAAATCATGATTATAATATTGAGGGTGAGGTAACAGCGGGAGACTACTTTGTGTTTGATTTACCAACAGGGTTAAAACTTGTTAATGACGTTGTTAAGGCACCCTTGTATGGCCCAGATGGTGAGATTTATGGTTATTTATTTGCTCAAGCAAATACGAACATAGCCATGGTGGTATTTAATCATACCACCTATGCAACGGAGCAAGTAAAAGGGGATCTGTATTTTGGGATTCGAATAGAAGACGTTGAAACCTTAATAAAAGAAGGAATAAAAGTTCCTATTTCGGATGGTACAGATGTTGAGGTAGATTTGAATTTAGAATCTAAAATCATTGATATTTCGAAGCAAGGGGGATTTGGAAGGCCTGGGTTTAACGAAATCAACTGGACAGTGGTATTTAATGAAACTAAGGCGACTCTTAAGAATGCAATTTTTTTAGACGAAACCAATGGAAGTTCTAAATGGGATTTTTCAACCACGAGTCCAAACTTGACCGTAAGTGTTATTAATGATGATGGATCAGAAACACTTTTATCTTCTGGGACGGATTATTATGTCTCGGATTGGAGCCAATATCGTCGTAAGATTGAGTTTAAAGGGGCATACGCAACCCTAGCCAAACCCATTGTTGTTAGAATGATTGCAAATGACAAAGATGTTGGTAATGCAAATGCATCCTTTAGTAACAAAGCAACAATTACAGCAGATGGTGAGAAATCAGGGGAAGCAAGTACAACACTCAAGCGATCAGATCTGACACTTTCCAAAGGGGTGGCCATTGATCAAAATGGTCAAGCGAAATGGACCGTGCAATATAATTCAAAAAAACAAGAAATTCCTTTTGGAAATGCAATTTTGACAGATACCCTACAGCCACCGAAAGCTACCGTTGCTTTAAATGATTGGCAGATTACAAATACGATTCTTCCACGCTATAAATTTGATGATGATTCAATCAAGATTACTAAAAAAAGTGATGGAAGTGTTTTAATAAAGGATACTGACTACAAGGTTGAATATGTTCTTGTCAATGTCCCTCTTTACAATTATGCAAAACCACCGGTTGCTATGGGAGTTGATCGAGAGTGTTGGCAGATGAAAATTTCCTTTTTACATGACGATGATGGAAACGGAAATCTGAAAGAACACTATGTTATTGACTATATTACAATTCCAGATATTGCTTTTAATGATAGACCAGAGGTGAGTAAAGCATATGATATTAGGGTTACAAACAATATTACCGATGGTTTTTTTACAGCACAACAAGAGATTGTTCAGAGTAGAATTATTAAAACCCTACTTGAGATAACAAGCCCTAATACTGGTTATACCAATAGTGCAGAGGTCATTGGAAAGTATACGATAAGCGCAAATGAAATCAAAACGAATATGCCGAACATGGAAATATACGATATTTTTGCGAGTTATGCTGGGAGTGAAAATCAAGACAATAAAACATTGATTTCGGCAAAGGTAACCGCTACAAAACCGAATGGTACAGTTAGTGTTTTAGTGGAAGGAACAGATTATTCATTGGAGATTGCGAGTGAGGCAGATCCGATTACTGTAAAAATTGATGGTGGAGGAACAAAAACAATCACTGGAGGGTTTAAGATCAAAATTCTTGATGCTCAGTATGAAAATGCTCATATTTTTGTTGAAGCCACCATTAAAATTAATATTGATAAATATGTAGGTTCATCCCCAACAAACTTTAATACGGCAATCCTCAATGCTAATGATGCCTATATTAATTATTCTCAAATTGGGACGCTTTTGAGTGGCACTATTGTAAATAATGGGTATAAAGCAGGAAGTGTTTTAAGTAATAAAAATATTCGTTGGAATATTTTATTTAATGGTGCGTATACTGACATGGATAATCCTGTGCTAAGTGATGTATTAACAGACGACTTAAAATTTGTTCCAGGAAGCGTAAGGGTTTTAGCAGTGGAGACAGAAAAGGGTGGAGCAACCCCTCAAGCTACAGCTCTATCTTACATTTATCGTACCCAAAATCCAATCACGGATGCAAGCAAAGTAACGCCAGGTGAGTGGACAAGCTACGATGTAACTTATGACGAAGATACCCGAGAAGTTAAAGTACAATTTAATGGGAAAGCAACCCGACCATACTTAGTGTATTTCGATACTGAAAGAGTAAAAGCACATGCGAGTGCCTATAGAAATACAGCAAAGGTAACCTCGGACAATGGACCACAAACCGCAGATCTAAATGCTAGTGTAAGCGTTCCTGATTCTGGTAGCTACGCTGCAAAAACAGGCGCAATGGCAGGTAGTTCTAGTAGTAACCCAAGAAATATTAAATGGGAACTGATTCTGAACAAAACAATGTTGCAAATTGATGCAGGGTTGGAGGTTAAGGATACTTTAGACCCCGAGAAAAGATTGATTTTGTTGCCAGAAACCCTGATTGTTACGAAAGGAATTTACACTCAGAGTAATAATACCTATACAAAATCTAGCGAAGTTTTGGTAAAGGATACTGATTATACGGTTATCGCAGATCCAGACGATGGATTTAAGATTATCTTTATAAATGGATTTTCTTATCCAGTTTTTGTAGAATACGAAACTTATGCTGCGGTACCCAGTGGTACCAATGTTAGAAATTCTGTAAAAGTAAGTGGAACCAATGTAGTAGCTCCAGAACAATGGGGAATAGTGAGAGTCGCCTACTCTGAAGCAGGCGGAGGTGGTGTTAGTGGTAACTACACATTTAATATTCTGAAAGTTGACGCTGATGGTGGAACCATTCCTTTAGCTGGAGCAAGATTTAGAATTTGGGACAATGCTACAAGAGATGGATTTCCTCTGGATACCGTAACAACGGACAAAGATGGAAAAGCAACGATGAAAGTATTTAAATCAGGAACATATTATGTTGAAGAATTCGAAGCCCCGCCAGGGTATAGAATTTCAAATGCTTCAGAAAATATTCAAGTTGAATTTACAGCAGACAATCCTGATATTAATCAAACCATTACCAATGAGAAGGATCTGAAAGACTTTGAATTTACTAAAGTAGATAGTGGAAATGATGCCCCCCTTGCTGGTGCAAAGTTTACCCTTTATAAATATATAGGCACTGCCCCCTACGAAGCAGCCGCCCTAGAGGATGATTCATTATGGACAGAATCTGGAGTGGAAACATCGGCTGCCGATGGAAAAGTCGCTTTTATGGGAAGAGAAAAGGGAGTTTATAAACTCTATGAAACCAAGGCGCCGCAAGGGTATCAATTACCCCTAGGATACTGGGTTTTAGATGTAGGCGACACCTTTGGAATTGAAGGGATAGGTCAACCCCCTGCCTTTAAAACAGAAGGGACAAACCTTCTGTTACCAAACCATAAAGCCTTGATCTTTCCCCTAACAGGGGGAGGGGGAACCCTTCAAAATACTCTGATTGGTTTAGGCCTCATTGGTATGGCAAGCATTCTTTTATTTAGTTTCTATAAAAAGAAAAATAGATTAAAAATTAAAAAAATTTAAGGAGAAAGACAAAATGAAAAGCAAATTATTAAAGAAAATTGGTGGAGGGATACTGTCACTGGCATTGATGGCAGCCGTAATACCAGGGGCAATAGCAGCTCCGATTATTGACACAACCCAAACTGGGTCGATTACATTGTTTAAATACGCAATGGAAACACTTCCAGATCCTGGAACACCTGGAAATGGAACCGTACAAACACCGCCAGCAGGTACAACTCCAATGCCAGGGATTACCTTTAGCATTGAACGAGAGACAGCTAATAATACCGAATTAGATGCTTTAGATCCAGATCTTGTTATCGAATGGGCGCTAATAGCGACTGGCGGAAAAATTGAAGTGACTACAGATGCTAATGGAAGAGCAGTATTTAATGATTTACCTGTGGGTGTTTACACCGTTAAGGAGTTACATCATCCAGCTGTCAAAGATAAAGTAGATGATTTTTTAGTAAGTGTTCCAATTACGGACCCAACAGGTCGTGAAGACTGGCTCTACGATGTGTATGTATATCCTAAAAACACCCTTAAAACAGGGGTAGATGTTGTTAAAGAAGTTTGGAATGGGACTGCTTGGGTTAATGGAACCAGTGTGAATGCTTACGATGGAAATAGACGTGTTGATTGGCGTTTAACCCCAACGGTGCCTGTTGACATTGCAACAGGGACAAAATACACCCTTACAGATACTTTGCCAGGGCAAGCAACCTATATTGCCAATACCGTTGAAATTCTTGGTGGAACTGATAACTGGGGTGGTAATGTAACAGCAGCAACCCTAAATTTGATAGAAACGACTGATTATACGGTTGCTTATGACGATGCAACGAAGACTTTAATTATTGACTTTACCCCAGCAGGAAGAACAAAATTAGCAGTGTTATCAAATGCTGTAGATCCTGGGGCTGGTATAGCACAGGAAGCAGAGTTAAATGTTAAATTTACCACCGACATTGAGGTTGTTTTTGGTGATTTAGGAAACTTAATCACGAATAATGTGGAACTAAATTTTACAAACTTTTTAGGACAGGAGTTTACACCAGAGGATGATGCAGAAGTTCACACCGGTGGATTTAGCATCTTAAAAGTAGATGCTGCTTTGGTAACGGACGTACTTCAAGGGGCAGAATTTAAAATCTATCCAACGGAAGCAGATGCAAAAGCAGAGACCAATCAAATTGGAACAACTTTAACGACCGATGCAAACGGAGTTGCAGCTTTTGAAGGCTTAAAATATGGAGATTATTGGCTTGTAGAAACAAAAGCCCCAGTGGATGCTACTGGAAAAGCCTATAACCTTTTAAAAGAACCACTAAGATTTACGGTAAGTGCTACCTCCCATGAAGCGGGGAATCATATTTTAGTAGAAAACTCAAAAGGATTTACTTTACCAATTACAGGTGGCTCAGGAACTATGTTGTTTTCAGTAGTTGGATTACTCCTTATTGGAGGTGCTATTTTAATGATTGTTGGTTCACAAAAGAAAAAAATGCAATAGCAAAATAAATTGACACACAAAGGAGATGTGAAATTCACATCTCCTTTTTAAAAAGGTGGAAAATGGGAAAAATTAAAATTACAATGGCAGTTTTGTTATTGGTGGTCGGGGCATCTGTTTTATGTTATCCTTGGATATCCAATTACTTTGCAGAACAGAACATGACAAAAGCCATACAAAACTATAAAGAAGAAACCAGTAAATATACCAAAGAGGAAATAGAGTTGCAATTTCAGTTAGCAACCGACTATAATAATAGTATTAAGGGTAATCCAGTAAAAGACCCTTTTATTCGTGGGAGTGGCACAGCCATTCCTGATAATTATGATCAAATTCTCAATTATAACGGGATTATGGGGTACATCGAAATCCCGAAAATTAACATTAACATTCCTATTTATCACGGGGTAATGGAAGAGGTTCTGAAAAAATCAGTGGGGCATATTTCGGAGTCGGCCTTCCCAATTGGTGGGGAGGAATGCCATCCGATTTTAGCAGGGCACCGAGGTCTTCCAGAAGCAAAAATTTTTACTGACTTGGATCAGCTAGAGCTGGGGGATTATTTTTTTATTAATGTACTTGACAAAAAGCTTGCCTATAAAGTAGATCAAATTAAGGTTGTGGAACCAGAGGACACTGGAGATTTAAAAGCAGAGGTAGGAAAAGACTATATCACTTTACTTACCTGTACCCCCCTTGGAATTAATTCCCATCGTATTCTTGTACGAGGGGAACGAACAGAAGTGGTGGAAGAAATGGAAGAAATAATACCACCAACCAATAATCAGTCCGTTTTTTTGTGGGGAACAGTCCTTTTTGTAGGGATATTAGTCATTGTAGTAATGATATTTTTTATAAGGCGTGGAAGAAAGCAATGAGAAAAATATTTTTAATTCTTGGTATGATGGTTTTGTTGGTTGGGATTGGTGTTTTACTGTATCCTTTGTGGTTAGAAACCTTTTATAATAGGGATATCAAGGATTTAGAAAAAAAGTACGAAGAAAAAATTGAAGGTGATTCTCGTTTAGACGCATTGTACGAAAAATTAAAGGCTTATAATCTAACCCTTTTTGAAACAGGTCAAAATGGGTTGAAAGACCCTTTCTCTTATTCCCAGCCTAATTTTGATCTTTCGGAATATGGGCTATTAGATAATATGATTGGCTTTATTAACATTCCTAAAATGGAAATCTCTTTACCTATTTATTTAGGGGCGAACAATGAAAATATGGAAAAAGGGGCGGTGCATTTAACAGAAACCTCCTTTCCCATTGGAGGCATCAATACCAATGCAGTCATCGCTGCCCATCGAGGGTATATCACCCCAATGTTTCGAAACATCCATTTTCTTGAAATAGGGGATGAGATTATTATCAAGAATTTCAGGGAGGAGCTTTTGTATCGGGTAACTGAAATTAAAATAATTCATCCAAGTGCAATTGAAGAAGTCCTTATTCAGCCAGGGAAAGATATGGTCACCCTTTCAACCTGTAATCCCTTGGGGGAAAATTACGAACGGTACATTGTTTATGCAGAACGTGTTAACTAAGAATGGATTGACCCTAAATATTTTTCCAAATTTATATGGTTGAAAAACAATCCTAAATTGGATACAATAATGGCATCAATGGGTGATTGGAGAAAAAGACTTTGGATATTAATTTATGCTATAAAATTTGGTTGTGCAATCCCGAAGGGGAAAAGTTTTTTGGAGATGGTCCCTGTAAGCTTCTTGAGGGAGTGGAAAGGTTAGGATCTTTAAATAAGGCTGCCAGTGAAATGAATATGGCCTATAGTAAAGCATTTAAAATCATCAAAAATGCGGAAAAAAATTGTGGATATAAGCTCCTCGAAAGGGAAATTGGGGGGATTGGTGGTGGTGGTTCTAAAATAACCGAAAAAGGAAAAGAGTTAATTAAAAGATATACGGCTTTTGAAGAAGAAGCAAAAAAAGGCATTGAGAAAGCGTACGAAAAATTGTGGAAATAATTTTTCGTACGCTTTTATTCGTTGAGAGAATCTTTTATTAAGATTTCTTTATTTTTTCTTTTTTGAATAGGGAGTATTTTCTAAAGGGAGGGTGGTTCTAAATTGGCCATCAAAATTATAATAGGCTAACTGAACAGCTGGAGCCGTTGGAATGGTGGTAATTTCACCAACTCCTTTTGCACCACAAGCAAGGGTTGAATCATTTTGTTCAATAATGATGGACACAAGCTCAGGCACCTGGGTTGATTTAAATAGACCTAGGGTACCATATTTGGCTTTGGGCATACAATTTTCTAAAGGATAGTCTTCGGTAAGACCATAACCAAGACCCATAACAACCCCGCCTTCAATTTGTCCTTCAACCGAAATTGGGTTAATGGCTCGCCCAACATCATGTGCGGCAACCACACGTTTTAGTTTGCCATCATCATCAAGCTCGACAAGCTGTGTTGCGTAACCGTAAGCAACATGGCTAATAGGATTTGGGGTATCCGTTCCCATACGGTCGGTGGTCGAGGAATATTCCCCATAAAATTCATCATCATTTAATGTGGCTAATGTTTTTCCTTCTAAAGCAGATTTTAAGTCTAAGGCAGCTAGCTTTGTGGCTTCTCCTGTAAATACGGTTTGTCGGGAGGCTGTGGTATTTCCAGAATCAGGAACTAAATCGGTATCCAAAACATCGTGAACCACCTGATCTTCCCGTAGTCCAGTGACTTCACAGACAATTTGTACCATCACAGTTCCTAAACCTTGACCAATACAGGCAGCGCTGGTACGAATATAAGCGACCCCATCTTTAACAACAATACGACATCGGCCAACATCAGGAATACCAACGCCAATCCCAGCGTTTTTAATGGCACAAGCAATGCCCGCCTTTGGGTTAGCATCATAATAAGGTTTCACGGCTTCTAAAGTTGCAACAATGGCAGTAGAAGCGTCGGCAATTTGACCATTCGGAAGAACTTGTCCTGGTCTTAAGGCGTTACGATATCGCATTTCCCAGGGTGAAATCCCCACTTTTTCGGCAAGCTGATTGAGGTTACATTCAATGGCAAAACAGCTTTGTGATACCCCAAAGCCTCTAAAAGCACCAGCAGGGGGGTTGTTTGTGTAGTAAGCTTCCCCGACAATATCAACATTTTGATAATTATAAGGACCACCAGCATGTGTACATGCCCGTTGGAGAACTGGGCCACCCAGTGAAGCATAAGCACCAGTATCCGAAACAATGCGAGCTTTTAAAGCAGTAAGTTGTCCGTTTTCGTCACAGGCTGTTGTAAATTCGAGTGTCATAGCATGACGTTTTGGATGGATCAAAATACTTTCTTTACGGGTTAGGGATACCTTTACTGGTCGTTTAGTAAGATACGCAAGTAAGGCAGCGTGGTGTTGCACAGACATATCTTCTTTTCCACCAAAGCCACCACCAACGGCTTTGGCAATGACCTGCACTTTTTCTTGTGGAAGTCCTAAGACATCGGCACATTCGTGTCGGGTTTGGTAAATCCCTTGGTCTCCACTATAAATGGTAATGCCGCCATCTTTACTGGGAGTGGCAACCGCTGTTTCTGGTTCTAAAAAGGCATGTTCTGTAAAAGGGGTGACGTATTGGTTGGTAACAACATAGGGTGCCTTTGCAATTTCTGCATCAGCATTGCCCCTTACCAATGATTGTCGGGATAAAAGATTCCCTGCTTCATGAACCAATGGGGCATTTTCAGCTTTGGCTTCTATTGGTGAGGTGACAGGGGTTAATATTTCGTAGTCGATGTTAACCAATGCTT
Source organism: Eubacteriaceae bacterium (assembly GCA_051649025.1). Classification (GTDB taxonomy): domain Bacteria; phylum Bacillota; class Clostridia; order Eubacteriales; family Eubacteriaceae; genus Acetobacterium. The sequence goes on from JBOFGH010000002.1 coordinate 9,821, forward strand.
TTGCTTTTTCTAGGGCTTCTGTAGTCTCAGCAGCAATGAGGACAATGGCATCTCCTAAGAAATGTGTCATCCCACCAACTGGAATAAGAACGTCCCAATCTTGAACAAGATGGCCGATTTTTTGTTGGCCTGGAATATCTTCAGCAGTGACGACCGCCACAACACCAGGAACTTCTTTTGCTGCGGTGAGTTCAATTGATTTTACAATGGCTCGTGGGTATTGAGACCGCACAGCGCTCCCTAAAAGTAGACCATCCATTTTAATATCATCACAGTATTGGGTTTTACCTAAAGTTTTACCAATGGCATCTACTCTTAATAGATTTTCGCCAACACTTACTGAGTTTTTGGCTTCAGGAATTGGAAGATTTTCTCTGAGGATTTTTCCAGCTAATAAAATGGCTTCTTCAATTTTTACGTAGCCTGTACATCGGCAAATATTATTTTTAATACATTCTTTAACCTCTTCTGGGGTTGGGTTAGGAACACGGTCAATCAGTCCTTTTGCGCAAATAACCATTCCCGGGGTACAAAAACCACATTGAACAGCCCCTGCTTTTCCAAAAGCGTAGCCATAAACAGCGGCTTCTTTTGGGCTTAAACCTTCAACGGTAATAATATTTTTTCCATGTGCTTTTGCAGTTGTTAAAATACAAGCTTTTGTCGCTTTTCCATCGACTAAAACCATGCAAGTGCCGCATGCCCCCTCTGAACATCCATTTTTTACTGAAGTCAAATCTAAGGTATCTCTAAGAAAGGTCATTAACTTCCTTTCTTTATCAGTGGAAACTGGTTTTCCGTTTACTGTAAATTGATACATTGTAAACCTCCTGTTTAATAAAAATTAGTTGGTAAGGTTAGGTCCTTATGGTAATTATGAAAAGTTAGATTTGAAACGAGGAACATAATGTCCTCTATTTTCAATAACAATTTCCCCTTTTTTGACAACAATTTCTCCTCCGAGGAGCACTAGCTCGGGTCGTCCTTTTGTGGGAAATCCTTCATAAGGGGTGTAATCATTGTTATGATGCTGATTTTCAGCTGAAATAATTCCTTTTATTTCGGGGTTCCAGATGACAATATCCGCATCACTTCCAGGGAGAAGTGCCCCTTTTTCTGGGTACATTCCAAAAATTTTTGCAACATTTTCTGATAGAAGAGCAACCATTTCTTCAAGAGTTATCCGCCCTTCACAGACACCATAGGTGTAGGTTAATATGGGGCGATGCTCAACCCCAGGAATCCCATTGGGAATAAGGCTAAAGTCATTTATGCCAACATCCTTTTGACCTACAAAATTAAAGCTACAATGGTCACTTCCGATGGTATTAATCTGATGTTGACTTAATCCCTCCCAAAGGGCCTCTTCATCATTTTCTTTCCGTGGTGGGGGAGCGAATACATATTTTGCACCTTCAAAAGAGGGTTTATCATAAACAGAATCGTTAAGCAATAGGTATTGGGGGCAAGTTTCAATCATAACCTGTTGTCCTCGCTTCCGTGCTCTTAAACATTCTTCTAGCCCTAACTGTGTGCTAAGGTGAACAATATAAACCGGAGCATTTGCAGCTTCTGCAATGTAAAGAAAGCGATTAATTGCCTCAGCTTCTACAAAGTCTGGACGAGAAAGGGGATGTGCCTTTGGTGACAAATGCCCAAGGTGTTTTTCCTCTTTAATAAGAGCATTCACTAAATCGCCGTTTTCGCAATGCATTCCAACAATCCCCCCAACTTTTTTTACAGCCTTTAGAGACTCAAAGACTTCTTGGTCAGAAACACGAAGTGAATCATAGGCCATGTAAAGTTTATAGGAGGTGACCCCTTTTTCGGCAAGTATGGGAATTTCATTGGCAATATCCAAATTCCAATCAGTGATTGCCATGTGAAAACCATAATCGCAGGAAGACACATTTTGTGCCATTAAATGCCAATGATTAAGGGCTTCATTTAGGGTTTCTCCTTTGTTTTGGGTTGCAAAATCTAAGATACAGGTGGTTCCACCTGCAATGGCAGCCCGGGTTCCTGTTTTAAAGTTATCAGCAGTTTTCATGGTTCCTGTATCTAAATCGAGATGGGTATGGGGATCGATAAATCCTGGAAATACAAGAAAACCTTCTGCATCAATGACAGACGCATCAGGTGCGAATAGGTTTCTTCCAACTTTCGTGATTTTTTTTCCTTCGATGAGAAGATCAGAAATAAAACTCTGGCTTCCAGAAACAAGGGTGCCGTTTTTTATTAATATTTTTTTATTCATAGGGTTCTCCTAATTAATGCTTTCTTTGCCTTTTTATCCATTATAAGATTGGCGGTGTCACCGACAAAGTCGCATTTAAGTTTCATGCGATTGTGGTAAAAACGATTAATTGAATGGGTGACAAACCAAATCAATCATTATTCCATTGAGAGAGGAGCAAACAAAGTCTGTTCCCTCCCATAGTGGAATGGTTGTTTTAGAGTGCCACCCAGAGAAATAATTTTATGTTTAAAACAGATAGCTGTAATCAGCCAACATAGCTTCTATAATATCATTAAGACCTGTTGGAATTAATGGGTTACCGCAATTAAGGTTGTAAGCTTTACCCTCTAAACGGATCTTAAATTGTTTAGTTTCTTTGTCAAGTAACAAGAAACCACTGTTATTGCTGTCATTAAAATCGTTTAGGGTGTGGAACATTGTAAACTTGTCTTTGTAAGGAGCACTTGCATAAGGACAGAAGGTTAAGCAATTCCCACATTCATTGCACATCCGATCAACATGGATAATTTGTCGCATTGGATATCCAGGAACAGTAATGGCAATGTTTGCGCGATTTGGACAGACATCGGTACAGACTTCGCAAACAGTCGAACATTCTAAGCAACGATTGCATTCGTTGTCGGCTCCAGAGGATTCGGCCATGATTCCCTTTTTATCAAGGGCGGTTTTATAAGTTTTGAAAGAAACCTCAATATCGGTGGATGTTTCTAAAGAAGAGGTTGCTTTAATAATGGTATCCGCAGCTTTTCTTGCATCTGCAATTGCTTCTACCACTGTTGCTGGCCCTCGAAGAGCATCTCCTGTAATAAAAACAGAATCGTCTTCTACAAAAAGGGATTTATCAACCCGAGCACCAACTGCAGCAATAACAGAATCTGTTGAAATTGTTATGAATTCATCGGTGTTTTCTGGACGACGTCGACCTGAGGCATCAGGAGAACCAAGAACCATTTTTCGACAGGTAAGCACACCTACTTCAAATTTTTCTGGGGATAGAAGCTCCATTAATTCAACCCCATCTTCTAATGCAAATTCTAACTCTTCTTCGTCAGCAGGCATGTTTCGGGCGTCACGGCGATAAACAAGGCGTACATTTTCCACACCGGCAACACGTTTAGCAGCACGTGCGGTATCCATAGCAGTGTTACCACCACCAATAACAACAACATTTTTACCAAGGTTTAGGTGATCGAAATCGGTATTGAATTTCTCTAAAAATTCTAGGGAATCAATAGCTTGTTCTCCTTCAAGCTTGTAAGCCCCTGGTAACCATGCACCTGTTGCAATAATGACATAATCAAATCCTTGGGCTTTTAATTCTTCAATAGCGTTAATTCGAACCCCAGTTTTTATGGTTACACCCATGGCTTTTGCCAAGGCAACATCTTTTTCAATAACATCAGAAGCAATTCTAAAATCAGGAATGACATGATTAACGATGCCACCTAGGGTATCTTTTTCTTCAAAAATTGTAACTGGAACACCTTTTCTAGCAAGGAAGAACCCAGCAGAGAGCCCAGCAGGACCGCCACCGATAATGCCAACTTTTGCATCGGTTGATTTAGCTTCAGGTTTAATTTCTTTAAGTAATGATTCATAACTGTTTGTTACAGCATCAAGCTTGACGTCACGAATACAAACTGGACTTTCGTAGAAATTACGTGTGCATTTATCCATACAATGATGGGCACAAATGGTACCAGTCATAAAAGGAAGTGGGTTTTTGTTGGTAATCACTTTGAGGGCCTCTAAATGCTTCCCTTCTCCGTTAAGTCGGATATATTCGGGTACGTCTTGAGCAATAGGGCATTCTTGCTGACAAGGGGCAACAAAGCAGTTGACCAAAGGCACTTTTTCTTCAAGCTTACGAGAAGGTGCAGGTTTAATCGATTGTTGGTGATGAGGATCCGTAAGAGCCCCAATGGCCAAAGTGTCTAAAGCTGCAACATCAAGGGTTTTAACAGCCTTAAAATCTTGGGTGCAAAGTATTTCAGCCATTTGGTCAAATCGATTGTATCCTCCTGGTTTTAGGATGGTCGTTGCAACAGTAATTGGCCATACCCCTGTTGCAAAAATATTTTTAATATTGAAAGCATCCGCACCACCTGAGTATGAAATTCGAAGGTCACCATTAAACTCTTTAGACAGTCGATTTGCTAAAGTAATGGATAGGGGATATAGGGAACGCCCTGACATGTACATATCATCACTTGGCAATTCATGATTAGGTACTTTTTGTGGGAAGGTATTGGTGATTTTAACACCAAAGGTTAAATTTTGTTTTTCAGCTTCTGCTTTAAGACGTCCAATCATAGGGACGGCATCTACAAATTGAAGATCGTGTAGGAAATGATAATCATCAAAATCCATATAGGTAAAACCAAGATCGTCTAAAGTTTTTCGGGCAAATTCGTAGCCAAGCATTGTTGGGTTGCATTTAACAAAGGTATGGATTTTTTTAGTATTAATGAGGTAGCTTGAAATTTTTTCAATTTCAGCAGGTGGGCAGCCATGAAGTGTGGAAAGGGTAATGGATTGTGAAATGACTGGACTAATTTTATTAATATAATCCGCAGTAACATTTTTAAAAGCGCCACACATGCTGAGTGCGATTTCTTTGCATTCAGCCCAAACAGCTGTTTGTTCAGCATTTTTCATTCCTTCAATATAATCGTCGATCTTCTTTGAAGTAATTCCTTCAAAATCGTAACCAACTGACATATTAAAAATGAAACCATCAGGAGAACCAAAGCCAAATTCTTTAGAAATTAGTTTAAGAAGGAACCAGCCTTTGATGTATTCTTCAAGGGCTTCTGGAACTTCGAGCTCTGTAGACCATTCGCAATTATAGCCTTCATCGGGAATAGTAATACAAGGCTTAGCAACGGGTAGATTTTCACCATCTAAGGTTTGGACGGTTTTTAGTTCAAAGAAGCGACTCCCTCCAACATAAGAGGCCACAATGTTTTGTGCCAACTGGCTGTTAGGACCTGCAGCAGGCCCTAAAGGGGTTTCTAATTTTTCGTTAAATAATGATAAGGTTTCATCGTCTTTTTTAACAAAAGCTTTTTGTACACCAAAAACAGTTTTGCTTTGTTTATATTCTGTTAATATCCAATTTAAAAGCTCTTTAAAAGGGATAAGTTTCATTCGATCACTCATGGATTGTTTTCCTCCGTCTGTATAAATTTTTTGGAATGCTATGTGTTCTCTTATTTCTGGGTTCTTCCAAATAGATTAACGACTTGCATTAATTCGTTTCCCTAAATTGAGGGCTTGCTCTCGAGCCTTTGCTAAGATGCCTTCTTCATCGACACCAATAAGAACCCGATCCTTCATCAAAACTTTTCCATTACAAATGGTGGTGGTGGTAGAACGTCCACTCATTCCAAAAAGAATATGGGAGTTGTAATTATCAGCAGTCATTGGAGTTGTTGGAAGATAGTCTGAAATAATGATATCTGCTGCGGCACCAACGGCTAAAACACCAAGTGGGCGTTTAAAGAAACGATTTGCAATGGTAGGATTGTTTTGGAATAGCATAACAGGAATTTCACCCCAAGCAACATTAGGATTGCACATATTATGTTTATGTAGAATATTAGCAACCTTATAAGATTCAATCATATCGTTGGTATATCCATCGGTTCCTAATCCGAGAAGAATGCCTTTATCAAATTGTTGTAGAACAGGGGGACATCCAACGGCATTGCCCATGTTTGATTCAGGATTGCTAACAACCATGGTATCGGTTGCTTTAAGAATATCCATTTCCTGGCCATTGACATGGATACAATGAACTGCAATGGTTTTTGGGCCAAGAATACTTTGGTCATGCAAGCGGTTGACAACACGTTTTCCATATTTCCCTAGTGAATCGTAAACATCATCAATGCCCTCAGCGACGTGGACGTGGTATCCAGCATGACTTGGTTTTTCTTGGTTACAGTAATCAAGGGTTTTTTCGGAAACTGTGAATGCAGCATGAAGACCAAACATGCCTGATTGCATATCACTATCATTTTTGGTGACAGCGTTTATAAAGTCAACGTTTTCTTTTACACCCGCCTTCATTAGATCTTCACCATCTCGGTCGGATACTTCATAACAAAGACTGGTTCGAATTCCCAATTCTTTTGCAACATCTGAAAGTTCGAAAAGTGATCCTTCAATTTGTCCGAAACTCGCGTGGTGGTCAAACACAGTTGTAACCCCTTGCTTGATAGAGTCCATATAAGTAACATAGCCACTGTATCGGGTATCTTCATTGGTGAGGTTTCTGTCAAGAGTCCACCATAAACCATCTAAGATATCCATGAAATCTTTTGGGTTGTGGTTTTTAATAGCAAGACCTCGAGCAAAGGTACTATAGATGTGATTGTGGGTATTGATTAGCCCTGGCATAATCACACCACCTTTTGCATCTATAAATTCGGCAGTTGGATAAAGTGCCTTCATTTCATTGGTTTTGCCAACGTTTACAATCTCTTTGCCCTCCACACACACACAGCCATCATCATAATAATTGTTTTTCTCATCTCGGGTGATGAGACGACCATTTCCTACAAGTAACATTTTCATTCTCTCCTTTTAATTATGAAAATACCAATAAAGAACAATGGTTACATTATTCGGAGTATTTTCTATTTTTAATACGTCTGTTGTAAAACAGATTTTCAAACAAAGAATTCACACAATATACCCTATTGCCTTAGACCAAAGGTGGAGGGAATGATTAACCAACAAGGTATAATAAATTCTTATCAACTTATGGGTAATTTAACATATAATAGGGAAAAAATCAAGTATTTAATAATAAAATATTATTTTTTTGGCAAAAAACACTTGCAATTAGGAAAATCAGATGATATTATTATTACAAGAAGCAAACAAACTTTTAGCAAACCAAATTATTTTTTAGGTTTCTTGTATTTTATCATAAAGATGAGAGGTTTTAAAGTGATAAATCCATTAACTTTAGATTTTTTAGAAAGATTAGCCTATGGGGTTGCAAAACAGTTTGGGAGTAACTGTGAAGTAACTGTTCATGATCTTACGTCGGAAAACAAAGACAGTACCATCATTGCAATTGAGAATGGTCATGTTACCAATCGTAAAAAAGGGGATGGTCCTTCTCAAGTCGTGTTAGAAGCCTTAAAAAAAGATCCTAAAGATCTGAATGATCATTTGGATTATTTAACTAAAACAGACGATGGAAGAATGTTGAAATCGAGTAGTGTTTTTATCAGAGATGAAAAAGACCAAGTTGTTGGTGTTTTTGGTATTAATTACGACATCACAGGCTTGATGGTTTTTGATAATGCTTTGCATTCATTAATAGGAAATAGGGATTCTAAAAAACCTGAACGGATAACAACAAATGTTGGGGATTTACTGGATGAGCTAATTGAGCAATCGGTTACTTTTGTAGGAAAACCTGTGGGAATGATGACAAGAGATGATAAGGTAAGGGCCGTGCAATTTTTGAATAATGCAGGGGCTTTGCTTATTACAAAATCAGGGGATAAGATAGCAAGCTACTTTGGAATCTCAAAGTATTCACTCTATAGTTATTTAGATCAAAATGACAGTGAATAGAGGGTCCAAAAATAAATATATAATTTTTAATGGAGGAATAGGAAATGGAAAAAATCAAATGGGTGTCAAATAAGATGCCAAAAACAGATGATGCACAGCTACCAATTATGGCTGTAAAGGAAATTGAAAAAGCCAAAGCTTTTCATAAAAGTTTTCCTCAGTATTCAGAAACGCCGTTGGCAAACTTAAAAAAAATGGCAGAATATCTTGGAGTAAATAGCTTTTATGTAAAAGATGAATCTTACCGATTTGGATTAAATGCTTTTAAAGTATTGGGTGGTTCTTTTGCAATGGCAAAATACATTGCTCAAAAATTAGGAAAAGATGTATCGGAAGTTGATTACAATTACCTTACCTCAGATAAATTAAAACAAGAGTTTGGTCAGGCAACCTTCTTTACCGCAACGGATGGAAATCATGGACGTGGTGTAGCATGGGCGGCAAACAAACTTGGACAAAAATCTGTTGTTTTTATGCCAAAAGGATCAACAGAAACTCGACTAAATAATATTCTAAAAGAAAATGCAGTTGCAACCATAGAAGAAGTTAATTATGACGAGTGTGTGAGAATAGCGAATGAACAAGCTGAAAACACAGAAAATGGTGTTATGGTTCAAGATACTGCTTGGGATGGTTATGAAGAAATACCTGCATGGATTATGCAAGGTTATGGAACGATGGCATCGGAAGCAGCGGAACAATTAAAAGCAAGTGGATGTGATCGTCCAACTCATATTTTTGTACAGGCAGGGGTTGGCTCTTTAGCTGGGGCGGTACAAGGGTATTTTGCAAATCTATTTCCAGATAATTGCCCTACAACTGTGATTGTAGAAGCGGAAATAGCCGACTGTTTATATAAATCAGCAGCTGCTGAAGATGGTAAAATCCGATTTGTTGATGGAGAAATGCAAACGATAATGGCAGGTTTAGCCTGTGGCGAGCCAAATACGATTTCATGGGATATCCTCAAAAACCATAGTGCCTTCTTTGTATCGGCACCCGATTGGGTTTCTGCTAAGGGCATGCGGATGTTGTCAGCACCAATTAAAGGGGATCCACAAGTTGTTTCAGGAGAATCAGGTGCGGTTGCAATGGGTCTTGTTGCAACACTTATGGAAAGTGATGAATATAAAAAACTTAGGGATGCAATAAAACTTGACAAAGACTCGAAAATAATTATGTTTTCAACAGAAGGGGATACAGATCCAGATAGCTACCGTCGTATCGTTTGGAATGGTGCTTACCCAACATATAAATAAATGATAACTTCCTTTGAAATGTAACTCAGTTTGAGAAAAACAAAGGTTGAAATAAAAAATAAATCAGGAGGAATATTATGGATTTTAATGCAATTAAAGACGCGGCTCAAGGTTATGAAAAAGCAATGACTAAGTTTTTACGAGACTTGGTAGCAATTCCAGGAGAAAGCTGTGGCGAAGAAAAAGTTGTTAAGCGAATCGCTGATGAAATGGAAGTTTGCGGGTTTGACAAAATTGAAATTGATCCCCAAGGAAATGTTTTAGGGTTTATGGGAACGGGGGATAAGCTTATTGGTTTTGACGCTCACATCGACACGGTAGGGATTGGAAATATTGATAACTGGAAATTTGATCCTTACCAAGGATATGAAGATGATAAAGAAATTGGTGGTCGTGGAACTTCTGATCAATTAGGTGGAATTGTATCAGCAGTGTACGGTGCTAAAATCATGAAAGATATGAATTTAATTCCTGAAGGCTATGCAGCAATGGTTACTGGAACGGTTCAGGAAGAAGACTGTGACGGTTTATGTTGGGAATATATTATTAAAGAAGATAAATATCGCCCAGAATTTGTAGTTTCAACTGAACCAACCGACGGCGGGATTTACCGAGGTCAACGTGGTCGAATGGAAATTAGAGTGGATGTGCAAGGGGTATCTTGTCATGGTTCTGCGCCAGAACGTGGAGATAATGCTATTTTCAAAATGGCGGATGTGTTGCAAGACATTCGTTCGCTTAATGAAAATGATGCGGCTGATAGCACTGAAATCAAAGGCCTTGTAAAAATGTTAGACGAAAAATATAATCCTGAATATAAAGAAGCGAACTTTTTAGGACGTGGAACAGTGACTGTTTCAGAAATTTTCTATACGTCACCAAGTCGATGTGCTGTGGCGGATTCTTGTTCGGTTTCTTTAGACCGTCGTATGACAGCAGGGGAAACATGGGAAAGCTGCTTAGATGAAATTCGTGATTTACCAAATGTAAAAAAATACGGGGATGCTGTTAAAGTATCAATGTACAATTATGATCGACCTTCTTATACAGGGTGTGTTTACCCAATTGAGTGCTACTTCCCAACATGGGTTATTCCGGAAGATCATAAAGTAACAAAAGCATTGGAAGCATCTTATAAAGGGGCTTATGGAGACATTCGTATTGGAGATACTCCTACTGTTGAAATGCGACAAGCTCGTCCATTAACTGATAAATGGACATTCTCAACAAATGGCGTTTCTATTATGGGTCGTAATGGGATTCCTTGTATTGGTTTTGGACCTGGTGCAGAAGCTGAGGCACACGCTCCAAACGAAAAAACATGGAAACAAGATCTTGTGGTATGTGCAGCTGTTTATGCAGCAGTACCAACACAATATTGTAAATAACAACACCTTTCTTCCTACAATTGTCTGGTGATTGATTCGTGGATCACCGGATATTACTCAAAATGAAGAAGTAAAATAATAAAATAAATAAACAAATTTAAAGGAGAAATAAAAAATGGCTAAAATGGGACCTTTTATTGAAAAATTGAATTCTTTGGAATTCGCTGATATGTATAACAACGATTTCTTATTAACTTGGGAAAAATCAAGAGACGAATTAGATGCAGTTTTCACTGTGGCTGATGCGTTAGCAGAATTAAGAAAAAATAATATCTCAACAAAAATCTTCGATAGCGGATTGGGTATTTCCTTATTCCGTGATAATTCAACGCGTACACGTTTTAGCTTTGCTTCTGCCTGTAATCTTTTAGGTTTAGAAGTCCAAGATTTAGACGAAGGAAAATCACAAATTGCTCATGGCGAAACGGTTCGTGAAACAGCCAACATGATTTCTTTCATGGCTGATATTATCGGTATTCGTGATGATATGTATATCGGAAAAGGAAACACTTACATGAGAGAAGTTTCTGAATCAGTTGTACAAGGAAATAAAGATGGGGTATTAGAACAACGTCCAACACTTGTCAACTTGCAATGCGACATCGATCATCCAACACAAGCGATGGCAGATGCACTTCATTTAATCCATGAATTTGGTGGAATTGAAAACTTAAAAGGCAAAAAAGTTGCGATGACTTGGGCATATTCTCCTTCTTATGGTAAGCCATTATCAGTGCCACAAGGGATTATTGGATTAATGACTCGTTTTGGAATGGACGTTGTTTTAGCGCATCCAGAAGGTTATGAAGTGATGCCAGAAGTGGAAGAAGTTGCAGCTAAAAACGCAGCTGAAAGCGGTGGAAGCTTCACTAAAACAAACAGCATGGAAGAAGCCTTTAAAGATGCAGATATCGTATATCCTAAAAGCTGGGCACCATTTGCAGCAATGGAAGAAAGAACAATTCTTTACGGCAACGGAGATCAAGATGGAATCAATCGTTTAGAAAAAGAATTATTAGCTCAAAATGCAAACCACAAAGATTGGGAATGTACAGAAGAGCTTATGAAAACTACAAAAGAGGGTAAAGCTTTATACATGCATTGTTTACCAGCAGATATCACTGGGGTTAGCTGTGAAGAAGGAGAAGTTGTTGATTCAGTATTCGACCGTTATAGAACCGAACTCTATAAAGAAGCTAGCTACAAACCATATGTTATTGCAGCAATGATGTTCTTATCAAAAGTTAAAAATCCACAAGAAACATTGAAAAACTTAGAAGAAAGAAACACACCAAGAGCAGCTAAATAAGCCTTTTAGTATGAGGATTTGGGGCAGCTGAATAAGTTGTCCCTTTTTTAAAAACAGAGTGGCAATAAAATCAAAAGATTTTCACATTAGGAGAAAATAATGAGTAAAAAAATAGTCATTGCCTTAGGGGGAAACGCCCTAGGAAATAATTTACCAGAACAAATGGGTGCCGTTAAGGAAACCGCAAAAGCAATTGTTGATTTGGTTGAGCAAGGGAATGAAGTTGTTATTTCACATGGAAATGGTCCACAAGTTGGGATGATTAATCTAGCAATGGGTGAATTGGCAAAGGTTGATCCAAACCCAGTAGCACCACTTTCTGTTTGTGTAGCAATGAGCCAAGGTTACATTGGTTATGATCTTCAAAATGCTTTAAGAGAAGAGTTGTTAGATAGAGGAATTGAGAAACCTGTTGCAAGTATTATCACACAAATGCGAGTTGATCCCAAGGATGAAGCTTTTAAGAACCCAACAAAACCGATTGGAAGATTTATGACAAAAGAAGAAGCGGATGAGATGGTAAAAGAAAGAAACTACGACATTGTTGAAGATTCTGGACGAGGCTATCGCCGTGTTGTTGCTTCCCCAAAACCTGTTGAAATTATTGAAATTGAAACAGTGAAAGCACTGATTAATGCAGGACAACTCGTCATTGCAGCTGGTGGAGGCGGGATTCCAGTTTATTCAGAAGGAAACCATCTTAGAGGAGCAGCAGCAGTGGTTGACAAAGACTTTGGAAGCTGTTTACTAGCCAAAGAAATCGATGCAGATTGTTTAATCATTTTGACAGCTGTGGAAAAAGCAGCCATTAATTATGGAAAACCCAATGAAAAATGGTTGTCTGAGATTACAACAAAAGAAGCAAGACAATATATGGGAGAAGGACATTTTGCCCCAGGTTCGATGCTTCCAAAAGTTGAAGCAGCAGTTTCTTTTGCTGAGTCCGCACCAGAGCGTTTTGCACTGATTACTTTGTTAGAAAAAGCTAAGGATGGGATTTTAGGAAAAACAGGAACCATCATTAAATAGTAACCTTTTTATCATAACTGCATCGAGTTTATCCCTCGGTGCAAGATTATTTTACATAAAAAGAAAACCTTTACACAAAAAGTGTTAAGGAAACTCATCAAAGAAAGGTGGATTTTATTTTGAAAAAAAATAATAATCGTGATCTTATTTATCAGCTTGATGGACGACCAAGTCTTAGTGTTGCAGTCCCTATTGGTTTACAACATGTCTTGGCAATGTTTACTGGAAACTTAGCTCCCATCCTTATTATTGCAGGAATAGCTGGAGTTACAGAAGCAGAACGTGTTTTAATGATTCAGTGCGCAATGTTAGTTTCGGGGTTAACCACATTTATTCAATTATACCCAGTGAAGCTATTTAAAGGGTATAAAGTGGGTTCTGGATTGCCTATTGTTATGGGAACATCTTTTGCATTTGTACCTACCATATCGGCGATCACTGTGGCCTATGGACTCCCTGCAGCAATGGGTGGAATTATCGCAGGTGCCTTAATTGAAGTGACCATTGGTTTTATTATTAAGCCAGCTCAAAAATTCTTTTCTCCTGTAGTTATTGGGGCGGTGCTTGTAACGATTGGAATTAAACTTCTAGGAATAGGGGCAAACTATTTTGCCGGGGGTGTAGGCTCACCAGATTTTGCTTCATGGCAAAATTTAACACTTGGAGCCATTGTTTTTCTTACGGTTATTTTACTTCAAAAATATGCTAAAGGAATGTTCAAAGTAACAGCAATTCTTATTGGTCTTTTTGTTGGTTCCCTTGTGGCTGTTTTTATGGGGAAAATTGATTTTTCTCCAATTTTAACAGCTGGCTGGATAGAAATTCCTTTACCACTTCATTTTGTACCCGAATTTAGATTAGATGTTATTTTAGCCTTTGCTGCAGTATACATTGTCTCTAGTTTAGAAACTCTCGGAAATACTTCTGGTATTACGATGGCAGGATTTGATCGAGAAGCAACTCCAGAAGAGAATTCTGGTGCGATCTTAGCCGATGGCTTAGGCTCAATGTTTGCTGGAATTTTTAATTGCTTGCCCAATACTGCATTTGGACAAAATGCAGGGATTGTAGCAATGACAAAAGTTGTTAACCGATTCTGTATTGCCACAGGTGCTGCAATCTTAGTTATCGCGAGTTTAGTACCCAAAATTGGAGCAATTTTTGCATCAATTCCCGCCAGTGTTCTTGGTGGAGCAGTCATTACTGTTTTTGCAATGATCTTAATCAATGGGGTTAAAATGATAGCGAAAGCTGGGTTTAGTGAAAATAACATCTTAATGTTATCCGTTACTTTTGGACTGGGGTATGGGCTATCTTTGGTTCCTCAAATTGCAGAACAACTTCCAACATTTTTACGCTTTATATTTGGGGATACCGTGGCAAGTGTTTGTATCATCGCTGTTTTAGCCAATATTTTCTTCAATATTTTAGGTAAAGATAAAGAACTGACTGAAGTTGAACAAAATGAGATGCTAGATTTAGAATAATCAACCACAAATGAGTTTAGTTAGAAAAAGGCAATCCCACAATTTTAAGTGGGATTGCCTTTTATTTTTTAATTTCATAAATTGGAAGGATTAGAGTGTTGACTTTTTAAGGAAATTTTCAACAGCGATATTTGCAGCATTAATCACTGAATCTTCATCGATGGTTACTAAGCGCCCTTTTTCTACCACAATCTTACCATTGACAATAGTCGTATCGACATTTCCTTTATAACCGACAGTTCCTAAAACAGATTTTGGGTCGAATTGTGTTCCGACTAAGGAAAGTTTACGTTTATCAAGCATAAACAAGTCACCAGCTTTTCCAACTTCTAAAGAACCAATATCTTTTCGTCCTAATACTTTAGCGGAACCATTGGTTGCAATTTTTAAAATATCGTACCCTGTAGGGGCAGATTCACCTTCATTTAATCGGTGGAGCAAGTAAGCGACACGAATTTCTTCGAGAAGATTAGAGCCATCGTTGCTAGCGCTGCCATCCACAGCTAAGCCTACAGGAACTCCAAGTTGAAGCATTTGTGGTATTTTACAAACCCCTGAAGAAAGTTTCATGTTTGAGATTGGGCAATGGGCAACCCCTGTTTGAGTTTCGGACAAAAGTTTTAACTCTTTGTCGTTAAAATGAATTCCATGGGCATACCAAACATCCGAACCTATCCAATCTAAAGTTTCCATATAGGCTAATGGACGCATTCCAAATTTACTTTCGATGAACCGTTCTTCATCGATCGTTTCAGCTAAATGGGTGTGAAGTCGGACATTGTAGTCACGTGCAAGAATAGCGGATTCCTTCATTAAGTCTGGGGTTACGCTAAAAGGGGAACAGGGAGCAAGTGCAATTTGAGCCATGGAAAAAGGATTGGGATTATGGAAGGCTTCAATGAGTCGTTGAGAATCCTTCAAAATTTCATCTGTTGTTTGAACAACGGTATCTGGGGGGAGTCCGCCATCTTTTTTACTTAAAGACATACTTCCTCTTGAAGCGTGAAACCGAATTCCTAAAGTTTTGGCCGCATTAAATTGTGCCTCTATAAGGTTTCCAGAGTTTTCAGGAAAAACGTAATGATGGTCAAAAACAGTGGTGCATCCTGTTTTTAAAAGCTCTCCCATTCCAACCAGAGAAGTCAGTTGAATAACTTCCGAATCAAGGTTTTTCCAGATTTCATAAAGAACCTTAAGCCAAGGAAAAAGTTCTAAGCCTTGAACTTGAGGAAGGTTCCGAGTAAAAATTTGATAGAGGTGGTGGTGGGTGTTGATAAGGCCTGGGTAAATTAACATGTTTGTACCGTCTACAATTTTATCTGCTTCATAAAAGTTAGTACCAATGCTTTTAATAACACCATTTTCGATAAAAATATTAACATTTTTTAGGACCTGATCCTCAGAATCGCAAGTCACTAAAGTGTCAATATTCTTAATCAACAAAGAATTTTTCATCTAAATTCCTCCTTTAGAAATTAAATT
Source organism: Eubacteriaceae bacterium (assembly GCA_051649025.1). Taxonomy (GTDB): domain Bacteria; phylum Bacillota; class Clostridia; order Eubacteriales; family Eubacteriaceae; genus Acetobacterium. The sequence continues at coordinate 25,633 of JBOFGH010000002.1, forward strand.
GCTTTTACATGACTGGTATACTAAAGCAGATGAATTTATTTCATCGTCTTTCACGTTTTAAACAGGGTAAAAGATTGCTTTAGTTTAGCATAATCCCTTAAAAGAGTACAGACTTTTATGTTTAAAGCATATTATTCCTTGAAATAATAAGAAAACTATGGTATTATAATAATAATTTATTATTGAAAATAGAAAATCAAGGAGAAAATAATGAACAAAAAAGCAATTAACTCAAGTAATGCTCCTGCAGCTGTAGGACCATATTCCCATTCTTACCTTGTTGGTGAAACCTTGTATATATCTGGACAACTTGGCTTAGACCCAATCACAGGAGAAATGGCGGCTGGCGTTGAAGCCCAAGCAAGACAAGCACTTAAAAATTTGTCGGCGATTTTAGAAACCGCTGGATTAACAGAAAGAAATATTGTCAAGACAACAATTTTTTTATCAGACATGGCAGATTTCGCCCTTGTTAATGAAATCTATGCAGACTATTTTAAAGATGTTAAAGAATTTCCAGCACGTTCTTGTGTTCAAGTAGCTGCCTTACCTAAAAATGGCGCTTTTGAAATGGAAGCAATTGCCGTAAAATAGTCAATTATTCCATTGTATGATATCCGATATTTTATATAATACGAAGATTCTAGGAATGTGAGACTAAAAACTTAAATACCTAAATTTGGAAGGTGTAATCAATGAATAAAAAGCTAGAACCCTATATTAACCTAGTCAATTTTCTTGCTGATTTTTTGGGTGAAAATACGGAAGTGGTGCTACATGATTTAACTGATTGGCATCGTTCGGTTGTTGCCATTCGTAACGGGCATATTAGCGGAAGAGAAGTGGGGGCACCGATCACGGATCTTTCCCTTAACATTTTGAGAAGCGAAGTTTATAAAGAGGTTCCATTTCTTGTGAACTATCATGGGGTTTCCCGAAAGGGAGATACCATCCGTTCAGCAACTTTTTTTATAAAGGATGACAATGAAGATCTTGTTGGAATGCTTTGTATCAATTCAGATTGTCAAGAATTAATGATGGTCAGAAATATCCTAAATAAAATGATTAATATTCCTGAAGCGAGTGAAGAACCAACAGTGATGGTTGCCGAGAATTTTAATATTGATGTTAAGGAATTAGTTGACAATAACATCAGTCGGATTTCAGTAGATTTGGGAGATCGGTTACACAAGCTTTCGAAGGATGAGAAAGTTGAATTGGTTGAAAAACTTCAGGCAATGGGAACTTTCATGGTTAAAGGGACTGTTTGGTATTTAGCGGAAAGCATGGGAGTTTCGGTACCGACGGTTTATCGTTATATCTCCCTTGTAAAAAAGAAGAATGATTATGCTTAAGAATTAGAGAAGTTTTTCAATTAAATTGAATTACTTCTTTTTTTATTAAGATAACACAAAGAATAATAAAAGTAACGTTAAAAAAAATCTTCCAATCTTTTTTTATTTAATCGTTTACTTTTTGATTGTTTAGTGCTATATTAATAAGCATAATTCTCATTTTCACAATAATTTCCAGGAGGGATCGAACTTTGTTCGATCCTTTTCCTTTTTTGATCAATTTTCATGTAATCTTAAATAAATCTTACAATAAAGTAAAGGTCGCCCTTTAATTTACAAATAGACTAAAATAGAATATAATATTTAAAAGAAAAATATTTGAAAATAAAATATTATTTTAGAAATAGAGGAATCGAATGCTTGATTTTTTAACAAAAGAAAATTTGCCAAAGCATGTGGCAATTATTATGGATGGGAATGGAAGATGGGCAAAGAAGAAAAATAGACCCCGTCTCTTTGGACATCATGCTGGGATGAAAACATTGAGAAAAATTGTCAAGGCTTCATCAAATATTGGAATAAAAATTTTAACAGTCTATGCTTTTTCAACCGAAAATTGGAAAAGAAGTCCCGAAGAGGTGGAAGGGCTCATGAATATAGCCATAGAGTATTTTAAGAATGAAGTGGGTGAACTTCACAAAAATAATGTCAAAATCAATGTGATTGGGGATATTCATGGCCTAAATGAAAAGGTTCAGAGTTCTGCAAGAAATGCTATGGATATTACAAAAGATAACACGGGACTTATTTTTAATGTCGCTCTGAATTATGGTGGACGAGATGAAGTGATTCAGGCAGTGAAAAAGATAATTAAAAACAAGGTTGAAGAAAATGAAATCACTGAAGAATTGATTAGCCAATCTCTTTATACAAAAGGATTACCAGATCCTGATGTATTAATTCGTACCGGGGGAGAGCGTCGTTTAAGTAATTTCTTATTATGGCAATGTGCCTATACAGAGTTCTTTTTCGTTGATACATTTTGGCCAGATTTTAGTGAGGAAAACTATTCAAATCTTATTGGAGAATACCAAAAAAGAAATCGTCGATTTGGATCAGCTTAAAAACGAAAAGGAGTGATTGCAATGAGTAAACGAGTATGGACAGCCGTTTTTGGGATACCGCTACTAATAATGATGCTTGTTTTTGGTAAAGGCTTTTTAACCGTTGGTGTTAGTTTATTGTCTTTAGTCGGAATTATGGAATATACTAAAGCGGCAAATCGTGTGATACGTCCGAAAATTAAGCCCCTTATGATGGCTGCATTATCGATGGTTGTTACAGTGACCATTCGCTTAGATTATTATTTTTTAATGCCCATGTTATTAATTCTTCTGATGTTGATTTTTTGTAATGAAATATTATCTGGAAACACAGGAATACAACGAGGAAGTGCTGTTTTTTTTGGTTTAGTTTATGTTTCCGTTATGTTTGGATACCTTTTCTTGTTCGAAAATATTCAGCATGGTATTTACTATGTTTGGATGATTTTTATTATTGCCTTCGGAACAGATACGGCGGCTTATTTTGTGGGGAAAAATTTTGGGAAAACAAAGCTTGCTCCTAAAATTAGCCCTAAAAAAACCATTGCAGGAGCTGTGGGAGGCTTGATGACTTCTGGAATTGTAATGATTATTTATGGAATGATTTTAGGACAATTCTTTGATTTTGTTCTTCCTTGGTATTTTTATTTAGCCATTGGAGTTTTGGCAAGCTTTGCAGGTCAATGTGGAGATTTAACAGCATCGATGATTAAGCGCAGTGCTCATATTAAAGATTTTGGATATGCTCTACCAGGGCATGGTGGAATTTTAGATCGCTTTGATAGCATTCTATTTATTATTCCGTTAATTTATATTTTTGCCAGTTTGACAATTGGCTTAGCATAGGAGAAAAATGAACATTTTAACCATTTTAGTTACTTTATTGATCTTATCTGTCCTAGTTGTTGTACACGAACTGGGGCATTTTTTAACAGCAAAAAAAACAGGGGTTTTTGTAGAGGAATTTGCTATCGGTATGGGACCGAAAGTTTATGGAAAGCAAGGCAAAGAAACGTTATTCACCATTCGCGCTTTTCCCATCGGTGGGTTTTGTAAAATGCGAGGAGAAGAGCCAGAAACAGATGAAGAAGGAAACCACATTAAAAAGAACCCCGTTCAAGATGGAGATCCACGAAGTTTTGAAAGTAAGAGTCAACCTGAAAAATTATTGATTTTAGCAGCTGGTTCTTTAATGAATATCTTTTTTGCATTCCTTTGTTTAGTTGGGGTTGGCTTTTTATTGGGTGGAACAAATATTTTGAAAATTCTTAGCTTTGCTGGGATTAATACCTTTAATTTTGGAGGAATTATACTCGATTCTTTTAGGATGTTGGTTACTGGTGAAGTGGGACTTGAAAATGTTGCTGGTCCAATTGGAATGGTCTCAATGGTGGACACCTTGATGCGTCAGGGAGTTACGATCTTGCTGACTTTTACGGCAATGTTAAGTGTCAACCTTGGAATTATTAATCTGCTCCCACTTCCAGCATTGGATGGGGGAAGAATTTTGGTTATTTTGATTGAATTGATAACAAAAAGAAAATTTAGCCAAGAAATAGAAATGAAAATTAATTTTTTTGGATTTGTAGCACTGATGGCATTGGCTTTAGTGGTGGCGGTTAACGATATTGTACGGATTGCTTTTTAGGAGGAAAAATGTTACCCAATAGAAAAAAGACAAAAGTGGTAGCGGTTGGAAACGTGAAAATTGGTGGAGGAAATCCTATTATCATTCAATCAATGACAAATACTGACACGAGAGATGTTTCTAGAACAGTTAAACAAATTGCAGATTTACATGCCATCGGTTGTGAAGTAGTGCGGGTTGCTGTCCCTGATGAAGATGCGGCAAATGCGATTAAAGACATCAAAAAACAAATTCAGATTCCATTGGTAGCAGATATCCATTTTGATTATAAATTAGCACTAAAAGCTATGGAAAATGGGGTAGATAAGCTACGGATTAATCCTGGTAATATTGGATCACAACAGGGGGTTAAGGAAATTGTTGCTTCAGCCTCAGAACGTAAGATTCCGATTCGTATTGGAGTTAATGCAGGCTCATTAGAGAAAGAATTATTAGATAAAAGAAATGGGCATCCCACACCAGCTGGAATGGTAGCATCGGCTAAAAAGCAAATTCATATCCTTGAAGATCTTAATTTTGAAAATATAGTGGTTTCAATGAAAGCCTCCGATGTTCGTTTTACAATTGAATCCTATGAGGAATTTGGAGATCTTTTTGATTATCCTTTGCATTTGGGAATTACGGAAGCAGGGATATTAAGATCCTCGACGGTAAAATCATCTATGGGGATTGGTTATCTTCTTTTGAGAGGCCTTGGCGATACCCTTCGAGTATCAGTGACAGGGGATCCTACCTTAGAAATACCAGTGGCTAAAGAAATTCTAAAAGCTTCAGGACTTTATGCAGGAAAGAAGGCTTCTGTTGAAGTGATTTCTTGCCCTACCTGTGGACGAACTGAAATTGATCTCATTAAAATTGCCGAAGAAATGGACAACCGCCTACAAGGGGTTGAAAAGGAACTTAAAGTGGCAGTAATGGGATGTGTTGTTAATGGACCAGGTGAAGGAAAAGAAGCGGACATTGGAATTGCAGGGGGAAAAAACAAAGCGGTTTTGTTTAAAAAAGGTCAAGTGATTCGCACTTTAAAAGAAGAGGAAATTGTTTCTGTATTGATGGAAGAAATTGAAAAAATGTGAGGAAAAGTTGAAGAAATTAGAAAGACGTCAAGAAGGGTACAAAAGAATCATAAAAGAATATCGTTTAATTGGAAAGAGTATACGAGTAAATTCAGGACAGAAGGCTTTGAAACTTTGCTTTAAAGCACCAACAAAAAAAAATGATCCCCTTCTAATTGAATCCCAATTAAAAGAAATTTTTGATTTTGCCGAGGAGGTCAAGGTTGATTTAATTGAACCCACCTATTCTACGGCAGAAATGCTATTAGAGGAAGATTCGGAAGGGGTTTTACTACTATTATCTGAAATTAACCCTAGAATTACTAAAATACTAGTAATGAACACTTTAATTGCAAAAGATAATACTTTTTATGTACGGGGGAGGTCAACAGATTTAATCGATGAAAATACCCTTGAGATTTTCAGAAGTCGATTTAAGCGGTTGATTTTTGATTTTTATGGTTTAAAAACGGAGATTACCTTAAACTTTTCAGATAATGAAGCTGTTGCAGAAAAAAGTATTCAAGATTTAGAAGAACGTATTGCTCAGATTAAGCCGACTTCAAAATCTGAAACTGAAAAAAACCTTGATCAAAAAGTGAAATTAAAACCTGGAGATATTATTTTAGGGAAAAAAATAACGAAACCATTCACCCCAATTAGTGAGATTGACTTTAGTGAACACAGTGACTCCGAAGGAGGGACTTATGCCTTTAAAGGCTATGCATTTAATGTTAATGTTAGAGAGCTAAGGAATAAAAAGCAATTATTAACATTCAACATCACGGATGAATCTGGGAGCATTTGTTGCAAGATTTTTACAGACAAAGATGAAGTCATTAAAGAAATAAAAAAAGAAGTTTGGTATGTTGTTGAAGGAAAAGTTAATTACGACGAGTATTCTAGAGAAATGTTGTTTTTTCCAAGAAATATCGAGTTGTCAGAAGAGACGATTCGACAAGATGAGGCTCCTCAAAAGCGTGTAGAACTTCATATGCATAGCCAATTTAGTTCCATGGATGCGGTTAGTAAAGTTGAAAAAATAATGAAGCAAGCATCTGATTTTGGTCATGATATGATTGGAATTACGGATCATGGTGTCTTACAAGCTTATCCAGAAATGATGGCCTTAGGAAAAAAATTAAATATTAAGGTTCTTTATGGTGTTGAAGGGTACTTAGTAGAAGATCAGCTTAATATGGTCTTTGGTGAAAAAGATCAAGAATTCAATGGAGAGTTTATTTTTTTTGATTTAGAAACAACAGGTCTGGTACCTGGTAACCATAGAATTATTGAAATTGCAGCGGTTAAGATTCGAAATAAACAGGTCATTGATAGTTTTTCGACGCTCGTCAATCCTAAATGTGAGATTCCCCCATTTATTACAAATTTAACGGGAATAACCAATCAAATGGCTGAGAATGGATTAGATGAGAGGGAAGCCTTAGAAAAGTTTTTAGAGTTTTCAGAAGACTTGATACTGGTAGCCCATAATGCGCCCTTCGACATGAGCTTCTTAAATCATGCCTTAAGGGAAAATAATCTTGTAAGAGAAAGTACGGTTGTAGATACTTTGGCGATGGCTCGGAGCATATTAACCCAGATGGCTCGGCATAATTTAAAAAAACTATGCAGTCATTTTAAAATAGAGATGGGAAATCATCATCGTGCTCTCGATGATGCGGTTGCTTCCGCAAAGGTGTTTTCAAAACTTATGGGATTAGCAGAACAAAAGGGATGTACTTCCATACAAACTTTAAATAGCTTATCAACAAGGGAACGAAGTATTCGTCTTAATAATACGAACCACGTTATTATTTATGCAAAAAATCAAGAGGGAATTAAGGAGCTTTATCGTTTAGTTTCGGAGTCGCATTTAAATTATTTTTATAAAAAACCTCGAATTCCAAAATCGTTATTAGCTAAAAATCGTAAAAATTTGATGATAGGAAGCGCTTGTGAAGCAGGGGAATTATACACAGGTATTTTAAAAAACAAAAGTGAAGAAGAAATACTTCAAATTGCTCAATTTTATGATTTTCTTGAGATACAACCCTTAGGAAACAATCAGTATCTTATTGATAATAACAGTGTTCCAGATCAAGAAGCTTTGATAAAAATTAATAAAAAGATCATTGATTTAGGAAAATCATTGAACAAATTGGTCGTTGCAACAGGGGATGTCCATTTTATTAAAAAAGAAGATGCTCTTTTTAGAGAGATTCTTTTTGTTGGTCAAGGCTACAAAGATGCAAAAAAACAACCCCCACTTTATTACCGAACTACGGATGAGATGTTAGATGAATTCACTTATTTAGATGAAGAGACCGCCTACGAAGTGGTGGTGGCTAACACTCGTAAAATTGGGGAAATGATTGAACCTGTATTACCAATTCCTAATGGGACTTATCCACCAATTATTGAAGGCTCGGATGAAGAAATTAGAGAAATGGTCGAAAAAAAAGCGGTGAGTCTTTATGGAAATCCATTGCCTGAAATTGTAGAAGCTCGAATGAATAAAGAGCTGGACTCAATCATTGGAAATGGGTATTCCGTTTTGTATTTGATTGCTCAAAAGCTTGTTCATCATTCCATGGAAGACGGTTATTTAGTAGGCTCAAGGGGATCTGTGGGATCTTCTTTTGTTGCGACTTTATGTGGGATTACAGAGGTCAATCCATTAGAACCTCATTATCGCTGTCCAAATTGCAGACATTCAGAGTTTTTCTCTAGCACTGAAGTTGGGGTAGGGCCCGATTTAAAAGACGCTCTTTGCCCCCATTGTCAAACCGAATTGGAAAAAGATGGATTCGATATTCCATTTGAAACTTTCTTGGGATTTGAAGGGGATAAAGAACCCGATATTGACTTAAACTTTTCTGGAGAAAATCAAGGAGAAGCCCACCGTTATACAGAAGTTTTATTTGGAAAAGGAAAAGTTTTCAGAGCAGGGACGATTTCTACCATTGCCGATAAAACAGCGTATGGCTTTGTAAAAAATTATTTTGATGATAAAGAAGATAAGGTTCCTCAGGCAGAAATCGATCGTTTGGTTTCTTGTTGTGCCGGTATTAAGAAAACAACTGGACAACATCCTGGTGGAATTATGGTTGTTCCAACATACAAAGATATTTATGATTTTTGCCCCGTTCAACGGCCAGCAGATGACACGGAAAGCGATACAATCACAACACACTTTGCTTATGAATCCATTAGTGGTCGACTTCTAAAACTTGACATTTTAGGGCATGATGATCCAACCATGTTAAAAATGCTCAAAGACTTTACAGGCATTGATCCTGTTGGCATTCCTTTGGATGATGAAAGAACAATGAGTTTATTTACATCAACTAAAGCGCTAGAATTGGTGTCAAATGAGTTTGAATCACCTTTGGGGGTGTGTGGTGTTCCAGAATTTGGAACAAATTTTGTGCGAGAAATGTTACTTGATACCCAACCTAAAACCTTTGCGGATCTTATTCGAATTTCCGGATTATCTCATGGGACAGATGTATGGCTAAACAATGCTCAAGATCTCATTCGAGAGAATAAAACGACTCTAAATGGTGCTATTTGTACTCGAGATGATATTATGATTTATCTGATTTACGCAGGGCTTGAAGCAAAAATGGCATTTAATATTATGGAATCAGTTCGAAAAGGAAAAGGCCTAACCAAAGAATGGGAAGAGGCAATGAAAGCTAATAAGGTTCCAACTTGGTATATCGAATCTTGTAAAAAGATTAAATACATGTTTCCAAAAGCTCATGCGGCAGCCTATGTTACCATGGCCTTTAGAATTGCATGGTACAAAGTTTATTATCCCCTTGCATATTATGCAACCTATTTTTCGGTTCGAGCAAGTGAGTTTGATGCTCAAATCATCAGTCAGGGAAAAGGCGCTATTTTAGAAGTTATGAATGATATTCGAGGGGTTGGGAATAAAGCCTCAAACAAAGAAAAATCTTTACTGACGGTTTTAGAAATCGCTTTGGAGATGTTATGTCGGGGATATCAATTTATGAATGTTGATATATACAAATCTCATTATAATCAGTTTAAAATTGTAGAAAATGCCTTACTTCCACCGATGAATGCTTTAGAAGGTATTGGAGATAAAGCGGCGCAACGTTTGTATGAAGAAGCCCAAATGAGACCTTATATGTCGAGAGAGGACTTACAAAATCGGACGAAAATCAGTAAAACCGTTATTGAAACCTTAGAAAAGCAAGGGTGTTTAAATCAATTACCAGCTTCGAATCAAATCGCATTTTTCTAGAAAACAATGAACATATCATGAAACCACTCAAATTGATGATAGAGTGGTTTCTTTTTTTGTATAAAAAAACAAGATATTACCAAAGTAAACAAGAAAGTTAATTTCAATAAGGAGAATTTCTGGATATACTTATATACATAAACAGACGAAAATTAAAGGAAAAGAGGAAATAAAATGAGTATAAAGCAAATTTATGATGGTATTTTAGAATTTGAAAACGATGACGTAGTTGCTGGAGTAAATGCAGCAATTGCAGAAGGTGTTGACAGTGATCTTATTCTAAACGAAGGATTAATTGGAGCTATGGATGAGGTAGGAAAACTTTTTTCCCAAGGCAATCTTTACGTTCCAGAAATGTTAATGGCAGCTGAGGCCATGAAAGAGGGACTTACCATTTTAAAACCTCACCTTAAAAAAGCAGAGCATGGTCGTGGAAAAATATTGATTGGTACAGTCTTTGGAGATCATCACGACATTGGTAAAAATTTAGTGGCAATGATGCTTGAAGGGGCAGGATTTGAAGTGGTAGATTTAGGGGTTGATGTTCCAATTCAAAAGTTTATTGATGCCGCAAAAGAAGAAAAAAGTGATATTATCTGTCTATCGGCATTGCTAACGACCACGATGGCCAATTTAGGTGATACGGTTGAAGCGATAAAAGCATCAGGACTTAAGGTTAAAACTTTGGTTGGTGGAGCTCCAGTAAATCAGAGTTTTGCAGATAAAATTTCAGCGGATGGTTATGCTCCAGATGCTGGAGAAGCAGTTTTTGTTGCTAGAAAAATACTTTCTGTATAACACGCCCTTCCTTTAAATGGGACTATCAAGAAATTCTATGATAGTCCTATTTTTACTTCAATTAGACAAAAAGAGCTAACTAAGATAAAATAATAAAAAAAGAAATTACTTTTTAAATTAAGGTTGAAAGTCAATGAATGAAATAGAATATTTTTCGAATAAAGAGTTTCGAGAAATTCTCCTAAAAATATTAAATGCCTTTGAATGTGCAACAGAGTTTAATGCGGTATTACTTAATACAGAAGGACAACAAATTTTTCCAGAAAATAATGCCACCTGTGTTAAGTTTTGCCAGATTGTTCAAAATGCACCTTGTGGAAAAAATAAATGTGAACTTAGCTATAAAAATGCAGGATTGCAATCCCTGAAATATGCAGAGCCTTATATTTTTATGTGTCATGCAGGTATTTTAGCCTTTGCAGCTCCTATTTTGGTTGATCAAAAGTATGCAGGCATCATTATTTGCCGTAATATCCTTATGTGGGAGCCAGATGAATTTTTTTATGAAGAATTAGAAGAAAAAAACAAAGGATTGAACATTAAAGCTTTGCGTGATAGTGTTTCGGAATTAAAAATCGTTTCTTCTAATAAAGTTCATGCAGCAGCCACCTTACTTTATCTTGTTGCAAATCAGGTTGTGAAAAACTATAATCAAATCGAAAAGCATCAAAAAGAAATGCTTCGACATCAAGGAATGATTAATCAAGAAATAAAAGAAAAAAAACGACTGCATTTAGAACTTCTCAATGCAAAGGCACAAATTTATGGGCATTATGAATTTGAAAACGAAAAAGAGCTTTTGGGAAAAATTGCAATTCTTGATCGAGAAGGAGCCTACCGTGCCTTGGTTGGATGTATTACTGAAATCTTAAAACAATATCCTGTGAATCTTGAGCTTTTTAAAGCAAAAATTTTGGAAGTTATGATGATGGTTTCTCGAACAGTCTTAGAAAACGGTGGAGAAATGACAAAAGTAATGCCTTTGAATGGAAAAACACTGGCTCAAGTTTATGAAGGAAAAAACGCCAATGAGATAAGCAGCATTGCTTGTATTCTTTTGAATCACTACCTTGATTTATTAGAAGGAAAAGGGACCTCTATAAAAGAAAAGAAAATTGTGGATACCGCTTCTGAGTACATACGAGAAAATCTGGGGGAAAATTTGAGTTTAGAAAAAATAGCAGATGTGGTTTTTGTAAGCAAATATTATCTTAGCCATATTTTTAAAAAAAATACGGATTGTACAGTGATTGAATACATTACAAAAGTAAAAATAGAAGCTGCGAAGAAAATGCTCCACAATCCTCAAATTAGTATTTCGGAAATATCAATGCACTTAGGCTACCAAGACACCAGTTATTTTACTAAGGTTTTTAAAAAAAGAACTCAAATGACCCCCTCACAGTTTCGAAAAAAATTAGTTTAGAGAAAGGGGAGCAGATGTTTAAAGCGCTAAGAGAATCGATTGTTCAAGGGAATGTTCCGAAGACACAAAAAATTATTCAGGATCATATGCTAAAAAGAGTTCCAACAAAAACGGTGATTGAAGAGGGGATTATCCCTGCAATCGAAGCAGTAGGAAAAAAATTTTTAACGGATGATTTTTTCATAACCGATGTTCTTTTGGCAGGTAGAGCCGCCAATGGTGCATTGAGAGCCATTGAAAAACAAGAGAGGATTCAAGGGCATTTTACCCAAAGACGAACAAGAATCGTTATTGGAACTGTTTCTGGGGATATTCACAACATTGGTAAAAACACCTTATGTTTGTTATTAGATGCGAGTTCTTTTGAGGTAATTGATTTGGGCGTCGATGTCTCCAAAGAAAAATTTGTAAAAGCCATCAAAAAATATAAGCCGAATGTTGTCATGCTGAGTGCATTGTTAATGACAACGATGCAAGAAATGCGGGAAGTTGTGAAAGCCGTTCGGGAAGATAAAGAAATTGATGCAACA
>JBOFGH010000003.1:0-146723 GCA_051649025.1 Eubacteriaceae bacterium
TTTGAATCAGGGGATTTATGAATATATCTTTGACTGGTATAATTACCGTCGTCCTCACTCATATAATGACGGTAAAACACCATTTGAAATGAGGTATTCAAACTAGCTTTCGGTATTACAATTTTGCTTGACTAGAACAGCCTTAGGCAAATATAATTTGCTACTCTTATAGAATAGAAGGTACCCTAAAATATAAGGCGTATTTGTATCAAAACAGCAATCTTTGCATTGCAATCATGCATTAATTACGCTATAATTAATCTAGGAGGGATTAACATGAATAACTCTCAAATTGCCACAGCAATTGCACTAAGAGACCTACATTGCTATTCACTTGATTCAATTAATGATAGAATTCTGTTGCAAAAGAAAATATTCCTTGCTCAAGATATAGGGCTACCTCTAGGCTATGGGTATAGTTGGTATATACATGGGCCTTATTCAACTGACTTAACAACAGTAGCTTATCAAGTGATCCCTGAGGGTAGTGATGCTATAGAAAAAAACAGTTTGAAAGAACCTTATTCTACTATGATTGAAAAGGTAAATGCAATTGAGGATAAAATACAAGAACTTGGATTGCAAATAAGTACTGTTCAATGGTACGAATTAGTCGCATCTATAGCGTACTGGCACAAGAATGGATACAATACGGAAGAGCAAGCAATAGAAAAACTTCAACAAACAAAACCTCAATTTTCTGAGCAACAAGTCATTGCAGCATATAGAACGTATTTGGATTTTAAACTGGTTGCTTAACGGGGGGCTTATATGAGTAGTGTTGAACAGTACGCCTCGGAGTTTAGCTACAAGATTATAAATGATCCAATTTATGGGTGCATAAGCCTGTCTAGAACGGAAGTGCAGCTTCTTGACACAAGAGCGATGCAAAGACTTAGAAGAATCCGTCAGATGGGGTTTGCCTCGTATGTTTTTCCAAGCGGTGAACATTCACGATTTGTTCACTCGCTCGGTGTGCTGTGTATTATGGGGAAAATGTGTGAACATCTCTATCGCCAATATGGTAATGCAGAAGAAGGTTTTTCTCAATTTTCAATAAATGATGCAAGAAAAGCTCGAATTGCTGCACTATTACATGACATTGGGCACTTCCCTTTTTCTCATTTGAGTGAATGCGTGTATAGTTTTATTGATACAATGAAAACAACCAATGATATGGTTGAAGGTCTTAATTCACCTGTTGATGATACAAAGCAACTTCTTAGCGATATAGCAAATTTTAGAAAACGAAAAGAAAAGGATCACGAACACCTTGGTGCTGAAGTTATTAAACGAGATCCTGAAATAGCAGCTATTTTGTTAGCCGCTAATATTACCCCAGAAGAAATAGGAAAAATCATTATTGGTGATACACAGGCCAATCCAGTGTATGCTCAACTACTGCATTCAAGTCTTGATGCAGATAGATTAGATTATCTTTTACGGGATTCTCGTCAAGCGGGAGTGTCTTTTGGCAATGTTGAACTGGAATATATTCTGCGTCAAATGCGTATTGAGAGATGTCCTATACATAGAGCTAACGGTACAGAAGAAAAAATAGATTTGGTAGTATTTGATGCCAGAGGCCAACATGCTATTGAACATTTTCTAATGGCTAGATATTTTCACTATACTCAAGTAGTTCAACATAAAACATCCTCTGCGTTTGAAGCTGTTGCAAAAGCATTAGAATATAGAGTACTAACAACGACAGACACGCCTTATAAAAGCTATGATGATATCGTCAGTCTCATTGGAACAGACACTTTCTATCTTTATACTGATGATTACTTGTGGCAAACAATTTGCTCAAATTGTGAAGAATCAAATGACCCATACATTCGTGCTTTATGGGAATGCTTACAACAACGCAAAAAACCTACACATGTTTTAACGCTTACAGACATAGTGCCTAAAATTGCTGCAAATCCTAAGGCAAGTCCGGTTAACGATTCAGTCTATCTTTTAGCAAAATGGTTAATTCAAAATATGCAATGTGAATTAGCCGCTGAATCTGGAATAGATTCAGCATATATTGGGTTTGTTGAATCCAAAGTTTATCTAGAATCAATTCCTTCGCATTTGCGTGCAGAAGACTGCTCGCTCGATAATTTTCCAGATGATGTCCGAGGCGCAATCCGAATTATAGATAAAGAAGGCAATATATCGTTCCTAGCTTCGGATAGCAAGTCTTTAATTAACAAGATGGTCGATTATACATCTAATACTCTAAATATATTTGTAGTCGGAGATGTAGATTGCGAAAAGATTGCACATTTTAATAAAGTAATAATACAAAAGGCTAGGAAACGATAATGTTGGGCATATTTAGCACAGCAATCCAGCCTAACCATACAAATAGCAGTCTCGATTATCCGGTTTATCTGGATTGTTCGGGACTGCTATTTTGATGTAATATTTTTTAGCGTGGGCTTGACATACGGGTGTCTCAAAGAATGTAGGTGTATCGGTTTTAGATTGTGTTTCTTAGTGAATTTCTTTAGATAGCTACCGATAGTGTCTAAGCTCATAGGATTGCCGTCCCATCGAGTAAAGATATAATCCTCATCAGACCAACGGTCACCTACTTTAATGCGTTGTTCCAATTGCCATACTCGATAGGCTTTAAACAGATCAAAAATAAAATCTGGTCGCTTAATACTTCTCTTAGATTAAAAGGTCTTGGGATCCCCTTCATACAATCCCATATATCCTGCGTTTTGAAATTGTGCGTACTCAATTTGGTCAGTGATTCCGGCAGCATGTGCCGCTTCGGCAAGCATAGCATTACAACTTGAAACTTCGCCACGGATAACAAGACGCTTATCATCTTCGTCGAGTGAATTAAATGTATCGGCAATCTCTTGTCTACGGGTCTGAATAGCAAAATAGGTCTGCCCAAGTGCAATTTGTTCTTGGCGTGGTTCGCCATTTTGCACAAAGCATAGCGTGAAAGCTGATAATCCTTTACTTTTTTGCTTGCTCTTTTTGGCATAGCTATCGTTTTGTTGATGTCAACAAAACGATCAGCACATTAAAAACCACTGCTTTGACGCCACAGTGCTTAATATCCTCAAATTGTTTGTACTCTGATGCTATAAGTGTTGCCAATTTTTCCACCGTCTTTTTTATTTAATCCATAAGCAGATATGACTGTTATAGCCATTGGATAAATGCTGTCTTGTCTTTGCAGTTATATCCAGCTTTTCTATAAAAATCTAATGTATCTTCTTTTTTACTACCAGTCAACAGCATAATTTTATAACATTTATGTTTTTGTGCAATATCTCGTGCAAAATTTAAGAGTTGTGTTGCATAACCTTTATTACGATACTTTTCTGATGTAATGACATTTTCAATTAACGCATATGGTTGTTGCTGATGCGTTAGATTGGGAATAATAATTAAAACACAAGAAGATACAATTTCAATGCCGATTTTTCCCACTAATATATAATGATTTCTATCAAACAGAATATCATTCCATAAGACCAATAATGTGCTATCAATCTGTGGGATGGTGTTATCGTGAAGTTGAGTATATAACTTTAATAGCCCTGATAAATCATCTTTATTTGCTCTTTTGATCTCAAATTTATACATAATACACCTCATATTATTGCAATCATTATAACATACATTTGTATAAGTAATTCAAAGATTTTTTGGGTAGCTATTTGGGATAAATACAGTTTTTGATTGCTCTCAAACCCTTGTAAATACAAGGTTTCTGCGCAAATCCTATATCGACACTCGCACCAATGAAAGTGTCATAAGACAGCCGTTTTCAGGCTGTTTTTTTATTGCTAAATATTGTAAATTTTAAAATATATTACGTTTTTATCACATCGCGTTTTTCATTATCCGCAACACTCTTAAAATGGCACAATATTTGATCCTTCTAAGGCGGAGAAAGTTCCTTTGCCTACCCACAATAATAAGGTAATTAACCTTCTAGTAGGCAGATATGCTTTTTAAGTTCCTCTTCTTCATATTCAGTGATTAACTTAACAAACATACTAGGATCATTTCCCTTAGTGTAATAGTCATCAAAACATTCATAATAATTACGACGATCAGAGAACTTAATATTTACTGGCAATAAGCCAGCCTTAATTAATTCAAAGTTAAGAATAAGTCTCCCAGTACGACCATTGCCATCAATAAAGGGGTGAATGCCTTCGAAGCGTAAATGAAATTCTGCAATGGCTTCAATGATATGCTTATCCTGTTTCATTGTTTCATAATCCAAAAGAAGTAGTTCCATTTGAACAGGAACTAAATAAGGTTGTGGTGGTGTGTGAAGAGCTCCTAAAATAGGTAACAGGAACATTCCGATACTTACCTCATACCCTTATTGATTAACATACAGTCTTCTAAATACCCGGGAAGGGCAAAACAAGTTTCTGGATTGATCTCACCGTTTGCGTCTAAATATTTTAAATTTAGTTTTCCTATGTAAAAGTAAGCAGTCTCAACACTATAGTTACTTTTAACTCGATTTTTCCAAGGTTTATTTTTTCTTGTCATCCATATGCTCTACACCCCATAGGCATAGTGTATGGAGGATTGGCATAAGTGTTTTTCCACGCTCAGATAAATAATATTCGACTTTAGGAGGAACCTGTGGGTATTCATGCCGAACGATTAGGTCATCTGCCTCCAGTTCCTTTAGTTGATTGCTAAGCATTTTGTGTGTGATTCCATCGAGGGATCTTTTTATTTCTCCATAACGGAGAATATCCTTTTTCCATAGCCAAAAAAGAATATTTAATTTCCATTTTCCACCAATAAGGGCTAATGCGTATTCAAAAGGCTTGGAATTTACTTCTAATTCGCCAACCTTTGCACAATTGACTTTATTCAACTCATACTCTCCTTTTAGATAGTACCTTACAAAATAGTGCGTACTTGTTTTTTGTTATATTTAATTATATTGTAAGAGTATACTAAAATCAAGGAGGAATCAGAATGAAAAGAGAAATAGAGGTTTTTAAATATTCAAAAGAAATTTTAGAGGCTATGAAGAAAGGGATATTATTAACAACAAAGGTAGGGGAAAATGTAAATGCAATGACTATTTCCTGGGGAATGCTTGGAATTGAATGGGAAAAAGAGATTTTTACAGTGTTCGTACGAGAAAATAGATTCACAAAAGTGCAACTCGACAAAAATCCAGAATTCACGATCAATGTCCCATACGGAAAATTCAATAAAAAAATCCTAGGTATCTGCGGGACAAAATCAGGACATGTAACAGACAAAATAAAAGAAGCTGAATTAACCCTCGAAACTCCACAGATTATCTCAGTACCAGGGATAAAAGAATTACCATTAACTTTGGAATGTAGGGTTGTTTACAAACAAAAACAGGATTCGAGCAACCTTTCTAAGGAAGATAATGCTAATTTTTATCCTCCAAATATAGACAGTACATTTCATGGGGCAAACAAAGATTATCATACTGCATATTATGGTGAAATAGTAAGTGCGTATATTATTGAGGAAAATTAAACGGTATAAAATATCTGCCTTTTCAGACGTTGAATCTTGCCAAAGGCATCAATATGAATGGAATAAGTTTAAATAGTTAAAAATAAAAAAGAGAGTGTTTAACTCTCTTTTTTATTGGTTTAATTTGCTGTAGTTATCATAAGCAACTTGTTGAAGATACAAATACAGTTTGAGATGGGTTTCTTATGAAGGCTTTCCTTTATAGAGATTGGAGAAAAGTGATTTCAAGGGAATATTTTCTTATAATCTCTTTAAAGATTTATTTGGGGTAATACAATAACATGCTTAGTTTAGCGACCACAGTCCCGAGATTTTTGTATGAGTGTGGAGTATCGGCTATAAAACGAATCGAATCTCCTTCATTTAAATGAAAGGTTTTACTATTGGCTTCAATTTTAATACACCCTGCAAATACAGTAATATACTCTTCGGTTCCTGACAGATGAGGTTCAGCTTGAAGACCGCCATCTGGGAAAATTAAAACTTGATAGGTTTCAAAGGATCGTTGTTCATTAAAATGAAAAATAGGGTAGTTAATATACTTGCCTTCATCATCAATGATGGGCTGTATCGTTGAGAAAGGAATGGTCGTTATTGGTTCTGGAGATTCTTCGATTAAAGATGTGAAGGAAACTTTATAGCCATTTGCGATTTTCCATAGAATTGAAATAGTCGGGTTTGATTCTCCCTTTTCAATTTGGGCCAACATACTTCGGGAGACACCTGTCACATTTGCAGCAGAATCGAGTGTTAATTTCTTTTGTATTCGAATGCCCTTGATGTTTTTAGATATTGCAAGATTAATATTCACAATTTTCTCCTTTAAATTGACATAAGATGAGATGTAAAGTACAATAAATAAACGTTATAATGTATTTTTAATCCATTATAACGAATTTTTTAGAAAGGAGCAAGTACGATGTTGAATTGGATAAATTTTCTCACATATGCAATTATTACAGCCATAACCCCAGGTCCCAATAATATTATGTCGATGTCCAATGCGAGCCGAATGGGCTTTAAAAAAGCCATCCCTTTTAATTTAGGGGTTTGGTGTGGTTTTTCAATTGTTATGCTAGTTTGCACTTTGTTTTGCGGTTTGGTTTCTCAGGGGCTTCCAAAAATTAAGCTACCCATGCTTATTATTGGAGCCATTTATATGCTTTATTTAGCTTGGAAAACATTTAAAAGTTCTCCCCAAATTAAGGAAAATGATTCGAAAAGTGGTTTTACCTCAGGTCTTGTGTTACAATTCATCAATCCTAAAATTTATATTTATTGTATCATCTCGATGGAAGCCTATATTTTGCCGTATTACAGTAGCGAACCTTTGATATTATTTTTATTTGCTATGTTGTTGGCCTTTATTGGGTTTGTTTGTACCCTTGGTTGGTCAATCTTTGGATCTATGTTCAAACTTTTGTTTTCGAAATATGCAAAGGTTACAAACACAATGATGGCGTTACTCCTTATCTATTGCGCAATCACCTTGTTTTTCTAATAAAATATAGTGATATGAGCTGGGGGTGGATTAGCAAAACACCTCACTTTGATGAGTCCTATCATTTACAGAGATTTTTCTTTGATAATTCCCTTTCGATAGGCAGTAATCAACATTTCTAAATCTGTGACTTGACACATCAGTTTTTTTCCAATATCGGTATCGCCAACACGTTGGCGTTCTAAAGTTTTTTCGACGACAGACAGTGTTGATTTTATATCGACGCCTTCAGAAATGGCTTTTTCAACAGATTCAAAAGGGTTGTGGCTAATGAGCAAAAGGCCATAAGAGTTATAGGTTAATGTATAGCCTGCAATCCCCGTTGTCTTTTGATAAGCTTTTGCAAATCCACCGTCGATGACAAGTTGTTTTCCCTTGGCTCTGATAGGACTTTCCCCAGAAATAGTCTTAACAGGAATATGACCATTAATGAGGTGTCCATCTTCAGGATCGACCCCAAATTCAACAAGAATACTTTTGGCAAGAAGATCGTCTTCATCAATTAAGCGATAAAATGGAGCATAACGCTCTTTGTGGGTTGCTTTATCATTAATGAAATAACGTTCGAAGGTTGCCATCTTATTTTTTCCAAAAAGAGGAGAATCATTGTGACACCATAGAAACCATAAAAAATCGGAATTTTGGTTATAGGTATCCATACCAGAGTTACCAAAATAGGATTCTCTTGCCATTTGGTCATACTTATCCATAAGTGCTTTTCCGGAGTAATATTTTTCCCCAATTTTTACATCTTTAAAGCTACCGTCATCATTAAGAAGAACACAAGCATGAAAAAGTAAGTTATTATTATAAACTTTGTACATACTCCCTTTGGCGTACATAAAACGAATATGTTTTTGAAGTTTTTCGCTATGTACAAAGGTATAAATAAGGCGATTGACAACGATGGCTTCATTTTCAGTGAGTGTTTCAGGACTTTGGGGATCAACGGTAGGGAAGTGCGTATCATTTAATGGGTAGTCGATACCATCAACGGTGACACTTCCTCTTTCGTAGTTGATTTTTCTTAATAGTCGTCGATTTTCTTGGACATATTCGGGATGTCTCGAAATGAGGGTGTCTTCAAGTTTAAATTGAATAATGGCGATGGCTTTGTGCATCTTTGACATGAGAGAAACATCCTGGTCAGAAACAGTGTGGTTTTCTGGGAGCTTCGGCAAGAATTGGACACAAGGGTCATCAGTGTAGGTTCGGGAAGCAAAAGTGGCTAAGGGAAATAAGTTAATTCCATAGCCATTTTCAAGCACATCAAGATTAGCATATCTCAATGCAATTCGGACAACGTTTGCAATGCTTGAAGGGTTTCCTGCTGCCGCACCCATCCAAAGGATATCATGATTACCCCATTGCATATCCAAAGAGTGATGTTGCATGAGTGTATCCATAACAACATCAGGACCAGGCCCTCGGTCGAAAATATCTCCTAAAATATGGAGATGGTCGATGGTCAATCGTTTAATAACGCCAGAAATTTTAACGATAAAAAAGGCAGCGCGATCAAGTTCAACTAAACTCTCGATGATTTCATTGTAGTATTCTTTTTTATTGAGTCGGTGTTCATCTTCTTGAAGGAGCTCTTCCATGATATAAGCAAAATCTGAAGGTAAGGCTTTTCTAACCTTTGAACGGGTGTACTTAGAGGCCGCAGCTCGGCAAACCTTAACGAGGCGATAAATGGTAAGTTTATACCAATTTTTTAGAGATTCAGGAGATCTAGATTCTTTAATCAAATCAATTTTTTCATCGGGATAGTAAATAAGGGAGCAAAGTTCCTCAAGTTCTTCAATACCAATGGTTGTGCCTAGTTCTTCATCAACTTTTCTTTTAATAGCGCCTGAAGCATTTTGCATGACATGGTTAAACGCCTCATGCTCACCATGGATATCGGTTAGGAAATGTTCGGTTCCTTTAGGGAGATTGAGAATAGCTTTGAGATTAACGACCTCCCCAACGGCACTTGTAATGGTAGGAAAACTTTTTGACAAGAGATCTAAATATCTTTTGTTTTCTTCTAATTCGGATTTTGTAAAATTATTCATAAATAAACCCCATTTCAATTTTTCAAAATAGTAATTTTAGGAATTATATGTGTATTTAAATTAATTAACTTCTAATATAAAATTATACACTGGGTTTACTTAAAAAGCCATTAAAATTACATCCCATCATAAAGAATAGAGAAGGAAAGTTGAGCATCAAATATTTTTAGAATAACCTTTCTTGCGATGGGTTAAGGAATATGATAAGATAAATCATTATAGATGGATAGGTGAAAATCATGGAATCAAAAATAATTACTGCTGTTGAAGGAATTGATGAAAAAAGAGCAATGGCTTTGGTTATTGCAGATATGGAAGCAGGGAAAGACAAGCGAGAAATATCCAATCAGCTTAATTTTGCACTTCAAAAAGTAGCGCTTCGATATGAGCAGGGAGAATATTATATTGCAGATCTTATTATGGCGGGGGAACTTGTATCAAATTTACTTCAGGTCATGGGAATGGAAAGTGATCAGGTTATTCAAGGGAGATCTTTAGGGAAAATTGTTGTGGGGACTGTTTTTGATGATATTCATGATGTTGGAAAAAACATTTTTGTTAGTATGTTAAAATCAGAAGGTTTCCAAGTTATTGATCTTGGTACAGATGTTACTACCGAAAAATTTATAGCCATGATCAAAAAAGAAAAACCAGCAATTTTAGGAATAAGTGGTATTTTGACATCTGTTGTTGAAAATATAAAAGAAGTTATTGATGAAATCGTTGCCCAAAATTTGAGAGATGACATTAAAATCATTCTTGGAGGAGCTCTAGCAGGAACAGATTACGCCAAATATGTTGGGGCAGATAATTATTCAAGTGATGCCATTGAAGGCGTTAGCATTTGCAAAAAATGGTTAACATAAAGAGCAGGTGATATGATGAGAAAAATTTTATACCTCGATATCGTTAACGATATCAAGGGGAAAATAGAAAAAGGAATCTTAAAACCTGGAGATCTTTTGCCTTCGGAAAATGAAATGTCGGAACAATTTGATGTAAGCCGTACAACTTTGAGAAAAAGCTTAGCTTTACTTGTTAATGAAAAATACATCTACACAATTCCAGGGAAAGGGAATTATGTTTGCGAACCAACATCAAATCACTATCAGTTTTATTTTGATGAGATTGATAGCTTAAAAGGTGAAGTGGAAGAGGTTAAGTTAATGAGCGTTGGGGTTATTAGCCCTGGCAGAAAATTAATGCGAGAGCTTAAAATAGGGTCCTTCGAAAAAGTAATTAAGATTCAAAAAGCAGTTCAGATTAAGAAGGAATTCATTCAACACTCGACGATTTTTTTACCCTATCAAAAAGGGAATCCGATTGTGGAAGATGTGATTAATTTTGCCAATTTTCATGGGATTATGGAAAAAGGGAAAATGCAATTTCAATTAAAAAAGATTTTAACAATTGATATTGTCATTCCTCCTTTAGAAGTTCGAGAAAACTTAAATATTGAGAGTGGCGAGTGCTGCTTTTTAGTATCTCAAAACATAATCTCGGTAGAAGATAATATGCCGATTAGCTACAATGAATTCTATATTAAGAAAAATTATTTAAATTTAACAGCAGAAACGACTTTATAAAGAATATAAAGGCCTTTACATTTTACAAAGAATAGTGTAAAATTATCAAGCAGCAAAAGTGATCTCATAGCTCAGCTGGTAGAGCACTACCTTGACATGGTAGGGGTCGCTGGTTCAAGTCCAGTTGAGATCACCATAAATAGCATTACAGAGCCGTTTCTTTAATAGGGAACGGCTTTATTTTATCCTCGGTAACCGATAGGTAACCGATGGAAATTTCTTTGGAATAAATGGCATCGATTAAGGACGCTGTTTTTATTTTTTGCTTATTTAGAACATGCGTATAAGTATTTAAGGTAACATTCACATCGCTATGGCCAAGAAGTACCTGAACCGTTTTTGCAGGAACATCTAGTTCAAAGAGTCTTGTTGCGTAGGTATGGCGGAGATCATGAAAAGTTTTACTTTCAGGAATACCGATAGAGCCGTAAACTTTTTTTAAAGACTTAAGGACATTAGAAGAATCAAGAGGGGTTTTTATCGGGGTGCAAAAAACAAGGGTTTCATCATCCTGAAACAAACCATAGGGATTAAAAACAACTCTTTGATCAAATTTATGTTCAAGAAGTATTTTTTTAATCCGTTCTGGAAGAGGGATTTCACGGTAAGAACTGGCTGTTTTAGTATCTGTAGAATACCGTTCCCTCTTCCCAGTCTCAAGATTTTTAACATAACTGAGATTCTTGTTAATGGTAATCGTGTTTTGATTAAAATCAATATCCCCCCAAGTTAAAGCGAATAATTCCCCTTGCCGCGCCCCAGTATCAAGAGCCACATTAAAAAGAGCTTGAAATTTTTCGACTTGAATAATATTTATAAACATCATATGTTCCTCAAAAGTAAGAGGTTTAATTTTAATTTTTTCGGTAGTTTTACTTAAATCTTTGGGAAGTTTAACGGATTCGGCAAAATTATGGAGAATCGCCCCATTATTTTTGGCATAACGAAAACAAGGGCTAATAATTTTATGGATATTTCTAACCACATTTTCACCTTTTTCCCTAAATTTTACGTTATAAAAATTTTGCAAATACGCCGCATTGACCATGCTCATTGGAATTTTACCAAAGTAAGAATTTTTAATGTGACAATTAAAAGTGGAATCATAACGGGCTTTAGTCGATGGTTTTTTATCAACTAAATGATTCTGATAAAGAAATTCTTTCACATAATCGGCAATGAGCTGTCGGGTATCGGTAATTCCAGCTTGATTTAATTTATCCCACTGTCCAAATTTTTCTTTTAATTCTTTTAAAGTATTCCCATAAATAGTTTTGGTGTACTTGTGCAAAACAACATCCCAATGCCGATACCGAAATTTTTTTTTATTGTGAATCGTCACCTTGTCATACTTTAAATTCATTTTAAACCCTCCCTTCTATCGTGCTAAACGCTCAATTAAATGTTTGACCAAAGCCAGATCAACATCATTCAATTGAATTAATTTTTTCATCATGGGCAATTGCTCTTGTCGGTGGTATAAATGTTCTGCAATCTCCCTTGTTTCAGAGTTAATATAATAAGGCTCTTGCTTTACATTCTCACTGCCTTTTCCCAGTAAAAAACTAATATCCACATTAAAAAAATCTGCAATTTCCTCTAATTTTTCCACACTAGGTTCTCTTTTTCCACTTTCATACATGGCAATAGAACTATGACTAATCTCTAATTTTTTAGCCAATTCAACCTGAGTTAATCCCGTGCGTTTTCTTAAATAAAGCAAAATATCTTTAAAAGCATTCAATATGAGCACCTCCTTTATAAGCATATTCTATCACATTAAGTGTAAAAAATAAAGAAATATATTTCACATTAAGTATTTACAAATGTTACTAAATGTGATAATATAAGCTTAGTGAAAAAAGATAAAGAAAGGAAATGTATGAATTTTAGTAAACAGATGGGAAAAAATTTGGTTTTATTGCGTGAAGAAAAAGGACTGACACAACGAGAATTTGCAGAGGCTTTAAACATTAGTATTTCATCAGTACAGAAATATGAAATCGGAGATCGTATTCCAAGGGATTATTTAAAAATTGAAATTGCTAACTTTTATGAGAAGAAAGTAGTGGATATTTTTTTTAATGATAAATGTAACTAAATGTGAGAAATGAGGAAAAAAGTGCAAAAAGAAATTTTAAACACTAAAGAAATTTGTGAATTTCTGGGAATTAGTCGTAGTACCATGCTTAAGTACGCTAAAAATGATCCGTTTTTCCCTGCCAAACAAACAGGAAAGCGATGTAAGTGGTTTGGTAATCGGGAAGCCTTAAGGCATTGGAGTGCGAAAAACCCCCGTTGACCAAGTCCATAAAAATGGAAGTCAAACAGGGGCACATAACAACATTCAAAGTATAACAGAATCTAAAAAAATCGCAAGGTTTTTTAAAAAGGAGGTTTTTTTATTGCTCCTAATTTTATAAAAACAATCCTAAATTTTGAAAGATGGCTAGAAGTTAACCACCTTTCAGGAAATGCCCAACTTTTGTATTTCAAGCTGTTTTTATTTTGGAACCGAACGGGGTTTAAGGAGAAATTTAAGATCGATAACAACAAACTAATGTCAATGATTGGATGCCACTCGGTTAATACGGCCATAAAAATTAGGGATGAGCTTGTAAAAAACAACTTAATTTATTATGAAAAAGGGAAGAAAGGCATCCCCAATAATTACATTATTTTAATAAAAAATCTAGAAGATGAAACCACAAAATACCCTTCAAAATTTGAACTAAAAGAAAGGGAATTCAGTTCAAAATTTGACATGAAACCTGAACTAAAAACCCCCATAAACAGTTCAAAATTTGACACGAAAACTGCTAACATATATAAACATAAACAAATAAACAATAAACATATAAAAACGGATGAGGAAAAACGAAGAGATAAAGCCTATGAAGATTTAGAAATTACCTGTGCTGAAAATCCATGGGAAAACTTATAGATAAAGGAAAAAGAAAATGGAAACAAACATAAGATTAACTCAATTAATGGACACACTCATGAGTGAAACGGATCACCTAAAAATAATTCAGGATGGCATTAAGGGAATTAAAGAAAAGATCATCTTGGAAATGGATGAACAAAAGCTAGATAAAATCATTTATGAGGGCATGAAATTTGGGATTGTGGATCAAAGCCAAACCGCTTGTATTGATATCACACAAATTAAAAAAGAAAGTCCTGTGACCTATGCGGATTTACTGCATCGGTTTATAAAAATTAAAACCATTAAACGGTATTTACGGATATCGAAAGAAAAGGAGTAGCGGAAAATGGAAACAATCAAAATAATCATCCCGGGAAAACCACAGGGTAAAGACCGCCCGCGCTTTGGAAAAAATAATCAGGTGTACACCACAAGAAAAACATCGGACTATGAAAAATATGTAAAAGCCTGCGCACTCATCGTTCACCCCCAATTAAGCGCATTGTCTAACACGGTTTTTTCTGGTGAAATTGCCATTTGCATCAAAGCGTTTTATGAAATACCAAAGACAATAACACGCCGTGGACGTTTAGAAATTGATCAAGGAAAACGCCCCACAAGCAAACCTGACGTTGATAATGTGGCTAAAATAATTTGTGATGCTCTAAATGGCACGGCCTACATGGATGATCAGCAAATTTGTTTGATGACGATTGAAAAACAATATAGCGACACCCCACGGGTGGAAGTCACCCTTATTTATTCTGGGGAATGAAAAAAGACTTTGGGATTAAAAAACAGACCTTTAATTTAAATCATTGGCGGGGAAATGACCGAAGTAAAGGGATTTTACTGGAATCTGAAGTTTATGAAAATTTAAAATATGTCATCAAGGAAGATAGCTTAATCATTATTTCTGGGGAGCATGGGATCTTTTGTTTGGATCTCATTGCATGTCAGCAGATGGGAAATGAAATTGCTGAGATCGCGGCTTTGTATAGCCAGGACTAGGGAAACCACTTTTGTTTTTTTGTATGCTACAATGTAAAAAAAACGAAAGGAGAAACAACATGGCTGTTACAAGTGAAAATTTATTTACTAAAATGATCGTTTCTTATCATCATGGCGTTGTTGACGGCAAGGATAAAATGTCGGATAAAACATACAGCAATATTAAAACAACCGCAACCGATGAAGCGGTTTATAATCTTGCCATTGCGATTGATGAAATTACAGTGCCGACCCTTGTCGAGGTGAAACGTCAAGTCTCTACGTTGCTAATTCCCTAGTCATTCTCAAAAAAAAAGAAAGGAGAACAGGAAATGCCAACTTATAAATTACAAATGATTTTTGAAGTCGCGGATGGTAAAAGTTTTTGCATGACAATACCAGATGTTAATGTGGATTTAAATGAAACTCAAGCGGTTGCTTGTGCGAATGCAATTCTTGCCAGTGGCGTCATTGAAATACGTGGTGAAAATCTGACTAAATTATTGGATGTTAAGAAAATTGTTCAAACTGTTGATGATTTTTATACGCCGCCTAAAGCATAAAAAAAGAAAGCCGTCATTGACGGTTTTTTTTATAAAAAGAATGATAAAAATGAAAGGAAAACAAATGGCACGTTCTATTTTTTTAACGGGGGTTGCAACGATGGGTGTCTTTTTTTTAAAGGCTTTTGGTGGTTGGGATACGGCTCTACAGACCTTAGTTTTTTTTATGGCAGGGGATTATTTTTCTGGCATTCTGGTGGCTGGGGTCTTTAAGAACAGTCCTAAAACAAGCCTTGGGGCATTATCAAGTGGGACAGCGTTTCAAGGGCTTCTTAGAAAAGGGATGGTGCTGTTTGTGGTATTAATTGCGTGTCAATTAGATGGGGTCATGGGAACGGATATTTTAAGGGATGCAACCATTTTGGCTTATTGTGGGAATGAGGCATTGAGTATTACTGAAAATGTTGGTCTCATGGGTGTGCCGCTGCCGAATGTCATTAAAAAAGCGGTTGAAATTTTAAAGGAAAAAGAGGAAAAATAAGATGGAATATATAAAGTGGATACAGGAAGCATTAAATAAACAGGGGCATCTATTAGAGGTGGATGGCATTTTTGGGGAAGAAACAAAAAGGGCTTTAATGATTTTCCAAGGGAGTAGAAAACTTGAAGAGGATGGCATTTGTGGGGAAAAAACCCATAACGCATTATTATTGGCCTTAAATAATGTGATGGTGAATCCTCTAAAAGAATTAAAATATTTTACAGCGGATGAATTTAAATGTGAGTGTGGTTGTGGTGGGGATATTCGTCAAGAATTAAAAGAAAAAATGGACATTGCAAGGGAGAAATTAGGGATTCCACTGGTGATTACCTCGGGGTATCGTTGTATCAATCAGAATAATCGTGATGGGGGTGTGAGGGATTCTTTGCACATGCGTGGAAGTGCCGTGGATTGTTATGGCATTGGAAAATCCGTTGATGAAGTTTATAGGGTTCTTAAACAAGTGGGTTTAGGGGTTGGGCGTTATGATCAGTCGGGTTTTTGCCATGCCCAGCTTGAAAATTGGGATTTTGTTGGGGATTAAAAATCTTGCAAAATTTATAAAAAGGTGTATAATAAAGAAATGAAGGGTGACCCCGTTGACGGTTTGCCCCGTTAGTCGCTTAAAATTAGCCGTTACTGTTGAGGGCAGCGGCTAATTTTTTTTATGTGCTTCGTGATTCCATAAGAGTAGGAGAAGCAGCAGGCAAAGCCATATTATAAAATATCGCATAAGCCCCACCTCATCTCTGAGGCAAAATTAACCACCGAAGGGGGTCACCCATTTCGGTAGTATAACACGGTTTGTAAGAAAAGAATAGTGATATTTAACCGCCACCGCTTTAAAAAGCCGTGGCTTTTTTTGTTGGAGAAGTAAAGAAAGGGGTTTAAGCATCGGGGATTAAAAAAAAGAGTGGGTTCCCTTTAGGTATTTTTAAGGGTTTGTAAGTTTTAAAAATCCATGAAAAATCCCTAAAGAGAATCCTCAAAACCATTCTTATTGGGGGAAGTGTCCCGCCCTTGCTTGTCAAATCCTTGGTGCGCACACCAAAGCTATTTGCCAAACTTTCCCACCCTACAAAGGTGGATTTCGGGCCTTTTTATAAAGAAAGGGGTTTAAGCACCAGGGATTAAAAAAAGATCCAGGGTAAACTTTGCGCCTTGCGCCCTTGATCTTTCTTTTTTTCCATGATCTTTTTTATTTTGCCGAGGAACTCAAGGATAAAATAAAACTTGTTTTTCCCTCGGCTTTTTTAGTTTATCATGGAAAAACATCCCTTTACTTTGGCTAGCCACGTGGTTTTATGGTTGCCTCAGAATCTTAGGATAGAGGAAAAAAGCCTTGTAAGACTTTTTAAAGATCATCAAATATAATCCCACCAGGTCACATTCTTTATTTTTCTTAAAATCGTTTTCACATCATCATTTTCATAAACATCAATAAAAATATGGTAAAATTTGAGATACCGCTCATACCGCCAAAAATTATAAGCACTGATTTCCCAATACTCCCCATCCTCTCTATAAACCGCATGATCTTCAAATCCTGTATTTAAAAATAAAATTTCAGGAGCATAATCATTGCCATTAAAAAATTGATGCAATTCCTTACACTTATTACCATCCACTAAGCACCGCATTTTCTACCACCTTTTTTTAAAAAGGGAGGTTAATCCTCCCATCTTTTAATTTATTTGTTTTAATTGATAAAATTTTGTATTTTTATAAATAAAATAGATTACCTTTTCATCTACCATAATTTCTTTATTAACTGCCTTACCTAATAAAAAAATCCCTTCATAGATATGTATATCTTGATGATTCGCGGTATTAATACACGTCCTTATCTCACCGTTTAATCCCTCTAACATTTTTCGTTTCTTCGCGAATTTTACCAAAGCTTTTATATAATTTTTAACTTCTTCATTGCCAGCCACTTCATTCATTTCTAATTCGTTGTTATGCATTTTTTAGCCCTCCTCAGCTTTTTGCCTGTATTATTTTATATTCTCATTTTATCACATTAAGTGATACTTGTCAACTAATATTTTTCACAATTGGTTACATTTTATTTCTTCATATCTCACATCTAATGCCCTACCACTCTCCCAAGATTCCGAGGCAATCATAAACCCTTATTTTTAAACCAACCCAAACCAATGGTTTTTCATGTTAAACTGTCACAACTGAAGAACAAGAAAAAGAGTTTATTTTTTTCTCCCTGAGTTCTTCGGCAAAATAAGTAAAACATGAAAAAAAACCACCGTCAAGGGCGAGAAGCGTTCATATACCCTTGACGGTGGTTTAATTGGTGGTGAAAGAACGTCTATCTTTAGTTTCTAAACTTTACGGTAACAAACCTCTGTCGGGTGGGCTGTTTTTCTGGAGTGCCCCACCGCCATGGCGCATTAGGCGGTGTGCGGTGGGGGTGGTGGAGCCACTGCCTTTTGCAGTCATGGCGGTGGGGCGCGGATGGAAAACAGTGGGTGGGTACACTTACCTCTGTGCGTTAAAATGGATCAGGAAAACTGAAAGTTTTTTTCCATGAGCAAAGCCTCCAACCCCTTGAGGTTTTAAAATGGCCTCTGCCGTTTCAGAAACAAATAAACGGAGGCTTCTGTGTTTTGTGTAGGATAAGGCAGTGGACATTTTAAAAGACCGAGCCTAGAAGATCAGGGCACTTGCGAAGCAAGTGGCAACCCTCTTATCTTCCTATAGATTACCACAAAAAAAGCCACGGCTTTTTAAAGCGGTGGCGGTGAAATATGGCTATTGTTTTGTAACCGATACGTAACCGATGGATATAGAATAGTCTTGTTTTTTCTTGCTTTTTCAAATGCTAGAATGGCTTTAAATAGGCGTTTTAGAACAGGAATAATCATGAAAACAAATCGGTAGGGGTCGCTGGTTCAAGTCCAGTTGAGATCACCATAAATAGCATTACAGAGCCGTTTCTTTAATAGGGAACGGCTTTATTTTATCCTCGGTAACCGATAGATTTGGTTTTATCTTTCTCTATTCTACTATAAAAAATAAAAATCCCTATTATTACTTAGAAACGCAAGTAATAATAGGGATTTTTGATATTGACAACTATTTTTTACATAATCACGCTTTAAAAAAACCGAGACCCATAAGATTTGTAATGAGTTGGTCAAGATAGCGTTCTCCAGTCATTGACCAATTAAAGCCGAGACGATAAAGAATGTTGGTCGTGAAATTATGATCACTCGGAATGCTTTCAATCTCATTTTTATTATCAGCATATGCAATGAGTGGAGATAATCGTGATGCTATTTTTTCATTTTGCATGGCTTTATTACATGCTTTTTTCCAGGCCACATCAGGAAGATACTCTAAAGAAATTCCTTTTTGTTTTAAGGTAAAGAAAACATCCGCCATAAATATTTCGTGGTTATTGTATGGATGGAAGATAGTGTACTGTTTTGGGGTCCTAGCTAAAAGCAGAATTGCATCGGCTGTGTTATCAATAGGAGCGAACTCAACAGGTTTGTCTAAAATGCTATAAGGCACAGCCCCTACTAAGACATAGGCGGCAAGGCGACCGGCAAAGGCATTAGAGTAGAAATTTATCTGAAATTCACCATCGGTTTCTCTCGCCATCAGATTTCCTACACGCATTATTTTTGCATCAAGTCCCTCAGTCATTGCCTCTAGAATATTTCTCTCACCAATAAACTTACTAAAAATATACTTATTTTCAAGATCCTGTCCGATAAAAAGCTCGTTTTCATGGAGTTTAATCTCCTTGGAAGGAACATCATTTACCCTCATTCCTGCGATACTATGGGTTGAAACCTGTATGAGGCGAGCATTTTTTATTTGTGCAAAACGAATGAGCTGATTTGTAAAATCTATGTTGGCATCTTCGATCTCGTTACCTGCGGAAAAGTGCTTAACGCTTGCAGCACAGTTGATGATGGTATCGATGTTGATTTCGGCAAGATCGGCGAAATCATCATCTCCAACAACAAAGATCCGTTGGTTAAACAATGCATCAAAGCTGTCACTAAAATAATAAACAAGTCTTATCTTTAATCGCTCTTCATTCTTTCCTCGAACATGGCAGTATATATTGTTTTGGTGATTGTCAATTAAACTTTTTAAAATATGCATGCCTAAATAGCCGGTAGCTCCTGTTAAAAAGACATCTCCAAGACTTGATAACTCGATGGATTTTTTCGAATACAAATCTTGAGTGGTATTGTGAATAAGATTTTTTTCAAGATTTGAGTAATCATAGGCAAAGATTTCTTGTTGGCGACAACCACAGATGATGGCTCCAGTTGCTTGTGTCTCACTTAATAACTTTGCCAATTCTCGTGGGGTAGGGCTTTTGAAAACATCGGCATAGCTTATTTTATGTCCTAACCCATCAGCTCGAACGGTTAGCATTGTAACAAGAAGCGAGGTGCCACCAATGTCGAAGAAATTATCGAGGGCGCCAACGGTTTCCAAACCAAGGGTTTGCTCGAAGGCAGTACATAAGTCTTTTTCCAATTGATTTTCAGGGGATTCAAACTTGTTTTTAGAGACAAACATGGGCATTGGCAAAGATTTTTGGTCGGTTTTTCCATTATCTGTCTGTGGGAAAGCATCCATTTGTAAGAATGCAGAAGGCACCATATAGCTTGTAAGCGCTTTTGAGATGAAGTCGATTAGTTTGGATATGTCAACGGGCTTAGCCCCAGTAAAATATGCGCAAAGTCGCTCGGCTCCCATAAATTCTTTTATGAGGACGACACATTGATTAATACCAGGATATCGATTGATGGCATATTCAATTTCTGAAAGTTCAATTCTGAGACCATTTAGTTTAATTTGGTTATCCATTCGGCCAAGAATAATGACCTCGCCATCCGGATTAAATTTGGCGAAATCTCCTGAACGATACACCCGATTTGACTGATAATTAATAAAACTCTTAGCCGTTAGTTCTTCGTTTTTAATGTATCCTCTTGCAACACCCATACCACCGATTAACAGTTCACCTACCATCCCGATAGGGAGGGGATTAAAGTCACTGTCCACGATATATTCAAAAACATTAGAAAGTGGCTTTCCTATGGTAATGTTATCGCTTTTGAGCTCTTTTGCATTGGAGGAGATAGAAATCTCAGTTGGCCCATAGCTGTTGAATAACACCCCTGAAGTGATTGGACGAAGCTGTGAATAAAGTTTGGGAGGATATTTTTCTCCTCCACAGATTATAAAACGGGCGTTTTTAAGGGCATCTCTAAACGCTTTGACCTCAAGATATTGTAAAAGACGGGAGGGGGTAGCTGAAAAAGCATCACATTGATTTTCTACAAACAAGTCTTTGAGTTTAAGTGGATCATTTACTTGCTGTTCATCTGCTAAAACAACGCTAAGCCCATTCAAAAGTGCGACCATGTTTTCTTTCAAAAAAACATCAAAGGTTACGGTGGTAATACTTAGAAGTTTTGTTGCATTTTCAGTGATTCCTTTGACATAAACATTATTTGTGGTTGGTGAGCAGTAGTTTGAAAGTCCTTTATGTTCGAGCATGACACCTTTAGGCTTTCCAGTGGAACCACTAGTATAGATAATATAACAGAGATTATCTTTAGAGATAGGCACGTTAAGATTATCTTCACAACAATGGCTTAAAAGTTCGTCTATCCCGATGGCATTGTCAAACCCTTTGCCATTTTCTGTAATAATAAAGCTGGCATTGCTGTCTTCTAAGATATTGAGAATGCGTTCATTTGGATATTCAGGATCTAAGGGCACAAAGGCAGCCCCGGATTTTAGAATGCCAAAAAGGGCGCAGTGCAATTTGCTTGTGCGTTTCAATAACACGGCAACACAATCATCTGGTCGGACTCCAAGTTCATTAAGCTTATTTGCAACTCTGTTGCTTAAGCGGTTAAGTTGGTCAAAACTCAGGGTTTTATCCCTTGCAATCAGTGCTGTTTTATCTTTGTTTTGGGTGACAATTCTCTCGAAAATTTTTGGGACAATATATTCATTTATGGGACATTGGGTTTTATTTATAGCTTCAAGCTGTTGCCTCATCGCATCATCAAGTAAGGAAAGACCTTTGATATCACCTGTGTGATTTTGCAAATTCAAAACGGCATTTTTTAGGGCAGTTCCAAAGGTGTTGATTGCCTGGAAGGAGTAAAGACTGCTGTCATATTGCAACTCTATTTTGTAGCAATCACCCTGTTCGAAAATCTGAACTGAGATGTTAAATTTTGCAATACTGTCAGAAATGACCATCAACTCAAGTTCTTCCCCTTCAATAATTTTTTCTGGCAATACGCCAACCTGATAGGCATAGTTAATTTGAGGAGAAATTCCAAATTTTTCTTTTAGACTATAGAAGGGAACAAGGTCGTTGTTTTTTATATCAGCAAATCTTTCTGAAACTGACTTGATAAAATCAGGGACTGAAGATTCGACGGTAATTGGAAAAACCAAAGTTTTAACAAACATTCCCACGTTACGACTGAGCCGGCTGTCTTCACGGCCATTAGAAATGGTAGAAAATGCAATCTCTTTATCGTCGGTATAGCGACGAAGAGTATAGGCAAGGGCACTCATAAATAGAACGTTAGGAGAGATTTTTAAAACTTTGCTAAAAACATCAATCGAAGCTTTTGGTAAAAGCACCCCATGTTTTTGCATAAGGTGAATCCCTTGGCCATTTAAATCAGCAGGAACCGAGGACATCTCACCTTTGATAAGGTGATTATAAAACTCAAGTTGTTTTTCGATCTCTCCATTTTCGATACGACATTTCTCATCAAGGAAATAATCGAAGGTACTATACTTTTCTGGTAAAATATCATGGCCGTGATAGGCTGTAATAATATCCTCAATTAGTATTTGCATAGACCCTCCATCGGAGATGAGGTGGTGTATGTCACAAAGAAGATAAACAGCGGATTCGGTGGTAAGAATCTCTATTCGATAAAGGGGCCCTGAATATAGATCAAAAGGTTTGGCAAAACTGGATAAGAGTTGGTTAATATTTTCTTCGTTGTCAGTTTTTAGGGTGACTACAGGGGGGGCTTCATCATTTCGTTTGACGAAAACATCTCCGGCAATATCTTTTAGATAAACCTTGAGATAGGGGTGAGCATTGATAGCGGTAACACAGGATTCTCTTAACCGGTGTACATTAACTTTAGATAACATTTTTAAGCACATTGGAATGTTATAAATGAGGGCCTCTGGATCTTTTTGACAAGCCATATAAACCCCTTGTCCAGAGAGATTAAGGGGATAATATTCTAATTTTTCGTGGGAAACTGTTTGTGTATTCCCTGAGGCGGCGTTGATTAAGGTCTCAATCTCGAGAATATTATCACAACCAATGATCGCATTTGCGTTGATATTCACATTTAATTCTTCGCAGATATCAACAACGGCTCTTATTGCAAGCAGTGAGGTTAGTCCCATACCGAAAAGGTTGTCGGTGACTCCAAAAGCATCGGTTTTTAAAATGTTACTAAATATTTTAAAAACAGTTTTTTGGATATCGGTGGCGGGTGCCACCATTTCTCCAACCATCACTTCTGGTTGAGGTAATCCTTTTATATTGATCTTGCCACTTGGGGATATGGGAAAATGATCCATCTGAATATAAGCATCGGGAATCATGTATTTAGTAAGATGCTTACCTAGAAACTCTTTTAGTTTTCCAATGTCTATGGGATGGGTTCCCACAATATAAGCACAAAGATGCTCGCCACTACCGATGGTTTTTACAAGGACTACAACATTCTTAATGCCCTCAAAGCTTGATATTTGGCTTTCAATCTCAGAAAGTTCTATTCGCAACCCCCGAAGTTTGACCTGATTATCAATTCGGCCGATAATATCCACTTCTCCATTTTCGGTGAAACGACAAAGGTCTCCAGTACGATAAGCTTTTACACCTTTGTAGGTAATGAATTTTTCGGCGGTTAGTTCGTCCCTGTTAAGATAACCGCGGCAGACACCTGTGCCTCCAATAATAAGTTCGCCCGGGACACCGATGGGGACTTCGGATAAGTCTTTATCAACGATAAACATTTTATAGTTTGACTGTGGTTTTCCAATGGTGGTGACGGTTCCAGTGATCACCTTGTAGTTCGAAGCCACTGTTGTTTCGGTGGGGCCGTAACCATTTATTATTACAGCATCGGTGAAAGCTCTAAGCTGCTCAAAGCCTCCTGGTGGAAACTTTTCTCCACCTAAAAGTAGGATGGAAATTTCTTTTAAAGCCCTACAAAAATCTTTATTGTTAACAAATTCCATTAATCTCGAAGGGGTGAAGAATACACCATTCACGCCATTCTTTTCTATGAAATTTCCTAAAGCTACAGGATTTTTACTAGTTTCTTCGTCAGCCATTGCCACAGTTTTGGCATTTGCAAAAGGCAACAAAGATTCAACAATAAAAGCATCAAAGGCAACAGTTGTCACTGACAAGAAAACCTTGCATTTTTCCGTCAGCGTTTTAACATAGCTGTTATATTGACTATTGGCAACATAGTTTACAAGGGAATGATGTTCGATCATTGCCCCTTTCGGAAGCCCGGTAGAACCGCTCGTGTAGATGAGATAAGCTAGGTTTTCTGGAGTAACCCTCATATCGGGGATAGATGTATCGGGATAGGCAAGAAGGTCATCCAAGATGAGAGCATTTTGGAAACAAAACATTTCTCCAAAGTCTTTTGTTGTAATAATAAATCTTGCGTTACTATCATTTAAAACATGATCAATTCTGTCTTTTGGATATTCTGGGTCGATTGGAATAAAAGCAGCACCAGCTTTCATAATTCCTAGTTGGGCAAAAAACACCTCTGGGCATCGAGGCAGCATAAACGCGACATTATCTTCTATTTCAACTCCAGCTGCAAGCAGCTTGTTTGCTATTTTGTTTGAGTTTTCATCTAACTGTTTAAAGGTATAACTTTTTTTGGCAGTAACAACTGCCAATTTATCTGGATTCTTTTTTACAATGCTTTCAAAAAGTTTGTTGTAGCTAACCTTAGGAAACTCACAGTCTGTAGCATTAAAACTCTCGATAGACGTGGTTTGCTCAGAGGTAAGATGCATTAAATCTTTGATTGTCGTGCTCCTTGAAACGTCACAAATCTCAGTTAAAATTTGCTCATATTGTTCTAACATTCGATCGATGGTTGAAGGCTTAAATAGCTTGTCACTAAACTGGAGATGAACATCAAGAGTGTCTTCTCCAGAAATAACCTCCATTGCCATATCAAAGGCGGACTGTTGAACAGGTAGTGGCAAATGGCAGAGGGAGCGTGAAGCATTATCATAATTTTTTTGGGGTTCAAGGAAATTAAATAACACATCAAAAACTGGATTTCTTGAAGGGTCTCTTTCAAAGGACAAATTCTTGCTCAGCTCTTCCAAAGAAAAAAGGGAGTGTTTAAAAGCAGAGATTAGATTGTCTTTGCAGGTGTCAAGATAATCCATAAATAGTTGTTTACTATCGGGTTTAAAGAGTACAGGGAGCGTGTTAACAAAAACGCCAACCATATCCACAGTTTCGGGCAGTGGTTTGGCATTATAGGGCACACCGATAACAAATTGATCGCTTCCAGAATATTGTTTTAGAAGAAGGGAGTTGGCAATTGCCATTACACTGAAAACACTGGTATTGTTTTGTTTTGAAAAACGTTCCAGCTTTTTAAAAAGATTGGGTTCTAGTTGCATTTTTTTTACTAAATTCATGGTAGGCAGAACGGTTGGCCGTTTAAAATCAAGGGGTAGCTCAAATTCGCCAGCACCGTTCTCAAAAACTTTTAGCCAGTATTGTCTGTCGGATTCTAGAATATCTTTTCCGTGTTTATCAAGCCAAACAGCATAGTCTGTGTATTTGAATGACAAATCTTTTAGTGGCTCGTCGTTTAGAATATCCCAAAAATCCTTAAGGAGAACATTGATTGAAATACCATCAATGATAATATGGTGCATCGTTAAATTTACAATGGCTTCTTTTTCTCCAGTAGAATAAAGGGAGAAATAACATAGAGGAGGTCGACTGAGATTAAAAACAGGTTTAAAATCTTTAATATCAGAAATTGCCTGTTGTGGGGTGGTTTGTTTTACCGTTACGAAAGGGGTAAAATCTTCTAAAATAATGTGGCGTAGCTCCCCGTTAACATTTTTATAAATACTTGAAAGTGATTCATACCGTTTTGTCAATTGAACAAAAGCATTTTTTATAAGGTTGGTGTTAAACCCACGGAGAGTAAAACTAACACTGACGTTATAGGCAGTGTCGTTTGACAGCTCCTGAAGCACAAACATCTGCTGTTCCGAATAAGTAAGGGGGTAATAGTCAGATTTTGGTGCTTTTTCAAGAGGTGGATACGCTTTTAATAAGGCTATTTTTTCCGGGGTTTTTCCCTCAAAAATAGAGGCAGTGCTAAAGTTGTATTTTGAAAGCATTAGTTGCAATTCCATCGCCTTAATGGAGTCGCCGCCATAATTGAAAAAGTCGTGGTTAATGCCGATTTTTGGGAGGTTTAAAACTGTTTCAAATGCGACGCAGATGTCTTTTTGTATTTCATTTTGAGGGGGAACATACGCGGTATCCGCATTAAAAGATGGTGGCATCAGTGCGGAACGATCGAGTTTATTATTCATATTAAGTGGAAAGGTTTCTAGGTGAACAAAATAAGAAGGCAGCATATAGGGTGGAAGATAGCTTAAAATATGTTTTTTAAGGAGTGCAGTTTCTACCTGCTGACCAGTGTAATAGGCAACCATATAGGGCTGCTGACTTTTTTCATCTTCGAAAGCTTTTACAGCGGCTCCAGTAATTTGGTTATAATTGGCGAGAACCGACTCAACCTCTCCGGGTTCAACCCGATTCCCAGCGATATTTATCATCCAGTCATTACGGTTTAGATAAATGATATTTTGGTTTTCGTCATACTTTCCTAAATCTCCAGTTAATAGGAGTTTTCCTTCGGCAAATGGGTTGTCAATAAACCGCTCTTTGGTAAGTTCGGGTTGCTTGTAATAGCCCATTGAAAGACTTTGTCCACCAACACAGATCTGTCCTTGCTGACATTTATTTAAATTTTCGTCTAAAATATAGACCAATGCAGCATCTAAAGGCTTCCCAATAGGAATAATCTCTTGTAGGGGTTGAATATGAGGGTAGAAAGTAATCCCCCCAGAAGTTTCGCTAAGCCCATAAAGATTGATAACATTTAGCTTTTTCGGAAAGTCTAAAGCGTGGACTTTTTCGCTCCCGACCATTAAAGTATTAAGAGGCAGTTTTTCTAAGTTGAGTAGTTTTGCAACCCTTGGAGGGGCAAACATGACACTAATCCCATTTTCTTTAAGGTAGGTTTCGAGAATGGCGGTGTCTTTAACTACTGCAGTTTCTGCTAAATGTAAGGTCATTCCCTTTGATAAGGCCATTAAAACAAAAAAGATGTAGGCGACAAAGGCCGTTGAGGCCATGAGTAAGAAACTATCCTTCTCACTACCGAACAATTCAGGGGCATAGTTTTTGACCATTGCCCTTAAATTGTCATGGCTAAGCATGACTCCTTTGGGTTTCCCTGTAGAGCCACTGGTATAGACTAAAGCGCCAAGATCATCCTTTGAAGCTTCGGTATATTCTGCCATGGGTAGTTGTTCATAGTTTTCCATAAAATCGACATCAATAACTAATTTTGGGTTACAGTGAGAGAGAATATAGTCTAACCGTTCTTTGGGATAATTAAGCTCTAGGTTGGCAAAGGCACAACCAGCCTTAATACACCCAATCATTGCGACAATCGACATAATGCTTCGTGGCAATTTGATTGCAACAATATCCCCTGAACCAATTCCCTTAAAAGCCAGCACAGCCGCCAATTGATGGCTTTTTTCATAAAGTTCTTTATAGGTGATTTTTAAATCCCCGTATACCAATGCGGTTTTTGATAATTTTTTTGTATAAAACATCTTATAGTCTTGCCTTTCTTTTACTAATATAGTTTACATATCCCCACACGATAACGTGTGTAATAAAGCCAACGATCACAAAAAATCCGACACATTCTCAGAAAGAGAGATTTAGAGATTTTTAAAATTTAAAAGCGCATCGATTAAAAAGTATATTGGAAAATGGATAACATAGTATCTTGAAATGTTGTTACTTGCAAATTTAAGACGA
Source organism: Eubacteriaceae bacterium (assembly GCA_051649025.1). Lineage (GTDB taxonomy): Bacteria > Bacillota > Clostridia > Eubacteriales > Eubacteriaceae > Acetobacterium. Next base: position 27,809 of record JBOFGH010000003.1, read on the forward strand.
CTGTCAACCCACTTTTTCTTTTGGATAGAATCTTCTAAGAAGAAAAATAACCTGCACAAAGGAGAATAGCAGAAAGGTTAGTAAACACCCTAAAAAAACCGATCATATGCTCTCCTGACTGTTAAATTGTTTCATCAATTAGAACCTTAAGCTTTCCACCTTTAGTGTTGTTAACAGGTGGGCGGTCGCTGATAATAAATGTCGCCTCTGGACAATCGCAATCTGAAAACAGCTGTTTTATATTTGTGGTTATTCTGGCTTTAAATGCTTCCAAAAGACGATGATCTTTTAAGACGACTCGAAGCTCCAAGGTGTCTTCAGCGGTTTTTGCAAACTGATAGGTAAGGACATTGTTTTCAACATGCTGGAGAAGAAAGATCAAGCGAAGACCAAGAAGTGGTTTGCCACAGAGTGTTAGGGGTTCGGTAGTTCGTCCTTGAATTTCAATGGGAGGAAATACACTGTCGCAATAAGGGCATTTATCTCCAATATTTACGACATCCGTCATTTTGTATCGAATAATTGGCATAATAAAATTGGTAAGGTCAGTCACAAGCACTGAATTAGAAAACTTGCCATTAGGGGTTGGGCTTCCATCTTCGTCGATGGGTTCCACAATAATCCAATCATCATTTAAATGCATATTTGGACAACCGTCTGACATGGCGACCTCGCCACCCTCGGAGGAGCAATAATTGTTGACAATGGTGCAATTGAAGGCTTTTTTCAGAATGTCAAAGGTTGGCTTTGTTAATGTTTCTGCTGAACAGGCAATGCTTTTTAACTTGATATTAAGGTTTCCGTTAAGTTGTTCTAAGGCAACGCTTCCTAATACTGAGGGGTAGCCTGTTAACACGTCGGGTTTAAATTCATTTAGAATCCTCACCATTTCTGGAACAGGGCTAAAGATAGAAATAGCAATCATGTTGTCTGCCACATCAGGATATTGGGCCTGCATACGTAAAAAAGAGGAGTAGGAGGAAACCCCAGGATCGGTTGCGATAATCGAGGCAATTTTGTTTGCCTTTGGAGAGAATGTGTCTGGACCAACCTTACTTAATAGGCGATTTTCCATTAAAGCTCCGTGGATTTTGTTGTGGAAATCGTCCCGTAAAACAACTAAAGGGTTTCCAGTAGTTCCCGAGGTGAAAACATAAGAATATTTGCCAAGATAAAGGCCAGGGATTTCCCCGGTTTTACTAGCTTTATTTACGTCAAGGAGTTCCTTCATTTGGACATCCCTGTCGGTTACAACGAGATCGAAGTTTTCAGAAATCATCTTTTTATCAGTGATGGGTAAATCACTAAGTTCAAAATCAAGGGGAATATCCTTGTAAAGCATTTTGTAAAAAGGAGAATTCTCTTTTGCATAGGTCACCAATTCAATAAGACGCTGTTGTCTTAATCCACGGCGTTGTGATTCTGGCACATTTTTTCCCTCGGATACGAGCTTTTGGGCATCTGCCCAAGATATTGTTTTCATCAGGTTCTCCTTGTTATATAGTAATAATCAGGTTGTTTAGTTTTAATGAATATCGATAGTCAATGGTTTTAGCGATCTTTTCCACTAGGTTAATACCAATGGTGTCGACGCGATCTTTTAATTCGTAATTAAGGGGGTTAAACATGACCCCATCATCACGAATACGAAGCAAGATGCCATCGTCATCAAGCATTAATTTGATGTCAATAAAGTGTTTGGAGTCTCGTTTGAAACCATGCTGTACAATGTTTTTAGCCATCTCTTCACAACAGAGGGAAATGAGCATGGCTCTCCGTTCGTCAATGGCATTTTGGATACAAAAGTCACGGATTTTTGATGCAATATGGGTGGCTTCTTCAAGATTGTTTTGAATACTCATTTCCATCACATTCTTGGTAGTGAAGGTATTTTTATTATAAAAAAGGTCGTAGGGTCTTAAAACAAATCGTTTGGATTTAAGACTAATATAGAGGACGATACAAAAAAACGTTAGTAGCTCAGCAACAAGGTAGCTCATCCAAAGTGCCCGACTTCCCAAAATGCCATCTAAGGCAAAAATACTAAGAAAGAAAAAGATGAGGGTTTTAAGTAAAATAAAGACGTTAGTAATCGCAATCTGGCTTGCGCTTTGGTAGGAAATAAGGAGGATAGAATTGATGGTTGCAAAGGGTAAAGACAAGGCAAATAATCGAATTGCAATCCGAAGTTCATTTCCTACACTAGGGTCAGTAATATTAAAGAGGCTGCCGACAACACCAGGAAAAGCGATTAAAAAACAGGCAATCGTTAGTGTTATAATTAAGCCAAATTTCAAAGCTACTTTTAGGGTGTCTTTTATAGCAACCATGTCAATTTCTCCGTAAAAAATACTAATAAGAGGTGCAGTTGCACTAGCGATTCCCATGACAATACCCATAATAAGGGACATGACGCTGTTCATTGCAGAGGAAACAAGGAGAATTCCAGAGGTTGAAATAGACAAAATCACGATATTTAAAATCCAAATTCTAAGGGTGTTAGAAAGATTATAAATGGCAGATGGCATACCAAAATTACAGACTTTGATAATTAATGGAAGTTTTTTAATACAACTAAAATGGAATTTAAGGGTATTAACTTTTTTAAACAAATGAGTAAGTACTGTGGCTAGAGCAGCCATATACGCGATTGAGGTAGCGAGACCCATTCCGAACATTCCCAGACTAAAAATTCCACAAAAGAGATAATCAAGGGAAGCGTTTGTAATTGCAAGGACTAAGATAGAAAATAAAGAGATTAGGGGGTCAGAATCTCTGCTTGCAAAAGGCATAAAGGTTTGTAATAAAAAAATTGGCAAGATAGAGAAAATGAGTCCTTGGAGATATTGTTGGCTAAAAATTCCAAGTTCTCCTTTTGCCCCAAGTATGTCACATATCACTGAAATATTTGGAATCGTAAGCAGTGTAATCACCAGACCTAAAATAAAAGCAACAAAAAGACTAACGCCATAAGCAGAATTTGCCTCATCTTTCTTGTTTTGGCCAATAAGTATTCCCATCAAAACGGCGCCACCACCACCTAGCATACTAGCAAGGACCATAAGCATCATGGAAAATGGAGAGGAAAGGTTAAGTGCCTGTAAGGAGGCATCGCCAATAAGATTTGCGACAAACAATGCATCAATCATGGTTCCAGCGGTAGATGCAAATACGAGCAATATGGTTGGAGCCATGTATTGTAGATATACTTTTTTAACAAGATAATTATTCGTCATGACAATGTCATCCTCATAATTTTTTCAACAATTCTGGAAGAGTAACAAGCGTTAAATTTAAAGCTTTATCGGGCATGGTCGTTGCCACACACAGCTCATGATCTTTTAACGAAAAAAACTGAAGAAAAAACCTTTCTTTATTTATTATGTGTTCACCATTTTCTAGGGGAAGGACACAAAAACTTTCTGGAGGTATCGTTAGTCCTTTGCCAGTGGCCTTCATAATGCTCTCCTTTGCTGTCCAAAGCTTATAAAAGTTTTCTCGATTTGGATTGTGAAAAAGCCACTTTTGTTCAGTGTCAGTTAAACACCCTTTTATTAGGTTGATATTATAGGATTCTATTTTTTCAATGTCCACACCCACCTCACAAAATGAAGTTGCAAGGATGACGAAATCACCTGAATGGGAGAAATTAAAATAGATGGAATGATCCCTTAAAAAGGGCTTCCCGTATACCCCTTTCGAAAGTTGGTCTTCTTTAGTAACATTTAGAAAGGCTCTCATCAAAAGGCCAACAGCAAGGCATCTTTTTTTATCCTCAAGTTTCATGTATTGATCAATACGACTTTCTCTTTCAGCCAGAAGGTATTTCTTTGGGAAAACAGAGTGAAACACATTGATATTCAGTAAATATAATTTCATAGGTCTCCATTTTTCAGAGTAATTTTTTATTAAAAAAATTGAGGAGTAGACAAACATATTGAATACAAAAATTAAAGTGAGAAAGAGGACGATTTCCTTTTTTTTCAATCAAGATTTTCATTGAAAAATGGCATCAGATCTTTAATAGTGGCTATGGTTGACACTGCTCATTATCTTATGATAGTATAAATATCATATCACAATCATAACGCTTTCTGCAATGAAAAAGATTGGTGTGAAGCCCAGAGAAAATTAAGTGAAAAAACCTATAAAAACTTGCTACAAAAGAAATGAAGTGTTCATTACCGATATCCTCAAAATTTAAGAAGATTGGAGAAGACTATACGATGCGTCGAATTTTTCTATTTCGATTAGGGATCCTTTTGCTGTTTGCCTATCTCCTTGTTTTTGTTTTAGCTTTTTATATCCAGACGAAAACGGAAAAAGAAAATGGGGTCGAGACGATTTCTCTAAAAATCGATGACATTATTCGCCAGCTGGATAAGATAGAGAACAGCAATGTAGAGGTCAGCTTGGCAAGCCTTTCGGATAGCTTTAGAATAGGTTTAGATGGGCAGATTATGCTAATACAGGACAAACAAATTATCAGCACAACACACCCTGAATGGCTTGGGAAAACAGTTGATACAATTGAAGGGATGGATGATGTTAGAATTAACCAACCCTTTACTTTTTTAATGGATGATGAAAAAATGCTTTGTCTATTTCGTGAGAATGATGGCATCATAGTTGCAGCAATGCTACCAGAAAGTGAAGTATATGATACTCGAAACGAAACCGCAGTTGTTATATTGCTGACGGATTTTCTCCTTGTTGCCTTGATTTTTATTTTTATTTCGTCTATGGTACAAAGATTAGTGATTGGCAATATCTATCGTGTAAATGAGGCCTTGACGAAAATCACAAAGGGCGATTTAACCCAGGTAGTGGCAGTGAACGATAGCGAAGAATTTCGCACATTGTCTAATGGGATAAATCAAACTGTTTCAGCTCTTAAAGACCTGTTAGTGGCTGAGGCCTCTCGAATAGATGAAGAGCTTTTGTTGGCAGCTGAGATACAGCGATCAGCTCTTCCTAACATTTTTCCACCCTACCCCCAAAATAATGAATTTGATGTTTATGCTATGATTGATCCTGCAAAAGAAGTTGGTGGTGATTTTTACGATTTCTTTTTATTGCCAGATAATCAATTTTGCTTTGTGATTGCCGATGTTTCGGATAAAGGTATACCAGCAGCACTTTTTATGATGACTGCTAAAACCACGATTAAAGCTTTAGCTGAATCAGGAGCTGACCCTGGGGAAATTTTATTTCAGGCCAATAACAGGCTTCGAGAGTCAAACAGAGCGCTAATGTTTGTTACAGCTCTTGTTTGCAAATTAGATTTACAGTCTGGAAAGATAACCTATGCGAGTGCAGGCCACAATCCTCCCTTATTATTACGTAATAAAAATGTTGACTATATAAGGAAAAGAACAGGGTTTGTTTTGGCGCTTAAAGAGAGTGTGAGGTATGAAAACCATGTAGAAAACCTTGGGCCTGGGGATTCGTTTTTGATATACACCGATGGTGTTACCGATGCGAAAAACGCACAGGGAGATTTTTTTGGAGAACAGCGATTGTTGGAGGTGGTTGCCGATGTTGTTGAGGAAACGCCTGAAGGTTTGTTATCCGAAATAAAAACTTCCCTTGATGAGTTTTCATTTCAAACGGCACAAGCCGACGATATTACGATGCTTTGTGTCCAATTTCATGGAGAAGGAGAAGCGTATGAGCGAAATGACCATAAAAGCAATCGTTAATAATCTGTATGAGCTTCTAGATTTTGTGGAAAAAGAAATGGACAAACACGGTTTAGACCAAAACTTTAAACAGAAGATACGACTTGCGGTTGAAGAGGTTTTCGTGAATATTGCAAGTTATTCCTATCCAAGGGAGGAAGGGAACGTGAAAATATCCACACAAGTCGACGATGGAATCACAATTACTTTTGCCGATGAGGGGATTCCCTTTAACCCATTAATTAAAAAGGAAGAGGAAGATTTTTCGGTTCCCAAAATAGGAGGGCAGGGAATAAACTTAATTTGCTCTCTTATGGATGATGTCAGGTACGATTACAGAGATGGTAAAAATGTTTTAGCAATAAGGAAATTTTTCCCAAATAATACAGAGAAATTGAGGTTAGAAACATGACGATTACAACAATAAAAGATGGCGAAAAAACAACGATGGCGCTTTCTGGAAACCTTGACACCATTACGGCTCCAGAGCTTCAAGAGGTTCTTATCCCAGAGTTTGACACAGCAAAAGAGGTTGAATTGTGCTTAGATGATCTTAAGTATATTTCATCAGCTGGTTTACGTGTTTTGTTTATGGGGGATACAACTGCAAAAGAGAAGAATGGAAAGCTAATAATTACTGGGGTTTCAGAAAATGTTATGGAAGTTTTTGAACTTTCAAGGTTTACGGATGTTTTAACGATTGTTTAGTGTGTTAGAAAAGCTTTGCGTGTGAACAAGATAGGCTATTTTGTCACAGATAATAGGCTGAGGATCACTTGTTTTTATTTATAATACCAGAAATTGCCTTTGCAGGACATATTTCAATGGCCTTTTCTGTGGCATCATTTACGAATTCTGTATGGATGACCACGGATTTTTTGTTTTGCATTTTAAAGGTATTAGGGGAAATTTTTACACAGAGTCCACAGCCAATACAGTAATCTGCATTCACCGAGAGCGTTTGAGATGAATCCCAATCTTTTTCATGAAGCTTTAAAATATCATCACGTTTTACGAATTTTGAGGTAATAAAGCCAATCATAAAAATAGAAACCGTGGTGAGTATCCATCGTATAATCATAAACTTTGGACTGAGGAATTTTGCTTCATTTGCAAGCATTGGTATTTTAACAACCGCCCAAGTACTTAACAAGATAACGATGCTGGAAATGGAAGCACCCTTTTTTAGAAGGGATAGGCAAACAGGAAAAGCAGCATAAATAGGGCCAGCTGAAATGCTGCCTAAAAGGAATGAGAGAATGCTGCCTTTTATGCCAGAGCCGTTGCCTAGGTTTTTTTCAATAACACGTTTAGGAACCCAGGCTTCTAGGAGGGCTGTTAATAAAACAATAACTGGCATGATGATAAGCATTTCTTTGAAATAATAAAGGCTATTTTTGAGTGAAGAGATGCCCATTGGAGTTTTTACAATAAATAAAAGAAGATAGGCAAGAAGAACGACCGTTAACATTTGATTGTTTTTGATAATGCGATTAATCTTATTCACAGGATTCCTCCCATAATGACGGCAATACCAATTGCAAAAATAAAGCTAAGGGCATTTCTAATGACGCTAAACCTAGTTCCAAACTCCCGTTTTTCAAGGGGGAAGGTGACAATGCCGACCATTGTCAAGGTTGTTATAAAGGCGACAATTGGCATAACATTAGCTCCAACCTGTAAAAGGGAACCAGCGAGAGGAAAGGCAACAAAGGCTGGAATAAGGGTGATGGAACCAACCAAAGCGAAGATGACAGTTGAAGATAGATTGTTACTCGATGTCAAAAAATCTCCCATTGTTTCCGGTGGAATAAACGTAAGAATCAGACCGATAAGCAGAAGTATGGCAATGATATCACTTGCAATCCCTTTCATCATACCGACTGACATTTTAATCGAAATCAAGGTGCGCTTTTTATCTTTAATGATGGAAGAAATAAACCAGAAAATGGTGATGATCCATAGAGCAATTGTAAAAAAATCCATGAGAGGCCCCCTTTATAAACCTTAATATGATGTGATTAACCATAGCTTTGTCATTGTTAATCAAAATTTTCACGCTTTTTCGATCTTTATAGAAGAAAAGCGTGTTTCTGTATAAAATCCCTTTCAAAAAGTATTTTTTCCATTATAATAAAGAATAAAAAGAAAAAAAGTAACGTGAGTTACTTTTCGGAGATGTTTTATGAATAAAATCAAACAGATTTTAAAGTTACCGTTGTTTAAAGGGGTTAACTCTGATGTTTTGGAGAAGTGCGGTGTCCTTCAAAATTGTATGGTTACGAATTACAAAAAAGGGGCCGTTATTCATTTAAAAAATGAGAGGTGTACCTGTCTCGATATTATTATGTCTGGGATCGTCTCTGTCCAAGCATTGGAAGCCACTGGCAATATGATGACAGTGGCTAGTTTTGGAGGTGGGGAGAGTCTGGGCAGTAATCTCCTCTTTTCTTCTAAGACATTGTATCCTATGATGGTGGTGGCTAAAACGAATGTGTCCCTTTACAGTTTTAGCAGTGAGGTAATTCTTGAACTTTGTAAAGAAAGTGCTGTTTTTTTATCACACTTTTTAGTTGAAGTGTCCGATAAAGCTTTGGTTCTTACAGGGAAGATTAATGCCATTGCATTAAAGTCCATGCGGGATCGGATTCTTGAAATGCTACGAATGGAACAAATGACGCAAAAGAGTGATGTCATTATCTTGCCTTTTAGCAAAAAAGAATGGGCAGAACTACTTGGGGTTCAACGTCCGTCACTGTCAAGAGAACTTAATAAGATGAGAGTGGAAGGGATCATAAAATTTAATAATCGTGAATTTTCATTACTTAGATTAGAGTAACAAGCCTATCAAAAAATGAACTGTATTTTATATGACCTCTGTCAAGTAGACCTGTTAAATATCTAAAATGTAGTACCAATGAACGACGATCCAAAAACATTTGCTTTAGTCTTTTTTTTCAATCATTCCCTATTGGAAACAAGCCAAGGCTATTTTTTATTGAGTTTCTCGTTAATTAATTTAATTTTATGTTTCCAAATAAAGTATTGAAGGAGCCAAATCACAATAAAAATGAAGACAAAGATAATGGAATAGGTAATAAAACCGATGAAACTATGTTCCATCCAATTGGTGAAATAAGCAATCGGAAGCATAACAAGAGCTGTAATAAAAAAGTAGAGGCTAGTTTGTTTAACAATGCTCCAATTATCACATTCCCAAATTACAGAACAAGAGGCGAAGGTGGTTCCCAATAATCCACAAAGTAAGGCCTGTAAGATCACCGCATTTATTTCATTCTCCATTGTTTCGACAAGCGACGGAATACAAGGAGAATAGTAACCCTGACCATGGATTAAAGATATAAAAATGGTGATAACATAACCAAGTGCAATGCCTTGAGGAAATCCTAAAAGTCCTCGATAGAATATTTTTTTTAACATTTCAAACCTCTCTAAATTCCTAATTTTTCTTTTATTTTTCCAACATAACGTCTTGAAACATAAGTGGTTGAAATTGGGGTTGATAGTCCATTTTCAATTAGGTTTGATCTCACCCTGATTGATGTGTTTTGACGCATTAATTAGTTCATGATACAATGAGCAATCATTAAAATTTATATTTTTAAAGGAGAAAAGATGGAAAATTTACCTAATTGCCCAAAATGCAATTCAGAATATACTTATGAAGACGGTTCATTACTTATTTGCCCAGAATGTGCTCATGAATGGATGACATCTTTAACAAATCTAGAGACAGAGGCAGAGGCAGGGATAAAAGATGCTAATGGAAATGAATTGTATACGGGAGATACCGTGATGGTAATTAAGGATTTGAAAGTGAAAGGTTTTGCTAATTCAATAAAAGTTGGAACAAAGGTTAAAAACATTCGATTAGTATCGGATTCAGCAGATGGACACAACATTGATTGTAAGATCGATGGTTTTGGTGCCATGAAATTAAAATCAGAGGTTGTAAAAAAAGTTTAAAAAGGGCTAGTTAATAGGAAAATTCACTAGCCCAAGTTTGAACGAAGAGAGCAATCGGTGATTATTCCCAGACGGGTTGCCATGTAACCCCGAACTTGTCCGTTACCCAAGCACATTTACGAAGGGTTCCAACGGATTCTGGCCCCATCATAATGAATCCGTCTTTTGCCAAACCCTCGAAAATAAGGTCGAATTCATTTTCGTCGGAGCAATCAATATAAAGTGAAGTTGACCAGACGAATTCTGGTGCAGGATGGGCGGCATCCATATCTAAAAACATGATTTCTTGATCTTTAAAGGATAATGCGCCATGTAGTATTTTGTTTTCTTCGTCAGCATTGGCAAAGGGATGATTTTTTTCATAGCGAATGAGCTGTGTAATTTCAGCCTCTGGAAAGATGGAAGCATAAAATTGCATTGCTTCTTCAGACTGACCGTTAAAGGTTAAGAATGGGATAAACGATTTCTTATTCATAGAAATACTCCTTTTTTATTTGTATTTGATAAAATAACATTCAAGAATCATCGAAATTAAATCCATAAACATGGGAGACATTTAATGCTTTAACACGGACAGGCATTCAGTTTAGATAATCTGAATGCTTTTTTTTATCCATTTATTGTTGTATAATCCGCTTGAGATATGACATGACGACCTCGGCAAAGTGACTCATGTTTTTGGAATAAATGAAATCTTTGTCATAAATAATCTTTTCCCCTGGGAGATCATACGGGCTACCTGTAAAAACCCCAAGAACCATTATGCCTCGTTGCCGAGCTAAACGGACTTCTTTTGCGGTATCAGCAATTGCCAATCCTCCTGTATAGGCTGTTTCTCCCCGAAAAAGGTCTTGTTTTTCTTTTGGAATTAACTTAATATCATTTGGTTTGCCGTCACTAAGAATGATTAGAATTTTGTTTTCCTCAGGTCGCCGATAGAGTTGGTGGCAAACACCTTTTATAGCTAAACCATCGCGATTAGATCCAACACACCGATATTCAAAGATGTTGGAGTTTTGAGAAGAGGGATCGTTATAATCGCGAAAACGCTTTATGATGGTGTAATTCATAAAAGAAGAAAAACAGGAAACACGGCAGGGGATTCTAGCTTCTAGAAGGGCTTGGGCAACAATATAAGCTTGTATAGAAACATCGGATTCCCGATTTTGTTGGGAACTGCTAGCATCCATCAAAAGATCAACAACAAAATTTCCTTTGTCATTATTTTGATTTTGGTGAAAGATTTTAGGATAAGGACTTCGTCCAACTCGCCAGACTCGGTTTGCGGCAAGTTTACCTTGCATACTTTGAAAGGTGTAAGTGCTGCGTTCACTAATTAGGGTTCGGAGTAAACCATCACGAAGGCGAGCGATGGTTCGCTGATACAAAAGTTGATTATTTTTAAAAGCACGCCAATTTTTCTCGGTATCTCGTTTGGCGTATTTTTTCTGAAAGTCACTTGGGGAATTGCTCCGCAAAAGACCATCGGTAAAATGGAGTTTACAATCTAAATGAACACCTCGACACAAAAGATGTTGTAATTTTTTTGTTTCGAGGTTACTAAGAAAAGAGGAACCATAATAATGAGCAACTTGTTTCTTAATGTTTTTACTGGATTCAGAATCAACATAGATTGTTTTTGCATCGGCCACTTTGCTAGAATGAGACCCTTCCTTACCTTTTTTTGAAGAGAGAAGGGAATTACTAATAAAACCCTCTATTTCTGATACTAAGGCAACCTTTAATGGTGGTTTTTCTGAGAAATCTAATTTTTCAAAAGGAGTATGAGGGATTGTTTTGAAAAAATCGAGATAGATCATATCAACGTTTTCTAAAAAATCAAGGGTTGATTCATGCCTTTCTAGCATTAAAATCTTTTGAATGAAAGGGTCAAGCTCCTCAGATTGTGGGAAAGGAGCATTGGAAAAATGCTGAATAAACCTATGTGAAACGTCTTCTATGAATGTGTTTTCTCTTGGGGTATCTTTAATTTTGAGGATTTCATGATAGGCTTTTTCGCGAATATCAAAAACACCAGGACGTTCAGATTGCAATTGACGGAAAGAAATAAGGTCGCTACCCATTTGGAGGATTGGTAAAAGAAATTCTTTATTAAATCCTTGGTTGATGCGTAAATAAAAATAGCGATTGATTAATGGCCAGTCCAAATATTTTCGTCGAGCACCTGCCATTATTCCATAATAAAGAGCGATTTCCTTCGAGGCATATTGTATTTTTTCTTTTTCGGACATAAAGGCGCTATAATCTCCGGAAACGGTCCAAAGAAGATTGTTGATACGATTGTTATTTTCGTAATCATTCCATTGCCCTTGAAAATTTTTTGACATGAAAAAACACCACCTAATTTTTTTCTCTTTGCTACTATAATGAGGTTAGCTTAATATATTAGGGTATAAAAGTAAAGAGAATTTCCAGTTTTTTATTTACAACAGGAAAAAGATGTGCTAACATTAGTTAGATAAAACTAACAAAAATAAAAGGAGAGAATAATGGAATTTTTAATGAATTATCCACCAGTCCTTTTGGCCCTTTTGGCAGGATTGTTTACTTGGGGTGTTACAGCACTTGGGGCTGGTATGGTTTTCTTCTTTAAGGAGATTAATATAAAGGTTCTCAATGGGATGTTGGGGTTTGCTTCGGGAGTCATGATTGCAGCGAGTTTTTGGTCGTTATTAGCTCCAGCGATTGTGATGGCGGAAGGAGGCGCATTGCCACCCTACTTAGTGGTTGCCATTGGATTTTTAGGAGGCGGATTTTTTTTGTGGGTAGTCGATCGAGTGTTACCACATATTCACCAGGGGACGGGACATCAAGAAGGAGTTAAAACATCGTGGCAACGGTCAGTGCTTTTAGTTTTAGCAATCACTTTTCATAATATACCAGAAGGTTTAGCTGTTGGCGTTGCATTTGGAGGACTGGCCATTGGAAATTCTGCAATAACCCTAACAGGAGCGATTTCTCTAGCATTGGGAATTGGACTTCAAAACTTTCCAGAAGGTGCGGCAGTATCGATTCCTTTGCGTCGAGAAAAGATGAGTCGAACAAAGTCCTTCCTCGTTGGACAATTTTCTGGAATGGTTGAACCAATAGCGGCTGTTTTAGGGGCCGCAGCAGTTGTTTATATCACGCCGTTATTACCCTATGCATTAGCATTTGCAGCTGGAGCAATGATTTATGTTGTTGCAGAGGAACTGATTCCAGAGTCTCAATTGGGACATGAAGGGGATATTGCAACCGTAGGCTTAATGGTTGGATTTACGCTGATGATGGTTTTAGATGTTGCATTGGGATAACAAACAAAAAAAGAGAAAGTAAAAACTTTCTCTTTTTAAAATTTTGTTATTTACTTGAACAAGTGGCTGCAAACAGGGTAATGCCACCAAAAACTAAATAGACACCAACAATAATATCATAAGCTAAAAGCATGATAAAGGGGTTAAAGATAAAGAAGAAGGATAAAATAATGTTCAATACCCCAGAAGCGGTTAACCAACCTGTTTTTTCAGCACCTGCTTTTTTAGAAGCAGAAGCAACCCCAATTTGATTAACACCAGTCATCATACATAAAAAGCCGATCATAAATGCAAAAGTATCTGCTTTTGCAAGTGGTGGAGAAACAATGAGCAATACGCCTAGGATAAGGGAAATAATTCCTGAAGCGAGAGCCCATCCATTTTTAACGGTTGCTTTGGCATAAGAATAAATAAGAAATATTCCGTAAACAATAATGCCAGAAATAAAAAGCCAAATAATGACCCCTGTAGAAAATACAGGAGCAAAGAAACACCCGATACCTAATAGAACCAAAACAATTGAAATAAGAATACCAAGAACTTTGTGACCTTTGGTTAGCTCACTAAATTCGTGTTTAAATGGGTCCATGCGTTCACCTCTTTCTAAATTTTTACGGATTCATTGTATAATATTAATCAAAAAAAAGCAAGGTACTTAACAAGAAAAAGGAAAGAAATGATCATAAATTGAATGTTAGGAACAAAAAGAAAAATTAAAGAAAATAAGGAGATAGCGATGCTAACAATTGGACCACATATATCCATTGCCAATGGATTTACGAAAGCAGGAAAAGAGGCCTTAACGGTAGAAGCAAATACTTTTCAATTTTTCACCCGAAATCCTAGGGGCGGAAAAGCAAAAGCAATTGATGAAAAAGATGTAAAGGGACTGATTGAAATAATGGATAAAAATGGGTTTGGACCGTTGCTAGCCCATGCCCCCTACACCTTAAATATGTGCTCGAGTAGTCCAGAAACGAGGGCTTTTGCAAGAATGGTTTTTAAGGAAGATTTGGAGCGTTTGGACATGTTGCCTTGCCATTTGTATAATTTACATCCCGGAAATCATACAGGACAGGGCGTTGAAAAGGGAATTGACTTAATTGCAGAAATATTAAATTCAGAAATGAAAGAAACCCAGAAAACAACGGTTTTGTTAGAAGCAATGTCAGGAAAAGGAACGGAAATAGGTAAGAGCTTTGAAGAGCTAAAAATGATTATTGATCAAGTTGAATTGAAAGAGCATATGGGCATTTGCATTGATACCTGCCATATTTTCTCTGGAGGATATGATATTGTGAATGCTTTGGATGAGGTGATTGAGAGGTTTGATAGAATGGTGGGAATCAATTATCTAAAGGCAATTCATCTCAATGATAGCTTAACCCCATTTTCAAGCCATAAAGATCGTCATGAGAAAATTGGGAATGGCTCTATTGGAAGGGAGGCTTTTGAAAAAATTGTCACACATCCTGTTTTAAAGAACTTACCTTTCTTCTTGGAAACACCCCAGAAAAATTTTGTGGATTATAAAAAAGAAATTGAATTATTAAGAGGATGTTCAATTTAATAATGGTTTTATAGATAAAAGTTCCTTTATAAAAAACGATTTTTTCAATTTGGACTTGCAATAGGAACCGATAGATGCTAAAATATTGTCAATAAGTGAGCAAGTGTTCACATATTAAGGAGTAGAAATGGATAAAGTTTTGAAAAACAACCATTCACCGGAAGTATTGTCTGAAGTCGCAGATTTTTTTAAAGTATTGGGAGATCCAACACGTATAAAAATTGTAACGGCCCTTTATGAACATGGAGAACTATGTGTTGGAGACATCGTAAGCCTAATGGATGTTACTCGAACAGCGGTTTCCCATCAGTTGCGTCTCTTGAAAGATAAGCGCATCATAAACTTTCGGAAAGAGGGACAATTAAAGTATTACCGTTTGGATGATCACCATGTGGAGGAAATTGTTCTTCTAACCATTACACATTTAACGCATCAGTAGATGTACTGCTGTTATTGGGAGAAGAGGGAAAATAATGAAACTGTATTTAGAAGGCCTTAATTGTGCTAATTGCGCAGGTAAAATTGAGAAAATAGTGAGTAAGTTTGATGGGGTTGCAGAAGCAAGTATTTCATTGGCAACAGGAGCATTAAGTATTACAGAAGAAAAAGGTTTTGAAGAAGAAAAAACCTATGAAGCTGTGGTTAAGCTGGTAAAAGAATTAGAACCTGATGTCGTTGTGGCAAAGACTAAAAGAGATCTTGGAAAAACAGAGACCTGTAACTGTGGTGAAAATCATAGTAAAAAAGAACATTATCAAGGTGACATGAGTAGAAGGAAAAAAATAGAGCTCACTTCTGCAATTGGGCTTTTTATTTTTGGTTTTCTCCTTCAAGCTATTTTGCCAGAAGGTTTGGAATTCATTTCGATTGGTGTGTTTTTAGGAGCCTACTTTTTAGCAGGGTATGATGTGATTCGATTGGCCTTTAAAAACATTGGACATGGCCAAATTTTTGATGAAAACTTTTTAATGACGATTGCAACTTTTGGGGCTCTCATTTTGATGGAGTGGCCAGAAGCCGCAGGTGTTATGATTTTCTTTGGAATTGGGGAATATTTTCAAGACAAAGCAGTGGACAATGCAAGAAGATCAATTGCCAAAGCAATTAATTTTAATGCCAACACTGCGAATCGAATAACATCAAAGGGTATCGTGGAAATTGATGCAAAAGAGGTTAAAGTTGGGGATGTTTTAGTCATAAAACCTGGTGAAAAAGTCCCAGCAGATGGAAAAGTATTGAAAGGAATGTCCTATATTGATACGTCTCCCTTAACTGGAGAATCTTACCCACGCAAGGTGGAAAAGGGAGATGAAGTATTAAGTGGTATGATTAATGGCAGTGAGATGATTCAAATGCTGGTCACGAAGGATTACGAGAATTCTACTGCAATGAGGATTATCCACCTAATTGAGGAAGCGAATGATAAAAAAGGAAAAACAGAAAAATTTATTACAAAGTTTTCCCGTTTTTATACACCCATCGTTGTTTTTTTAGCCCTTGGAATGGCAATATTACCGCCTTTATTAATTCCAGGAGCACTATGGGAAACCTGGTTTTATCAAAGCTTAATTTTTCTAGTGGTCTCTTGTCCTTGCGCTTTGGTGCTTTCGATTCCGATTAGTTATTTTGGAGGTATCGGTCGTGCTTCAAAAGAGGGGATTTTAATTAAAGGTGGAAACTATCTGGATGTTCTCTACGGGAGCAATGTTTTTGTATTTGATAAAACAGGAACACTTACCAAAGGCGAGTTTAAGGTACTAGAATTGAAAATCCCTAAAGAGGTAGAAAAAAAAGATGTTCTTGAATTAGGGAATGCTGGGGAGTATTATTCGAATCACCCCATTGGTAAAGCCATTAAATGCTATGAAAAAACGATGGTTTTAGAGAAAGATATCCAAGATTATCAAGAGATTCCAGGAAAAGGAACGAAGGTAATTTACAAAGGTAGGCCAATTTATTTGGGGAATAGAAATTTTCTTCTTGAAAATGGAATTAAGGTTCCGGAAATGGAAGAGAACGGAACCGTTGTATATTTAGGGAGAGATCAACAGTATATGGGTTCTTTTTTGCTAGGAGACGAATCGAAACCAAATGCAAAAATCACCCTTGAAAAGCTAAAAAAACGAGGCATAAAAGAAAATATCATGTTAAGTGGTGACAACCTTAAAACCGCCAAAAGTGTAGGGGAAAAATTAGGGTTAGATCGAGTCATTGGAGACTGCTTACCTGAGGATAAAGTAAAAGAGCTTGAAAAAATTATGGAGACCAATAAAAAAGGAAAAACAATTTATGTTGGAGACGGCATGAATGATGCTCCAGTTTTGGCATTAGCCGATGCAGGAATAGCAATGGGTGGATTAGGTTCTGATGCAGCGATTGAAGCTGCGGATATTATTTTGATGAAGGATGACCCTCTTGATATTGTTAAATCTGTTGATATTGCAAAGTTCACACGAAAAATTATGATACAAAACATTGTTTTAGCCTTAGGAATCAAGATTTTTGTGTTAGGTTTGACTGTATTAGGATTAGGAGAATTGTATCTAGCAATTTTTGCGGATGTCGGTGCTGCAATATTGACAATTCTTAATACATCACGAATTTTGAAATACAGAGGAAAGTGATAAAAAACCTTTTGTTATAAAATAGACTTGTGTTAGAATAGAAAAACCTGACAACATAATAATTGAGCAGTTTGTGGTAGAATTAGGGCTTTTAGGAATTGAATAGTGGAAAGGGGTAAAAAGTGAGTCAAAAAATAGATGTCTCAACGAGTAATAAAAAAATAGCTTTAAGGGTCTCTTTTATTTCAATCGTTGTTAATTTAGGTTTATCAATATTTAAGCTTTTCGCTGGATTTATTGCGGGTTCAGGGGCGATGATTTCGGATGCCGTACACTCCGCGTCCGATGTGATATCAACCTTTGTTGTAATTATTGGCGTTAACATTTCGGGGAAAAAAGCAGATGATAAACATCAGTATGGTCACGATCGTTTAGAGTGTGTGGCGGCGATTGTACTATCGTTAATCCTTTTTGGAACCGGGATTGGGATTGGCTATACCGGCATTGAAAAGATACTAAATGCATCAACGACTAATTTAGAAGTTCCTGGGTTGTTGGCACTTGTTGCGGCCATTATTTCTATTGGAGTTAAAGAATGGATGTATTGGTTTACAAAAAGTGCTGCCAAGAAAATTAATTCTGGAGCATTGCAAGCAGATGCTTGGCATCATCGATCCGATGCCCTTTCCTCTGTTGGGAGTCTTGTTGGTATTGCAGGGGCACGATTGGGCTTTCCAATTATGGACCCCATTGCGGCGGTGATCATAGCGGTATTGATTGTAAAAGCAGCATATGATATTGGAAAAGATAGCATTGATAAAATGCTTGATAGCTCAATCGACCAAGAAACTGAAGAGGAAATACGTGAAATTGTGATGAATCAACCTGGGGTTGAACAAATTGATTTACTTAAAACGAGAGCTTTTGCCTCTCGATTCTATGTGGATCTTGAAATTGCAGTGGATGGTCGTCTCGATCTATACCAAGCCCACGAGATTTCAGAGTGTGTTCATGATATTTTAGAAGAAAAAATTCCAACGATTATTCACTGTATGATCCATGTAAATCCATATGAGCAGAGGGTATCTTAATCATTAGCGAGTAAGTCAATGGAGACAAATATTTAGAATGGATATTTTAATAATGAGGATTATTGTTTTAGGAAAACTCATGATGTAGTCAAGGGATCGATGTCGATCCCTTTTTTTATAAAAAATGGAAGCGTTTACTTGACAAAGTTTTAAAGAAGGTGTATTATGATCATAACAACTTGTACACACAAGTCATACATGTGCTTTTTAGAGACAATTAAATTTTTTAAAAAGGAAGGGTAGAAAGAATGTTAGATTTAAAAGTATTAACACAAGCAGTTGGAGATTTAGAAGAAGAAGATGTAATGGACCTACTCAATGAGTTTGTAGAAACAAATCCATCAGAGGCAGAAGCCCAAGAAGCGGTTGCTGCTTGCCAAAGCGGAATGGCAATTGTAGGAGATTTATTTGAAAAAGGCGAATATTTCGTTGGAGATCTTATTTTTGCAGGCGAATTATTAACTGAAGCAATTAATGTATTAAAACCAGTATTAGGAAGTGAAGATACTGCAGTTGCAGGTACAATCGTTCTTGGGACAGTTCATGGGGATTTACATGATATTGGAAAAAATATTTTCAAGAGCATGTCAGAAGCAGCAGGTTTTGAAGTGGTTGATCTTGGGATTGATGTTGCACCAGAAACTTTTGTTGAAAAAGCAAAAGAGTGTAATCCATTAGTTATTGGAATGAGTGGGGTTTTAACTCTGGCGATTGATTCAATGAAAGAAACCGTTGACGCACTTAAAGCAGCAGGGGTAGACGCTAAAGTTATTATTGGAGGAAATCCTGTAACCAAAGAGTCTTGTGAATTTGTTGGGGCAGATGCATTCACTACAAACGCAGCAGAAGGCGTAAAAATGTGCCAAGCTTGGGTATAATCAAGAAACATAAATAATTATGACTAAGAAGATGAAATTTGCAAAAGCAAATTTTATCTTCTTATTTTTTTTCGAAAAAATTATAAAATCGTCAATAAGACATTAAAATTCTTACTTATTACAAGGGTAACGTTTAAAAATGCACAAAATTAATTAATTTTTAATTGAGAATCATATTTTCTAAGAAGTGTCCTATACTTAGCCTAAATATTTAACTTGAGGAGGTATATTTTGATATGGAAAAAAGATTTGATTTAAAAGGAAAGTTGCTTAAAACAGTAGCTAAAGTGGCTCACAAAACAGCAGTGAAGGATGCAAATACGGCTTGCTTGGTATATAATCACCAAGAAAAATTACCAGAAAAGGTAACTAAACTTCGCAAATTTTAATGTTTAATTGGGTTGTAAGTCGCGTTATTTATCAATTGAGTGCAAACAATATTATTGAGGAAGAAGATCGTTCCATTTACCAATATGGGTTAGAGTCTTTGTTAACGAAGGCATTGCATACGTTGACAATGATTTTAGTTGGTTGGTTTTTAGGGCTGTTAACAGAAACAATTGCTTTTATATTAGCCTACTCTTTTGTGAGAATCTATGCAGGGGGGTATCATGCAAAAAGTAAAATTGTTTGTTACTTATGGTCTTGGGGAACCGTTCTAGGGGTATTGAGTGTATTGCTTTTTTATCCAGAAAATTCTTTTATGGCGTTGTCTTTGGTTTTGTTGTTGCTAGGATTTATAAGTATTTATACTTTGGCTCCAGTTGAAAACCCTAATAAGCCACTTGATCAGATGGAAATAGTGGTTTATGGAAAAAAAGCGCGAACAATTCTATGGATTCTAATGACATTAGGACTCATTTTGACCATTGGGTTTAACAGCATTTACGGTCTAATAATTGGATTGTGTTTAGCTTTTGAGGGATTAATGTTGGTTTTAGGAAAAAATAATTATTAGTGAGAGGTGGGTTTCCTTTATGGAACTCACCTTTTTCAAATCTTGACAATTTTTTTGAAAGGGATAACATTTTAAATGTTAAGGTCGAGATTTTAGGATGGAAAAATTTAAATACACATTGGATCAAGAAATCATTATTAACAATCGAAAGAGATTTTGTAAAGATGTCGAAAAGTTTGTTGACGAGCGGTATGAACCAGATCAAATGGCAGTAGTGTTACAAGGGGTTCTGTCAAATATTGATGTGAACATATACAATAAGCTTTGCTTTTCAGGAACTCAGATGATGGAAATATTTAAAGGAATTCAGGATGAACTAGAAGTTGAAATTTACGCGAATCCCAAATTTTCATGGGAGGAGATGCATGCGATTAGAAGGTATTTATATATTGGATTGGATGTATCTGCTTTTATTGAAAATGGTTTTAGCTTTCAACAAATAAAGATGATTGCTTTAGGTTATAAATTAGATTTAGATTATAAGATGTACTCCAAAAAATGTTACGATGAAAAACAAATGAAGGAGTTATGTCTTGGACTCATTCAGAATTTAGATATTACTGATTACATGAACCCAGAACTTACGGAAATAGAAATGAAAGAACAAAGAATAAAACTTCAAGACAAAAAAAATAATCAGATAATGAAATTATTTATGTTTTGAGAAAAAATTAATGAAGTAAGATTATCTATTGCGGAATATGATAGCCTCTTGTGCAAATTTATAGTACAATAACTTTAAAAGAAAAGGGGGGAGTACCGTGCTGAAAATTTGTGTATGCGATGATAATCAAAAAACGGCTCAAGGAGTTGCGAGTATCGTTATAAAATTTTGTGAAAAGAGAATGATCGAACAATCGACAAAAGTTTATTACGATGGAAAGCAATTAATAGAAAGCGGGGAAACCTTTGATATTATTTTTTTAGATGTAGAAATGCCAGAAATGGATGGTATTCATGCAGGAAAGCTTATTCGTAAGCAGAACACAAACGCCAAAATAATATATATTACTGGATACGTTAATTATATGCGCAATGCATTTTCGGTTCATGCATTTGATTATCTAAGAAAGCCTTTTAAGTCTGAAAGGGTAGAACAAGCTTTAGAGGAAGCTTTAGAATATATTGATAATGAAACAAAGAATAGCAGTGTATCTGTAATGATTCAAAATGGACCTGTGACGTTTCAAACGAAGGACATCTATTATTTTGAACGATATCATCGAAAAATTAAAATTATTACCGTAAAAGGTGAAATGGAAATTAGCAATCATTTAGAAGATATTTATGAGAGTGTAAAGGACAAGGGATTTGAGATTTGTCATAAAAGTTATGTAGTAAACCTGTTTCATATTCAATCCATTAAGGGGTTTGAAATTTTATTAAAAAATGATGACTGGATTCCTTTAGCCCAAAAGCGTGCAGTGGCATTTAAGAAGAGTCTCTACGATTATTTGCACGAAGCTTATAATATTATATAGGCATTGCCATGGAGAAGTTATTTTATTTCGGAAACATAATTATTTCATACAGTGTCATCGGCTACGTTATGTTAAAGGCGATGTTCGAATTATATGTCCCCCGATATCAACAAAAATGGATTTATGTTGCGGTTTGGCTTGGCTTTGTTTTACTGTCGATTTTGGTGTATTTAACTGAGATACCAATTATTAAAAGTCTTTTTTGCCTCGTTTTTATTTTTGTATTTGAGTTTGTATTATTTAAGGGCTACTCAAAAAAAGAAATGATTGGGTATGGGTTGTTTTTTTTCCTATTTTTACTCGTGATTGATTCATTATCGGTGATTTTGTTTTCGGTGGTAAGTACGAATACCATTGGTATTTTGAAGCAAAATGAATGGTTTCTTTTTATCTCAGGGGTAAGTAATGGAATCTTGCTTCTTTGCTTTTCTAATCTATTCACAAGAGTGATGAAACGGCATCGCATTGAAATGATTGATATTGAACAAAACGCTTTTTTAATTGCACTCGCAATTTTTGAAGTTTTATTATCGAATTATATTATGATATTGAGTGAGAATAGCCCAAATGGAATTGTGCAAGGGTTCATTGTCATCGGATTTTTGGTTTTTGATTTTTACTTAATTTTTCTTTTCGAAAGCATTTCAAAGAAAAACCGATTGGAGCAAGAGGTTGTTTTGGGGAAACAACAAGCCACGATGCAAGCGAATTATTATGCCACCATTGAAGCACAATATGACGAATCTCAAAGGCTGATTCATGATATGAAAAATCATCTGCATACGCTGGAAAGTATGTATACGGAAGATGAGAGAATTCAAGAAGAAAAAGAATACACAGAAATGATCTATGAAAAAATGAATCGATTGGGAAGCCGATTTAAAGCTGACAATCGGGTTTTAACGATTATTATTAATGATAAAATAAAAAGAAGTGAAGAACTTGGAATTGAAATTAAAACAGAAGTGGAAAATATTAATCTCGATTTTATTAATGCATTCGATTTAACAACGATCTTTTCCAATCTTTTGGATAATGCCATTGAAGCCTGTGCGGAAGTTGAGAAAAATGGTCGCTTTATCCATATGAAACTTTTTAAGCGGAATAAATTTATTATTCTCAACATTAAGAACACCATAAACCAGTTACCTGTTAAGGAAAAAAATCGATTCTCCTCAACAAAGGGACAAGGGCATTTTGGATTAGGACTTAAAAATGTTCAACGGGCCATAGAGAGTTATGAAGGCGATATTGGATATGATTATAACGAAAAAGTGTTTACCATAAAAGTGACAATTCCTTGTGGCTAGTGGTGAAAGGCAATTAGCAAATTAGCTTTTAGAGGTCCTTTAAGGGAGGGAGTGCATTGAAATTATTAATGCACTCCCTTCCTTATTTTTTGAAGTAATCATGAAAAATTGATTTTTAATAGGGAAGGAGCAATGTCAAAATGCACTTAAAAAAGGAACAAATCAATGAGAAGAAAGTAGATTATTACGAAAAAAGTGTAAATAAATGAGCGTTTTATGATAATATATGAATCATTAAATGAGAATCCTGTGGTTAAGTGAAGAGGGAAATAATGGAAAAAATGAATGAAAAACTTAGAAAAATTCCAAAGGTAGACGTGATTGTAGAAAATAAAGTGATGCGTGAATTATTAAAAGAAAATCATCGACCTCTCGTGATTGAGTCCATTCAAATTGCCATAAATATGTATCGAGAAAAGCTCTTAAACGGAGGAGAACTAGAGAAAAACATTGAGGAATTGATTTGCGAAAAGGCTAAGGAACAGTTAGAAAATAAAAAAAGGGTGAGCTTAAGGAAAGTTATTAATGGAACTGGAATTTTACTACACACAAACCTAGGAAGAAGTGTTTTGGGAGAAAGGGTGGCTGAAAAAGTAAAAGACGTTGCCATGAACTATTCAACGTTAGAGTATAATCTAAAAAAAGGGAGTCGTGGTAGCCGCCATACCCATATAGAAAAGCTTCTTTGCGAACTCACAGGGGCAGAAGCAGCCATGGCAGTAAATAATAATGCTGGAGCTGTGATGCTAATGCTTAGTGCCATAGCTCGAGGGAAGGAAGTGATTGTATCTCGAGGGGAATTAGTGGAGATTGGAGGGTCCTTTCGGGTTCCTGTAATGATGGAGGAAAGTGGGGCAAAACTTATTGAAGTTGGAACTACAAATAAAACCCATCCAAAGGATTACGAAGGAGCGATTGATCTCGAAAAAACAGGTGCGCTTTTAAAAGTCCATGCAAGTAATTTTGCAATTATGGGGTTTGTTAAAGAAGTGTCGATTGAAGAACTTTGTGTGATCGGAAACAAACAAAACATTCCAGTCTTACAAGATTTAGGAAGTGGGACTTTATATCCCTTAGAAACCTATGGTCTTCCTGGGGAGCCTACCATTAAGGAGTGCTTGGAAGCTGGAGTTGACGTTCTTTCTTTTTCAGGAGACAAACTTTTAGGTGGACCACAAGCGGGAATTCTTTTGGGAAAAAAGAAGTTTATTGAAGTTATAAAAAAACATCCATTAGCGCGAATTTTGAGAATTGACAAACTGACACTGGCAGCCTTGGAAGAGACCTTGCGGATATATTTGAATCCTACTAAAATTTCAGAGGATATTCCGACAATAGGAATGCTATCCCTCAAAGAAGAGCAATTAAGGAAATTGGGGGAAAGATTGATTAATGAAATTAATCAGGGTGAAATTTTAGGTGAAATTGAACTTGTTCCTTCGGAAGCACAGGTTGGAGGGGGCTCGGTTCCAAAAGGCATTTTAAAATCTTATGCAGTTGCAATTAAGACAAACACAATTTCTGTGGATGAACTTGAAAGACGACTGAGAAGCAGTGAGATACCGATAATCACAAGAATTCATAAAGAACAATTGTTACTAGATTTAAGAACCATCTTTGTAGAAGACTATGAATACATAGGGAAGACAATGCGTAGGTGTTTAAGTGAATAACCGGAGGAGATGAAAGTGCAAGATGAGAAGAACATTATTATTGGAACAGCGGGTCATGTTGATCATGGGAAGACTTCGTTAATTAAGGCACTTACAGGATTTGATACAGATCGGCTTAAGGAAGAAAAAGAACGGGGAATTACCATCGAACTCGGATTTGCTTGGCTTAAACTCCCAAATGGAGAGAAAGCGGGGATAATTGATGTTCCTGGACATGAACGTTTTATTAAAAATATGTTTGCAGGAGCAGGAGGGATTGATTTAGCTCTTTTGGTTATTGCGGCTGACGAAGGCGTTATGCCTCAAACCATTGAGCATCTAAGGATTTTAACGCTTTTGGGAATTCCTAGGGGTCTGATCGTTTTAACGAAATGCGATTTGGTTGAGGCAGAATGGCTTGATTTAGTAGAAGAAGATATTCGGGAATTAATGAAAGATAGTCTCATGGAAACTTCAGAAATTATCCGAGTTTCGGGAATAACAGGTGAGGGGATTGAGGCGCTAAAGACAGAGATTTTTAAGGAAATTTCTTTTTGCCGAGGAAAGCCAACAGATGAGGCTTTGCGAATTCCCGTGGATCGTGTCTTTACAATTTCAGGGTTTGGGACCGTTGTTACAGGAACAATTTTTCAGGGAACAATTTGCGAAGGCGAAGAAGTGACGATCTATCCCCAAAAGATGACAGCAAAAGTTCGGACGCTCGAGGTTCACGGAGAAAAAACGAACCAAGCCGTTGCAGGACAACGGGTGGCGGTTAATTTTTCGGGAATCAAAAAAGAAGAAATCAAACGTGGAAATGTTGTGGCATTAGCAGATAGCCTTCTTGTGACCTATCAATTAGATGTTTATTTAAAAGCGTTAATGGACGAAGAGCGGGTTATTAAAAACAATAGTCGCGTTCATTTCTATTGTGGTGCAATGGAAGCCTTGTGTAAAGTAGTGCTCATTGGGGAAGAACAACTCGAGCCAGGAGGAGAATGCTATGCTCAATTAAGATTTGAAGAGCCAATGGCATTAAAAGCAGGGGATCGATTTGTTATTCGGTTTTACTCTCCAATGGAAACCATCGGTGGCGGTGTTGTACTAGATCCGTTTCCAAATAAACACAAACGGTGGGATATTAAGGCTTTGGAAAGTATGAAATGCCTTCATAAGGGAAGTAAAGAAGAACGATTTGTGGAAGGCGTTCGTATTGGAAGCCAAAAATTCAAAACAAGCAAAGAAATTATCCAGCGGTTAAATTTAGAAGAAGAGATTCTAAAACTCGAAAAGGAATATACGGAGTTAATTAAAATTAATGAAGATATCTATTTGCACAAAGAATTTCTAGAAGTATTTGAAAAAAGATTAATCGAAAGTTTGACTCTCTATCATGAGAATTTTCCATTGCGTCAAGGAATGTCACGAGATGAATTGCGTTCGAAATTACGATTCGATATGGATATTCATATCATGGATGATCTGTTGACATACTATGAAATTTCAGAAATTATAAGTTATAAAAAAGGCATGATCGCTTTGATTAGCTTTAAACCAGTTTATGATCGAGAACAAGAAAAATGTAAGATTACCTTAGAAAAAATGATGGAAGACAGCAAATTTCTTCCCCCCAGAGTGGATGATTATGATCCGATAATTCTAAAAGACAAATACTTTAAACAGGTTCTTGAGGCATTGCTTTTATCAGGGGAGATGTTTCAGATTGAGCCGAAGCTGTATTTTAGTAAAAAGAGGATTAAAAAAGCGATGGAGATATTTAAGTGTATTGAAAGTGATCATGATGGGGTTGGTCTTGGGGAGTTTAGAGATGCCGTGGAAACCTCTCGTAAGTATGGGGTTTCACTTTTAGAGAATTGGGATTCCCAGGGGTATACGAAAAAAACAGGGGACATTCGAAAAAGCACACAAAAGATGGACGCATTTTTAGAAAATGAAGAAGATCCCCTTAAGTAATTTTCCAAGGAATTCCTTTGGAAATGAATTCCTTTGGAAATGAATTTTTAGAAATTAAAAAAAGGAGCTTAATATGATTGGTGTAACCATAGAAAAGGCCATAGAACTGATTCTGGAAAAAGCAGAGCCAGTTACAACAACAGAGTATATTTCAGTATTAGAAGCCAATGGAAGGATTTTAGTTGAGGATGTTTTTGCACCTATTGATAATCCTCCTTTTGATCGTTCTCCCATTGATGGTTATGGAGTTCGGGGAGAAGATACCATGGGGGCAACCAAAGAAAATCCTGTAACACTTAAAGTAATTGATGAAATCTGTGCTGGGGAATTTTCAGAAAAAGCAGTTTCAAAAAATGACGCTGTGCGAATAATGACCGGAGCGCCCTTTCCAAAAGGAGTGAATGCGGCTATTATGCAAGAACAAACAAATTATGGTGAAAAGGAAGTTGCGATCTATAAAGAAATTAAACCCTACGAAAATTATTGCTATGCTGGGGAAGATTACAAAAAAGGAACCATTTTGGTTGAAAAAAATGCAAAAATAACCTATATTGAACAAGGCATTTTAAGTAGCGCTGGGTTTGAACAGGTCAGAGTTTGGAAAAAATCGCAGATTGCGTTAATTACAACAGGGGACGAAATGGTGGTTGCAGGTAGCCCACTAACGCCAGGGAAGATTTATAATTCAAACCACATGATGCTGAGTGCTCGGTTACAAGAACTTGGGTTTTCGATTGCATACGCGGTACATGTTGTTGATGACCCCAATCAGGTTGCGAAAAAAATTATAGAAGCATCTCAGGTAGCCGATCTTATTATCACAACAGGAGGGGTATCGGTTGGGAAAAAGGATGTTTTACATGGAACCCTTGAGGCACTAGAGATTGAAAAAGTCTTTTGGCGTATTCAAATTAAACCAGGAACCCCAGCATTATTCTCAGTTTACAATGAGCGACCAATCATTAGTCTTTCGGGAAATCCTTTTGCTGCTATTGCGAATATGGAGTTATTGGTGAGACCAGCCTTGGCTAAAATAAACCGAGATCCCTCCTTAAAAACTAAAACAGAAAAAGGGAGGATGGCGGATGAATTTAAGAAAGTGAGTAAAAGGAGACGTTTTATTCGAGGGCATTTTGAAAAGGGGGAAGTCACTTTAGGTGAACAAAAAAACTCATCTGGGGTGATCGCGTCAATGCGAGGATGTAATTGTATGATTGATATTCCAGAAGGGAACAAAGGACTTAAGATAGGAGACGAGGTATGTGTTGTTCTGCTGTAAAAAACCCAAAAATTTTAGGGATTAGTGGTATTAAAAACTCAGGAAAAACAACTTTTATTGAAAAACTCGTCATCGGGTTAAGGCAACGAAACCTAAAAGTTGCGGTTGTCAAACATGATGGACACGATTTTGAAGCAGATGTTGAAGGGACAGATAGTCATCGGTTTTTTCAAGCAGGAGCCTATGGAACAGCGGTTTTTTCAGAAAACAAGTTTTTAGTGGTTAAATCTTGGGAGAAATCATCAGAAAAGGAACTCATACTATTATTTCCAGAAGCGGATTTAATTCTGTTAGAAGGGTTTAAGTATTCGAACTATCCGAAAATCGAATTGATTAGAAAAGGAATCTCGAAGGAAAGTGTTTGTAAAAAAGAGACTTTAATGGGAATCGTAACCGATACAACATTTAAGATAGAAGGGATTCCTAGTTTTGGTTTTGATGAAATCGATAACGTGATCGACTTATTTTTAAAAAACTTGTCTATACAAGGTTAGGGTTGTGTAGTATAATAATGTAAAAATAGCAAAAATTACGTAACTTCGAGCTGCTTCTGTATTGAAGGTGTTTAGAGGAGGTTTGAGGAGTATTATTTTGCTAAAAACCATATAAGGGGGAAATTTGTATGGCAACAAAGCAAGTCCAAACGACCTGCCCATATTGTGGTGCTGGCTGTCAAATTATGTTTACGGTTGATGAAACCGAAAACAAAATTATTGAAGCTGTACCTGCAAATGGAAGAACTAATGAAAACACGTTGTGTCTAAAAGGACATTACGGCTGGGATTATTTGAATGATCCTCAAATTCTCACAAAGCGTTTAACAAAACCGATGATTCGAAAAGGTGGAAAAGGAAGTCCTTTAGAAGAAGTCGAGTGGAAAGAAGCAATTTCCTATGTTGCTCAAAAATTAGGTGAAATCAAGGAAAAATATGGGCCAGATGCCATTATGGGAACAGGCTCGGCTCGTGGTGCAGGAAACGAAGCTAATTATTTGATGCAAAAATTCATCCGCGCATGTATTGGTACGAATAATATCGATCATTGCGCACGGATATGACACGCCCCTTCAGTAGCGGGTCTACTGTATTCTTTAGGATCGGGTGCGATGTCTATGGGGATCCCAGAAATTGAGGATGCCAAGTTATTATTTATTTTTGGTTATAATGGCGCAGATTCACATCCCATTGTAGCGAGAAGGATTGTACGAGCGAAACAAAAAGGAGCAACCGTTGTTTGTGTTGACCCACGTGTCACTGAGACAGCTCGTATTTCTGATATCCATTTACAATTAAAAGGTGGAACAAATCTTGCTTTGGTTAATGCCATTGCCAATGTTATTATTGAAGAAAACCTTTGTGACGAATACTTCATTGAAGAACATACAGAAGGCTTTGCGGAATTCAAAGAGGTTGTAAAAAAATATACCCCAGAATATTCAGAAAAAATCACTCAGGTGCCAGCAGAACTCATTCGGGAAACCGCAAGAGCTTACGCAAAGGCAAAAACGTCTATGATTCTTTATGGAATGGGTGTGTGCCAGTTTGCACAAGCCGTTGATGTGGTTAAAGGTCTTGCTAATTTAGCTCTGATGACTGGAAATTTTGGAAAAGAAAACTGTGGGATTGGGCCAGTCCGTGGACAAAATAATGTTCAGGGAGCTTGTGATATGGGAGCCTTGCCAAATTGTTATCCTGGGTATCAGGTGGTTACCAATCCAGAAGTACAAGCAAAATTTGAAAAAGCTTGGGGAGTCAAGCTTTCATCAGAAATTGGAAATCCAATTACCCATTTCCCAGATAAAGTATTAAGAGAAGAACCCGATAAAAAAGTTCATGCATATTATATTTTCGGAGAAGATCCTGCACAATCAGATCCTGATCTTGCCGATGTTCGAGAAGCTTTAGAGGCCTGTGATTTTGTTGTTATGCAAGATATTTATATGAATAAAACAGGGCTATTTGCCGATGTTATTTTACCTTCTACAGGCTGGGGAGAACATGAAGGTGTTTATACCTGTGCCGATCGTGGTTTCCAAAGAATGCGAAAACTTGTGGAACCCACAGGAGATGTAAAAACAGATTGGCAGATTATCAGTGAAATTTCTACTGCCATGGGTTATCCAATGTCTTATAAAAACACCGAAGAAATTTGGAATGAAGTCATTGACTTATGCCCAAGTTTTAAAGGGGCAACTTACGAAAAAATGGAAAAACTAGGTGGCGTACAATGGCCTTGTCGAGATAAAGACATGTCGGATAAGGGCACACAATTCTTACATAAAGATGGTGCTTTTGCTCGTCCAAATGGCAAAGGTTTGTTTTATGGTACAGAATGGCGTTCTCCAAAAGAATTGGAAAATGCAGAATACCCATTAACCCTTTCAACCGTAAGGGAAGTTGGACATTATTCAGTTCGAACAATGACAGGAAATTGTCGAACCCTTCGTAATTTAGAAGATGAACCTGGTTGGGTGCAAATGAGCATCGAAGATTGTAAAGAACTTGGGTTGGTCAAAGGGGAATTAGTTAAAGTCCTTTCAAAAAGGGGTTACTGCATTACCCGCTGCTTACCGACGGAACGTGTAAAAAAGGGTGCGACTTACATGACCTATCAATGGTGGATTGGTGCATGTAATGAACTGACAACAGGGTCTTTAGATCCTATTAGTAATACACCTGAATATAAATACTGTGCATGTCGAGTAGAAAAAATCAAAGATCAGGAATGGGCTGAGCGACATATCCTAGAATCTTATGATCAAATCAAAACAGATATGGGCATTGATACAAAGGAGGGAAATTAAGATGAATCATTTCGTAAAAGGAAATCCCGACTTATGTATTGGTTGTAGAACCTGTATGATTGGTTGTGTTGTTTCTCATGAAGGGTTACGGATTTTTGAAGTGGATCCAGATAGTTATTCTTTTAATCCAAAACTCCATGTTGTAAAAACAGCAACCATTACTGTTCCTGTGCAGTGCAAACATTGCGAAACTCCTGCATGTAAAACCGTTTGTACCCCAGGAGCTATTTCTCATATTAACAATGCAGTAGTGATTGACAAAGACAAATGTATTGGATGCAAAACTTGTATGTCAGCTTGTCCGTTTGGTGCTATTGATATGGTACCAGTCACTGGAGAGTTTCAGGTTGATGGCAGTGAAAAATTCGTGGCAAACAAATGTGATCTTTGTGTCGAAAATAAAAATGGACCTACCTGTACACGGGTTTGTCCTACCCAAGCATTGGAATTAGTGACCGAAGATGATTTAAAAGAAAGCTGCGAAAATAAAAGAATCGAAGCTTTGAAATATAATATTCAATTTAAAAAATAAATAATGAGTTGAAAATGGCGAGGAGAATCGTCATTTTCGACTTTGTTTTGTTGGTTTGATTTTGATTGACAGTTGCTTAACTGGGATACGAGAGAGGATAATAAATGAAAAAACAGCTAGGAACATTTGTAAGCGGTGATAGTTCTAAGTGCACAGGATGTAAAGCTTGTGAGATTGCTTGTTTTGTCGTCCATAGTCAAAAGGATAATCCGATTGGAAAAACGGTTGGGACAGTAACGACACCTGTAACCCCTCGATTATTTGTAACAAAGTTTTCAGACAGCGCAATGCCAATACAATGTAAACATTGTGAGGATGCGCCTTGCTTGAATGCTTGTACTAAAAAAGCGGTTTTTCGAGAAGATGGACATATCATTGTTAAAGAAGAACTTTGTATTGGGTGCAAAGATTGTATGATGGCTTGCCCTTTTGGAGCAGTCACTTTATTACCAGTAGCAAGAGGTGGGAAAATAGTGATGCAAGCCTCGGAAGATGAAGAACAAAAATCGGCATTTAAGTGCGATTTTTGTATTGGATTAGAGAAGGGTCCAGCATGTATTGATGTGTGTCCACATCAGGCATTGGAAATTGTTAGTCCAGAAGAAGATCGTGTTGAAAAAAATATCAAGGCAGCAATGGCATTAGCATTTACGAAATCTTATTAAGGGAGGAGGAAGAAGATGATAATTAATATTGACCAAAATATATGTACAGGCTGTAGAGAATGTGCGGAGGTTTGTCCTTCGTTTGCTATTGATGGCGAAAAAGGAATGCCCCAGACCATTAATCTCGATAAATGCGTGATGTGTGGACAGTGTGTTCAAAAATGTAAAGCATATGTTTCTATCCTTTCCCATGGAGAAGAAATTTATGAGACTGTAAAAAAAGAGCGAGGGATTCCAGAAACCGTATCGGAACCTTTATTTGCAGCGTATAATGTTTGTAATTTGAATAAACTAAAAAAAGCATTGAAAGATCCCAAAGTGGTGACGATGGTTCAATGTGCTCCAGCAGTCCGTGTTGGGATTGCAGAAGATTTTGGCTATCCATTAGGAACATTGGCTCCTGGAAAATTAGCAGCTGCCTTAAGACAAATTGGGTTTGACAAAGTATATGATGCAAACTTTCCTGCAGATGTTACAATCATGGAAGAAGGAACTGAATTAATTAATCGGGTTTTAGAAGGTGGCACATTACCGATGTTTACTTCTTGTTGTCCAGCTTGGGTCACTTTTTTAGAGCGAAACTATCCAGATTTAAAAGACCATTTATCCTCATGTAAAAGCCCACAACAAATGGGTGGCGCATTATTTAAGACCTATGGAGCAAAAATTGAAAAGGTAGAACCAGCAGATATTTTTAGTGTCGCAGTAATGCCATGTACTTGTAAAGAATTCGAATGCAATCGTGAGGAAATGAAGAGTAGTGGTTATCAGGACGTTGATATTGCCATTACTACAAGAGAACTTTCATGGTTAATTAAAGAATTTGGGATTGATTTTAATGGACTTCAAAATGAAGAATTTGATAAGCCAATGGGTCTTTATACAGGCGCTGGAACTATTTTTGGGGTTACCGGTGGTGTTATGGAAGCAGCGATTCGAACTGGCTACGAATTGATAACAAACCAACAGATTCCAAACATCGACATTCCGGCGGTTAGAGGAAAAGAAGGGTTTAGAACCGCAGTTATTAAGATTGGGGATATTGATCTTAAAGTGGGAATTGTCACTGGGCTTAAAAATGTGATTCCCGTTTTAGAAGCATTAAAAGCAGGAAAACTTGATTTGCATTTTATCGAAGTGATGACGTGTCCTCAAGGTTGTATTAGTGGCGGTGGACAGCCTAAACTACTCTTAGACACCGATCGAGAAGAAGCTTATGAAGCACGTTGCGCGGGAACATTTGAACATGATAAGGAGCTACCTTACCGTAAATCTCATGAAAATCCAGGGATTAAAAAAATCTATAAAGAGTTTTTAAAACAGCCGAACTCTGAAGTGTCGCATCATTTGCTTCACACAAAATATTGTATTTAGTTAATAAATAAACTTTAAGCATATGATTGCAGTCGAGGGGTTTTAATTAAAATCCCATAGATTGCAATCATATGACTTAAATGAAATGATTGTTTGGGGGTAGTTAGGTTACTGGTGTACCTCTTAGTCTTCAAAACTAATGTTGGGCGTTAGAAGCGTCCTGGGTGGGTTCGATTCCCACATACTCCCGCCAAAAGATAATTAAATTAGAATCAGAAGTTTAGGTTTGCATCTTTCTTCTGGTTTTTCTGTGTTTTGTTTTATTTATCCAGATACAGAAAGAGACAAACAATGGTTAATACTAGAAACTAATGGCATGGACATCGCATTTTCTCCAAATTCTCTGGAATATTATGTTTGAATTGTATATACAGGTCGATATAAGTATGTTATAATTTCAACAAACGATTTCAATCAATGAAATCAAGAAAGGAGAAAGAAGGGTGAATAATTTTTTAACTCCCGGAGAAATTGCAGAGGTTTGGGTAAAAAATGGTAAAAATAAGGCAGCATTGTCAGTAGGTAAGATGCTTATATTAGGTGTTCTTGCTGGTGTGTTTATTGGCTTTGGTGCGTATGGGTTCACAATTATTACTTCAGGTGCTAGCACTGGATTTGAAGTAACAGTTGCCAAATTTATGGGTGCCGCTGTGTTCCCGGCTGGGTTAATGCTTGTTATTATGTGTGGTGCAGAACTATTTACAGGAAATAACCTTTTGACACTTGCAGTGTTTAAAAAGGAAATTACTGTGGGATCGATGTTTAAAAACTGGGCGATTGTCTATGTTGCCAATTTTATTGGAGCCATTCTGTTAGCGTGGTTATTTTCATTAACGGCACTTTACGGCGGAGAAGCCATGGCGGCAAAAGCCATTGCTATTGCCGAAGCTAAAGTATCTATTCCGGTGATCGATGTGATTATCAGAGCGATACTTTGTAACATGCTTGTTGTTCTTGCTTGTTGGATGCAAGCAGGTGCAAAGGACATTATTGGAAAAATATTTGCGATATGGTTCCCAATCATGCTATTTGTTTTGGCTGGCTTTGAACATAGTGTAGCAAATATGTTTTATTTACCAATGGGATATTTCTTGGGTGCAAACATTACCTGGGGTCAAATCTGGTTAAACAACTTGATTCCGGTCACTATTGGAAACATCATTGGTGGAGCAGTCATCATACCAATGGCTTATTACTTTGCTTATTTAAAAAAATCATAGTTTAGTGACTTTTGCTCTTTGTTTTAAGAGCAAAAGTTGCCAAATTAAATAAAAATATTGAAATTACCTATAAAGAATAAATTTTAACATGCTAAGTAAACTAAACTTAGGTTATAATAAACATACAAAGATTGAGTGATTAGGTGAAGAGAAGAAAAACTGACAAAAAATAGATAAGTCGAACTTTCGAAACTTCAAAGGAGATGAAGCACAGGAATGAAACATAGCATTGTAAGATCCATAGAAGGATTATATGAAGATAGAACCCTTGAGCTTGTTCGTATTGCCATACGAAAAGGATTTACACCCATCGAGATTTTTGGATGGTTGCAAATTGGGATGGAACGTGTTGGAAAGCTTTATGAAACAAGTGATTATTTCATTGCCGATTTAATTTTTGCTGGGATCATTTTTCAAGAAGTGATGGAACTTGATGAAATAAAAGCAATCAACAGTGTGCTGCCCAAAAATAAAATTGGGAAGATAATGTTGTTTTCTGTCTTTGGGGATTGCCATGATATTGGGAAAAATATTTTTGGCTCCTTTGCAAAAACTGCAGGATTCGAAATCATCGATCTAGGAACGGACGTGTCTTTACATAAAGTAATGGATGCGATTGAAAAGCAAAAACCTGATATCATTGGTTTGAGCGGGATGCAACAAGAAACAGTTTATGAAATGCGTGCAACGGTTTGTGAAATGATTAACCGAGGGATCAGAGATGACTATCGAGTCATTATTGGTGGTGCAGTGGTTGGCGATAATATTGGAGACATGGTAGGAGCAGATTTTGCAACGAAAGATGTGACTAAGGGTGTTGAAATGTGTAAGCGATGGATGCAAGAAAAAGCAACCGTGAGAGATTAAAATAAAAAAGTTAAGGTGGTGAATAGCAGTGGGATCCCCCGAATATCTAAAAATAGTAGAAGCGATTAAAAATAAAATAACAACTGAAGAAATTAAGCCGGGAGATGCCATTCAATCTGAGAACCTTCTTTGCGAAGAGTTTAATGTGAGCCGAATGACGGTCAGAAAAGGGTTAGCAGTTTTGGTAAATGAAGGTTACATTTACTCGATTCCTGGAAAAGGAAATTACGTATGCGAACCTAATTTGGATCTATATACCTTACATTTTGACGAGATGATTCCGACTGAAAGAAAAGGGGAAGAAATTCGTTTAGTGGAAGTTAATGTGGTAAAGCCAAGCTACGAAGTTGGATTTAATCTTGAAATTCCTGAGAACAAACATGTTATTGTCGTAAAACGTATTTTTTTAAGTGATGGTTTGGTAAAGGCGTATGATATTAAATATATTCCTTACTATCGAGGGATTCCAATTGTAGAAAAAGAAATACGTTATGCAACCTTCCCAGAAATGGTGGCAAAAAAGAACTCCATTTTTGCGATGACCAAAAAATTGAAGATAAAGGCGGTTGCTGCAAAAGGGGAAGTTCGTAAAATTTTAGACGTTATTGAAGGAGAACCTTTACTTGTGGTTGAACAAAAACTCTTAGACGAGAAGGATCATCCCATTGGGTGGGGACTTATGTATTTTACAGGTGAAGATTCAGGTCTAGAGGCAATCGCTTCTTTTGATTAATCAGAACAATTGAGGTATGGAATGGAAAAAAATATCTTATTAATTGCTTGCGGAATGATAAAAGATGAAATTTCTTTAGCAATGAGGAACATTAAAAGATCTTACGACACCATCTGGATGAGTCCAGAACTCCATACAAATCCTGATTTTTTACGGGAAGAACTACAGAAAGAAATATTAAGAAATCAGCATTATGATGTGATATTACTAGCCTATGGAAATTGTGGAAAAGCATTAGTTGGTATTGTTAGTGAAAAATCTGTTTTGGTTTTTTTGCGTTCTGAAGATTGTATTCAAATGTTGCTTCATCAGAATAAAGATTTAAAGAGTCTTCGTGGTGAAACTTACTTTATTACAAAAGGCTGGATGACTGGAAAGAAATCATTAAAAGAAGAGTATCATTATGCGATCAATAAATATGGCCCTAAAAAAGCTGAAATTATCATGGAGATTATGTTTAAAAATTACGAATCATTAATGATGATTGACTCTGGAGCGTATGAGTTAGAAAACTGGATTCATTGCGCGAGACATTTAAGTAAGGTTCTTAAATTAGATTTTGTTATAACGCCAGGAGATGTTGAACTGCTGGAAATGTTTTTGTCCCTTCAATGGGATCATCGAACGGTGATTGTTCCTCCGGGAAAAAATATTTCCATTGATGATTTTGGAATGGAATGTGTGGTTCTTGCACCTTTAAATAAAATTTAGTTTTAGTATAAAAAAGAAGATTCAAAACAACAGTTATTGGCTGTTGTTTTTTATTTATAAGGTGCTTACTGGACACAAAAAGGACAAAGCAGTATAATAGAAAAAAGAAATAGAAAAATTTAAGATAAGAAAAAGAGAAGGCAGAAAAATGAAAATAAAAGAAATAATAAAGGTATTAGATATTCAAGAAGAAATAAATATTGATGGCGAAACCAGTGTTAAGGGGATTGCATATAACTCTTTGGAAGTGAAACCTGACATGTTGTTTGTCGCTATTTCAGGATTTCAAACAGATGGACATAAGTATATTGACGACGCGATCAAAAAAGGGGCATCAGTGATTGTGTTTGAAAAAGATCTAAAGGCTTATCAAGCGGGGATTGCTTATATTAAGGTTAAGGATTCAAGACATGCTTTAGGGACGATTGGTGCTAGTTTTTATGGAAATCCCTCCCGAGAAATGGTGGTTACTGGAGTTACAGGGACTAATGGAAAAACATCGATTACTTATATGTTAAATACTATTTTTAAAAAGGCAGGGAAGAAATGCGGACTTATTGGGACAATACACAATATTATCGATGAAAGGATCATCGATAATAAGGGGCGAACGACCCCAGAATCCCTTGAACTTCATGAAATGATTAGGGAAATGAGAAATGAAGGGTGTGACTATCTATCAATGGAAGTTTCATCCCATGGATTATCCCTTGATCGGGTCAATGGTGTGGATTTTAAATATGGAATCTTTACCAACCTCACCCAAGACCATTTAGATTACCATAAAACCTTTGAGAATTATTTTGATGCAAAGGCAAAGCTTTTTTTACAAGTAAAGGGAACCAATATTATCAACGGAGACGATCACTGGGGACGAATGCTATGTGAAATTTTAGAAGAGAAGACAGAGATCCCCATAATTACATATGGTTTTGAGCCAACGAATGATTATGTGGCAGTGGATATGGAATATGGTACTATGGGAACTCGGTACACATTGGTGACACCGACAGGGGAGGAAGAAATCTTTTTAAATATCCCAGGGGAATTTATGGTCTATAATAGCATGGCAGCAATTATTAATGCCATTGAAGAAGAAATACCCATGTCGGTTATTAAATCTGCGATGGCCAATATGCCTGGGGTTGAGGGGCGAATGGAACGACTTGACGTTGACGCAGATTTTGATGTGATCATTGACTATGCCCATTCTCCAGATTCTTTAGAGAAGTTGCTAAAATCTGTTAGGAAAATTTATCGTGGAAAGTTGGTTCTTGTTTTTGGTTGTAACGGGGATAGAGATAAAGCAAAAAGGCCGATTATGGGTAGAATAGCAGGAGAAAATGCGGATGAAATCGTGGTTACTTCCGACAATCCAGCGAGTGAAAACCCCATGGATATTATTGAAGCGGTCGTTCGGGGAGTCGCGGAAAAAACAAAGAATTTTCATGTTGTGGAAGTACGAGATGCGGGTGTTTATTTTGGAGCGACACTCTGCAACCCTGGGGATGTTCTTGTTTTAGCAGGGAAAGGTCACGAGAAACAAGAAATCATGAAAGATGAAACGTTGTATTACAACGAATGGGATACAGCAAGAGAAGCCATTGCTCGATTGAAAAAATAGTCATTAAAAGAGAAAAACGCCGATGTGAAAGATTAACTT
This sequence comes from Eubacteriaceae bacterium, assembly GCA_051649025.1. Lineage (GTDB taxonomy): Bacteria > Bacillota > Clostridia > Eubacteriales > Eubacteriaceae > Acetobacterium. The sequence goes on from JBOFGH010000003.1 coordinate 66,116, forward strand.
AATCACATCGGCGTTTTCTATTAAATAAGGGTGAGGGAAATGGGACAATGGTCAGAGCCTAAAACATCGTTATGGATTTCTGAGGTTTGAATTTTTTCCATAAAAGCAGTATTAACAAAAAAGGCATCAATCCGCCATCCAGCATTGTTTTTACGGGCGTTAAATCGGTAGGACCACCAACTGTATTTTATCTCTTCGGGGTGTTGGAAACGCCAAACATCGATCATGCCAATGGACAAAAAGCTATCAATCCAAGCACGTTCTTCAGGTAAAAACCCTGAGCGTTTAGAATTTTCTTTTGGGTGTTTGAGATCCATCTCTTGGTGGGCAATGTTGATATCCCCACAAACAATCACATTTTTTCCTTCATCTAAAAGCTTTTGGATATCCTTTTGCAAGCATCGGTTAAAATCCATTTTAAACTGAAGTCGTTCATCGTCTTTTTGACCATTGGGGAAATAAACGTTGTATAAAATAAAATCAGGATACTCCATAATAATCGTTCGCCCTTCATTATTAAACATTGGATCTGAAAGTCCGGTTTTAATTGTGAGGGGTTCGTTTTTATAATAGATAGCGGTACCGCTGTATCCTTTTTTCTCGCCAGCGTGAAAGAAAGCAGTGTAGCCAGGGAGATTGATTAGTGCATCGCTGAGTTGATGGGCATCCGCTTTGGTTTCTTGGAGACATAAAATATCTGGATTAGCTTCGAGAACCCAATCCAGAAAGCCTTTTTTTTCTACAGCACGAATGCCGTTAACATTCCAACATATAATTTTCATGAGGTTTATTCCTTTTCCTTTTAATTAAATTTAGGGGAAAGCCTTGAAAACTTTCCTTTAGGCAAGCGATTCAAGGTCTTCAATGGTTTCCATAATTTCTAAAAGTCGATCTTCCAGTTTCGCTTTTTCAATGGAGAGCTCGTGTAGTGTTGTGTAATTACTGGTGTTCTTTTTCATTTCGGAGTCGATAATATCAAGTCGAGATTCTTTTTCTAATAATTCAAGAGATAAAGCTTCGTAGGCTTTTTTTTCTTTATAGGTTAGGCCTGGTTTTCTTTCCTTCGGTTGTAAATTTTCTTTTTCTTTTTTCATGTTTGTTTTAGGAGGTGTGGGAAGGTCTTTTTTATTAAAATCCAGGGGATGTTTTTCAATATATTCTGAATAATTTCCTGTTTGTGTGGTAATTTCCCCTGAACCTGTAAAAGCATAAATAGTTTGACAGGTTCGATCTAGAAAATAGCGATCATGGGAAACCGTTAAAACAGTTCCTTGAAAATCATCTAAATAAGCTTCTAAAACTTTTAAGGTATCAATGTCTAGATCATTGGTTGGCTCATCTAAAAGAAGGACATTTGGGGCTAACATAAGAATGCCTAAAAGATATAGACGTCGTCGTTCTCCGCCTGATAATTCTGAGATATAAACCCACTGGCTGTTTTTGTCAAACAAAAATAATTCCATCATTTGAGAAGCAGTGATGATTTCACCTTTTGCATTTTCCATAAATTCACTTTTTTCTCGAATGTAATCAATGGCTCTGAGATTGAGATCTAAATCTTCGGATTCCTGTGAAAAGTAGCCAAGATTAACGGTTTCCCCCAGAAGAATACTACCAGAGCTAGGCTCTAATTTTTTTGCTATTAAATTGAGCAAGGTCGTTTTTCCTAAACCGTTTTTTCCAATAATTCCAATGCGTTCGTGCTGTCCTAATATAGCAGAAAAATTGGAGATAATAATTTGGGTCTCAAAGGTTTTTCTTAAATGATCAATCTCAATAACATTTTTTCCTAGTCGGGTAAAACCAACGGAAATTTCAAATTGATCTTCGCTTAAATCAATTGCATTTTCTTTGATTTCTTCAAACCGTTGAATTCTGGCTTTTTGTTTGGTCGTACGTGCTCTAGCACCTCTTTTAATCCAAGCAAGTTCGCGTCTAAAAAGGTTTTGGCGTTTTGTTTCGATGGCAGTTTGAGCATCTTTTCGCTGGGCTTTCAGTTCAAGGAAATCCGAGTAATTTCCAGTATATTCATAGAGGATTCCCTTATCAAGCTCAATGGTTTTATTGACAACCCGATCGAGAAAATAACGGTCATGGGTGACCATTAATAGTGCCCCCTTTCGGTTTAGTAAAAAATTTTCCAGCCAAGCAATGGTATTGTTGTCTAAATGGTTTGTTGGTTCATCTAGAATTAAGAGGTCACAGGGACTTAATAAAGCAGAGGCAAGAGCAACACGTTTTCGCTGTCCTCCTGAAAGGGTTCCAATTTTTTTATCGTAATCCCGAATGCCAAGCTGGGAGAGAATCGTTTCGACTTGAGATTTTAAGTTCCAAAGATTCTGATCGTCCATGATTTGAGAAAGTTTGAGTAATTTCTTCTGGTATTGGCTATTCTCAGGGGTATTTTCTAAAATCATCAAAGCTTCTTCATAGTCTCTTACTAGGGTCATCTCTGGAGAATTTCCTTGGAAAACTTGGGTTAATACAGAAATCTCAGGATCTAAAATAGGATCCTGGGGAAGAATTTCTACCCGAAGATTTCCGAAGAATTTAACTTCACCGAAATCTGGGGAATCCATACCACCAATTATTTTTAGTAGTGAAGTTTTTCCAGACCCATTTAGTCCGATGAGTCCAATTTTATCGGTGTCTGAGATGCTAAAAGAAATATTTTCAAAAAGAGTTTTCGCTCCATATGATTTTTTAAGGTTTTCTATGTTACAGAGATTCATGTCCACGTCCTTTTATGAAATATGCTTTATTTTACCATACCCATAGGGTGGTATGTTTAAAAATAAGAAAATTTATTTACAAATATTAATAAAGAGAGTAAGATTAAATAAAAAACAAAAAGTGAGGTCAGGTTAAATGATGCTGGGTAAAACCATTTTTATAGCAAAAAGTGCAAATGTCGTAGGAAAAGTTAAGTTGGGAGATCATATTAGTATTTGGTTTCAAGCAGTTCTAAGGGGTGATGTTGATAGTATTACAGTTGGAGATCGCACCAATATACAAGATGGCACAGTGGTTCATGTTGCAAAAGGCTATCCAACAAAGATTGGAAGTGGAGTAAGCATTGGGCATAATGCCATTATCCATGGTTGTGAAATAGGAGATGATGTGTTGATAGGGATGGGTGCCATTATTTTAAATGGCGCACAAATCGGAGACAATTCAATTGTCGGGGCAGGTGCTTTGGTAACCCAAGGAAAAAAATTTCCTCCAAATGTACTCATCATGGGGAGTCCAGCAAAGGTTGTTCGAGAGTTGCAACCAGAGGAAATACAGAGCATTAAAGATAATTGCGAAGAGTATCTTGAGATAATGAAAGGCTATATGTAAAGTTAAGAAAGATCTTTTTTATTCTAATAAGGCGCAAAAAAACCACCATTCTTTGGTGGTTTTTTAGTCTCATTTTATAATTCTTCAATAAAAATACTAACGGCGCTGTTTCCCTGAAGGTCGGTTTTTTGTGGATTGTTTGGAGAAATAGTAACCGTTACAGCATAACCACTGACGTTTGCTTTTAAAGAGGTTGACTCAGAGGCGGTGCTTTCGGTAAAACCAGAAGCTGTCTCAAGGAGTGCACGGTAAAAACCTACTAAATCAGTGGTGGGATCATTTGATACATAGGAGGTGTTCCAACCTGGCTTTCCTTTATCATTGGTAATGCCATAAGAATCAGCAATTCCAGAAACCCCATACAAAGGAACCATTTGGATAGGAAAAGCAGAAGCAAGTTGTTGGGAAGTGTCTTTATATAAAAACTCGGCGTTTTCATTAATGACAGCTTGCATTTCGTCAGGAACAAGAATTGGTGTTTCAGGGAAAACCTGAGGCTTGTTTGTTTTGTTTTTTTCGGGAAGGGTGGTTTGTGAATTAGTTGTGGTGGTTGAGGTCTTGGTGTTTGTTTCTTCAGGGGTTTTCATTAAAGTAGGAAGCAAGTAAATGGTTCCGGCAATTAAAGCGGCCAAAAGCAAAAAAATTAAGAGAATCGATCTTTTTTTCATAATAACTCCTTTATTTCTATAGTGTGAGATCTAAAAATGGTTAATTTTTTAGTCGTTGACGACGATGACGACTACATTATAAACTAGAATCTTAAAATTTAAAATAAAGATTTCAAAAAACTTGCTTTTATTGAGCATTTTGTATAAAATAATGTGGATTGCAAATAAAAATGTTATGATGAGGACGCTGTACCCAAGAGTTATTAGAGAGATAATCAAAAGCTGAAAGATTATTTAATGAATGTGTATGGAGATCACCTTTGAACAGGATTTCTGAGGCTTGCTTAGGAAATCACGGGGAATCGTTAAATTCAAAATGAGTGGGCATTTTTGTCAACTTGGGTGGTACCGCGATTATTTTCGTCCCTTGATTTCAAGGGGCTTTTTTTATATAAAATTTTGGAGGTAGTAAATTGGATCAATTTAAAGCGCTTGCCGATGGCAATGTCGGAGAAAGAGAAGATAACATTTCTAAACAGTGGGAAGCCATGGGGCTTTTACAAAAAACCATTGAGAATAGAGAAGGTAAAGAAAACTATGTTTTTTACGAAGGACCACCAACAGCGAATGGACGTCCTGGAATTCATCATGTACTAGCGAGAACCCTTAAAGATACGGTATGTAAATATAAAGTAATGGATGGCTATCGGGTAGTGCGTAAAGGGGGATGGGACACCCATGGATTACCCGTTGAAATTGAGGTTGAAAAACAGCTTGGGCTTTCTAGTAAACCTGAAATCGAAGCTTACGGCATTGACAAATTCAACGAAAAATGCAAAGAATCCGTTTTTAATTATGAAAGTCAATGGAAAGAAATGAGCCGAAAAATGGGATATTTTATTGATATGGAAGATCCCTACATTACATTAAATAATGACTATATTGAATCCGTTTGGTGGATTTTAAACAAATTTAATAAAGAAGGTTTTCTGTATGAAGGTCATAAAATTTTGCCATATTGTCCACGTTGTGGAACTGGGTTAGCCTCCCATGAGGTAGCACAGGGTTATCAAGAAATTAAGAGCAATACCGTTGTTGTTGCATTTAAACGAAAAGAAGTTAATGAGTATTTTTTAGTTTGGACAACCACCCCTTGGACATTAGCAGCAAACGTAGCATTAGCGGTCCATCCAGATGCGGATTATATTAAAGCGAAAAGTAACGGAGAAGTGTATATTTGTGGGAAGGACTTGGCATCAAAACTTTTAGGGGAAGAATATGAAGTTTTGGAAGAAATGAAGGGCAGTGCGTTGGAGCACATGGAATATGAGCAATTAATGCCTTTTGTTAAGCCCAGTAAAAAAGCTTTTTTTGTAACCCTTGCCGATTATGTAACAACCGAAGATGGCACTGGAATTGTGCATATTGCTCCTGCCTTTGGAGAGGACGATTACAAAGTGGGAAGACTTTATGATCTCCCAGTCCTTCAACCCGTTGCAGAAGATGGAAAATATACCGAGACACCATGGAAGGGTCAATTTGTTATTGATGCAGATATTGATATCATCAAATGGTTAAAAGAAGAAGGGAAGTTATTTAAGAAAGAAAAAGTCCTTCATAACTATCCACATTGTTGGCGGTGTAAAACCCCTTTACTTTATTATGCAAAGCCAAGCTGGTATTTGGAGATGACAAAAATTAAAGAGCGCCTTATTGAAAATAATAATGGGGTTGAATGGTATCCCGATTTTATTGGAGAAAAGCGTTTTGGAAATTGGTTGGAAAATTTAAATGATTGGGCAATTTCAAGAAGTCGGTATTGGGGAACCCCTCTTAACGTTTGGAGATGCGATGATTGTGGCGCTTTAGAATCCATTGGATCTCGACAAGAGTTGGCAGATAGAGCCATTGAAGAAATCGATGAGAGCATTGAGCTACATCGTCCTTATGTGGATGATGTTCATCTTGTTTGTCCAGATTGTGGAAAAACAATGACCCGAGTAAAAGATGTGATTGATTGTTGGTTTGATTCTGGTTCCATGCCATTTGCTCAATATCACTACCCCTTTGAGAACAAAGAATTATGGGAAAGTCAATACCCAGCAGATTTTATATGTGAAGGAATTGACCAAACCCGAGGGTGGTTCTATTCATTAATCGCAATTTCATCATTTGTTACAGGGAAGTCTCCTTACAAAAGGGTTTTAGTCAATGATTTAATTTTAGACGCTGATGGACAAAAGATGTCGAAAACAAAAGGAAATAGCGTGGATCCATTTGAGATGTTCGAAAAATATGGTGCAGATGCTCTCAGATGGTATCTTTTATATGTATCCCCAGCATGGACGCCAACCCGTTTTGATGTTAAAGGGTTAAAAGAAGTACAAAGCAAATTTTTTAATACATTGAAAAATACGTATAACTTTTTCGCTCTCTATGCAAACACTGACCATATCGACCCACGGGAATTTTTTGTTCCTTATGAAAATAGGCCAGAAATTGATGCATGGATTTTATCGAAATATAATCGATTGGTTAAAGAAGTTCGTGAAGAAATGGAAGTCTTTGATTTAACAAAATCCGTTAGAAAAATTCAATACTTTGTGAATGAAGATTTATCAAATTGGTATATTAGAAGAAATCGCCGTCGTTTTTGGGGATCAGAACTAACCGAGGATAAAAAAGCAGTTTACAATACAACCTGGGAAGTGTTAGAAGGGGTGGTTCGCCTTTGTGCACCATTTGCACCTTATATCACAGAAGAAATCTATTTAAAACTAACAGAGGGTGTTTCTGTACATTTAGCCGATTATCCCCAAGTCAATCATGAGCTCATTCGAGAGAGTATTGAAGAACCCATGGACTTGGTGAGGGAGTTAGTTAGCTTAGGACGTGGTGCACGGGAAGATGCTCAAATTAAAGTAAGACAACCTCTGTCCAAAATGATTGTGGATGGAAAATATCGTGAAACCATTGGTGATTTAACCGCTCTCATGGAAGATGAACTTAATCTTAAGGCAGTTGCTTTTGAAGATGATTTAGGAGAGTTTATGGACTATGTTCTTAAACCTGATTTTAAAGTAGCGGGTCCAATTTTAGGTAAAAATGTAAAACTTCTAGGAAAAGCTTTGGGAAGCGTTGACCCTGGAGAAGTGGTTGCAAAACTTGAAGCAGGAGAGTCTTTTATTATTGAGCTTGAGGGGGAGAGTATTGAAATTAAAAAAGATTTTATTGATGTTCGTATCTCCTCTAAAAAAGGCTTTAATGTTCAAATGTTTAATAATAAATTTGTGATTCTAGATACAAGTTTAAGCCAAGAACTCTTAGACGAGGGATATGCCAGAGAGTTTATCTCTCGGATTCAGCAATTGAGAAAATCCAGTGGATTTGAGGTAATGGATCGAATTGAGATTACAACTTCAAGTGATGACGAAATGGAAAAGGCTTTAAAAGCTTATGAAGCTTTTATTAAAAAGGAAACATTAGCGGATCATTTGTTTTTTGAGAAGTGTGAAAATGAAGTGTTTAATTTAAATGGACACGACACCTGTATCGGGGTTGCAAAAAAGAAATAAGATTTTCGGGAGAGACACCTCAGAAACTGAATGATTCTGAGGTGTTCTTTCATTTGAACAACAGAAAATTTAAACTTTCTTGAAAGTTAAAATTTAACATTGACACAAAATTGAAAAAATTTTATAATGGCAGTGTTAGCACTCTGATTGAATGAGTGCTAACACTGATAAATTTAGAGAGGTGATTGACAGATGGTTAAAAAGGAATTTAAATCCGAATCAAAACGTTTGATGGACTTAATGGTTAATTCAATTTATACGCACAAAGAAATTTTTTTAAGAGAATTGATATCAAATGCTTCAGATGCAATTGATAAAGTTTATTATGAAACGCTAACCGATGAAAATAAAAAATTTAATAAAGACGATTATTACATTCGTATTACTCCAGATAAAGAGAACCGCACCTTGACCATAGAGGATACAGGAATTGGGATGACCCAAGAAGAACTTGAGGAAAATTTAGGAACCATTGCTAAAAGTGGTTCCCTCGACTTTAAAGCAGACAAAGAAATGACAGAGGAATTTGATATTATTGGACAATTTGGTGTAGGCTTCTATGCTTCCTTTATGGTAGCAGATAAGGTTGAAGTCGAAACCAAAGGGCTTAATGAAGAAAAGGCATATCTTTGGGTTTCGGAAGGGGCTGATGGCTACACCATAGAAGAAACCGACCGAACAGAAAATGGAACAAAAATAACCCTTCATATTAAAGAAAACACAGAAGACAATAATTATGATGAGTATTTAGAATCCTATCGTATTAGAAATTTAGTTGAGCATTATTCAAATTACATCCGATACCCTATAAAAATGCTTGTTGAAAAAAGTAGACTTGTTGAGGATAACAAAGAAGATGCGGCGCCAGAATATGAAACTTACTTAGAAGAGGATATTCTTAATTCGATGGTTCCAATTTGGAGAAAGAATAAAAACGAACTTACCGACGAAGATTACGATAATTTTTATTATGAAAAGCGTTTTGGATTTGATAAGCCTCTCGCTCATATGCATCTTAACATCGAAGGAATGATGAGCTATAAAGCCATTCTCTATATCCCTGAGCAAGCTCCTTTTGACTATTACACAAGAGATCATGAAAAAGGATTGGAGCTCTACTCAAATGGTGTTTTGATTATGAGTAAATGTGGGGAATTGCTACCAGACTACTTTAGTTTCGTAAAAGGAGTGGTGGATTCAGAAGATCTATCCCTTAATATTTCCAGAGAAATGTTGCAACAAGACCGTCAATTGCGATTAATTAGTCGTAAAATTGATTCTCGAATTTCAGAAGAATTGAAAAAAATGTTGGAAAATGATCGAGAAAAATATGAAAAATTCTTTGCAGCCTTTGGAAACCAACTAAAAGCAGGAACCTACGATAATTGGGGAGAACACAAAGACAAACTTAAAGATTTTCTATTATTCTACTCATCTAAAGAAGGAAAACTTGTGACCTTAAAAGAATACCTCGATCGAATGCCAGAGGATCAGAAATATATTTATTATGCTTCAGGGACCTCCGTTGATCAAATTGAAAAATTACCACAGGTTGCCATTGTTAAGGATAAAGACTATGAAATTCTTTATTTAACTGAAAATATTGATGAATTTGTGATTCAAAGCATTCGCAATTATGAAGAAAAAGAATTCCGCTCGGTTTCAAGCGATCAACTTGGAATTGAAGAATCAACCAAAGAAGAGGCGGAAAAAGACGAAAAATCAGATGAAATTGATGAAAAACTGCTTTTAAAGATGAAGGAATACATTGGGGATGAAGTGGTTAAAGTAAAAACAACCCCTCATCTTAAAGAAGATGTCGCTTATCTTTCTTCCGAAGGGGATCTTTCCATTGAGATGGAAAAAACTTTAAATGCAGTACAACCTGGAGAAAAAGCGAAGGCGAAAAAAGTCCTCGAAATTAATAAGAATCATCGGATTTTTGAAAAAATCAAAGAATTTTATGAAACGGATGAAGAACAATTTAACCTCTATACAGAATTATTGTATAATCAAGCGAGGTTGATTGCAGGGTTGCCCATTGAGGATGTGGTTGCTTTTACACAAAATATCAGTAAATTGATGGTATAACAATTTTAGGATGAGGAATAAAACACCAATATAATAATAAGCTCCAATAAGTTAGGGTCTTACTTCAAACTTATTGGAGCTTTTTTAGTATTAAATACCTTATTCTTTTACTTGAGGATAGTATCCTAAGAACTGAAAATATTCTGTTTTTTCTTCAATAATCGGCAAAACATTGGTTAATGTTTTTTCAGAAATTTCGCCAATAAAATCTACGAAAAACAAATACTCCCAACGTTCGTCGGGAAGAGGTCGAGACTCTATTTTACAAAGATTGAGGGAAAAAACAGAAAAAATGCCAATGATTTCATAAAGGGATCCTGGCCGATGGGGAAGTCTAAAAGCGGTACTTACACGGGTAGGTTTCGCTAAAAACTTAAGATGTTTAGAAATAATGACAAAACGGGTAATATTTGTCTGGGCAAAGTTAATGTTTTCAGCAAGAATATTTAGCCCGTATAGCTCACCCGCTTTTTTGCTTGCAATCGCAGCATAGCATTTGTTTTTAGCTTGGCTGACATGGGTTGCCGCAATGGCCGTGTTATAGTGGGGAATGCATTTCCAATGGGGATACTGATCTAAAAATTCCTGGGATTGAGAAAACCCTTGGGGATGAGAATAAACTTCTGTAATGGTTTCGAAGCTTGCCCCTTCTGGTGCTAAAAGACAATGGCGGACACGGACTTCCTCTTCGCCAATAATATAGTAGTGATATCGGGATAAAAGGTCGTAAACGAGAGCGATGGAACCAGTGGAAGAGTTTTCAATGGGAAGAACTCCATAATCTGCGGCATCACTTTCCAATGCTTGAAAAACTTTCTCAAAAGTTTCGTAGGGAAGCAGTGTTTCAGAACCGTCAAAATAAGAAAGAGCGGCCTCTTCACCATAAGAGCCACGAGTACCAGCATAAGCTACCCGTGGCTCCTTTTCAATTTTTTCAGGAAATTCAGAAAAGGCTTTTTCTAAAGCCGTTGATAAAGAAATCACTAGTATCCTACGCTTTCTCCAACGAGAATAATTTTAATTCGGCTAGGGATTCCACTGTGACGGGTCACAACAATATTACAACACATGCATCCTTCCGAATGACAATCCCCACAATGACCAGTATCGTAGCAAGGTGTTTTTCGATTAAGACGAATTGCGTTAATGGGGGCGGCAACATTTTGAGCACGATAAATCCCAGCATCAACATCTTCAACAATTTTATTCATCCCTGCAATGACAATAACTTGTTCAGGGCCATGGCATAGCATGGAAACACGGTTACTCATTCCATCAACATTAACAAGTTCACCAGCTTGGGTAACGGCATTGGTACCCATCAAAAAGGTATGGCATAAAATACCTTTTGCAAAAGCCTTGCGCTGTTCTGAAGGATCTTTTGAAAGGTGACGGTCGATGTAATCATAGTCCCCATTTTTAATGGCATCTAAGAGACCAATCTCTTTAATTGATTCCGAACCACCATGGGTAACGCTTGCTTTTTCTGGAATAAAAGAAAGTGCAAGTTTAAGGGCCTCTGCTTTGGTTTCACAATAATAACCTTCAAAATTCCTTTGGCTAAACCGCTTAATAAGGGTTGCACTAAGGTGCTGATAATTCTCTTCTTTAAAACCCAAAATAAAACCTCCATCTGAAATATTTTGTTTAGGTTAATTATAATCTAAATTTAGGAAAAAAACAAAATTAATTCAAAAAAATAGGGTATAATATGTTAAAAAGATGTAAGGAATTGAAATGATAGGATAGTTTAGAGTTTCCGATTTAGGTATTGTTGATAAAGGAGACTTAAATTTTAGAAGCATTAAAATTAAGGAGGAAGAAAAATGTTTAAGTACAAAGGCGTTATTTTTGATTTGGATGGAACCCTCATTAATTCATTAGAAGACTTAATTGATTCTTGTAATGAAATTATGAAGTATTATGAATTTCCAGTTTATTCCTATGAGGATGGAAAAAAGCTCGTAGGCAGAGGGTTAAGAAACCTAGCAAAAGATGCGATTCCAGAAAAATATCAAGAAGATGATACTTTTATTGATAAAATTACCGAAATGATTAAGGCAGAATATGCAAAAAGGTTAACAAAAAAGACCCGACCATATCCTCGTATTACAGAACTTTTAGATTACCTCACGACCAATGAAATTCCAATGGCGATTCTAACAAACAAACCAGATCCAGCGGCAAAAGCCATTGTAAAAGCTTTGTTTAGCCAATATAAATTTGTGGATGTTGTTGGTTTTACGCGGGATGCCATTCGAAAGCCCAATCCTGAAGCGACCCTTGCTTTAGCTAAAAAAATGGGTGTGGCTCCCGAAGAATGTTTGTATGTTGGAGATTCGACAGTGGATTATGAAACGGCTATTAACGCAGGAATGCTTCCAGTTCTTGTAACCTGGGGGTTTGAAGATCCTAAAGTAATCACAAAATTGGAACAATCCATTTGGATTCATAACCCCATGCGCATCGTTGATGCATTACGTTATGGAAGAGAAATGTATACTGTTTTTAATGAAATACCTGATCCAGACCCCAATAAATAGAATTTTTTTAATAAAAATTCTATTTATTGAAAACGATAAACATTCTGCAAATAAAAAGAGTATTTACATATTGACATTATTTATGAGCATTGTTATAATAAAAAATTTTACTTTTCTCTGTTTCTGTGTTATACTACATTAGAGAAAACCACAGAGAGGTGAAGTTCATGGCAAAAGCAACGATTATGGACATTAGACGCGAGGTGGAAAACTATCTGGGAAGACGAGTTAAACTAGAAGCGCACAAGAGCAAGAAGAAACTCTATCAAAAAGAAGGGGTTATTGAAAATACCTACCCTAGTATTTTTACAGTGAGAGTACAAGAAGAAAAAAGAAAAGAACAAAAACTATCCTTTAGTTATTCGGATCTTTTAACTCAAAGTGTAAAAATCGTGCTTTTAGATGACATCGAAACTGATACTGCTTTGCTTGTATCGTAACGACATAAATTAATATTTCCACATAGAAGGGGAAGAGCTATTGGTTCTTCTTTTTTTATTGGGAAAAATTTGAGATTTTAATTAAACAAATGGTATAATGGGCACTAACAAATTGATTTCCTCAAAATGGAGGGCTAAATGAAACAACAAAATTTAAAAATAGAATCAGAAATTGGTCAACTAAAAAAGGTTCTTCTTCACCGGCCTGGAAAAGAGCTAGAACGCATTGTTCCAGATTCTTTAAAAGAAGTGCTTTTCGAAGACATTCCCTGGTTACGGAAAATGAAGGAAGAACATGATGCCTTTGTGAAGGTGTTGGAAAATCGAGGGACACAGGTTTTTTACGTTGAAGATCTTTTAAAAGATATTTTAAAATCGACTTCGGTGAGAGAGAAAATTATTTATGAAGTGATCGAGCAAAATCCTTCCTCAGGTAACTATATTGATGGTTTTTTAAACGAATATCTGATGTCCATGGAGAGTGAAGACTTAGGGGAAGCTTTAATTGCAGGGGTTCTTCAAAAAGAATTAAGCCAAGTCGAACGAAAATTAGTGCTTACTGACTATATGATGGGGCCAGAACCCTATGCCTTTTATTTAAATCCACTTCCCAACCTCTATTTTATGCGGGATCCAGCAGTAACCATTCATGATGGATTATGCCTATCGTCAATGGCCACCCGTATTCGAAAAAGAGAAAGCCTTTATATGGCTTCAATTTATGCCCACCATCCCATGTTTGGAGAAAATAAAAATAAAACCTTTTACCAAGATACGAACTTTTTTTCGGTAGAAGGTGGAGACATCTTAGTGCTCAGTAAAGAGGTTATTGCCATTGGCTGTAGTGAGCGAACTCAAATTCAAGGGGTGGAAGAGCTTGCAAAAAACTTATTTAAAGCAGAGATTGGGATTGAAAAAGTACTGGCAATAAAAATCCCTAACAATCGAGCATTTATGCATTTAGATACGGTTTTTACGATGGTGGATTATGATAAATTTACGGTCTATCCAGGGATTTTAGAAAGGGTAGAAACCGTTGTGATGACAAAAGGCAAAGGGGAGCATCTTTGTTATGCTCAAGAGAAAAACCTGCGAGAAGCTTTAAAATCAGTGTTGAAATTACCAGGGATTAACTTAATTGAAAGTGGTGGTGGAAACCCTGTTGCGGCAGCGAGAGAGCAATGGAATGATAGTACCAATACCCTGGCAATTGCACCAGGGGTGATTGTTGCTTACGAAAGAAATGAATGTTCAAATGAGGTGCTAGCAGCGAATGGAATTGAGGTTCTCGGAATTGAAGCTTCAGAGCTTGTGAGAGGTCGTGGAGGTCCCCGATGCATGACAATGCCCCTCTTTAGAGAAAGTCTTTCATAATATTCCTATGACAAGACGATAAACTCTTTGAAAAAGAAGTAAGAATCAGTTAAAATAAAGCCATAAGAAAATAATGGAGGAAATTATGAATTTAAAAGGACGACATTTATTAACGTTAAAAGATTTTACCCCTGAAGAAATAAATGATCTCATCGACTATGCAGCTGAGCTAAAAGCAAAGAAAAAATCAGGAGAGATAGGAACTCTACTGAGAGGAAAGAATATTGTCCTTCTTTTCGAAAAGGCATCAACTCGAACACGCTGTGCCTTTGAAGTCGCCGCTTTTGATGAAGGAGCCAATGTAACCTTTTTAACCAATAGTCAAATGGGAAAAAAGGAATCCATTGAAGATACGGCCAATGTTTTAGGACGCTTTTATGATGGCATTGAATTTAGAGGGTTTAAACAAGAAACAGTTAAATTATTAGCGGATCATGCAGGAGTTCCTGTTTGGAATGGTTTAACCGATCAATTTCATCCAACCCAAATTTTAGCAGACATGTTAACCATTAAGGAAAAATTTGGAAATTTAAAAGGGCGTCGATTGGTTTATCTGGGTGATGCTAGAAATAATATGGGAAATTCTTTGATGATTGGTTGTGCAAAACTGGGAATGCATTTTGTAGCAGTGGCTCCTGAAAGTTTATTTCCAGAAGAGGGTTTGGTCAACGAAATGAAAACCCTTTGTGAGACAACCGGTGGGTCGATTCATTTGACAACAGATATTCAAACAGGGGTTAAGGGCGCTGATGTAATCTACACAGATGTTTGGGTTTCTATGGGAGAAGAAGATCAGATGGAAGAACGGATAAACCTTCTATTACCATATCAAGTAAACATGAAAATGATTAAGGAGACAGGCAATGAAGATGTCATTTTTCTACATTGCCTGCCAGCATTCCATGATTTAGAAACAGAAGTGGCCCGAGATGTAAAAGAAAAATTTGGACTTACAGAAATGGAAGTAACAGATGAAGTATTCAGAAGTAAGCACTCTGTTGTGTTTGATGAGGCAGAGAACCGTATGCATACCATTAAAGCAGTGATGTGTGCGACTTTAGTTAAATAATTCCTCAATACGACAGAAAAAATTTTGGACAGAAGGATTAAGAAACATGGAAATTAAAAATATTAGAAAATTGCAAAATGGCTCAGATGTTAGAGGGATTGTTTTAAATGGCGTTCCTGGGGAAGTCGTTAATTTTACCCAAGATATGGCCATGAAAATTGCCTTTTCTTTTGCTGTATGGCTTGAAAAGAAAATAGGAAAATCCCCATTAACATTTGCAGTAGGAAGAGATAGTCGGTTATCGGGGCCAAACATTTCACAGGCGGCAATCCTTGGATTAGTAAGCAAAGGAAGCCAAGTTTACGAATGTGGTCTTGCAACCACACCATCAATGTTTATGACCACCATGGACTCCACAATAAATGCCGACGGTGCGATTATGGTCACCGCCAGTCATCTGCCATTTAATCGAAATGGACTTAAATTTTTTACCAAAGATGGGGGACTTGACAAAAAAGATATTGCTGAAATTTTAGAAATGGCAGAAACCATTGAAACCTCCTTCACATTGGGAGGAAAGGCAATTCCCTATGACTTTCTTCCAACTTATTCAGAGGGGATTGTAGAAATAATTCGAAAGAAAACCAAAGAAAAAAAACCTTTGGCTGGAACACACATTATTCTCGATGCTGGAAATGGGGCAGGAGGATTTTTTGCTGAGCAAGTACTCATTCCATTAGGGGCAAATACTGAAGGCAGCTTGTGCTTAACCCCCGATGGTAATTTTCCAAACCATGTTCCCAATCCTGAAGAGCCAGAGGCCATTGATCATGTGACAAAGGGAGTTCTTGATCATCAGGCAGATTTAGGGATTATTTTTGATACAGATGTCGACCGTGCAGCTATCATCGATGAAAAGGGAAATGCCATTAATCGGAACGGATTTATCGCTTTTATTGGGAGCATGCTTTTGGAAGAATACCCAGGATCAACCATTGTTACAGATTCCATTACATCAACAGGGTTAACCACCTATATTGAAAGCCTTGGAGGAAAACACCATCGATTTAAACGAGGATACAAAAATGTGATTGACGAAGCCATCCGTTTAAATGAAGAGGGGATAGAGACCCATTTAGCAATGGAAACTAGTGGACACGGTGCAATAAAAGGAAATTACTTTTTAGATGATGGGGCATTTTTAGTGACCATGGCCTTAATTAAATTTTCGGAGCTTCATAAAGCAGGAAAACCCCTGAGCGCTTTTTTAGAGGGGCTAAAAGAACCTGTGGAAGCAATGGAAGTCCGCTTAAAAATAAGGAAAGAAGACTTTAAAACTTATGGAGAAAAAGTTTTAGAGGCATTCAAGGACTTTGTAAAAAAGCAAAAGGGGTGGTCCATTGTTGAGCCTAATTATGAAGGGGTTCGGGTTAATTGTGATCCATCATCAGGAAATGGTTGGTGTCTATTAAGGATGTCACTTCACGATCCTATTATGCCATTAAATATCGAATCTGATGATGATGGTGGGTGTGAAATAATAAAGAAGCAACTCGATGATTTTTTACAGGATTACGATGAATTAATTTAAGATAAGACAAAATTAAAAGCTTGTGGAAAAGAATCTTTTTCCATGGGCTTTTTAAAAATTAGGTAGGGAATTAAATCCTTATTCTAGTGAGAATTAGGATTTAATCGGGGATGCATTTGACACACAAATTTCACAAAAGTAGGTTATGCTAAAAAGAAAAAAAGGAGTAGCCGATGACTTTAGGAATTAATATAATCACTGCATGGATTTCTGTTGGGTTAATTTTACTGCTATCAATTATTTATTTGCTGAGAATAATAAATAAGGGAACATATAAAAACAAATTAATTGGAAAAATCAATAAAAAATTAAGGAAAATACATAGACCACTTGGGATTTGTTTTTTGATTTTTGGATGTATTCATGGCTATTTTTCATCGGAAAAATTGATTTCCTTAAACTTTGGAACCCTTGGAATAATCATAGGGGTTTTGTTAGGACTAAATTACCTTTTAAGAAAGCCATTAAAAGGCCATGGTTCATGGATAAAGATTCATCGGTATTTGACCGTACTGCTAATTGTTACCGTTGGTCTCCATTTGTGGCAGGTTGGGGGGATTATGGGGCCAAAAGCTTTTTTTGCTGGCGTAACAAGAGAAATGGAAAGCTCCGTAGAAAAAATTTACGGTTTCCCTTCCCCAAAGACCGATAATCAAAGTAACGTGCAACCGGAAAGCAGTCCTCAAGTAGACCAAGGTAAAAACGATGTGATTCCAGAAAAAGCAAATTTATTTTTAGGAAATGTTGATCTAAAAGATGGTACCTATCAAGGTTCAGCCCAAGGATACGGTCCTGATTTAAGAGTGAGTGTCACGGTTGAAAATAATGTAGTGACAGAAGTCATGGTGATATCTCATAATGAAAAAAATGAAAAATATTATGGAAGAGCCATTGATGCAGTTCCTTCTGAGATCGTCGCTGCCCAAAACCCTGAGGTTGACATTGTTTCTGGTGCGACTTACACCTCCATTGGTATTATGAGAGCAGTGAATGATGCCCTCTCTCAAGCCGTTGTATCAGGGACATTACCCCAAATATAAAAAAAGTTTTCAAACCTTAAAAAAAGCTTGACTTTATTAAGAAAACAAAGTATTCTTTTAATAACAATTGAATTTGTTTCAATAGTGTGTTACTGATCGTGCAGGCATTAACTATTCAAAAAAGATCTGAGAGATTCTTTTTTGGGTGTTAATGCTTTTTTTATAGCTGAGACCAAAACAAATTTAAAAAATAAACGAAGGAGGAAGAAATGAAAGACAAGATTTTTGGTGTGTTACAGCGTGTTGGTCGGTCCTTTATGCTACCCATTGCGTTATTGCCGGTAGCAGGGCTTTTCTTAGGAATTGGGGGATCTTTTACAAATACCACAATGCTAGAAGCTTATGGGCTAATGGGGGTTATGGGACCTGGAACGGTTATTAACTCAATTTTACAGGTGATGTTGTCAGCAGGAGATATTATCTTTGCGAATCTCCCTATTATTTTCGCCATGGGCGTTGCCATTGGGATGGCAAAGCAAGAAAAGGCAGTTGCTGCTTTAGCAGGGGTTATTGGTTATTTTATTATGCATACCGTTATTGGTGCTCTTATTAATATTACTGGAACCTATACCCCTGAAACACTTGCAGCATTAAATGATGCGGGAATGTTTGAAGCATTTCAAAAGGGAATTGAATACGTTCCTATTGTTGCAAATAACATGTTGCCAGCAGGTTCGATTACGAACACCGTTGGTATTACATCCTTGCAAATGGGGGTTTTCGGAGGGATTATTGTTGGCTTAGGTGTAGCTGCTTTACACAATAAGTTTTACAAAGTGGAATTTCCAGCGGTAGTTTCCTTTTTTGGAGGAACCCGATTTGTTCCAATTATTACTGCAATCGTATTTTTATTTGTTGGAGCAATAATGTTCTTCTTATGGCCATTTGTACAAGATGGCATTTATGCACTCGGTGGTCTTGTTATGGCCTCAGGGTATTTTGGAACTTTCATTTATGGATTTATTGAACGTGCCCTGATTCCTTTTGGATTACACCATGTGTTTTACTTACCATTTTGGCAAACCGGTGTTGGTGGCACAATGATGGTTGATGGTGTGTTAATTGAAGGCGCGCAAAATATTTTCTTTGCCCAATTAGCGAGTCCTAATACCACACATTTTGCGGTAGAAGCCACACGATTTATGTCTGGTAAATTCCCACTAATGATCTTCGGACTTCCAGGTGCTGCTTTGGCAATGTATAAATGTGCAAAAACAGATCGTCAAAAAGAAGTGGGTGGTTTACTCCTTTCTGCTGCATTAACAGCCATGATTACAGGGATTACAGAACCAATTGAATTTACTTTCCTTTTTGTAGCACCATTTTTATATGTGATCCATAGTGTCTTTGCTGGGTTGGCTTATATGTTTATGCATATGCTAAATGTTGGGGTAGGAATGACTTTCTCAGGTGGGATTATTGACCTTACCCTTTTTGGAATACTCCAAGGAAATCCTAAAACAGACTGGATAAATATTGTGATTGTAGGGGTAGGTTACTTTGTTGTTTACTACTTCTTGTTCAAATTTATTATTAAGAAATTTAAATTAAAAACCCCAGGGCGAGAAGATGATAACGAGGAAACAAAGCTTTATACACGAGCAGATGTAGAAGCTGCAAAGAATAAAGACACAAGTATCCAAAATGCAAGTGACCCCGTGTCCATGTTGATTACACGAGGCCTTGGAGGAAAGAAAAATATTAGCGATGTCGATTCTTGCGCCACACGACTAAGGGTAACGGTTAACGACGGCACTTTGGTCGATGATAATCTCTTAAAACAATCAGGTTCAGTAGGAATTATCAAAAAAGGAAACGGTGTACAAGTTATTTACGGCCCCAAGGTTTCGGTAATTAAATCAAAATTAGAAGAATACCTTGAAAGCCCTGAAAGTGACAAAGATGCTGAAGTAGCAATAAAGGCCGTTCCAAAATCAGTGGAAAAGAAGAAAGAAGCAGTGTCGGATGGAAAAGAAAAAACACTGATTGAAGTTTTTAGTGCGCCAATTGATGGTAAAATTGCCAGTGTTACTGAAACACCTGATGATGCTTTTAGTGGGAAAATGGTTGGAGATGGGGTTGTATTTTTCCCAACGGGAAATAAAGTTTATGCCCCATGCGATGGTAGCATTGATGTTTTATTTCCAACCCTTCATGCCGTTGGAATGACGAGTACCCAAGGGATTGAAGTGTTGATCCATGTTGGAATAGATACCGTTAATTTAGAAGGTAAAGGGTTTAAGGCTTTTGTAAGCCAAGGCGATCAAGTTAAAAGAGGGGATCTTTTATTAGAACTGGATCTTGATTACATTGCTAAAAATGCCCCATCAACAGCAATTCCAGTGGTATTTACTAACTTGGAAGATGGACAAGAGGTTTCAATTTTAAAGACGGGTAATGTGAAAGCTAAAGACGAAGTTTTTGGTATAAAAGCGTAAAAAATCCTTGCTTATCTATTAAAAATGAATTAATATGTTTGCAAAGCATGTCGTTGATTAAGATGACATGCTTTGTTTATAAAAGGAGTGCTTAAAAATGTATGTAATCAAAAAAGTGCTTAACAATAACGCTCTACTCGTTTTTGATATGGACAAAAAATCGGAAGTTATTTTTTTAGGAAAAGGGGTTGGCTTTAATAAAAAAATAGCGACAGATGAAAATGCTCTTAAAGGAATCAAGAAATATTATTTGCAATTAGAAACAGAAAAAGGAACATCGGAAGAGTTAATTAAAAAACTATCTCCCATTTATTTAGAGGTCGCCCATGAGGTGATTGATGAAGGAGAAAAAAGATTTAAAAATATCGATAAGCATATTCTTTTACCATTGGCAGACCATATTGCTTTTGCAGTAGAACGCATTGAACAAAAGATTAGCTTTAATAATCCTTTTACAAATGACATTCGATTTTTGTATGAGCAGGAATTTGAAGTCGCATTAAAAGGGAAAGCGGCTTTAGAGGAAAAAACAGGGTATGTTTTAAGTGATGATGAGGTTGGTTACATTGCTCTCTATGTTCATTCGGCGATTAGTGATACCAAAATTTCGCAATCGATGAATGTAGCAATGATCATTAACCAATCGATTAAACAAATTGAAGAAGATTGTAAAATTACCATTAATCCAGGGTCTTTTTCTTATTCGAGACTCATGTATCATATTCGATATATGATTGCCCGGGTATTAACCAACGAAAAACTGAATTCGGATATGATTGCTTATACAAAGGAAAATTGTCCCTATGCTCATGAAGTTGCTCAAAGTGTGTGTCAGAAGCTCGAAGATGAGTTAGGAAAAGATTTTTCAGAACGGGAAGTTAGCTATTTAGCTTTGCATATCGAACGTATTCGTTTAATGGATGACTCAAACAACGTTTAAAAAAGATTAGTAACGACTAATCTTTTTTTTGTTACAGAAATAAATAGAGTAAGAATTGTTATTTTTGAAGGGATAAGATATAATAAATAACAGTAGCATCAATAGAAATATGAATATAACAAAAAAATGGAGTAGAAGATTTGGAAAAAAAGCCCATGGATATAAATAGAATAAAAAAAGAAATTAGTACTAAAGCTCCCCCTGGGAGCATTTCTGGAATGATTTTAACGGTGCTTGGCTATTGCGGATTAGGGGCAGCTTCGGTTATTTTAATACCGGTGCTTTTGTTTACCTTGTTTTCAGGAGGCGCCTATGCTCCCCTTGGGATTTCATTGGGGCTTTTGTGTCCATTGTTATTCTTAAGTACTTTTATGCTGATAAAGGGAACCAGCTCAAGGGGAAGAGTAAAACGATTTAAACAATATATGATGCGGATAGGAAAGCGCAATTTTTGTTCAGTGAAAGAGTTGGAAGAAGCGGTTTCTAGAAATGATAAGTTTGTGGTTAAGGATTTGAAATTGATGCTTCATAAGGGGTTTTTCCCTGAAGGAGAACTGAGTCAGGAAGAAACCTATCTATTAATGAATAGTACGGCAAAGGAAGCCTATAAGAAATTGCAAGATGGGCTGCGATTACAGGAAGAGGAAAAAGAAAAAAAACGTCGAGAAGAAGAAAAACAACGAATTTTAGAGGAAGAAAATCCAGCATTAAAAGATGTAAATGCGGTGATTGCAAAAGAAGAAAAGACCATTCAAAAAATTAGAGAAGCAAACAAAGCAATTTCTGGAGAAGTCATTTCTCAAAAGTTAGATCGGTTAGAGAGGATTGTTTCTAAGATTTTTGATTATATGCGTAAAAACCCAGATCAAATTTCTGAATTTAGAAAATTTATGGGGTATTATTTACCAACAACGCTAAAATTAGTAGATACTTATCGAGACCTTGATGGTGAAGAAATCCAAGGTGAAAATATTAAAGTAACAAAGGCTGAGATAGAAGCGTCTTTGGATACGATAAATCAAGGGTTAGAAAAACTATATAACAACTTCTTTCAAGGGGTTGCAATGGATGTGTCCACAGATATTTCGGTTTTACAAACGGTTTTAACCCAAGAAGGTCTTATAGAAAAAGATTTTTATTAGAATTTAATTATGGAGGATAAAGATGAGTAATGAAACAAAAGATTTTGAAAAAACCCTTCCAACGATGAGTTTTGATCCCTTTGGAGACGTGACAGATGCCCCATTAACTTCGGTATCATTAGAAAACAATAATGCTCAAAAACCTTCGATTTTTGATGAGAGGTCCCTTACTTTAGAAGAACAACAAAAAATTAAGGAATGGGCAGATCGAATTGAAATTACAGATACAAATATGGTGATGATGTATGGGACTTCTGCTCAAAAGAAAATGGCAGAGTTTTCTGAGACAACCCTAAATAGTGTAAAAACCAAAGATCTTGGAGAAGTTGGAAAAATGTTGGGGAACATGGTTTCAGAACTTAAAAGCTTTGATATAGAAGCAGAGGATAAAGGGTTTTTGGGTCTCTTTAAAAAGAACACCAATAAACTTGCTGCCATGAAAGCTAAGTACACAGATATTGAAACCAATGTTAATAAAATTTGTGAAGTTCTAGAAGGGCACCAACGCTTATTGTTAAAAGACGTGGCAATGTTAGATAAGATGTATGAAGTTAACAAAACCTATTTCAAGGATTTGTCGATGTGCATTTTAGCAGGTCGCAAAAAACTAGAACAGGTTAAGAATGAGAATTTACCAGCTTTGGTTCAGAAGTCTCAAATGAGTGGTTTGCCAGAGGATGCCCAAGCGGCGAATGATTATGCCAATATGTGTAATCGCTTTGAGAAAAAAATACACGACCTGGAATTAACACGGATGATTTCGATCCAGATGGCGCCTCAAATTCGTTTGGTTCAAAATAATGATGCGATGATGATCGAAAAAATTCAATCTTCACTTGTAAATACCATTCCCTTGTGGAAGAGCCAAATGGTATTAGCTTTAGGGATTGCACATTCTGGACAGGCGGCAAAAGCCCAAAGAGGTGTCACCGATTTGACCAATGATTTACTACGAAAAAATGCAGAAACATTGAAAATGGGAACCATTGAAGCGGCAAAAGAATCTGAAAGAGGCATTGTGGATATTGAAACCCTTAAAAATACGAATGAATCTTTAATTGCAACCTTTGATGCTGTTTTAAATATTCAGGCTGAAGGACGAAAGAAACGTGAAGAAGCGGAAATAGAGTTACGGCAGATTGAGAATGCACTTAAAGTAAAATTATTAGAAATTAGTAATCAAAAATAAGAGAAAAGTGTTTGCCTACCCGTAGATTGGGATTTATGGTGGGGAAACACTTTTTTTATTGGGTTGTTTTTTATACAACAAGAAAAATTCTTTGACTTATTCGCAAGAGTATTTTAGTATTAAAAGAAAAGAAGTTCTGGAAGAAAAGGTGGTAAAAAATGATTATTACGTGGAATGATATTATAGCATTAAACAATCAGATTAAAGCCCAAGGCTTCAAAGATCTCGTGCATCTAAGTGATGCCTGTGGTAGGCAGAGTATGTGGATTGAAGGAGGCGAAGAGGATGGGAAAATTCAGGATTTAAACGGACTACATGAATTAATAAAGAATTATTTTGAAACTCTAAAAATTGAGATTGAATTTAGTTGGGATAAAAAATCATTTTGGACAAAAGACAGAGGACTAAACTTTTAATACAAGTGCTTTATCTTTGAACGTTATGAAAAACCTTTTAAGGAAATTGCTTTTTTAACTCTGAGCGTTGTTCTTCGTAGTGTGGATTTCGTAGTGGGGAACAAGCCCCAAGGGTTATTTCCCCATCGATAAGACTTTTCGCAAAGTCCATGCAAGAAGATTTACCACAATTTTTACAATTGTTTCTTGGAAGTAGTTCATAAATTTCAAAAATATTTATTTCCATTATTTTAGATAAAGAAGTTTTAAATGGTAACTTCAGTATTTCTCCAATCCTTTTTATTTTTAAAGGCTATTACTAAACAAGAGCATACGGTTATTTAAACCATTTGTCAATAAAAACTTAACGGAGTAAGCATTGAATCGCTTATTTTTAGGAGTTTTTATTTTAGGGACTTTTGGGTATAAAAAAAGAGTAAAAAAAGGTAAGAGGATAAGAAAAACACAAGAATTGTAGGGTATAATATAAAAATTACGATCGTTTTTATACATAAGAAAGGGGCAAAATGATGAAAAAAAAGAAAATAATACCAGTCATCTATTGGAGTAATAAAGAAAGCACAGAAATAATGGCGGAGAAAATTTCTAATGGCATTGACTTAGTTGAAAACAAGGCTATTTTAATCAATGTGGTTGATTTTGAACCAAAAGATATTGAAAATTTCACGAAGATTGTTTTGGGATGCCCTGCAATGGAGGGCGAGTCCTTGGAGAAAACAGAGTTCGAACCATTTTTTAATGAAATTGGGAAGTACCTTAAAGGAAAAAATGTAGCACTTTTTGGATCTCATGGATGGGGAAATGGAGCATGGATGAAGGACTGGGAAAAAAGAATCACTGAACTTGGTGGAATTTTATTTGAAGAAGGACTTGTTATTTTAGGACAACCAGACAGAGAAGGACGGCACCGTTGCGTTGAATTTGGAAAAACATTTGGGAGTTTCTAAAACAACTTAAAACAATTGATTTTAGAAGGAAATATAAAGCAGGAATAATACAAAATCTTTAGAAGATCTCGAATTAAAAATAATGAAGGCGAGAAGAGAGATGTTATTTGATGAACGTGTAAACCTTCAGGAATTTAAGCTAAATGATACGGATGACAGCATCATAGAATACATTCAGGAAAACAGAAAAAGAATCTGTGATATTTCGATTAAAAAAATGGCGAAAAAGCTATTTATTTCTCCAAATTCAATTATGCGTGCGGCAAGAAAATTGGGATATAGTGGATTCTCAGAGTTGAAATACGCCATTTCAGCCGAAGAAAATAAAAATGGAATCAATACGGTTCAACATAATGTGTTAAGTAGGATGCCACAAAATATTGTACGCTCCATGGATGTTATGGACGAAATTGTTTTGCAACAAGTGGTAGAAACCATGCTTAAAGCAAACAAGGTGATTTTTGCTGGGGTAGGAGATTCGGTGTATTTTTGCGAAATGCTCGGAAAAAACCTGCGGTGTTTAAATAAAGAAGTTGAGTACTATCAGCAAATTCACGACATGGAATTTAGTGCTAAAAAAAGCACGAAAGAGGATGTCATCATCATCATCAGTGCATCTGGCGAAAAATCCAGACTAGTTGATATTGCCAAAAGAGGAATAAAAAATGGTGCTAAGACAGTGGCGATTACTAGTTACGGTGAAAATCCACTTAATCGCTGTTGTGATCTAACCCTGTTTTTTTGGGGTGAGCAACGAATTGTTAATGGATACAATGTTACAGATCGCAGTGGTTTGATGATGTTAATTCGGATGATTAGTGAAAAATATTGGAGAGGTCATTGTGTATAATTACACAGGCCTTTTCTTTTTTTGTAGATAAATATCGAGTTTTTATAATCGAAAATTTTTTATGCTAGTATGTACCTTAAAAGAGAACCAATGAAAAAAGTTGAAGGAGGGGTACATTTTGAGATTATCAAATTTAACAAACAAAAATCTGATTTTATTGAAAAGTGATCTGCAGACCAAGGATGAAGTGATTAGGGCACTAGTGAAAAAACTCTATTCTGAAGGAAAAATAAGGTCTGAAGAAGAATTCTATGAAGCGGTAATGGAACGGGAAAGTTTATCGGAAACCGGGATGGAAGGAGGACTTGCAATTCCCCATGGAAAAGCGGACTGTGTCAAAGAAGCGGCTTTTGCAATTGCAACGACAAAAAAGGCCGTGAAGGATTGGGAAAGCCTTGATCCTGATAATGAAGTTCAGTACATTTTTCTTTTGGCAATTCCAACAGCAGAAAGTGGTTCGACCCACCTAGAATTGTTAGGTGAGCTTATGCAAAAGATGTCCAATGAGGGCTATAAGAAAAAGTTGTTTAATTCTAAAACCGTTGAAGAATTATACAATAATTTAGACAGTGCCATAGAAGAAAAAGAAGAACAGATTAACTATACTAAAACTATTGTAGCGGTTACGGCTTGTCCAGCAGGAATTGCCCATACCTATATGGCAGCGGAGGCTTTAAAAAAAGCTGGAGATGAGCTTGGCGTTAAAGTTTTTGTGGAGAAACAAGGGGCCAATGGAATTGAAGATAAAATTACGAATCAGCAGTTAAAAGAAGCGGACGCTGCAATTTTTTCGGTGGCTGTAGCAGTTAAAGGAAGTGAACGTTTCGACCATTTACCATTGGTAAAAACAACGGTATCTGAACCTTTAAAGGACGCAAAAAAAATCATAACGAAAGCCCTTGAAAAAGCTGAGAAACAAGGCAAATCTGATTATGTGGAATTGGAAGACGAAGAAAAATCAGATTCTATTGGCAGTATTATTAAGCAATCTCTAATGACGGGAATCTCTTATATTATTCCCATTATCGTTGCAGGTGGGATGATTGGCGCCTTTGCAGTTATTATAACCAATGTTTTTGGGCTACAGTCATTGGCGACGACGGAAGGCTCTTGGCTTTGGTTGTTTAAGGGACTAGGGAGTAATCTTTTAGGAACCATGATGATTCCGATTTTGTCAGCTTATATGGCATATTCCATTGCTGACAAAACAGCACTTGCTCCTGGTTTTGCGGCAGGTGTTGCAGCGAATATGATCGCAGGTGGATTTTTATGTGGCATGCTTGGCGGTCTTTTAGCAGGTTTTGTAATTAAATACATGCGAAAGTATATTCCAGCAAAAGGAACCTTCGCAGGGTTTATCAGCTTTTGGGTATACCCTGTTTTAAGTACTCTCATCATCGGGATTATTATCTTTTTAATTATTGGAAAACCTGTAGCATGGTTGAATGCATCACTGATTAGTGCCCTTGGTGCCCTTGGTGGTTCAAATGCAGCCCTACTTGGTGGAATTCTTGGAATTATGGTTTCTTTTGACCTTGGAGGGCCTGTAAACAAAGCGGCTTATGCTTTTTGTATTGGGGCCATGGCAGAAGGAATTATTATGCCTTATGCAGTTTTTGCATCGGTTAAGATGGTTTCTGGATTTGCAATTACGATTGCAACAATTGTTGGCAAAAGACTTTATACAATTGAGGAACAGGAAATTGGAAAATCGACTTGGATTTTAGTTCTAGCAGGAATTACAGAAGGGGCCATTCCATTTATGATAGCAGATCCTATTCGTGTGATCCTCTCTCTATGTGCAGGATCGGCGGTTACTGGAGCCATTGTTGCGATGTGTAATATTGGGCTTGATGTGCCAGGAGCTGGTATTTTTTCGATTTTTGTTTTAAAAGATGGTATCGGTGGATTAGCGAATGTTGGCATCTGGGTTGGTGCAGCCATTTTAGGTGCGGCCATTTCAAGTGTTTTATTAATAGCAACAAGAAAACAAAAAATTAAGAAGTTAAAAATGAGGGGATAGATGGGAAATAAAGTTCATGTGGTCCCACATATGCATTGGGATAGAGAGTGGTATTTTACAGCTGAAGAATCAAGAATTTTGTTGGTTAACAATATGGAAGAGATTATGGAAATGTTGGAAACTAACCAAGACTATCCATATTATGTTCTTGATGGGCAGACCGCAGTATTGGAAGATTATTTTCAGGTTAAGCCAGAAAATAAGGAAAGATTTACACGCTTAGTACAAGCAGGAAAATTGATTATTGGCCCTTGGTATACACAAACCGATAGTATGGTCGTTGGTGGAGAATCGATTGTTCGTAATTTATTGTATGGAATGAAAGATTGTCGGGAGTATGGAGAGCCAATGATGATTGGCTATCTTCCAGATTCTTTTGGACAAAGCGAGAAACTCCCGCAAATTCTCAATGGTTTTGGAATTGAAAGAGGCATCTTTTGGCGTGGAAGTTCAGAGCGACATGGGACAAATAAACAAAGTTTTTTTTGGAAAAGCAACTCAGAAGGAAGTGTTCTTGTTCAGCTCATGCCTTTGGGATACGCAATTGGCAAATACTTGCCAGTCGAAATAGAGCCTCTGAAAAAAAGGATGGAAAAATACATACCCGTTCTTGATCGTGGAGCGGTGACAGAGCATATTTTGCTCCCCAATGGACACGATCAAATGCCAATCCAGAAAAACATCTTTGAAGTTATGAATGTACTAAAGGAAATTTATCCAGAGAGAGACTTTTTTTTAAGTCGTTATGAAAAGATTTTTGATCAATTAGAAAAAGTACCTCAGGATACTATTTATGGGGAGCTGATTGATGGAAAATATATGCGGGTACACAGAAGTATCTTTTCATCACGATCAGATTTAAAGTCCAGTAACACACGAATCGAAAATAAAATTACGAATCAATTAGAACCCTTGGCATCCATAGCATATAAACTTGGATTTTCCTATGAAGAAGGGCTCATCGAAGGAATTTGGAAAGAATTATTAAAAAACCATGCCCATGATTCAATTGGTTGTTGTTGTAGTGATAAAGTTCATAAAGCCATTGAGAATCGTTTTTTCCTAGTGGAAGAAAAGGTGGATGAGTTGATTCGGTTTTATAAAAGAAAAATTGTTGATGCCATGAAAAAAGACATTACCCTAGATAAGTTAACAGTTTTCAATTTATTACCTTATAAGCGCTGTGAAATGGTGCAAGGTCAAATAATAACTAAAATGAAGAATTTTAACTTAGTTGATGATGAGGGGAGAGAAATCGCCTTCGATATTTTAAAAACAGAGGTGGTCGATCCAGGGTTGATTGACAGGCAAATTGTCCATTATGGAGATTATGATCCTTTCGTAAAATATACCCTTTGTTTTCAAGATGAAATTTTGTCAATGGGGTATAAAACGTATTTTATAAAAGAAAAAGAAGGCATTGTGCCAGTCGCATTGGCAACCGAAAATAAAGACATCTTAGAGAACGAATATTATTTTATAAAAGTTCAAAAAAATGGGGCGTTGGAGATTCAGGATAAAAAAACTGGGATTCTTTATTCAGATGTTTTACTCCTAGAAGATGGAAGTGATGATGGTGATGGATACGATTATTCTCCTTTAGAGGATGATTATCTTGTTTATTCAGACAATGCTATACCAAAGGTAAGGGTTAAGTCATATGAAAAGATTGATTTTCTTGAAATATCATATACTTTGGCAATTCCAAAAAATTTAGAAAGTCGGAAGAAGAGAGTATTAGACAGCAGTATGGATATCCAGTTTAATGTTGAATTAGAACGATATTCTCCAATCATCAAAATACAAATGACGGTAGATAACAAAGCAGAAGATCATCGGGTAAGAGTATTGATTCCGAATAAACTATCAGGGAAATTTTCTGTTTCAGACAATCAATTTGGTGAGATAAAACGTCCTGTAATCGATCCGGCAATGGCGATATGGAAGGATGAAAACTGGGATGAAAGACCCGATGCAATTTATCCCATGTTGTCCTATGTGGGATTAGAGACCAAAGAAGGATTAAGTGTGCTTACCAATTCGGTGAGGGAGTTTGAGGTTATTGGAGAAAAAAGTGATACCTTGGCGATCACAATTTTTAGGGGCACAGGTTATTTAGGCAAAGATGGTTTGTTAAGACGACCAGGAAGGCCTTCAGGGATTAAAATGCCGACTCCAGATTCTCAAATGCTGGGAGTCCATACCTATGATTTTGCAATTATCCGCTCGACAAAAAATTTAGGAAAATATGCAAAAGAGTATACAACACCAATGGTAACATACAACAAAATGCCCTACAATGGAATGAAGCTAAATGATGTAGAGTTTAATACCCCTTATCACTACAGTCTTTTGACAGAAGGAAATGAAAAGATGATTCTTAGCACTGTTAAAAAAGCTGAGGGAGAAAATGGACTGATTATTCGTGGATACAATGGAACGACAAAAGATATTCAGGTTGATTTTCAGTTTAATGATGAGTTAGAGTTAAAAGAAGTAAAACTGGATGAAACAAAGAAAATTAGTGTCGAAAACCCCCGTGAAATCACGATGAAACCAGGAGTAGCAAAGAGTTATTTTTTGCCAGTAATTAGAAATTTGATGAATGATTAAACAAACTTTGCTAGAAGGGAATTTAGGATGGCAATTTTAAAGTTAAGACCAAGTTTTAAAGACTATCTTTGGGGTGGCGAAAAACTGGTAAAGAAGTATAATAAACAATATAGTGGTGATATTTTAGCAGAAACCTGGGAGCTTTCCTGTCATCCTGAAGGTCCTTCGGTGATTGAAAATGGAAAATATCAAGGAAAAACCTTGAGTGAGTATATCAAAAAAGTTGGTAAAGAAGTTCTTGGGACAAATTGCCGACGATTTCAAGAGTTTCCGATCTTAATAAAATTTATTGATGCAAAGGATAATCTTTCCATTCAAGTCCATCCGAGTAATCGCTATGCCCTAAAAAACGAAGGACAATACGGGAAAACAGAAATGTGGTATGTGGCAGATTGTAAGGAGGGGGCCTTTCTTTACTATGGTTTTTCGAAAGAAATTGATAAAGATGAGTTTATTGAAAGAATTGAAAATAACACCTTGCTAGAGGTTCTTAATGCAGTGCCGGTACAAAAAGGGGATGTCCTTTTTATTGAGGCAGGAACAATTCATGCCATTGGAAAGGATATTGTCATTGCAGAAATACAACAAAATTCCAATGTTACCTACCGTGTTTACGACTATGGAAGAGTTGGAAAAGATGGAAAACAGCGGGATTTACACATTGAAAAAGCAATTGCAGTGACAAATCGTGTTCCCATAATTAAAAGCAAGTCTTGCAACCCACACATTGCTAGTTGTGATTACTTTACAGTGGATAAACTGAATTTAGATGGCTCGATGATGAAAAAAATGGGTGGATACATTGGAGATGATTCTTTTGTTAGCCTCTTAGTTTTGGAAGGACAAGGAAAAATCATTTGTGGAAATGAGGCTTTAGATTTCCAAAAAGGGGACAGCTTTTTTCTTCCAGCGAGAAGCGGGGATTATGAAATTGTAGGAGCTTGCGAAGCTCTAATCACATCAATTGACAGCAAAATATCACCAGTGCGAATAGGAATTGACATGAGCAGTTTGGAAATAAAAATTGGTTTGATTGATTGGAATCAGAATTTTATTGCACAGACAAAAATTCCCATGAATCCAGAAAAGGGCTATCAACAAGTGACGAAAGAAGTTGCAGAAAAAGTGATCGAATTACTAGAAGATCATCAGATTCTTTTGGACTCTTGTATCGGGATAGGCATTGGTGCACCAGGGACCATTGATGGGAAAAACGGAACCATTGTTTATTCCAACAATATTAAATGGGAGAAGGTTCCTCTGGTTGAAGCATTTCATAAATATTTACCTGTACCGATCTATCTTAATAATAATGCGAATTGTGGGGCTCTTGGAGAATTAGTAAGAGGATCGGGTAGAGATAGCAATCATGTGGTTCTCCTAACGCTGGGGAATGGTGTTGGAGGAGGGGTTGTTATTGATGGAAAGCTTTTTGAAGGTGGACTTATTGGTGGGAATGAAATTGGTCATACCCTCATCGAAATGGACGGAGAAATGTGTTCCTGTGGAAGAAGAGGTTGTTTAGAAGCCTATGTTTCGATTCCAGCCTTGCTTCGTGACACAAAAAAAGCCATGAAAATTGATTCAAAATGTTTATTGTGGGAGATGTGCAAAGGGGATGTCGATAAAATAACGCCGTCAGATGTGTTTGAAGGCGCTAAAAAAGGGGATAATACAAGTCAAAAGATGATTGAAAACTATACGAAATATTTAACAGAAGGAATAATCAATATCGTAAATGTCTTTCGACCAGAATTAATTCTTTTAGGGGGACCTCTTTCTAAAGAAGGGGATTATTTACTTAATGCAATTAAAAAAAGCTTAAGTCAAAAAGCGTTTGGTAATACAAATGGTAGAATTCCTGAAGTTAGAATTGCAAGTCTTGGTGAAATGGCTGGAATGCTTGGAGCAGCAAATCTTGTTTAGTAAACTATTTTTAAGGGGAAAGTAAAATGAAAATATTAGTGGCGCCAGATTCTTTTAAAGGAACATTGACCTCAAATGAAATAATTGAAATCACCCGAAAAAAAGCAATAAAGATCTTTCCAGAGAGTGAAGTGATGGGTGTTCCAATTGCCGACGGTGGAGAAGGAACCATTGCAGCAGTTTTACAAAGTACATCAGGGGTTAAAAAGCAAATAGCAGTGAAGAATCCATTATTTACTACAATTGTAGCTTCCTATGGAATTATTAACAATGAACAAGTATTGATAGAAATGGCAGAAGCTTCTGGACTAACCTTGATCCCTTTTAAAGAAGGGAATCCTCTGATTACAACCTCTTATGGAACGGGTGAGCTGATAAAAGATGCACTCGATGCTGGCTATAAAAAAATAACGATCGCCATAGGTGGAAGCGCAACAAATGATGGTGGTTGCGGTGCGATGGCAGCATTGGGTATTCAATTCATAAATAAAAATGGAGAAGCATTTGTCCCTGTGGGCGGAACATTACTTGAGATTGAAGAAATTGACCTTTCCGGTTTACATCACGGTATTTTGGGAGCAGAAATAGTGGTGATGTGTGATGTCAATAATTCTTTTACAGGAAAAAACGGTGCTTCGTTTGTTTATGGAAAACAAAAAGGTGGAACAGAAGAGCAAATTGAGTTTTTAGATAAGGGAATGAAACACCTTGGGAAAAAAATAAAACAAGCGACTGGGGTCGATGTTGACAGGCTTTCGGGCGCAGGGGCTGCAGGGGGATTAGGTGGGGCTCTTTACGCTTTTTTAAAAGGAAAGCTACAGTCAGGAATTGAAACAGTCCTTGATTTAGTTGATTTTAATGAGCTCCTAAAAGGGGTTGATTTGATTATTACTGGGGAAGGTCGGGTAGATGGGCAATCTGCTTGTGGAAAAGTCCTCGATGGAATAGGGAAATTTGGAATGGCACATTGTATTCCTATTATTGCGATTGCAGGTGGAATGGGCGAGGAGGCAGAAAAAGTTTACCAGTGTGGAATCGATGGTATTATGGTAACCTCAAATGGTCCAATGTCTTTGGAAACAGCATTAATGAATGCCGAAGAGCTTTTTAGTGATGCGGTTGAAAGAATGTTTAGGATTATAAAAGTTGGGATGACGTTAAGATAAGACATTACCTAATTAATTAAGGGTGTCTAAATTACAAAGCTAACATTGACAAAGCATTGATTTTGAGTTATATTTTGTGTGAACAAAGGTGTTCACTTCCTCTTTTTAAAAGGGTGGAAGTGAAGGCCTTTTTTTTATTGAGTTAAGGAAGGAAACACAAATGATCGAAAAACTGAATGAAGAATGTGCTGTTTTTGGTGTGTGTATTCACAAAGAAAATGCCTCTGGAATGGTTTATAATGGTTTATTGGCACTTCAACATCGTGGACAAGAAGGGGCTGGAATTGCGACGTTAAAAGGGAACACCATCAGTGTTCATAAAAACCGTGGGCTTGTCAGTGAGGTCTTTACTAAGAAAATATTAAAAAGCTTGTTAGGAACAAAAATAGCTATTGGACATACAAGGTATTCAACCACAGGGGATAATTTAATGGAAAATGTGCAGCCATTTATCACGGAGTATTTAACTGGTCGGATTGCAACGGCACACAATGGGAATATCACCAATTCAAAAACAATAAGAAATTTTTTGGAAAAATGTGGTTTAGATTTTGAAGCAACAAGTGATTCGGAAGTGATCTCATCTTTAATTGCCTATGAGATTTTACAGAAAAATGATGTTTTAGAAGGGGTTATTAATGCAACCAAACAGTTAGAAGGATCTTTTTCATTGATACTTCTCAGCAGTGACCAGAAATTAATTGTGGTAAGAGATCCCCATGGTTTTAGACCTCTTTGCATTGGAGAAAATGAAAACGGACTTGCTGTTGCATCGGAAAGCTGTGCGTTAGAGAGTTGTGGTTTTAATTTTGTTCGTGATGTGACTCCAGGGGAAGTGGTGGTAATCGAAAATGGAAAAATGATTGAATCTAGAAAAGTGCTTTTTTCCAAAGAAAAGGGAAGTTGTATTTTTGAGTATGTTTATTTTGCACGACCAGATTCAATCATTGATGGGCTTAATGTTGACGAAGCTCGAATTAATATGGGAAAAGCATTGGCCTGGGAACATCCCGTTGAGGCAGATGTGGTTTGTGGCGTTCCAGATAGTGGTTTAGAGGCAGCGCTTGGTTATTCAAAAGCCAGTGGCATTCCATTAACTTCAGGCTTCTTTAAAAATCGTTATATTGGTCGGAGCTTTATTTTTCCTGAACAAGCAGAACGTGAGAGCGCAGTACGACTTAAAATGAATCCTCTTCGATCAAATGTTGAGGGAAAGCGGGTTGTTTTAGTTGATGATTCGATTGTAAGGGGAACCACCAGTGGCAGGATTATTAAGGCCTTAAGAAATGCAGGTGCAAAGGAAGTTCATCTTAGAATTTCATCCCCTCCATTTCGATATCCTTGCTATTATGGAACAGACATTGATTCGAAAGAAAATTTGATAGCAAATAAAATGACAGTTCCAGAAATTAGTAAAATCATTGGCGCCGATAGTTTAGGTTATATTAGCATTGAAGGGTTAGTCAAGGCTTGTTCGAAATCAAGCCTCCCCTTCTGCACAGGATGTTTTAATGAAATTTATGGGATGAAAAAAGATGAAGGTAATTAGAATATTAGAATCAATTAATTGAGACGGTTTACGAAATCAGAATAGGCTTCTATGCCATGTTCATGGACATCAAGTCCTTCAATTTCTACAATTTTATCAACACGGAGGCCCATTGTTTTTTTTAGAATAAAGAAAAGAATACAACCAGTGGAAATTGTCCAGGCTGCAACAGCAAGAACACCAATACTTTGAATAAATAAAAGCTCTGGTCCCCCTCCGTAGAAAAAACCGAGGATTTCTTCTTTGGTGCCAGGAAGATAATTGGCAAAAAGGCCAACAAGTAAAGTCCCGACAACCCCGTTCATACAATGAACGCCAATGGCACCAACAGGATCATCAATGTGAAGGGTTTGATCAATGAATGGAATGCCAAAGGCAATAATGAATCCTGCAATAATGCCGATAAAAAGGGCGCCATACAGTGTAACGACTTGACAACCCGCAGTGATGGCCACAAGTCCACCAAGAATACCATTTAAAGTCATTGATATATCGGGTTTTCCATAACGTAACCAGGTTGAAACCATAACGGTAAGTCCGCTAATCGCAGCAGCTAAATTAGTGGTCATAGCAATATGTCCGATTTCTAAACTAACCCCAAGAGTACTACCACAATTAAAGCCGAACCAAGCAAACCACAGAATAAAAACACCTAAGGCACCTAGGGTTAAACTATGTCCTGGAATTGCGTTGGCACTCCCATCACGATTATATTTCCCGATACGAGGCCCAACGAAAATGGCGCCAACAAGAGCAAGCCATCCTCCAACAGAGTGAACAACAGTAGAACCAGCAAAGTCAATAAAGCCCAGGTTTTGGAGAAAGCCACCTCCCCAAATCCAGTGACCAACAACAGGATAGATAATAAGACTAATAACACATGAAATAATGCAATAAACCGTGAATTTTGTTCGACCTGCCACAGCACCAGAAACAATGGTAGCAGCGGTGGCACAAAAAACGGTTTGAAAAAAGATAAATAATTCTGGAGTTAGGGATTTAAAAGCAGTGATGTGAGTGAGTGTTTGAGGGCTAAAGAAACCCTCAATTCCAATGAACCCTAAATAATCATTGCCAAACATAAGGCCAAACCCGATAAAGAAAAAAATTAATGATCCGACCATAAAGTCGACAAAGTTTTTCATAATAATATTGCCTGCGTTTTTAGCACGGGTAAAACCAGTTTCAACCATTGCAAAACCAGGTTGCATAAAAAAGACAAGGACAGCTCCCATAACAACCCAAACAATGTCCATTAATTGGGTTGTTTCAAATAATTCCATAATAAATTCCTTTCTAAAAGAGAAATAAAAAAGAGACAAGTATTAATGTTTTTCATTAAAACGTGTCTCCATTGACAATGGTGTGTCACCATATTTAATTTTAAAGGGCATCATGGCCATGTTCTCCGGTTCTAATCCGAATAACATCCGAAACGTCATAGAGGAATATTTTTCCACCCCCAATATCTTCGTCAGAAAGGTTTTCTTTAATCCGTTTGATAATTATCTCGGCGGTTTCGGAATCTGTAA
Organism: Eubacteriaceae bacterium; assembly: GCA_051649025.1. Classification (GTDB taxonomy): domain Bacteria; phylum Bacillota; class Clostridia; order Eubacteriales; family Eubacteriaceae; genus Acetobacterium. Next base: position 102,460 of record JBOFGH010000003.1, read on the forward strand.
CGGTTTCGATTTTTATTTTAGGTAGAAAATTAACGGTATAGGCAGTACCTCGATAGGATTTTTTAAATCCCTTTTGATTTCCATAACCCATAACATTGGTTAACATCATCCCCTGAACATCACAGGACGTTAAGATTTCTTTTAAATCTTCAAGTTTCTCAGGCTTGATTACAATCTCCAGCTTTTTCATCATAGGATTCTCCTTTGTAAATTATTTTTTAGGAGAGAGGGAGAGTTCCCTCCACCCCTAAAATTCTAGACGTAAAAAAGGATGTCTTCATAGATTGGAAATGGCCAATATTTTTCGCCAACAACTGATTCTAAGGCATCAGCATAGGTTCTGAGGGTGTTCATATTGGAAATGATGGCATCGCAGTAATAGTCAGCTTCTTCTTGAGGGGTTTCAAAACTTCCTACTTTTTCTAAAGCTTCTTCTAACTGTTGGATGGATTTAATTAGTGCACCAGAGTTTTTAGAAATCTCTGTAATTAATTCTGATTCAGCTGAAAGATCGAGGTCTAAGGCACAGGCTTTTTTAGCTAACAGAGATTCGCTCAGCTCTTTTGAATAGGAGAGAACTCCAGGAAGAATCTGTCTTTTAGCAAGGTCTAACATGGTTAAGGCTTCAATGTTAATGGTTTTAATGTATTCTTCCAAATGGATTTCATAACGGGAGGCGATTTCAGCAGCCGTAAAAATTTTGTGCTTTTCGTAAAGAGCTACATTCTTTTCTGAAATAAAGTGTTTCAAAGCTTCTGGGGTGGTTTTTAAATTAGGAAGTCCACGTCTTTCTGCTTCTTTAACCCAGTCTTCTGAATAATTGTTGCCATTAAAGACAATTCGTTTATTTTCTTTTACTGATTTTTGTAACAATGCATCAAGAGCGGATTCAAAGTCCTCAGCTTTTTCTAATACATCTGCATATTGGCCAAGTATTTCGGCAACAATGGTATTTAAAGTAATGTTTGGACCAGAAATAGATTGGCTTGAACCAAGCATTCTAAATTCAAATTTGTTTCCAGTAAAGGCGAAGGGGCTAGTGCGATTTCGATCGGTGGCATCGATTATTAGTTTTGGCATGGTGTCAATTCCCATCTCAAGGACTAAATCCTTTGCCTTCGAAACAGGCTTTCCAGTTTCAATTGATTTTAAAGCGGCAGTAAGTTGTTCGCCAAGAAAAACAGACATAATAGCTGGTGGAGCCTCATTAGCACCTAAGCGATGGTCGTTTCCAGCAGTTGCTACAGAGATGCGAAGCATCTCGCTGTATTTGTTAACGGCTTCGATAGTAGCGCAAAGGAATAAAAGGAATTGCTTATTTTCGACTGGATTTTTTCCTGGTTCCAAAAGATTTTCACCAGTATCAGTAGACATAGACCAGTTGTTGTGTTTTCCTGAACCATTAACACCAGCAAAAGGTTTTTCGTGTAAAAGACAAGCAAGGTTGTGACGATAGGCAACGCGTTTCATAAACTCCATAATCAATTGATTGTTATCTGTTGCAATATTGGTGGTGGTAAAGATTGGAGCTAACTCATGTTGGGAAGGCGCAACCTCATTGTGACGTGTTTTGGAGGCAATACCTAATTCCCAAAGTTCACGGTCGAGGTCTTTCATATAAGCATGAACACGACCACGAATACTTCCAAAATAGTGATCTTCTAACTCTTGACCTTTTGGAGGTTTTCCGCCAAATAGAGTTCGACCTGTGAGAATAAGATCTTTTCGTTGTTTAAACATGTCTCTTTCAATTAAAAAATATTCCTGTTCAGCACCAATGGTGGTAGTTACTTTTTTTACATTGTTTTTACCAAAAAGATTTAATATTCTTAGAGCTTCGGTATTAAGGGTTTCCATTGAGCGTAGGAGAGGTGCTTTTTTATCGAGGATTTCTCCAGAATAAGAACAAAAGATTGTAGGAATACAGAGAGTTGAACCTTTAATGAAAGCATAAGAAGTTGGATCCCAGGCGGTGTAGCCTCTGGCTTCAAAGGTGGCTCGTAATCCACCAGATGGAAAAGAAGAAGCATCGGGTTCCCCCTTAATGAGCTCTTTTCCAGAAAAAGACATGATTACTTTTCCTTCTTCGGTTGGATTGATAAATGAATCGTGTTTTTCAGCAGTGATGCCAGTCATTGGTTGAAACCAATGAGTAAAGTGCGTCGCCCCTTGTTCCATTGCCCAATCCATCATGGCTTGGGCAATGACGTCAGCAACATTTTCCTCAAGAGGAAGCCCCTCTTGCATGGTTTTTAATAGTGAACCATAGACCGCTTTGGGTAGACGCTTTCTCATAACACTGGCATTAAAAACTTTAGAGCCAAAAATTTCAGAAACGCCATCCTTTGAATTTACAAATTGAGACATTGTAGTAACCTCCTTGTGTTTAGGTGAATTTTTACATGGTACTTTCTTATATAAAACAAAAAGGTGCTTATTAAAAGTTTAAAAAACTTCTAAAGCACCTTTGCTGTTCGAAAAAGTGTGACAAGTGCCACAAAAATCAAGTTGAGATCATTATAGAGCATCAAAAGCCCTGTGTAAAGGGTTTTTTTTGCAAAAATAATGTAAAGGTTATCAAAAAAATAAAGATAAACTCAAGATTTAAGAAATTTTTGTGGTTGTTTTGTTAGAGTTGAGGTTATAATAAAAAGAAAATTATTAGGAGGAACATCAATGGAGATTAAAGTTGAAGGCATGAATCCAGAGCGACATGTCGAAGTGTTAGATTTGCTCTTAGGAGATTCAGATTTAATGATAGCACTTAATACGTCGGAGACTTTTGAGGCGGGTTATGAACTAATTGCAGAAAGATTACCAGGTTTGACCCTCGAAGAGTTTACTGGCTCCATGGAATTTTTAAGACAGGTCATCCTTTCTCAAATGCAAGAAACAGAACCTCAATAAGAAATGCCTTGGAGCAGAGTAAAAAAATAATTGAAACTTTGCTTAAAGTATGGTTTAATTAAAAAAGTATATTGTATACAAGAAAAAAATTAATAAAGCATTTTATTTTTATGGAACAATGGCGTTCATCTCAAACTGAATTAAGGTTTGGATGGATTTCGTTGTTCTTTTTTTGAGTATTTTTAGGAGGTTGAGATGTTAAAAAAAGAAGGGGAAATAAGAATACCGTCAGGTTGCGCTATTTCAGGAATGATTGACAAAACTGGAAAATCATCGATTAATGGAAGTAAAATCGTTGATTCAATTTCTTATATGCATGATCGCTCTAATGGACTCGGTGGAGGATTTGCAGGTTATGGAATTTATCCAGAATATGCAGATTTATACGCTTTTCATGTTTTTTATGAGGATATGAAAGCGAGAGAAGAAACAGAACGATACCTTGATCGTTATTTTGATGTGGTAAATCTTAGTAGAATACCAGTGAGAAAACAGGTAAGAATTAAAAATGAACCCTTGATATGGCGATACTTTGTAAATCCAATTTTCACAAAGCTACAAGAAGAACAGGACGAAATTGATGAAAAAAAGTTTATTGTCGAAACGGTTTTTCATATTAATACTTATATTGATGGGGCCTATATTTTTTCCAGTGGCAAAAACATGGGCGTATTTAAAGCAGTTGGATTTCCTGAGGATGTGGGTGAATTCTATCGTTTAGAAGATTATGATGCCTATTCTTGGACAGCTCATGGACGGTACCCAACGAATACACCAGGGTGGTGGGGAGGTGCCCATCCCTTTGCGCTACTCGATTATTCAATTGTTCATAATGGGGAAATCTCGTCCTATGATGCGAATCGACGTTTTATCGAAATGTTTGATTATAAATGCAGTTTATTAACAGATACCGAAGTAATTACCTATATTGTTGATTATCTAAACCGAAAACAAGGGCTTTCATTTGAGGATATTGCAAAAATTATTGCAGCTCCTTTTTGGGAAGAGATTGACAAGATGCCAGAAATCGAAAAGAAAAGAATGAAGCTTTTTAGAAATACCTTTGCTAGTCTTTTAATCACAGGTCCTTTTTCCATTATTCTAGGATTTGATGGGGGATTAATGGCTTTAAATGATCGTCTTAAATTACGTTCTATGGTGATTGGAGAAAAAAATAATGTTGTCTATTTAGCAAGTGAAGAATGTGCTATTCGTGGAGTTTGTCCAAAAGTAGAAAATATTAGAGCACCCAAAGGTGGAGAACCCATTATTATTCGGATAGAAAAATAAGCTGGAAGTGCTTTAATTTAAGTAGGAGAGAGAAATGTTAATTAATTATAAATATCCCAAATATGAAATTGTTAGAAATGATCGAAGGTGTATAAAGTGTCGAATTTGCGAGAGAGAGTGTGGAAATAAGGTGCATGAATACGACCTTAAAGCCGATGCTTTTGAAGTGGATGAAGGAAACTGCGTTAACTGCCAACGTTGTGTTTGTACATGTCCAACCAGAGCCTTAAAAATTCGTAAAACGGATAATCAATTTAGAGAAAATCAGAATTGGAAACAATCTGCTATGGAGGAAATTTTTTTACAAGCAGAAACTGGTGGTGTTTTGCTATCCAGTATGGGAAATCCAAAAGACTACCCGAGTTATTGGGACAAACTATTAATTAATGCGAGCCAAGTAACAAATCCCCCGATTGATCCTCTCCGGGAACCGATGGAGACAAAGGTTTTTTTAGGGAAAAAACTGAATCATTTAGATTTTGATAGTCAGGGGAACCTGTTGTCAAAACTTCCGCCACAGATAGAATTGGAAGTCCCCATAATGTTTTCGGCAATGTCTTATGGTTCAATTAGTGAAAATGCACATAAATCTTTGGCAAGAGCAGCAACTGTTTTAGGAACATGCTATAACACAGGAGAAGGGGGTCTAAACAAAGCGCTGTATAAGTATGGAGAACACACCATTGTTCAAGTGGCCTCAGGTCGTTTTGGGGTTCATAAAGATTATTTAGAGGCTGGGGTTGGCATTGAAATAAAAATGGGACAAGGAGCAAAACCAGGAATTGGTGGACATCTTCCTGGAAAGAAAATTTTAGAAAAAGTCTCAAAAACAAGAATGATTCCCATAGGAACCGATGCGATTTCGCCAGCACCACATCATGATATCTATTCCATTGAAGACTTAAGACAACTCATTTTTTCCCTAAAAGAGGTGACGAATTATAGCAAACCAGTGATCGTAAAAATTGCGGCAGTTCATAATGTTGCTGCAATCGCATCTGGGATTGCACGTTCTGGAGCAGATATCATTGCCATTGACGGTTTTAGAGGAGGAACAGGGGCGGCTCCAACACGGATTCGGGATAATGTTGGAATTCCCATCGAAGTCGCTTTAGCGGCGGTTGATCAACGTCTCCGTGATGAAAAAATAAGAAATGAAATCTCCATTGTCGTTGGTGGAAGTATCCGAAATAGTGCCGATATTGTAAAAGCAATTGCACTCGGGGCAGATGCTGTTTATCTTGGAACCTCGGCACTGCTTGCTTTGGGATGCCATTTATGTCGAAACTGCCAGAGTGGAAAATGCAACTGGGGCATTGCAACCCAACAGGAAGATTTAGTCAAGCGATTAGATCCAGAAATAGGAACAAAACGATTGATTAATTTGGTGAATGCTTGGAATCATGAAATAAAAGAGATGATGGGTGGCATGGGAATAAACTCCATTGAAACCCTAAAAGGAAATCGCTTGATGCTTCGAGGGATTGGGATGTCGGAAAAAGAACTTGAAATCTTTGGGATTAGCCATGTGGGTGAATAAGTAAATGAGAATGATGTTTAGGAGTGATATCAATGACAATAAATGGTAAGAGGTTGCATTTTAGTGAGTTAAATCAAAGGATCAAAGAGACAGAGACAAACGAAGTGATTGTAAATGAGGTTGTTGGACAACGCTATATCGGCACTGGCGTTAAAGGAAAGGAGATTGTTATTCATGGAACGCCTGGGAATGCCCTAGGAGCCTACTTAAGTCAATGCAAGATAAGGGTTTATGGAAACGTCCAAGATGCGGTGGGCGATACCATGAATGATGGAGAAATAATTATTCATGGGAACTGTGGAGATACCCTTGGTTATGCAATGCGTGGAGGTGCCATTTATGTAAAAGGAAATGGGGGTTATCGTGTCGGGATTCATATGAAATCTTATGAAGACCAAGTACCAGTCATTGTTATTGGAGGAGAAGTAGGGTCTTTTTTAGGGGAATATCAAGCGGGAGGAACCATTGTGGTTCTTGGATTAAAAACAAAGGGAGAATTTCCGACAGGGAGCTATTGTGGAACTGGAATGCATGGTGGACAGATGTATATTCGTAGTGATACCCCACCCAAATACTTGCCACCACAGGTGTTAGCTGAGGAATGCTCAGAAAAAGAACTCAATGAAATAATGGATTTAATTGAAAATTATGGAAAATACTTTAAGATAGATAAAGAAGCGATTTTAAATAAACCCTTTTACAAATTAAGCCCTGGAGATATGAATCCCTATCACGATTTGTATACTTCAAATGAATAAGGAGAAAAAATGAGTTTGGATAATCAAATTATGGATGCCCTTAATTACATGGAAGAAAATGATGTGAAATTTATTCGACTACAATTTTGCGATTTGTTTGGGCAAAGTCGTAACATTGCAATTTCATCACATCAGATTGAGAGAGCATTAACCAGTGGAATTCTTTTTGATGCATCGTCAGTGATCGGATTTTTAGATGAAAAGAATTCGGACCTTGTGTTGTTTCCAGACATGAGTACAATCCAAATCTTGCCGTGGCGTCCCCAGCAGGGGCGTGTCGCACGAATTTTGTGTGATATAAAATATCCAAACGGCGAAGACTTTATGGGGGATAGCCGAAAAATATTAAAAAAGTCCATTGAAAAGGTGGCTGCATTGGGGTATGAATTTAATATTGGAGCTGAATGTGAATTTTATTTGTTTAAATTAGATGAAAATGGGGAACCAACAACAGAGCCCATTGACAGTGCAGGATATTTTGACTTAGCGCCCTACGATCGAGGAGAAAATACTCGACGAGAGATATGTTTAACCCTAGAAGATATGAATTTTGAAATTGAAAGTTCCCATCACGAATCTGGAAAAGGGCAGCATGAAATTGATTTTAAATATGATAATGCACTTATTTCCGCAGATAATATTATGACATTCAAAACCGTTGTAAAAACCATTGCTCAAAGAAATGGACTGCACGCCTCATTTTTGCCAAAGCCAATGATGGAAGAGCCAGGAAGTGGAATGCATATTAATATTTCTCTAATTGAGTCAGGTGAGAATATATTCAACTGGCAAGATGGATATTTGTCGGAAAAAGCACAACAATTCATCGCAGGGATATTAGCCCATATTAAAGGAATTACAGCCATTGCAAATCCATTAGTGAATAGTTATAAACGGTTAATGGGTGGGAAAGAGGCCCCTCAAAACATTGGTTGGGGATTTAGTAATCGGGCTCCACTTATTCGAATTCCAGCGGCAGAAGAGACCTATGCAAGAATTGAATTACGAAGCCCAGATTCAGCATGCAACCCTTATCTTGTTTTTGCCCTTGTTTTAGCAGCAGGTTTAGATGGGATTGAACGTCAATTGGAACTATCCAAAGAATATGATTTGGATGAAAAATTTGACTTGCTGCCAATGACTTTGGATGAAGGAATTAGGGAAATGAAAAAAGATGATTTAATTCACAGGGTATTAGGGGAAGAATTAACGTGTAAATATATTGCTCTAAAAACTGAAGAATGGAAGCATTACATAAAAACGGTGCATCCCTGGGAAATCGAGAATTATTTTTTATCCTATTAGAATGAAACTTTATTATGGATTCTTGGAGGAGGTGCAACCAGTTTGAGGGCTTTATTAATTTCAAAGAGATCCGATAGCAACCAAAGGTTTATAGAAACCTTGCGTTCCTTGGGCATACAATTTTTGGATACTGTGGCTTCTGGAAGTGAGGCGAGACGAAGAATTCAAGAAATTCAATATGATTTAGTCCTAATTGATGCCCCTTTAAAAGACGAACAAGGCATTGAATTAGCACTTGATCTAGTGGAACAAGAAGATTTTGGAATCCTCCTATTGGTTAAGAGGGAAGTTTTAGAAGAAGTTGAAGAAAAAGTCCTGAATTCGAATATTTTTTTACTAGAAAAACCCATAGATAAAGAAAGCTTCCGTCAGAGTTTTAGATTTGTCCTCCAAATGCAAAAGAAATTTAGAAAACTTCAGCTAGAAAACAAAAAACTACAACAGAAAATTGAGGATAATCAAATGATGTTTCGTGGAAAACTTTGTTTAATGGAACGCGTTAATATGAATGAATCCGATGCGCATCGATATATTCAAAAAAAAGCAATGGATATGGGTCTTACTCCAGGACAAATTGGGAAAAGAATTTTGAAAAATTATGAAAAGAGAAAGTAGCCATGGAAAAAAACCTAAAAGAGATAAAGATGCGCTATCTTGAGAAGAATGAATTTATATTTTTAGTTTAGTATTTTTTTAGATTTTTTCTTTAGTTCAGGGAATCCCTCGAAAATTGAATGAACTAACTTATCACATCCTGTGGTTAAAACATCAGTGGTTGGGAGGTGATATTTCATTTCGTAATGAGCGATGGTCTCCTTGATTTCGTTCGTTGTCATGTTCTCATGGTTAATCGTAATAGCAATAACCTTAGATTTAGAAAAGCATTCAAGAAGATCAATTTCACTTCGTGGAGTTGGCATTTGAAGATACGGAAAATCAACTCGGACTTTTCTTTTAGGGGGATGTTGCATAATGATGGCATTTGGTTTTCCACCTCGAATAATGGCACAAGAACTAATGAAAGCTTGATGACTTAAAGAGCTTTGACCTTCATAAAGGATGACATCGGGGTCTTCATGATGGTAGGCTTCTAAAATGGCATTTTCGAATTCACCTGCCATATATTCAGAAGGGATCGCATCCAATGCCACACCATATTGTTCCCCTTGAATAATCGAAGTTTGTCCAGTGCCGATAAAGGAGACTTTTAGACCTTTGTTTCGCAATGCTTTTGCTAACAGCATGGCGGTGGTTCGTTTTCCAATGGCGCAATCGGTTCCTAGAATCGCAATTTTAGGGACTTTTACTTTAAGGATTTCTCCAGTAAACAAATGGAGATAACGTTTTGCTAAGGGTTTTCGAATGTCAAAAATTTTAACATTGAACTCCTTGGCTTGAGCAATGAATTCCAAATCTTCGGAGATGAATTCCTGTAGCCCAATGACAATATTCATTCCTAGAGACATTGCTTTTAGTAAAATGCGACGCTCAGGAGTTGATAAAAATGCTTCGTTTGGAGCGATTCCATAAATGAAATACTTGGGGGTTTCGTCGAGGCAGTTAAGTGCCATTGCTAAATCCCGATAAATAGGGATGCCGTTACTAATACCATCTAAAATATTTCCAGAATCAAACCCTGTTTTTGTGCTGTCGATAATACAGCGAATATCATATTTTTTCGAATGGCGTATTAAACCATTGGCCGTCTTCCCGTCTGAACTTCCAAAATAACCTTCACAATAAATTAAAGCTTTGTTATTCATATTCATAATATTGAACACAACCTTCCAGTGGAAATAGAAATAAATCTTTTATTATGAGTCTATTTGTTTCTAAAAAGACTTAAAATAAAGCATATTCACTAACCACTACTTATATTATAGCATAGAGAAAATAAAAGGGGGGGGCTTTCTCAAAAGCTTTCGTTTAAAAAGGGGTTCTTATTTAGGATAAATCTCAGAAATGAAAAAGAATAGAGTGTGATTGCGGTAAAAATATGTAAACAATATCATTCTAAAAAAATGAAAAATTATGCATCAATTTTAGAGCCTTTATGTTATAATACTCAAGGAAAATTAAGAAAAATAGAATTCTTTAGTCTATGACATTTAAATTTGGCAATGAATCAATAAAAATGAGATAAGAGCATAGGGAAGGAACGAGAATACATGTCAATTTCTGTATTAGTGGGTGCCCAGTGGGGTGATGAAGGAAAAGGAAAAATGGTGGATTATCTCGCTGAAAAATCCGACTTAATTGTACGGTTTCAAGGGGGGGATAATGCTGGACACACTGTGATCAACGGGTTTGGTATTTTTAAACTTCATTTAATTCCTTGTGGAATATTTAATAAAAATTGTGAATGTCTCATTGGAACAGGGATGGTGGTAAATCCTGATGTTATCCAAGAAGAAATGGTTCAGATTAAAGCGGCTAATGTGAGTTTAGAGAGATTGAAAATTTCAGGTAAAGCACATATTTTAATGCCGTATCACCAAAAATTAGATGAATTAATGGAAGCTGATGGTGGCATCGGAACAACAAAACGTGGGATTGGACAAGCTTATGCTTACAAAGCAATGCGAAAAAGTCTTCGTTTTGAAGATTTATTAAAACTTGATGTTGCAAAAGAAAAGTTAGAAGAAATTGTGCCTTTTGTTAATGCACAAATGGCATCTTATCAGATAGAGCCTTATTCAGTGGAAAGTCTTTTTTTGAAATGTAAAGATTGGGCAGAAACATATCGACAAATGATTGTAGATCCTATGGTTTATTTGCATGAGATGATTGATGCAAATAAAAACATTCTATTTGAAGGTCAATTGGGAGCAATGAAAGATATTGATCTTGGGATTTTTCCCTATGTGACCTCTTCACATCCGATTGCTGCGTATGCTGCAGTTAGTGGGGGATTTCCAGCTAAAAAAATAGATAAGGTTATTGGTGTTGCAAAAGCCTTTTCCAGTGCAGTTGGAGATGGTCCATTCCCGACAGAAGAGTTTGATGGCGCGATTAATTTACTCCGTGGGAGTGGTGAAAAACCAGATGATGAATTTGGCGCAAGAACAGGTCGTTCTCGTCGGTTAGGTTGGTTAGATATTCCCGTATTAAAATATACCCATGGGATTAATGGATTTGATGAATTAGCCGTTTGTAAAATTGATAAATTAGATAATTTACCAGAGATAAAAATTTGTGTAGATTACCAATTAGATGGTAAGCTTATTAAAGGTTTCCCAGATACCCAAGATTTAGAAAAAGTAACCCCTGTTTATATTACTTTGCCAGGTTGGATGAGTGATACAACAGGAATACGAAAAATCGAAGAGCTTCCTGAAAATGCAAAAAAATATTTAAATAAAATTGAAGAATTGGTTGGAACTAAAGTTGCCTATGTTGGCGTTGGGCCTAATCGAGAAGATTTAGCGATTCTATAAGAGGCTAAATAAATACCTGATTGCTTGCAGTCAGGTATTTTTTAGAACCTATGAGCAATGGTTAGAAAAAATCTCGGATGAGATTAAAAGATAAAAGAAAAAATGGAGGGGAAACATGTCTTATTACAAAAGAGATAAACGTGCTTGGCTGATCCTAGAAGATGGTAGTATTTTTGAGGGGTATAACTTTGGGTGTGAAGGAACAACCATAGGGGAAATTGTGTTTACAACAGGGATGACAGGATATCAGGAAGTTTTAACAGACCCTTCCTATTTTGGACAAATTGTCCTTCAAACATACCCATTGATTGGGAACTATGGTATTAACGGAGACGATATGGAATCGGAAAAAAGCTGGATCAATGGCTATATCACAAAAGAGTGGTGTGAAGAACCTTCGAATTTCCGAACAACAAAAACCATTAATGACTTTTTAAAAGAGCAAGACAAAATTGGGATTTGGGATGTTGATACAAGAGCTATTACCCGAGTGATTAGAGAACGTGGAGCCATGAATGGTGCAATTACCACAGAAGATATCACTGTTATTAAAGAAAGTTTACTGGAAGAAGTTAAAAACTTTAAAGTGGTAAATCCAGTGCAATCAGTGACACGAAAAAATAAAGGCTGGTATTACAGTCAAGAAAACAGAGCCAATCATGTGGCCCTTATTGACTATGGATATAAACATAATATTTTGAGAATGCTTTTAAGACTGGGTTGTAATGTGACAGTAATGCCTGCAAATACGACGGTTGATGAAATAAAAACCTTAAATCCAGACGGAATTATGCTTTCAAATGGCCCAGGAGATCCGGCGGAAAATGTTCAGATTATTGAAAATATTAAGCAGTTTATTGATTATGGAAAACCAATTTTTGGAATCTGTTTAGGACATCAACTGTTAGCTTTAGCCATGGGTGGAAAAACCCTTAAGTTGAAATATGGACATAGAGGGATGAATCAGCCTGTAAAAGATATTGATAGAGATCGAGTCTTTATTACAAGTCAAAACCATGGCTATGCAGTGGTTCCAGAGAGCATCTCTGAAGACATTGGAAAAGTAACCCACTACAACCTAAACGACGGAACTTGTGAAGGAATTGAGTATAAAAATATACACGCTTTTACAGTGCAGTTCCATCCTGAAGCAAGTGCAGGTCCAAATGATACGGGCTATTTATTTGAGAAATTTACGAACCTTATGGAAAGGGGGCAACAAGGATGCCTTTAAAAAATGATGTAAAACGAGTACTCGTCATCGGATCTGGGCCAATTATTATTGGACAGGCGGCAGAATTTGACTATGCTGGAACTCAAGCATGTAAGACACTAAAAAAAGCGGGATTAGAGGTGGTGTTAATTAATTCGAATCCTGCGACCATTATGACAGATAAGTCCATGGCTGATAAAATTTATATTGAGCCTTTAACCCTTGAGGTAGTTCGTAGAATTATCTTAATAGAAAAACCAGACAGTATTCTTTCAACACTTGGTGGACAAACGGGACTGACATTATCAATGCAGTTAGCAAAAGAAGGCTTTTTAGCTAAACATAATGTTAAACTTTTAGGGGCAAACCTAGAAACCATTGAAAAAGCAGAAGATCGACAAGCGTTTAAAGACATGATGAAAGAAATTGGGGAACCTTGTATACCCTCGGAAGTCGTAGTTACCATTGAAGACGCAGTTAATTTTGCGGAAACCATTGGATATCCTGTGATTGTTCGACCTGCCTTTACCATGGGTGGTACAGGAGGCGGGATTGCCTATAATAAAAAAGAATTAGAAGATATTAGTACCAATGGCTTAAGGCTATCTCCAATCAGTCAGATTTTGGTTGAAAAAGGGATTGCTGGTTGGAAAGAAATTGAATTTGAAGTGATTCGAGATGCCAAAGGCAATGTTATTACCGTTTGTAGCATGGAAAATTTTGACCCTGTTGGGATTCATACAGGGGATTCAATTGTTGTTGCTCCATGCCAAACCTTAAGTGATAAAGAATTTCAGATGCTGAGAACATCCGCTTTAAAAATTATTTCAGCACTTGGGGTTGAAGGGGGATGTAATTGCCAATTTGCATTAAACCCACAAAACTTTAATTATGCAGTGATTGAGGTTAACCCTAGGGTCTCACGATCCTCAGCTTTGGCATCAAAAGCCACGGGCTATCCCATTGCAAAAGTAGCAACTCAAATTGCAATTGGATATTCATTGGATGAAATTACAAATGAGGTTACTGGAAATACCACCGCTTGTTTTGAACCTTCCATTGACTATATTGTTGTGAAATTCCCAAGGTGGCCTTTTGACAAATTTGTTTATGCCAAACGAACCTTAGGAACCCAGATGAAAGCGACTGGAGAAATTATGTCCATTGGCTCAAGCTTCGAGCACGCTATGATGAAAGCAATAAGATCCGTAGAATTAGGGATGGAAACTTTGTCGGTTGAAAAGCTTGTCGAAGCAAGTGACGCTGAAATTATGGGGATGTTGGCAAACTCGGATGATGAACGTGCCTTTGTTATTTACGAAGCTATTAAACGTGGAGTGGACTTAGATAGCATTTTTAATATTACTAAAATTGACAAATGGTTTTTAGATAAAATGCGTCACCTAGCAGTGATGGAAAAAGACTTGAGTACCTTGGGATTAACCGAAGAACGTGTTCGAGTAGCTCGTGAAATTGGATTCTTAGATAAAACCATTGAAGAACTCTCAGGGGAAAAAATTGTTGAAGAAGAAAAATCCTATGCTTCCTATAAAATGGTTGATACCTGTGCAGGAGAATTTGCGGCACGAACCCCATATTTCTATTCAACCAGAGATAAAGAAAACGAAGCGGCGTTATTTATTGAACAAAATAAAAGTGATAAAGAACGGATTTTGGTTCTTGGTTCTGGGCCGATTCGAATTGGCCAAGGAATTGAGTTTGATTATTGTTCGGTGCATTGTGCATGGGCATTAAGAGAAAAAGGTTACGAAGCCATCTTTATTAATAACAACCCAGAAACAGTATCGACAGATTATGATACCTCAGACCGGTTATATTTTGAGCCATTAACCAAAGAAGATGTAAGATCGGTTGTTGAAACGGAAAAACCAGTGGGTGCGATTGTGCAATTTGGTGGGCAAACGGCTATTAAGTTAACCCGGTATTTAGAAGAGATGGGTGTTCCAGTTTTGGGAACTACACCCAAAAACATAGATGCAGCTGAAGATCGAGAAGTCTTTGATCAGCTTTTAGAAAGTTGTGGAATCCCACGGCCAGAAGGGGAAACCGTCTTTACCACAGAGGAAGCAAAGGAAGTTGCCCAAAAACTCGGATTTCCTGTTCTTCTCCGTCCGTCTTATGTTTTAGGTGGACAAAACATGATTATTGCCTACGAAATGGAAGATGTTGAAGAATATATGAACATCATCACCACCAATGAACTTGAGAATCCAGTTTTAATTGATAAATATTTAATGGGTAAAGAGGTGGAAGTTGATGCCATTTGCGATGGTGAAACTTACTTAATACCAGGGATTATGGAACACATTGAACGAGCTGGAGTTCATTCTGGGGATTCGATTTCCGTTTATCCACCACAAACAGTTTCCCAAGAAATAAAAGATACCATTGTAGATTATACGGGAAGATTAGTAAAAGCCTTAGACATTGTGGGTTTGGTCAATATTCAATATGTTATTTTCAAAGGAAAAGTTTATGTAATTGAAGTGAACCCAAGATCTTCAAGAACTGTTCCTTATATTTCAAAAGTAACGGATATTCCGATGGTTAATTTAGCAACAAAAATGATGTTAGGAGAAAAACTAACATCCCTAGGCTATGCTCCAGGTTTATATCCAGAAAGCAATTATGTTGCGGTTAAAGTACCCGTATTTAGTTTTGCAAAACTTCAAGATGTGGATACACATTTAGGACCTGAAATGAAATCGACGGGTGAAGTCCTAGGACTCGCTAAAACTTTTGAAGATGCCCTTTATAAAGGATTAGTTGGGGCTGGAAACAAAATGGAACGTCAAGGTGGGGTGCTTTTTACCGTACGTGACCGAGATAAGGAAGGGATTGTAGAAATTGCGAGACAATTCCATGCCATGGGCTTTAAGATTTTTGGAACCGTTGGAACAGCCCTTGTTCTTAATGAAGAGGGAATTCCAACAAAAGTGGTCAGACGAATGTCAGAACGTCAGCCAAACATTGGAAATCTTTTAGAAAGTGGTGAAATCAATTATGTGATTTCAACCTCGGCTAAAGGCAGAATGCCCCAGGCTGATAGTGTTCGGATGCGTCGTAAATCTGTGGAAGCTTCCATTAGTTTATTAACATCTTTAGATACAGCACAGGCATTACTAAACTGTCTAAAATCAAATCGTAATATGGAAGAAATTGAACTCATTAATCTAAAAGATATATAAGATGAATGATCAAAATAATTCCTTTCCAGAGATTGCTGAGCTGGTTAAAGAAGGAAGAAAACAGGGGTGTTCGGATATTCATTTAACTAAAGACGGCCCTCCTATGTTTCGTAAAAATGGAGAGCTTATCAAAAGTGTATATGCAAAGCACCCCCTCATGGCTGAAAATAATATTTTCAGCCTTCTTAATGAGGAAAAGAAAGCGGAATTAATCCAAGGAAATGATTTGGACTTTACCTACATTAGTCCAGATGGATTTCGACAACGGGTAAATGTTTACAAACAACAGGGGTGTTATACAGCCGCCATTCGTCTTTTAAACGAAACCATTCCCAGTTTGGAAGGGTTGAAATTGCCAAGAGTAATCCAGAGTTTGTCCAATGAATCCCAAGGACTAATACTAGTTACTGGACCAACAGGAAGTGGCAAAACAACCACCTTAGCAGCGATGGTTGACCATATCAACACCCATAAAGCAAAACATATTTTAACCATTGAAGACCCTATTGAATATCAATATCAGCATAAAAAAAGCATGGTTCATCAACGGGAAGTAGGGACAGATGTCGTTTCATTTAAAGAGGCGTTACGTTCTTCATTAAGAGAAGATCCTGATGTCATTTTAGTTGGGGAAATGCGGGATTATGAAACGATGTCCGCAGCTCTTACTGCTGCGGAAACAGGTCATTTAGTGCTATCAACCCTTCACACGACTGGTGCAGCAAAAACCATTGATCGAATTCTTGATGGATTTCCAATGGGCTCCCAACAACAAATTAGAACGCAGTTAGCTGGGGTTCTTAAAGGGATTATTTCCCAGCAATTGATTCCTTCCCAAACAAAGGAAGGAAGAATCTTGGGACTAGAGATTTTAATTGGAACGGAAGGGGTGCTAAATCTTATTAGAGAAGGTAAAACACATCTACTTGAAACTCTGATGCAGACAAGTGCAAAAGAAGGGATGATCACTTTAAACGGACATCTTACCCAACTGGTGAAAGAAAGAAAAATTGCTTACGAAGAAGGGCTTAAATGGTCAAATGATCGAGAGACTTTTCGTCAGTATTTTTAGGCTTAACAAATAGGAAATCGTATTAAGAAAATAAAAAACATCCTAAGGGAGAAAAAATGATAATGATGTCAGAGTTTCATATGATTTATGGCGGGGTCGTTTTTATTTTTGCTCTAACCATAGGCAGTTTTTTGAATGTCCTCATTTATAGAATGCCATTAAAAATCTCATTTCTGATTGGTCGATCTTTTTGTCCAAGATGTTTATCAGTGATCCATTGGTATCATAATATCCCATTGGTCAGCTTTTTTGCTTTAGAAGGTAAATGTTCAAGCTGTCAAGGGAAGATTCCCTGGCGATATCCATTAATTGAGGTTATGACAGGTTTTTTGGGAGTGTTTTTATTCAGCATTTATGGATTTAGCCTTCAAGGACTATTCCTTTTTTTAATTGGAGGAATCCTTCTTTGTATTGCAATCATAGATTATGACACACTGACCATCCCCAATGGCTTAATTGTCGGGCTGATGTTCCTCATTGCTCCAAGCTTGATACTTTTTCCAGAGGTGAGCTTGTTATCGCGTTGGGGTGGCTTCTTAATTGTGAGCACCCCAATGTTTCTAATGACACAGTGGATTCCCCAATCTTTTGGAGGGGGAGATATTAAGTTAGTGGCAGTAATGGGAGCTATTTTAGGGATTAAGGGAATTGTACTAGGAACATTTATTGGAATTATTCTTGGTGGTATAACCGGTGGAGTTATTTTGTTGAAGCACTCAAAAGATAAAAAACAAAAACATATGGCATTTGCCCCTTGTCTTTGTTTGGGGATTTTCACAGCTTTGGTTTACGGAAATGAAATTATAAGTGCCTATTTAAAATATATTGGGTTAATCTAAACAAGAAAAAGCATTTAAATTAGTGATGGCTTGTGTTAAACTGTTTCACAAAGAAAAGGAGGAAGATAAAAGTGCCTAGAATTGAAATATATGAGCCCCAAGGATGTGTTGGAGGGACTTGTAGTCCAGAAATACAAGAAGTGTTAAAACGAATGGAACGCATTGTTCAAGACATAAGAGATCGAGAAATAGAAGTGATTCGATATAACATTATGGAGGATGGACCAGCCTTTTTAAAAAGTCAGGTGGTGAAAGACTTGATCGTTGAAACAGAAGGAACGGATTGTTTGCCCATTGTTGTTGTTGACGGTAAAATTATGTCAACTGAAAACTACCCAACAGATTTAGAACTTGTAAAGTGGGCAGGTTTTCCATGGGAAGACTTAGAAATCTATGCCAATAAAGAAAAAAGAGAAAAAACTTTTCTTTTTTCCGAAGGTAGTGGTGGGTGCGATAGTTGCTCGTAAGATATTAAATTGTAATTAAATTTTAGAAATACCATGAATTTTTCATGATATTTCTTTTTTTCTTTAAAAACTTTACTCTCGAAAATTAATCTCAGAAAAAAGAAAATTTTACTAACTGATAACTTATGAGAAAGTAGATTTTACGAAAAAATAGGAGCAAATTTTTACAGAGAAATTATTTGTATTTTATGAGGATAAAGTGATAAAATAGATTTCAATGTAAAAAGAAGGAGAAACTATATATGCAATTTGAACGAAAGCTTCAACTCGCAACGGATTTATATCAGTTTACAATGGGGAATGTGTATCTTCAAGATGGTAAATCGCAGGAGTTGGCTGTTTTTGATGTTTTTATTCGAAATAATCCCTTTGATGGTGGCTACACCGTTGCTGCAGGGTTAGAGCAAGTCGTTGACTATATTAAAGGTTTAAGTTTTACAAAAGAAGATTTAACCTTATTGAAAAAAAATCATCCTGAGTTTAGCGAAGGTTTTTTAGACTATTTAGAAAATTTTAAATTTGAAGGTGAACTCTATGGCGTTCCTGAAGGAACCATCGTTTTTCCTCTCGAGCCAATGATTAGGGTGAAAGCACCGTTAATACAAGCTCAAATCATTGAGACGACCATTTTAAGTATTATTAACCACCAAACTTTGATTGCCACTAAAGCCGCACGGATTGTTGAGGAAGCCAAGGGAGATCTCTTAATGGAATTTGGATTAAGGAGAGCTCATGGAACTGAGGCAGGCTTCTTTGGAGCACGAGCCGCAGTCATTGGAGGTTTTAATGGGACGAGCGTCGTCGAAAGTGAAGAAATGTTGGATAGACCTTCATTAGGAACAATGAGTCATAGCTTTATTCTTAGTTATGATACAGAATTAGAAGCTTTCGAAAAATTCGTAAAATATAATCCAAGGAATGCCACACTACTTGTGGACACCTATAATACTTTAGAACAAGGGGTTCCTAATGCCATTAAGGTTTTTAAAAGTGCCTTAGAAAATGGAGGGATCAAAGGAAGATACGGTATTCGTATCGATTCGGGAGACTTAGCTTATTTAAGTGGAGAAGCACGTAAGCTTTTGGATGAAGCCGGTTTACAGGAGGCTGTTATCGTAGCATCTTCTGATTTAGATGAGTATCTTATCAAAGATCTTAAGATTCAGGGAGCTAAAATAAATTCATGGGGTATTGGAACAAAGTTGATTACAGCCTATGATTGTCCAGCATTAGGAGGCGTTTATAAACTTTCTGAAATAAATGGAAAGCCAAAGTTAAAAGTGTCAAACGATCCAATTAAGATTACAAATCCTGGATATAAAAAAGTATTTAGGATTTATGGTAAAAGCAATGGAATGGCATTAGCAGATTTAATGACGCTTAATCATGAGAGTATTAATGAAAATGAACCTCTGACAATTTTTCATCCTGTTTACACATGGAAAAAACGGACAATTTCGGATTACTATGTAAAAGAACTTTTAGTGCCTATTTTTATTGATGGAAAATGCGTATATGACTGTCCTAAGATTTCAGAAATTCAAGAGCATCTTGTCGAAGAAAAAGAAAGCTTGTGGCCAGCTTTTAAAAGAATGATCAACCCTCATGTTTATCATGTCGATTTGTCACAGGAGCTTTGGAATTTAAAACAACAACTTTTAAGTGAAGTCGAATAATAGAAATTCAAACCATCATTCCCAGAATTAATAGGGAATAACAAGAAAGTAAAAAATGAAAACAAAGATAGCAGAGATCGAACGTCTGGATGGACAAGGCCTTAAGAATCTTATGGAGATGGCTGAGTTGTTAAAAAAAGGGGGAACCGTTGTTTTTCCAACAGAGACGGTTTATGGTTTAGGGGCAGATGCTCTTAATGTTGAGGCAATTAAAAAAATATATATCGCAAAAGGACGTCCCAAAGATAATCCTTTGATTGTGCATCTATCCCAAGGGAAGGATGTAGAATCTTTGGTAAAAGAAATTAATGGGAATGCAAAAAAGCTGATGGATAAGTTTTGGCCAGGCCCATTGACCATTATTATGGAAAAATCCTCTAAAATTTCAAAAGAGGTTACTGGTGGTTTAGAAACCGTGGCTTTGAGAGTTCCTAACCATCCGATTGCACAGAATTTTATAAAAATAGCAGGATGTCCAGTAGCAGCGCCGAGTGCAAATCTTTCAGGGAAACCAAGTCCTACCCAAGGAAAACACGTCCTTGAAGATCTTGATGGACGAGTCGATGGGATTATTACTTCCAAGGCTTCCGAGGTTGGATTGGAATCAACCGTAGTGGATACCACCGTTAATCCTCCCATGATATTAAGACCAGGTGCGATTACTTACGAAGATCTCAAGGAAGTCTTAGGAGAAATCCAAATTTCAACAGATGTTTCAAAAGTTGGGGAAAAGACACTCGTAGAAACAATAAAATCTCCTGGCATGAAATATAAACATTATGCACCTAAAGGGGAGATGGTGGTGGTTAAAGGAAAAACCGAAGACATTGTAAAAAAAATAAATGAGAATGCAAAGAAAGCCAAAGCTAGTGGGAATTCGATTGGTATTTTAGCCACCGATGAAACCATGGAACATTACCGTGAAGGGTTTATTCTATCACTTGGAAGTATTCATGCCCCCCATGAGATGGGGCGGAATCTTTTTTCGAGATTAAGAACATTTGATGATCTTGGAGTTCAAAAAATTTTTGCTGAAGATATTTCCCTTAATAACGATACACTGGCACTGGTTAATCGATTATATAAAGCAGCAGGATATCAATTTATATAGAAAGTGACACATAATTATGCATCTTGACGAAGGAGAAAAAATAGATGAAAATAGCATTAGGTTCTGATCATGGAGGCTTTGATTTAAAGGAAACGATTAAAGAGTATCTCTTAAAAGAGGGAGTGGAAGTAAGGGACTTTGGAACGTATACCCGGGAGTCCACCGATTATCCCATTTATGGACAACAGGTTGGGGAAGCAGTGAGTTTTGGAGATTGTGACTTTGGAATTGCCATTTGTGGAACTGGACTTGGGATTTCAATGGCAGTAAACAAAGTTCCTGGGATTAGAGCTGCCTTATGTACAAATGAATTTATGGCTAAAATGGCAAGAGCGCATAATAATGCAAACGTCTTAGTCCTTGGAGCAAGAGTACTTGGGACGGGTTTAGCTTTAGAAATTTTAAAAACCTTTCTGGATGGGGAATTTTTAGGGGAGCGTCATCAGCAGCGTATTGATTTGATCAGCAAGATTGAAGATAAATATTCAAAAAAATAGAAAAAAATCATTTTGCTGTATATACATGTTTATCAAATTGTGATACTATGTAAAAGATTTCACAAAAGGATAAATTTTCCTATAGGTCTTATAATTTTGAATTTTGTGAAGGTAAAAGATGGTTCTCAAAATAAAACAAGCGAAAAAAAACAGATATATGACAAAAAAACACCTTCAATTTCAAGGGAGAAGGGTGAACACATGAATAAGAAGGAATCTCCGTACCAATATTTGGTTATGATTTCACAAATTGGAATTTCAGTTATTGTACCAATCGGTTTGATGATTCTCGTTGGAAAGTGCCTTGATTATTTTTTTCATTTTGGAAACGCCGCGGTTTTTATCTGTGGCATTTTAGGAGTATTCGCTGGATTTCGTAATTTATATATGATTCCATTGCGGTTGAGCGAAAAAGCTCAAAGAAAAAAACTTGAGGATCAGAAAAAGGAAGAAGAAAATGAAAATGACTAACCTATCTCTGGAGACGAAAATAATGATTGGTGGTGGCATCATCACAATTATCATGATGCTCTTTGGTTTATTAACAGAAAACCCCCTAAATTTTATGCTAGGAGTTCTCTTTGGAGGCGTTTTTAGTATTCTACATTTCAGATTAATGCAGCTAACCTTTCAAAAAGCAATGGCAATGCCACCGGCAAAGGCTCAAAAATATGTTCAGACCAGATATTTTTTGAGATTCTTTATTACCGGTGTTGTTATATATATAGCAATTATTAGTCCTTGGTTAAACATCGTCGGTGTTATACTAGGCTTGATTGCTGTAAAAATTTCTCTTTTAATCAATAATTTTTATTCAAAAAAAAACATCTCTAAAATCGAGATGTAAAACACAAAGGTTGTTTGAAAAATTCTTTTATTTCAAACTTGCCTAGACAATGAGGTGAAAACAATGAGTGGTCCAACTATTTATGGGTATCTGTTTGGAATTCCATTGACAGAAACCTTAGTAAACACTTGGCTAATTATGCTAGCTCTTTTGCTAGTGTGTGCCTTGATTACTAGGAATATGAAAAAGAATCCAGGGAAAGCCCAAACGATTGCGGAAACCATTGTCACAGCTATCGACAATTTAACAGATCAAACCATGGGAAAAACAAACATTCGGTTTGCACCTTACATGCTTGCCTTATTTATGTTTCTTGGTTTATCTAACATTGCAGGGATCATTGGTCTGAGATCTCCAACAGCGGATTTAAATTGTACGGTTGCTTTGGCTTTGATGACATTTTTTATGACCCAGTTTTTTGGATTAAGATCCAAGGGTCTGAAGGGCTATTTAAAAGGTTTCTTAGAACCGATGCCTTTCTTACTTCCAATTAACATTATTGGAGAGTTTGCAAATCCTGTATCTTTGTCTTTCCGTCTCTTCGGAAATATGTTAGGTGGCTTGATTATTATGGGGCTACTTTATTCAGCATTGACAGGGTTAATGTTCTTCGCAGTTGCAATTCCAATACCATTCCATTTTTACTTTGACATTTTCTCTGGATTGTTACAAAGCTTTATTTTTGTAATGCTATCCATGGTATTTGTTTCAGGTGCAATGGAATAATGAAAGTACAAAGGAGGAGAATGGTATGATTGGAGATAGCAATATTGTTGATTTTTTGTTCCAGTTTCTGAACCAATTTGATGGCATTTCAGTCATTAAAGCGGCCTCTGCTATCGGGGCGGGTTTTGCAATGATTGCAGGGATTGGACCTGGAATTGGACAAGGCTTTGCAGCTGGTAAGGGCGCAGAAGCTGTTGGAATCCGGCCTGGTGTACAAAGCGATGTCATTCGAACCATGCTTTTGGGTGCAGCAGTAGCAGAAACCACAGGGATCTATGGATTAATCGTCGCATTAATTTTATTATTTGCGAACCCCTTTATTTAGGGAAAAAATTTAGGAGGAAGAAATTAAAATGACAGGAATCGAATTTATTAAAGCGTGCTCTGCTATCGGTGCAGGTTTAGCGATGATCGCAGGGATTGGACCTGGGATTGGTCAAGGTTTTGCAGCTGGTAAAGGTGCGGAAGCCGTTGGACGTCAACCAGAAGCACAGAGTGATATTGTAAGAACCATGCTTTTAGGGGCAGCAGTAGCAGAAACTACAGGGATTTATGGATTAATCGTTGCATTGATTTTACTTTTTGCAAATCCATTCATTTAAACTAAATAATTACAAATTAAATTTTTGTTGAAAAAACAACAGGAGGAATGTAGAAATGACAGGAATCGAGTTTATTAAAGCATGTTCAGCTATCGGTGCTGGTTTAGCAATGATCGCAGGGATTGGACCTGGGATTGGTCAAGGTTTTGCAGCTGGTAAAGGTGCAGAAGCCGTTGGTCGTCAACCAGAAGCACAGAGTGATATTGTAAGAACCATGCTTTTAGGAGCAGCAGTAGCAGAAACCACAGGGATTTACGGGTTGATTGTTGCGCTTATTCTATTATTTGCTAATCCCTTTATTTAGTATATTGGGTGGCTCAGATATGAAAATGTCACTATTTAGATTAGAAAGGGGGCTATTAAATTGGAAAGTGCAGGCTTAGTTAATCTTGATTTGAGGATTTTGTTAGCAACAGTTGTGAATTTTATAATTTTCTTTTTATTGTTAAAGAAATTCTTCTATCAAAAAGTTAAAGATATTATCACTAAAAGACAAGAGGATGTCACCGCTGAAATCGCTGAGGCAGCTGACAAAAAAGCAGCAGCAGGTCAATTAAAGTTAGAATACGAAAAACTATTGACCGACATTAAAGTTAAAGAACGAGAAATTATTCGAGATGCCAACGCAGAAGCCCAAGCTCAACGTGCAGAGATTGTTGAAAAAGCAAGAACAGAAGCAAAAGCAATTGTTGATAAAGCAATGGCAGAAATCGAATTAGAAAAAGAAAAAGC
Organism: Eubacteriaceae bacterium; assembly: GCA_051649025.1. Taxonomy (GTDB): domain Bacteria; phylum Bacillota; class Clostridia; order Eubacteriales; family Eubacteriaceae; genus Acetobacterium. The sequence goes on from JBOFGH010000003.1 coordinate 126,688, forward strand.
GATGAATGAAGTGAAAGGAAATATTGTTGATCTTTCGCTCTTCGCAGCTGAAAAAATCATTCATAAATCCATGGATCAAAAACAACATGAGGCAATGATTTTAGACTTTATTGATAAGGTAGGGGAAGCTCAATGAGTTTAGTAGCAAAAAGATATGCCCAAGCTTTATTTAATACAGCCGTTGAAAAAAACTTTGTTGATCAAATTAATGAAGAGTTTTCAACAGTGATTGAACTTTTCAACAATGAAGAAGGTTTTATGGAATTAATGTTAACACCTTCGATGAACATTTCTGAAAAGAAAGAGATCTTAGGCCGAGTTTTTGGTGATTCTCTTAATCAATATCTAAAAAATTTCTTAAACATCTTATTGGATAAAAACCGCTTTGAATATGTAACTGAAATCAAAGATACTTTTGAACAGCTCGTGTTGCCTTACAAAAATACGGTCGAGGCAACGGTATTAACAGTGGTTCCATTGGATGAAACACAACGTGTAGCGCTTGAAGAAAAATTAGCTAAACGTTTTAATAAAAAGGTCGTTCTCGATAACCGTATTGATAAAACCATTATTGGTGGAGCGGTTGTTTTTGTAGGAGACCAAGTCATTGACGGAAGTATCAAAAATCAATTGAGTCAAATGAAAACACAAATGAATAGTTTAAGACTACATTAAAAGAGGTGAGTAAAGTTGAATCTCCGACCAGAGGAAATTAGTCAAATAATAAAACGAGAAATTGAACGATATGAAGATAAACTTGAAGTCGTCGATGTGGGTACAGTTATTCAAGTTGGGGACGGAGTTGCCCGAGTACATGGCTTAGAAAATGCTATGGCTGGCGAACTCTTGGCTTTTCCCAACGATGTTTACGGAATGGTACTAAACTTAGAAGAAGACAACGTTGGTTGTGTACTTTTAGGTTACGATGATGACATTGTTGAAGGAGATATTGTTCGTTGTACAGGGCGTATTGTTGAAGTACCTGTTGGTGATGCAATGATCGGACGAGTTGTAAATGCACTAGGTTTTCCTATTGATGGAAAAGGCCCTATAGTGACAGACTTAAGCCGACCCGTTGAAGTTAAAGCGCCAGGGGTTATTGAACGTGAGGGTGTAAATCAACCTATTCAAACAGGTTATAAAGCCATCGACTCCATGATTCCAATCGGACGTGGACAGCGAGAATTGATTATTGGTGATAGACAAACAGGAAAAACAGCCTTAGCAATTGATACGATCATTAATCAAAAATCTGAAGATGTTATTTGTATCTATGTAGCTATTGGACAAAAAGAATCAACCGTAGCACAAATTGTAGGTCAATTAGAGCAAAATGATGCAATGGACTATACAATTGTTGTTTCTGCAAGTGCGTCTCAATTAGCGCCACTTCAATATTTAGCGCCTTATTCAGGGGTTACCATTGCAGAGTACTTTATGAACGAACAGAAAAAAGATGTTCTCATTATTTATGATGATTTATCTAAACATGCGGTAGCTTACCGTGCAATGTCATTAATTCTTCGTCGTCCACCAGGACGTGAAGCGTATCCAGGGGATGTTTTTTATCTCCATTCACGGTTGCTAGAACGTGCCGCAAAACTAAAAGCAGGTGGTTCAATTACAGCACTTCCAATTATTGAAACACAAGCAGGTGATGTATCGGCCTATATTCCAACAAACGTAATTTCGATTACAGATGGACAGATCTTCTTGGAAGCAGAGTTATTCCGTTCAGGGATTCGTCCAGCCGTTAACCCAGGGATTTCAGTATCTCGAGTTGGTGGATCAGCACAAATTAAATCAATGAAAAAGGTAGCAGGGCCATTACGTATTGAGTATGCTCAATATAGAGAATTAGCATCTTTTGCTCAGTTTGGATCTGATTTAGATGATGCTACAAAAGCTCAGCTTGCAAAAGGGGAAAGAATTGTAGAGATTCTTAAACAAGATCAATACGATCCAATGCCTGTTGCTGAACAAGTTCTAATTCTTTTTGCTGCAACCAATGGTTTCTTACTAGACGTTGAAGTTAAAGATATTCAAGCTTTTGAAAAAGGTTTGATGAATTATGCCAATAAAAATTATCCAGAGATTATGATCAAGGTTAAAGGAAAGGATGGCCTTTCAGATGAGGTTGTCGCAGCTTTTGCTGAATGTATAGAAGCTTATAAAAAAGTATTCTTTAAATCTGTATAGATTGTCAGCGGAGGTGATTTCGAGTGGCAGAAAATGTTCAAGATATTAAACGTCGAATAAAAAGTGTAAATAGTACCAAACAAATCACCCATGCCATGGAACTGGTAGCATCAGCAAAGCTTCGAAAAAGTCGAGAACTTGCTGAGAGTCGTCGTCCTTATTTTGAGGCGATGATAAAAAGTATGGGACGTATTGTAGAAAAAAGTGGAAGCACAAGAAATATTTTCATGAATCAACGGGAAGTAAAAAAAGTTGCTTATATTGTTATTACAGGAGATAAAGGCTTAGCTGGTGGATACAATATTAATGTTTCAAAACTAGTTGAGGATCATATCAAAAGTAAGGCAGATACGGTAATCTATGCAGTGGGAAGTCGTGGTAGAGATCATTTTAGAAACCGAGACTACACCATTCAAGGCGAATATTTGGGAATTTCAGAAAATCCAAATGTGTTTAGCGCCAAAGAGATAACCGCTTTAGCGATGGAAGGATACAAAAATGGGGATTACGATGAAGTTTACATCGCATACACAAAATTTGTATCGACAATTTCGCAAAAAGCACAGCTTATGAAACTTCTTCCTTTAGATATTGAAGATTTAGTTGATGAACAGGCAGCCAACCCAGAAGAAGGAAAAGAGAAGGACTTGACGGTCATGCTTTACGAGCCAGAACCTGAAGAACTTCTTGATTTCTTGATTCCTAATTTTGTAAGTAGTACCCTATACGGAGCTATGATCGAAAGTGCTGCGAGTGAACAAGGTGCTCGTCGAACCGCAATGGAATCGGCCACAACAAATGCAAACGAAATGATTGATATGTTAACACTTAAATTTAACCGTGCCCGTCAAGCTGCAATTACACAGGAAATTTCTGAAATTGTCAGTGGTGCTGATGCGTTGAAGTAGGAATTAGGAAAAGGAGGTTTTAGGGAATGACCCAAAATATAGGGAAAATTGTTCAGGTTATTGGAGCCGTTGTTGATATTAAATTTAACAAAGATCAATTACCAAAATTGAACAATGCAATAAATATAGAACTTAATGGTCAGACCTTAGTTGTGGAGGTTGCTCAACAATTAGGGGATGATATTGTCAGATGTATTGCTATGGATTCAACAGATGGTCTTGTGAGAAATCAAGAAGCTGTGGATACAGGGGCATCCATTGCAGTTCCAGTTGGGACTGCAACTCTGGGTAGAATGTTTAATGTTTTAGGGGAGCCAATTGATGGCAAACCATTTGATAGAAGTAGTGCAACACTACACCCTATCCATCGTCATCCACCAAGTTTTGAAGAACAACAAACACATCCAGAAATGTTTGAAACAGGGATTAAGGTTGTAGACTTGATTTGTCCTTATGTTCGTGGTGGTAAAATTGGTCTCTTTGGAGGTGCAGGTGTAGGTAAAACGGTACTTATTCAAGAATTGATTAATAACATTGCAACACAGCATGGTGGTTTGTCTGTTTTTGCTGGCGTTGGTGAACGTACACGTGAAGGAAATGACCTTTATTATGAAATGACTGATTCTGGGGTTATTAACAAAACAGCATTATGTTTTGGTCAAATGAATGAGCCGCCAGGAGCTAGAATGCGTATCGCTTTAACTGGTTTAACAATGGCTGAATATTTTAGAGATGTTGAAGGGCAAGATGTACTTCTTTTCATTGATAATATTTTCCGATTTACACAAGCGGGTTCAGAAGTATCAGCGCTATTAGGTCGAATGCCTTCAGCAGTTGGTTATCAACCAACATTGGCAACAGAAATGGGTGCACTGCAAGAACGTATTACCTCAACTAGCAAAGGTTCAATTACCTCGGTACAAGCAGTATACGTTCCAGCGGATGACTTAACAGATCCAGCCCCAGCAACAACGTTTGCCCATTTGGATGCACGTACGGTTCTAAATCGTGCGATCACAGAAAAAGGGATTTACCCAGCGGTTGATCCACTGGATTCATCTTCTAGAATTCTAGATCCTAAAGTTGTGGGTGTAGAGCATTATGAAACAGCTCGTGAAGTTCAAGAAATCTTACAACGTTATAAAGAGCTTCAAGATATCATCGCAATCCTTGGGATGGATGAATTATCAGATAATGATAAAATTATTGTATCTCGTGCCCGTAGAATTGAACGTTTCTTATCTCAACCATTCCATGTAGCAGAACAGTTTACTGGAACGAGTGGGGTATACGTCCCAATTGCGGAAACCATTAAAGGATTTAGAGCAATTCTTGAAGGAAAACATGATGATTTACCAGAAAATGCTTTCTTAATGGTTGGTACCATTGAAGATGCAGTTGCTAAAGCAAAAAAATTACAAGGTTAGTTGAGGTGAATTTTAATGGCTGAAACTTTCAGATTAAAAATCATTTCGCCAACGGGAGTTTTTTTCGATGAAGACATTGAACGGATTGTTGTCAGGGGAACCGAAGGTGAGCTTGCGATTCTAGGGAGCCATACGCCTTTAACAACAACCCTTGCCATTAGTACTTTTTATATGGTCATCAATGAAAAAGAACGAAAAAAGGGTACCCTTTTAGGGGGGCTTGCAACGATTAACCCAAAAGAAACCATTATTCTAACAGAGGCGGCTGAATGGCCAGAAGATATTGATCTAAATCGCGCGAAAGAAGCAAAAGAACGTGCTTTACAGCGTATAAAAGATGAACGATATGATTCTGTTCGAGCTCAGGCAGCTCTAGAAAGAGCAATTGCTCGAATTAATTCAAAAGAAAACTAATTGATTAAAAACTAAGAAAAAAGGTAAAACTTATTTCTTAGTTTTTTTTATGGAAATTTACTCAAGGCAAAATCATTGGAAGTGTTTAAAAGTTTGAAATCATATGTTATAATTTTCAAAACAGAATAAAATAATTAGAAACTTAATCGAGATTTTCTGGAGGTAAAAATGGCTCTAAAGAAAAGCATTGGAATAGATTTAGGTACTGCCAATGTGTTGGTGTACTTAAAAGGAAAAGGGATAGTGTTACAAGAACCTTCAGTGGTTGCAATTGACAAAAATACTGGAAAACTTTTAGCTGTGGGTGAAGAAGCAAAGATCATGCTTGGAAGAACACCAGATAATATTGTGGCGATACGGCCACTAAAAGATGGGGTTATTGCAGAGTTCGAAATTACAGAGCAAATGCTACGCTATTTTATAAAAAAAGTGATTGGGAATGCCGGAATTTTTAGACCTAAAGTAGTCGTTGGGATTCCAAGTGGAGCAACGGAGGTAGAGCGTCGTGCAGTCTCTCAAGCGGTGATCGCAGCAGGGGGAGCACCACCAACCGTGGTAGATGAAACTTTAGCTGCGGCGATTGGAGCAAGAATAAATGTTTTAGAACCAACGGGAAATCTGATTGTCGATATTGGGGGTGGAACCACTGATATTGCGGTGATTTCGATGGGGGGGATTATTCTTAGCCATTCGATTAAAGTAGCAGGAGATCGCTTGGATGATGCTATTGTAAAGCATATGAAAAAAGCACACCACTTGCTGATAGGTACCCGTACCGCTGAAAATATAAAGTGCAAAATAGGGGCTGTGCACCCAGATGAAGAAGTTTTAAAAGCGGAGGTCCGTGGTCGGGATTTAGAGACTGGACTGCCAAAGACCGTGATTGTCGATTCTGAGGAAATAAGATGTGCCTTCGAAAAATACATCAATGCGATTCTATTAGCGATTCGTGGCGTTATTGAAAAAACCCCACCAGAATTTATGGGTGATTTATGTGATTCAGGAATTCACTTGGCAGGTGGAGGTGCTCAATTACGAGGAATAAATAAACTAATTAAAGAAAAAATACCTGAAATAGAAGTCTATATTATTGAAAATCCTCAGGAAGCAGTCGTTGTGGGGACAGGAGCTATTTTAGATAATCCAAAATTGGTGGCTCAACAAACCTCGCGATTTAAACATATTAAAAAAGAACAATACGACACAGAGGAATACACCGAAGATATAGTTGAATAGAATGGAGGAGGAACAATGAATATATGTATCATAGGAATGGGCGTTTTGGGGATTACATACTGTTCGATTTTGTCAGATTCGGAAGTCAATGTAATTGGCGTTGATACAGATGAAGAAACCATAAATATGCTGGTTGATGGAGAGATGCCAGTATATGAGCCAGGGTTAAAAGCCTTAGTGACCACGTCAATAGGCTCTGGTCATTTGCGTTTTAGTTCTAATATTCAAAGAGCAATTCAAAAGAGTGATCTTATTTTTATTACCTGCGAAGTACCAACAGGAGAAGATGGATTACCAGATTTGAGGTTTATGAAACCTATTGCTCAAAGCATTGGAAATCATATGGATCACGGAGTAACAGTCATTATCAAATCAACGATCCCTCCAGGATCAACAAAAATTATTAAAAATACCATTCAAACAGTTTTAGACGAACGTGGCGTTGATTTGAAGTTTGAGGTGGTTAGTAATCCAGATTTTGGAAGAAAAGGTTCGATGATAAAAGATTGTTTAGTCCCTGAAATTGTTGTTATCGGTGCTGATTCCCAAGAATCCGTACACATACTAAAAGAGCTATATAAAGATCTTCACATCCCAGAAGAAAATTACGTGGTCACCGATCCCCAAAGTGCGGAGATGATTAAATATGGGCTCAATGCTTTTTTGGCAATTAAACTTTCCTACGTCAATGAATTGGCATTGCTTTGTGAAAATGCGAATGCTAATATTAGTGATGTTGTAAAAGGAATTAGCCACGATCGGCGGGTTGGATTAGGCTATATGAACCCGGGTCCAGGATATGGAGGAAGTGATTTACCAAAAGATTCAAAAGCTTTTGTGGAAATTGCAAAAGTCTATGGTGAAGAATTCAAGGTTCTTGAAGGGGCTGTTGCAGCAAATGAAAAGCAAAAACAAAAGATGGTTAAAAAAATTAAGCGAACATTAGGAGACCTTTCTGGAAAAACGATTTGTTTTTTAGGATTATCATATAAACCAGGAACAGCAGATATGCGAGAAGCCCCTTCAATTGAAATAATTAAAGGGATCGTTAATGAAGGGGGATTTCTAAAAATATATTGTCCCGAAGGAATTCCAGAAGGAAAATGGCGGTTGCATAAAGAAAAAGAGAATATCACATATTGTAAAGATATTTATGAAGCAGCAAAAGATGCAGATGCCCTAGTTATTATGACCGAATGGCATGAGTTTAGGGAAATGGATTTAGAGAAAATAAAAGGATTGATGAACGGTCGCCAATTTATTGACTACCGCAATATTTTTGAAAAAAATCCTCCAAAAGGGTTTATCTATTCTGGATTGGGAATGCCCTTAGTTGAAGAAAAGGAAGTTAAACGATGACGAAAGTACGCAAAGCAGTTATTCCAGCGGCAGGTCTTGGAACACGTTTTTTACCTGTCACAAAATCAGTTCCTAAGGAAATGCTTCCAATTGTGGATAAACCAACGATTCAGTACATTATTGAAGAATTAGTAGCCTCTGGGATTGAAGAGATTTTAATTATTAATGGTCGAAATAAAGAGATGATTGTTAATCATTTTGATAAAGTTCCAGAGCTAGAAATGCTTTTAAAAGAGAATGGAAAAACAGAAGCATTGGCTGAAGTTGAGGCAATTACAAACATGGCTCGGATCTTCACAGTTAGACAGAAGGAAGCAAAAGGTTTGGGACACGCTGTTTTATGTGCAAAAGAATTTATTGCGGGAGAACCTTTTGCAGTGGTGCTCGGAGATGATATTGTTTATAATGATGGACCACCTGCACTTAAACAAATGATGAATGTTTATAATGAGTTTGGAACATCGGTCATTGGGGTGCAGCATGTTTTGGCCGATCAAGTTAATAAATATGGGATTATTGATGGCTTGCGAATAAAAGACCGAACTTATAAAATTAAGGACATGGTTGAAAAACCAAAGGTAGGAGAAGCGCCTTCAAACATCGCGATTTTGGGTCGATATATCATAACACCAGAAATATTCGAAATTCTTGAGCATACAGGAAAAGGCTCTGGGGGAGAAATCCAACTTACGGATGGGCTTAAAACATTATCGAAACAAGAAAAAATGATTGCATATGATTTTGAAGGGAAGCGCTATGATGTAGGAGACAAATTAGGTTTTCTTTCTGCAACAGTAGAGTTTGGTTTACGTGACCCAAAGCTAGGAAAGGCTTTTAAAGAGTATTTAGAGGGATTAATGAAATCGATCTAGAAAACCATGGATAATCTTCAAGGTTTTCTTGTTCGAAAATCCTTTTCAGGTTATAATAATTCTAAAAAAAGAGACAGGGAGGAAACACAATGGACTATAAACAAACCTATCAGTTGTGGCTTAACCAAGAAAATTTAGACCCGAACCTTTATGAAGAGCTAAAAAATATTACGGATGAAAAAGAAATTGAAGATCGTTTTTATATGGACTTAGAGTTTGGCACAGGGGGAATGCGCGGGAAAATTGCGGGTGGAACCAACCGAATGAACATTTATACCATTGCAAAAGCAACAAAGGGTTTTGGACAGTATTTATTAAAGCAAAATATGTTCAATTGGGAAAAAGGGGTAGTCATTGCCTATGATTCAAGAAACAAATCAAAGGAATTTGCTGAAACAGCCGCGGGTGTTTTTGGTAAGATGGGAATTACTGCCTATTTATTTGAAGAATTAAGACCAACACCTGAACTTTCTTTTGCAGTGAGACACTTTAATGCGGCAGGAGGAATTGTTATCACAGCCTCCCACAATCCTAAAGAATATAACGGCTATAAAGTATATGGACCTGACGGGGGACAAATGGTAGAAGCTTCCGCAGATGCTTTAATTAAAGAGATTAATAGTATTAATGACATCTTTGACATTCCAGTGATGTCAATTAAGGAAGGGATTAATCAGGGCATTATTCGAATGGTGGGAGAAAACCTCGATAAAGCCTATTTAAAAGCTGTTGAAGGTGTTTGTATCCCCAATTCAGATACAGACTTAAAAGTGGTTTATACACCAATTCATGGTGCTGGAAACAAACCTGTCCGATGTGCCTTAGCTGATTTAGGTTATAAAAATGTGATTGTGGTTCCAGAACAAGAACTACCGGATGGCGAGTTTAGTACAACCGCATACCCAAATCCAGAAAATAGAGATGTTTTTAATCTAGCAATGGCTTTGGCAGAAAAAGAAAACGCTGATGTGATTATTGGCACGGACCCCGATTGCGATCGTGTTGGTGTCGTTGCAAAAAACGCAGCAGGAGAATTTGTTGTGTTTACTGGAAACCAAACGGGAGCATTGTTAGTTGATTATTATCTAAAAACGAGAACAGAGCTACCTAGCAATAAAGTAGTGATAAAAACCATTGTAACCAGTGAGCTTGGGGGTGTTGTCGCTAAAAGTCACGGGGCTCAAGTGATGGATGTATTAACGGGGTTTAAATACATTGGAGAAGCCATGACCGACTTCGAAAAAACTGGAGACCATACTTTTGCCTTTGGTTATGAAGAAAGTTATGGTTATTTGGTTGGAAATTATGCCAGAGATAAGGATGCTGTTGTAGCTTCAGCCCTTGTTTGTGAAATGACTGACTATTATAAAAAGCAAGGAATTACCCTTTGGGAAGCATTAATCGCATTGTATGAAAAACATGGTTATTTTTTAGAAGACGTTATGGCGTTTACCTTAGAAGGCATTGAGGGAAAAGCAAAAATAGCTGAAATTATGGAAAAATTTAGAGGAAAGACTTTTGACGGTTTTTCAGATTCAAAACTTTTGAGAGTGAATGATTATCTTTCAAGCCGATCTAAGGTTATTAGTTTAGGAGAAGAAGAAACGATTCATCTGCCCAAATCAAATGTGTTAAAATTCATTTTTGATGATTACTCATGGTATGCTTTACGACCATCAGGCACTGAACCTAAATTGAAAGTGTATCTTTCAGTGACTGGAAAAACAATGGCTGAGGCAGAAGAAAAGAAAATTATTTTAAAAGAATTAATAGAAAAAATAATCGCCGACTAGTGGAAAAATAGAAATAAGAAAAGGATGATTTCAGTCATAGAAATCATCCTTTTGTATTTTGTAATCCAATTATTATTCTAAAGAATCACTGGTGTTGTCATTGGTGGTTGTATCATTTTGGTAAGAGGTTTCTTCTTGGTTATCGGTATAAGTGCTTTCTGTTTGTTTTGGGACATTCGTAGCAATTTCGTCGTCAGAAGTGGCATTGGTATTACCTTTAGGAGAGGTTCCAGCATAATAAGCAATACTGTCGCTTATTTCAAACAATCGCTTACTTGGAACATAAGGGGTATATTCCATATTAATTTTAGTAACAGTTCCATCTTTATGGGCAATCTCAGTAGGACCATAAATAAACCGATGAAGAGCAATGACATTATCCGATAATGCATTTGGAATAACATAGGAAACATTATTAATCATATCCGTTGTGTTATATTTATCCGTGGGAACTCGAAAATCTAAAAATGCTTTCTCAACAGTGTCATCAGAGTTCATAAACGCTTGGGCATAAGTCATAATCTCTTTTAATGACAAAGTTGTTTTAATATATGGATAAATCTTGTTGAGTAAACTTACGCCAGTGATAATATCAATATCAAAGGCCTTTTTTGCAACTTCGCCTACAACTTCTCGTTGTCGTTCGGTACGTCCGTAGTCATCATCACTGAATCGGTTTCGAGCGTAAGCCAAAGCTTGGACACCATAAACGACCTGTGGTCCAACTGTTTCTAATTTAGGATCTGATCGATTCACTTTTTCATTCACATCATCGATGTATTGGTTGGTCCAATCGAGAACATCCTCATTTTTGACATCAATTTCAATGCCACCCAGAGCATCAACAGTATCGACCATGGCATCAAAATTAACCACGACATAATCTTGGATATTTAAATCAAAATTCTCATTCAGGGTTTGAACAGACAACTCAGGGCCACCATAGGCGTAGGCAGCATTTATTTTGTCTTTGGTTTCATAAGTTTCATCTGTTTCAGGGATTTGTACCAAAAGATCTCGCATGACAGAAGTAACTTTAACAATCTTATTTCTAAAATCAAGGGAAACGATCATAATAGTATCCGCACGATCTCCGTCGACATCACTTCGTCCATCAATACCAAAAAGAGCGATGTTAACAGTATCGATATCTAAATCATAATTAATTTTTAGTTTTTCAGTGCTTAATTTAGGGGTGTCAACAATTTCTTGGAGTTGGTTCAAGGTATTATAGCCATAAACAAGGCCTGTTCCGATTAAACAAACAATCAATATAAGAAGGCTTAAAATGATCTTTTTTTTCATGAGTTCCCTTTCAAATAACTAAAATATTTATTATGATATAATATCACAGTTTAATTCAAAAAAACATAGTTAAAATGGCTTTTCATAGAAAAAAATAGACTTTCAGATGGATTTGAAGTATAATAACACTGAATTTTTATGACTAACCAAGCGTATTTAGATAACAAAAATAAGATGAAAAGGTGAGAAATGAAGGTTTTATTAACAGGTTGTCATGGGCAATTAGGGAGAGAATTAAGCATCCAACTAAATGAAAAAAAAATTAATTTTTGTGGAGTTGACCTTCCTGAATTTGACATCACAAATAAAGAAATTATTAAGAAAAAAATCAGGGATGAGAAACCAACGGTGATTATAAATTGCGGGGCATTAACCAATGTCGATGGTTGCGAAACCCAAAAAGAATTGGCCATGAGAGTTAATGCCATCGGCCCTAAGTATTTGGCTGAAATTGCAAGGGATTTAGATATCACTTTAGTGCAGGTTTCAACGGATTATGTTTTTGATGGAAATGGCATTAAAGAAAATGGGGTACTCAGACCCTACATTGAGTCTGATCCTACGGATCCTAAAACTGTTTATGGAGAAAGTAAGGCTGAGGGAGAAAGATTTGTAAGAACCATTGCGCCTAAGTATTTTATTATCCGGACGGCTTGGCTTTATGGAGATGGTGGAAATTTTGTAAAAACCATGTTAGAGCTGGCAGAAAAGTACCCTAAACTTACAGTGGTTAATGATCAAATTGGATCTCCAACAAGTACAGTGGATTTAGCGAAAGCGATGATTGATTTGATTCAGACCAATCATTATGGTATTTATCATGGAACCTGTGAAGGGCAATGTAGTTGGTATGATTTTGCAGTTGAAATTTTTAAATTATCAAACATTAAAATTCCAGTGGAGCCAGTTACGTCCCAAGAGTTTGTAAGACCGGCCCCACGTCCACACTACTCGGTTTTAGAGAATAAGGGCTTGGAAGATTTAGAATTAAACACATTTAGACCATGGCAAGTTGCCTTGGTTGAGTATTTAGAAAAACTGACCATAGAAAAAAATTAGAAAAGAGGAAAAAATGAAAGGTATCATTTTAGCCGGTGGATCCGGTACACGACTATATCCGATAACGAGGGCAGTCTCAAAACAATTACTTCCTATTTATGATAAACCGATGATTTATTACCCCTTGGCAACACTTATGCTTGCAGGAATTAGGGATATCCTTATTATTTCAACCCCCCACGACTTACCCATGTTTGAAAGACTCTTTGGGTCTGGAGAAGAATTGGGACTAAATTTCTCGTATGAGATTCAAGCAGAACCAAATGGCTTAGCAGAAGCTTTTATTATTGGAGAAAAATTCATTGGCGATGATCGGGTTGCCCTTGTTTTAGGGGATAATATTTTTTATGGTCATGGTTTTACGGAAGCGATTAGAAAAGCAGCGCAATTAGAAGATGGTGCGGTTATTTTTGGTTATCCAGTGTCAGATCCCGAACGCTATGGAGTGGTAGAGTTTGCAAAAGATGGAAAGGTTTTGTCCATTGAGGAAAAACCAGAAGAGCCAAAATCAAACTTTGCAGTTCCTGGCTTATATTTTTATGATAATCGTGTGGTTGAAGTCGCTAAAAATATTAAGCCATCCCATCGAGGAGAATTAGAAATTACGACAGTGAATGAAACTTATTTAAAACAAGGAAATTTAAAGGTGGAACTTTTTGGACGAGGAATGGCATGGCTAGATACTGGAACACATGATAGTCTTATTGAGGCCTCAAACTTCGTAGAAACCATTCAAAAACGTCAAGGACTTTATGTGGCTTGTATTGAAGAAATTGCTTATTTACGAGGCTTTATCACAAGAGAGCAACTTTTGAAATTGGCAGAGCCTTTGAAAAAAACAGCTTATGGCCAATACCTTATACAGTGTGCAAAAGAGAAGTAGAGGATAAGATGGCAAAAATTAATGTAGTAGAAACAAAAATAAAAGATTTAGTGATTATCGAACCTTCGGTTTTTGGAGATGATAGAGGTTATTTTATGGAAACCTACAATGAAGAGGAGTTTCACAAAGTAGGACTTACCATGCGGTTTGTACAAGATAATGAGTCTAAATCATCAAGGGGTGTTTTGAGAGGCCTTCATTTTCAACGTAAATTTTCCCAAGGAAAGCTTGTAAGAGCAACCCAAGGGGAGGTTTTTGATGTTGCCGTGGATTTAAGAAATGATTCCCCTACTTATGGAGAGTGGGCTGGAGTTATTCTTTCAGAAGAAAATAAAACCATGTTTTATATTCCAGAAGGCTTTGCCCATGGTTTTATGGTGTTGTCAGAGACCGCAGTTTTTAATTATAAATGCACAAATTTATATGCCCCAGAATACGATGGTGGCATTCGCTTTGATGATCCAGATGTTGGGATTATTTGGCCAACCGAAGGATTGAAAACACCTTTACTATCAGAAAAAGATAGCCAACTTCCCTTTCTTAAGGATATTCGCGAGACACTGAGATTTGAATAGAAAACAAGGAGAGATCATGAAAACAATACTAATAACAGGTGGAGCGGGATTCATCGGCTCCAATTTTGTAAAATATATGTTAGAAATGCACCCAGAGGATAAAATTGTAAATTTGGATGCTTTAACCTATGCTGGTAACCTTGAAAATTTAAAAGACATTGAAAGTAATCCAAATTACTTCTTTGAAAAAGGAGATATAGCAGATCGAAAAAGAGTAAAAGAACTTTTTCAAAAATATGATTTTGATACTGTTGTAAATTTTGCGGCTGAGTCCCATGTGGACAGAAGTATTGAAGATCCTGAAATTTTTGTTCAAACCAATGTTATGGGAACTTTGGTTTTATTGGATGAGGCAAAAAACAAATGGCAGGTAGGACGAGATGAGGCAGGCTATCCAACCTATCGGGAGGGAGTACGGTTTCATCAAGTTTCAACCGATGAGGTTTATGGTGCCTTGGGAAGAACAGGGATGTTTACTGAAGCAACACCACTAGCTCCTAACAGCCCTTACTCGGCTTCAAAGGCCAGTGCGGATATGATTGTAAGATCCTACGGACAAACCTTTAAATTGCCAATTACCATCAGTCGCTGTTCTAATAATTATGGGCCCTATCATTTCCCTGAAAAGCTAATTCCGCTGATGATTGCCAATGTAGTGGCTTTAAAAAGCTTGCCAGTTTATGGAGATGGTATGCAGATTAGGGATTGGCTACACGTAAAAGATCATTGTAGTGGAATTGATACCATCATTCGAAAAGGAATCCCCAATGAAGTTTATAATATTGGGGGAAATAACGAAAAAGCAAACATTGAAATTGTAAATTTAATCATTGAAAATGTGGGTGAAAAATTAAGGTCAGGTCAATATAATATTGATAATGACGGTTCGAAAATAACAAGGGATTTAATTACTTATGTTGAAGATCGTTTAGGACATGACCGACGTTATGCTATAGATAATACTAAAATAACCACAGAACTTGGCTGGGAGCCTTCCTATACCTTTGAAGAAGGGATTGTAGAAACCATTGAGTGGTTTTTAAATAATCAGGATTGGGTAGAGCAGGTGAAGTCTGGGGATTACCAACAGTATTATGATCAAATGTATTCAAAGAAGATATAAAGAGTGATACGGGATGAGATCTCAAAATCAAATTAAGTATCTAGTGGAAAAAGTAATAATTGACGAAGAAAAGAGCAAAGCGATTGTTAGTGGATGGGCATTTAATCAAACTGAAAAAAAATCGGTTGATTTTTATCTTTTAGGGTCGTCTGGAAAAAAAATCAATCTAAAGAGAGAATTGAGAATAGATGTAAATTCCCAATATAATCTTGATAATCAAACTAAGATTGGATTTATATTGGAATTTAACAGTGAATTCATTGGAGAAAAAAAGAAAATTGTTTTGAGGTCAGAAAATACAAAAAAAACAATTGGAATTGATTTAAGACATAATTTTTTTTATGGTTCCCAAGAAACGGATGCAGCAAAAAATCATATTTTAAATAAGATGTCAAAGGTAATAGCATATTGTCAAGAGAATGGCATTAAAAGCACTGTATTCAAAATAAGGTATAAACTGTTTACTAATACGAGAAAAGAATACTTGCGTTGGATTGAACAAAATGAAAAGTATTTCCCAAATGAAGTAGAAGAAGAAATTGCTGACCTTTCTCTAAAGCCAAAGTTTTCGATTGTTGTCCCAGTTTACAACCCAGCAAAAAAGTATTTAGTGGAGTGCTTAGATTCAGTTTTAGATCAGTATTATAAAAATTGGGAACTTTGCATAGCAGATGACAACTCATCAGAACCTCATGTTGCCGAAATTTTGAAAGAATATGAGAAATTAGATTCTCGTATTAAAGTAGTTTTTCGGAAAAAAAATGGTCATATTTCTGAAGCCTCAAATACAGCACTAGACATAGCAACAGGTGACTATATTGGTTTGTTAGACAATGATGACGTTTTGGCGCCTTTTGCTTTATTTGAGGTAGCAAAGTTGATTAACGAGAATCCTGATGCTGATTTAATCTATTCTGATGAGGACAAAATTGATGGAAATGGCATTAGAAATATGCCGTTTTTCAAATGGGACTGGTCTCCTGAGACGCTACTATCAACAAATTATGTTAGCCATTTTGGTGTGTATAAAACGGAATTAATGAAGCAAATTGGTGGGTTTAGAATAGGGCTTGAAGGTGCCCAAGACTATGATTTAGTTTTAAGGTTTTCAGAATTAACAGATAAAATTTTTCATATACCAAAGATATTATATCATTGGAGGATGACGGAGACTTCAACTGCATTAGCCCCTGAAACAAAGGGATATGCCTTTGAGGCAGGAAAGAAAGCAATAGAAGAAGCGTTATCAAGAAGAAACCAAACTGGGACTGTTCAGCATGGAAAGTTACCTGGGATTTATGATATTTACTATGATGTGAAAGACGAATTAATTTCTATTATTATTCCTACAAAAGATAGAGTTGAAGAGCTGAAGAAATGTATCGTGTCAATCATATCAAAGTCGACATTTTCTAATTATGAAATAATTATAGTTGATAATGCTAGTGAAGAAGAAGAAACAAAACTGTTTTTTAAAGAGTGCAATGAAAAGTATCCAGAGTTTGTTAAAGTGGTAAGAGATGATAGGCCATTTAATTTTTCACAGTTAAATAATTTTGCAGCAACGAAACATGCAAAGGGGACATACTTTGTATTTTTGAATAATGATACTGAGATTATTTCTAAAGACTGGTTAGAGAGAATGTTGGGGTATGCCCAACAAGAAAAAATTGGCGCAGTTGGAGGTAAGCTACACTATTTTGATCATTCTATTCAGCATGCTGGCGTAATATTAGGACTTGGAGGAGTTGCAGCTCATGGGCATTTGGGTTTTCCAAGTAATGACAATGGGTATTTTGGAAAACTCGTAATGGATTCTAATGTTGGGGCTGTCACAGGAGCTTGTTTGATGATGAGAAAAAAAGTATTTGATGAAATTGGTGGATTTGATGAAAATTTTGCGGTTGCATATAACGACGTAGACTTATGTTTGAAAGCTCTTGAAAAAGGATATAGAAACGTTTTTGTCCATCATGTGGAGCTATATCATTTTGAGTCGAAAAGCCGAGGGAAAGAAGACACCTTAGAAAAAGATCAACGTTTTCAGAATGAGATTAACCTTATGAAAAATAAATGGGGAGATTTGATTTTTAGAGATCCTTATTACAATCCAAATTTGACATTAATTAATACTGATTATTCAATGAGGATTAGAGAAATCGAATAGAAGAGAGGTTTTATAATAGTTTGAAAAAAAAAGAAATTAGTGTTTTAATACAAAATTTTGTAAAATATCGTCATTTGCTCATCGAATTAGTCTCGAGAGATATTAAAATTAAATATAGAAGATCAGTATTAGGATTGATGTGGAGTGTATTAAATCCCTTATTAATGATGCTAGTAATTACTGCGGTCTTTTCTCAGATTTTTAAATTCGAAATTGAAAATTTTCCAGCATACTATTTAACGGGTGTTTTAATATTTAACTTTGTTTCAGAAGCAACTACTTCGGCAATGACATCAATTTTAAGTGGCGCAGCTTTAATAAAAAAAGTTTATATACCCAAATATATTTTTCCATTAGAAAAGGTTTTATTTGCATTTGTAAATGCATTATTTTCGATGATTGCAGTTGCAATTGTATTTATTATTATACAAGTACCCATTAAATGGACGATCATACTATTCCCAATTCCTTTGATTTATACACTCATATTTTCAATTGGATTTGGATTAATTCTGGCAACAATTAATGTTTTCTTTCGTGATGTAGGGCATTTATATGGTGTATGGATAACGGCTTGGATGTATCTGACACCTATAATTTATCCAATAGAAATCTTGCCTGACTTTGTTAAGCGATTGCTTTTATTAAATCCTTTGTATTATTTTGTTGAATGTTTCAGGGAAGTTCTTCTTTATGGAACCGTACCTAGTCTTGGACTAAATCTGGCGTGTATTGGTTTTTCGGTCACGTTTTTAATTTTAGGGGTCTTAATATTCAAAAGCAATCAAGATAAGTTTATTTTGAGAATTTAATGCAAATTAAGGAAGAAGAGAAGAATGGATAATATTATTGAAGCAAGTAACATAACAATGAAGTTTAATTTATCAAATGAAAAAGTTGATAATTTAAAAGAATATTGTATTAAATTAGTAAAACGGCAATTATTTTATAATGAATTCATTGCGGTAAACAACGTAAGCTTGGAGATTGAAAAGGGTGATGTTTTTGGAATTGTTGGGTTGAACGGATCTGGCAAAAGTACGCTTTTAAAAATACTATCTGGTATTTTAAAGCCAACAATTGGTAAAGTTAGGGTAAATGGATCAATCTCACCATTAATTGAACTTGGAGCAGGCTTTGACCTCGAGTTGACTGCAAAAGAAAATATTATGTTAAATGGTTTAGTATTAGGCTATACTCGGAAGCAAATGCTTGAGAAAACTGACGAAATAGTAGAATTTTCTGAGTTACATGATTTTATGGGAATGGCTTTGAAAAACTTTTCATCTGGTATGATTGCACGTTTGGGATTTGCTATTGCAACAGCGGTGCAACCAGATATTTTGATCGTTGATGAAATTTTATCAGTGGGAGATTTTCATTTTCAGGAAAAGTGTGAAAAAAGAATTAGCGATATGATGGCATCGGGAACAACGATTTTAATCGTATCCCATAGTATTGAGCAAATAAAACGTTTGTGTAATAAGGTGTTGTGGTTGGAAAAAGGTAACGTTGTTAAATTTGGAAATAGTAAAGAAGTTTGCGAAGCTTACGAAGCAAGCTAAGGGAGTTTTCGATATGAAAAGATTTTTTCGAAATAAAACGTTTAAAAGCATTATATTAATCTTATTTTTTATGATTGCGACTTTTTCCTTTATTACTCCGAAGCAAATTGGAGCAGTTGGGGATTTAAAAGTGGTGGTTAATCCTGGGCATGGCGGGTTAAGTACTTCAGGAGGAAGCGATCCTGGAGCAGTTAATTCAAACACCGGTATTAGAGAAGTTGATTTAAATAATCAGCTTGCAATTAAAACAGTAAAAGCACTGAGAGATACGGGGATTAATGCTATTTTAAGCCATCCGATTCCTGGAAACCCAGGATTACCAACTTTATTAAAAACACAGCCGAGTATGGATAGCTACTCTAAAAGCGTTTCAAATGAGGCCAATAAATCGGGAGTTGATTTATTGATAAGTATACATCATAATTCTGGAGGAAATGCTAGTGGTTATGAATTTTACTGGAGTAGCTATCGTCCCAATATTGATAATGATGGCATTTATCCTATATTTGGACTATGGAGCAATCCAGGAGACGAGCCAACGTTGAGAGATAGCACCCCACAACCAGTGGCTATTAATTCAAAGAATCTAGCAAATAAGTTTAATGCCAATTTCAAGAGTTTAGGTTATGTTCAATCGAGGGAGCGGATTGTTGAACGGGATGATGCGATAGTTCGTCTAACCAACATGACTTCTGTTCTTATTGAAGCTGGTTTTGTTTCTAATGATTATGAATCTTTGCAAATGGCAAATGATAGTAATCAACAAAAAATGGCAAAAAAAATAGCAGATACAGTTACAGAACATTTTAGTTATGTTGCGATGACTGCAGACTTAGGAGTAGTTGAGGCCGTAACTGCAAAAGATAAGTTTACGGTAACCGCAAAGAATGTGAAAAGTAGCCAAGGTGTTGCTGGAATATCCTTAGGGGTAACGAGCACAGAAAACGGACAAACCCAATGGTATAGTGCGAATAAAATTAGTGATGGGAATTACGAATGTGTCATTGATACCAAACTGCACAACTATGCAACGGGTAAATATATCATTGAATATTATGGGAAGTTTGCGAATTATGACCACTGTCTATTAGGGACAAAGGAAGTTACCGTAGTAAATGACATGAAGGCAACAAGCGTTGAAGCCCAAGGGG
>JBOFGH010000004.1:0-34103 GCA_051649025.1 Eubacteriaceae bacterium
TACCATCATTTTTGTTTCAAAGCTATGCATAATACGTGTTCCCATAAGAAAAGCACCTCCTATTTGTTTATCATATTACTATGATACCAAATATAAGATGCTTTTTTCTTTGAGTCTCACTTCCCTAGGTCAGTTCCTACGCATTAATTCTTCACTCTTTTTTTAGGCTAAATCACCAGCAGCTTTAATTTTAACCCGATTGGTATTTCCAGGGTAGTATTGCAAGGGAACATCTTCGACATCGATAATTTCAACGGTTTCTCGAAGGGCGCCAGCAGAAACTGCTAAGTCGATGGCCTCAATTTTTGCTTTGGCAAGAGCCTCGTCTCTAGGACATTCGTCATAGGAGACGAGTTGTTCGTAGGTTCCACTTACCTTTGAGATTGCAGAGCCGATGGCATTGGCAATTCCAAAATAATTAGGTTTGAGAACGGACTTTGTTCCGTCAAGGTTTTCTGGAATAATAATGGATCCACCGCCGACAAGAATAACATCAATGGGGTCGGATGAAATTTTCATGGCATCAATGTGATCTTCAACCATTTCTTTCATAATGGCCATGGCTTTTTGGGCGAAAGACAGATCGATATGAGCAACTTTACTGGAATCTCCCAGGTCAACCATGCCTAACCGCACAGCGATATCTGTGGCCGTTAAGGTGTTTCCACCAAAAATGAGAGCTTCTTTCGTAATTTTGTAGCCAACACTCTCAGGGCCTACCCTAACTTTTTCGTTGGCTTCTCTTATGATGGTTCCACCACCTAAACCAATGGAAGCAACATCGGGCATTCTGAAATTGGTACGAACCCCACCAATGGTGGCAGCAACACTGCTTTCCCTTGGAAAACCATTTTGAATTACACCAAAATCGGTAGTGGTTCCCCCGACATCAATGACAATGGCATTGTGTAATTGGCTAAGATAAGAAGCCCCTCGAATGGAGTTGGTTGGACCACAAGCAATGGTGAGGATGGGGTATCTTCGTGCGTAATCCATGGTCATCAAGGTGCCATCGTTTTGAGAAAGATAAATCTCAGCATTAACCACCCCTTGCTCCTCTAAACTTTTGGCAAAGCCTTCGGTAAAGCTTTGAGCAACTTCATGAAGTGCGGCATTGAGAATGGTTGCATTTTCTCGTTCAACCATACCCATGGAACCAATTTCGCTCGAAATGGAAATATGGGTATCCTCACCCATAATTTCTTTACAGAGGTTAGCAGCGAGGATTTCATGTTCGTTACGTACGGTTGAGAAAACACAGGAAATTGCAATGGATTTTACCTTGCCCGTCATCTTTTCAAAAAAGTTGCGAGCAGCAAGGGTATCAAAGGCATTGATTTCTTTTCCATCGTACTCATACCCTCCTCCAATAATGGCAATGTCTTCCACAAATTCATGGAGATCTTCTGCCCAATCAACCATGGGTTTTATTCCCTCCATTGCAGGGGCTCCAATACGAAGAATTCCAATTTTAGCCAGTTTTTTTCGTTCTACAATGGCATTTGTGCATTGGGTTGTTCCAAGCATAGCCTGGGTAATTTCCTTGGGGTTTACGTTTGATTTCTCAAGAATTGCATTAAGAGCCTCTAAAATACCACTATAAATGTCATCACTTGTAGGGGATTTAATATCGGCAACAACCTTAAGATTTTCGTCGATGATAACTGCATCTGTGTTGGTTCCCCCAACATCAATTCCTAATTTATACATGGGAAACCTCCTTTTTCAATAAAACCCGTTCTTCAATGGGGATGTAATCTGTGTCACAACCAAAGTAGCGTGGGCCGACAAGCTCTAAACCAGCTTCGGAGCGCCACATTTCAAAACATTTAAGGCCAACCACCATCACTCTTTTTCCATATTTAAGAGCATCCGTAGGGACAGGGGTAAAAGTTTCGGTATCCACTAAGCAAATTAAATCAGGGGTGGTTGCAAGAATCTCGCCGTCAATGGTGGCAACAAGGTTTTCATTTTGAAAGGAAACGGTTGCCTGAGAACCTTTGTAGTCACTAATACCCTCGAGAAGAACCTCTCCAAAATTGAAGGCCCCTCGGGTTTCTCTCAGAACGTCAGAAATCTTTCCTTTAAAAAGTTTAAAGCCTTCAGTAATATTTAAAAAGTTTTCTTCAGGGCTAAGGTCTGGATTTTCTTTGATTCGCCGAATTGCTGATCCTAAAACTTCGCTTCGGGTAACAATGTTTTTTACCGCATAGTCTTTGAGTGTTCGTCCATCAATACAAAAAAGTGCAATGGAAACAGAACCACCACAGCTCATGGTTACAGCCCGAGCCAATTCTTCGGTCCATTGATTGGTAATGGTTTTAAAGATCGCGGTGTTTCCTTTTTCATCGGTTAATGCCATGGGAGTGGCGCTGACGCCAGCCATCGTAAAAGTTACCATTTGCAATTCGGGAAAAGCACGTCCCATCCCATCCGCGTCAACTAAGGGTAATCCTAAACGGGCAGATGCAGCAATGGGAAGCATACTGTTAACGCCCCCTGCTTCAATTGGCATAAAAGCAAAGATTTCTTTTCCATAAAATTGGCTAACCATATCGTAAAGGATTTGATATTCGTTTCCGTTAATCCCCTTTTCTCCTAAAATTGTGGGAGCACCCATCATTGCAATGGGAACAATAAGGGCATCATCAGGGACTTCTAAAGGGTCTAGTAAATTAACTGGGCCGCAATCTTGGATGGCAGCCATGGCAATAAGTTTCCCTACATAAGGATCTCCACCACCGCCAGCACCTAAAAGGGCTGCACCAAGAGCAATGTCTTCGATTTCTTTTAGTCCTATTTTTCTCACAATTAATTCTCCTCGAAGTTTATTTCAGTTGTTTTTTTGTCTGGAAGAACTTTAATTAAGATAACATAAGCAACCATGGAGACCACAATCCCATTGATTGGACCAATAAGGATGGGATAAATACTTCCAGTAACATAGGCAACTCCAGCACCAAGAATAAAGGCAATAAGCCCAGCAGCACTAAAACCATTAACAATTCTAAAGTTAGAACGTTGGCCTTTACCAATAATCCAATAGCTTGCAATAACAACCCCAGCAACAGGTGGAATAAAAGCGGTTAGAATGGATAAAAAGCCTTCGAATTGAGACATAATTCCTGCAGCGGCTAAAGCCGTTCCAATTAGTCCTGCAATTCCTGTGGTCAGTTTAAATTTATCTTCCCCAAATCCAAAAAGGTCAGAAACTGCTAAACCACCACTGTATGCGTTAATAACATTGGTAGTCCAAGTTGCTAAAATAAGGGCAACCAAACCAATTGCAGGAACGCCAACAGCAGAGAGTACCGCTGAAATATCGTATAGACCAGTAACAATACTCATAATGGCTCCCATGAGCAACATGGCTAAACCAGCAGGCAAAACACCAAGAAGGGTTGATTTGACAACATCACTTCGTTTTTTTGCATAACGGGAATAGTCTCCACTGATGACACCACCAAGGGCGAAACTTGCAACAACAAGGCCAATGCCAGTCACTAAGGACATGGGGGTTTCAGGGACATAAGATTGAATAATTGCAACCCCATCATTTTGGGTCATGGAAACAAAAAAGCCATAAAAACAAACAAGGATCAATGCTGGGACGGCTATAAAATTGAGGATTTTTAAAGCTTTATAGCCATACATAGCGGTTACAAGCATAATAAGTCCCCAGGCCATGGAAGAAATCCAAGTTGGAATTTCGAACCCTGTCATTCCAGCAATCATGGTACTAAAAGAGATTCCGCAAACAGAGGACTGAACCCCAAACCATCCAATACAGGCAATTGCCAAGAGCAAGCTAATAACGTATTTGGCTCCTTTGTCTCCCAAGGCCCCCGAGGCCATAATAACCGTTGGAAAACCAGTATCACAACCTTCCATTCCCATAAAGCACATATAGGCACAAACAATGGCGTAACCAATGAGAATGCAAACGAGGACTTCAGGAAGAGTCATGCTTAAACCTAAAAGCCCTCCAATCATTAAACAGGGAACACAGATCATTGAGCCAATCCAGATCATGGCTAAACTTCCCCAGCTTTGTCGTTCGCTTTCATTAATCTTAAAGCTTTGAAATTTTTCGTTCATTTTTTCCTCCTATTAAAATAAAATAAAGTTCTTGAACAGTATATTCTTTTTCGAGAAAAAAGTAATTAGTTCCAAAGCAAAAGAAAAACCAAAATATTTGTTCAAAAAGACAAATGGTTTGGTTTTATAATGATGAATACCCTTGATATTTAGATTAATTCTATTTTAATGAGAATAATTGTTGTTGGTTAGGACAATGTTAATGATGACGAATTAGACGCTGGATAGCAAGGGCAAAATAAAGTGCGTAAGATTCAGGCATCTTTGTTACAACGTAGTTGAGACGCTCATTAATACGATGAATACGGTACTTAATGGTGTTTTTATGGAGAAATGTTTTTTCAGCAGTCAGAGTGATACTACCCTGGGCATCTAAAAGGAACGTTGAAAGGGTTGAGAGCCAATCCTTACCCTGTTGGGGGTCTCCAACCATTAAAGGCTTAAGGACATTTGTTTTTTCTAAAACCGAGGCTTCTCCTAAAGCAATAATTTCTTCACAATTTTTGGCAAATTCGACTTCTTGAAGGGTAATGATTGGTTTGTCAGGGTAAATAATTCGAGCACTTTCTAAATATTTTTCAATAAGAATGTAGGCATTACGCACATCGTTGGTCGTTTCTAAATCCGAACTTAAACATAAAAGACAGGGAAACCCTTCTCTTTCTAATTTTATTAGCAATTCCTCTGCTAAAGGGTGACTATTTTCTTTAAAATTAGGAGTATCCATAAAGGCAACTGTTTTTTCTTCAAAAATATCGGTTAATGCAATTTTACAATTTTCCTCTAAGAATTTTTTAGTGTGGACGCGTAGGTGTTGGTGAAAAGATTCCAATTCTTCCGAGGATTTCATGATTTTTTTGTTTTTGAGAACCCACATGGAACCAATGGATTTAACATCAATGCCTAGAATGTCTGCAAGGCGCAACATTTTAACAGGTTCATCGTTTAGAATGGCACGAACAAGTTCTGAAGAACCGATATTACCATGATGTTGACTCCAAATATTAACAAAAAGCTGAATGACCTCTAAGCACTGCTGACATTCTTCTTGGGTTAGTGAGGCATCTTCTTTAATAAAAATTAATCGCATCGAACTTGTATTTTCATGAGAAAGATTTAAGTAATTAATCCAAAGAGGATCATTTTTAGATTCAAATTTTATAGGACCTTTTTTTTCAGGGATGTTTTGATTACGGTAGTGAACAAAAACAGGTTTGATATCGAGATTTGAGGTCCGTGGCCAAGTTCCCAAATTTAAAATATTTAGGGTTGCATCAGTGAGAAAAATGGAAGCATGAATTCGGTCACTTAGCATTCTAAGAACCGTATCCATACTTCGTTGATGGTTAGGTAAAAGAGAAATGCGTTCTAAAATTTCTCCTGAAAAATAGGTGTCATTACGGTGGTCTTTAAAAATGGTCTCCATGACTTCAACGATGACATCACTATATCGAAGATCCATACGTTTTTCAGGCATTATAATCAAGGGAAAGCCTAGCTGGTTAGAAATTTCAACAAGACGTTTATCAATGGAGGGGAGAAAAATACCAACATAAAAAAGGATAAGACCAACCTCACCAACTTCATGTAGTCTTCGGATTGTGGTGCATTGAGCCTCTACATTGTCTTTTATATTAATAAAGCCAGAGATCACAATTTCGCTACCAATAAATTCCATATTGTTAAAAAGTTCATCCGAAAGGGTTGAGGGGTCTGCGTATTCTAAAACCGAAATAGAAGAAACAATTTTAGACAATCCAGTAGAACCAGCAATCACTTTTGCTTCTCTGAGAGAAGGGAGCTGCAACAAATTAGAAATTGTAATACTCATATCATACTCTCCAATCTTTTTGATCTTATTTTACCACAAGTTGTAAAAGAGGGGAAACGGGGGTGGAGGATACAAAACGAGAATAAAATATTATTATTATACAAAAAAACTAAACCTCAAAAACAAGGAATTTCAAAGAAATAAAGAAAAAATAATAATAAATTATTATTTTTTCTTTATTTTGAATCATTTTTAAGTTATAATGAAATTCGATCAAATCAAATGGAGGTATTTTGTGGAAAAAAAGAGTTTAGGAAAAAAAGCAAATTTAGTTTTGTTGTCAGGTATTTTATTTAACTTATCGATTGGTGTTTTGTATTCGTGGAGTGTTGTAAAAAGTCGATTAACGGCACCGATAGCTGAAGGTGGTTTTGAGTGGACCAGTAGCCAAGCAGGGCTACCCTATACGATTGCAATTGTGTTCTTTGCTTTGGGCGTACTCCTCGGAGGGAGAATTCAAGATAAAATTGGGCCACGTAAAGTGGTAACCGTTGGAGGTGTCTTGGTTGGTGCTGGACTAATGCTAGCTTCTGTTGTAGGAAATAGTGTTTTAGGGGTTAGCCTTACCTATGGAGTGTTAACAGGCCTTGGGATTGGCCTTGGTTATGGTTGTGTATCACCTTGTGCGTTAAAATGGTTCCATTCTTCAAAAAAAGGAATGGTTAGCGGATTAATTGTGGGCGGTTTTGGATTGGCTGCTGTTTATTTAGCTCCATTAACGGATGCGCTTCTAAATAACTTTGGGATCTCTCAAACCTTTCTAATTTTAGGAGGGGCAACCACAATGATTAGTGTTATTCTTGCCCAGTTTATCAACAATCCTGAACCAGGATATGTCCCAGAAATACCCAAAAATTTTGTTGAAAAACCAGGGGCTACGGGGATGGTTGATGTGGAATGGAAAGAGATGCTAAAATCCAAAGCGTTTTATTTGCTTTTCATTATGTTTGCATTATCTTCTTCCGTCGGTTTAATGATTATTGGCAACATATCAAAGATTGCCAAAATTCAAGATCCAGCAAACGCAATTGCCTATGCGGCATTGCTAGTATCCTTACTTGCAGTGTTTAATACGGGGGGAAGAGTGATTGGTGGAATCCTTTCGGATAAAATTGGGCGTGTGAATACCATGCTTGTGGTTTTTGGAATACAAGGGATTAACATGGTTTTATTTTCGTTGTTTAATAATTTTATTCTTCTTGTATTTGGAGCCCTTTTAGTTGGGTTTGCCTATGGAACACTCCTCAGTGTTTTTCCTTCGATAACAGCAGATTTATATGGTTTGAAGAATTATGGAACAAACTATGGAATTATGTACTTAGCTTGGGGATTAAGCGGAGTTATTGCTCCTGTTATGGCGGATTATGTTTATGATTTAAGTGGAAGTTTTAGTCTGGCCTACCTTATTTGTGCAGGAATTTTAGTGGTTTGTTTAGGCTTGGGTTTCGTATTAAAAAACACACAAAAAACACCAGAAATTGAACTTGAATTAGAATAAATAAAAAAATAAAAAAACAGCGGTGCCATCTAGAAATTAGGTGGCACTGCTGTTTTTATTTAAGCAAGTTCCGATGGATCAATCACACCATTGCGTAGGGCATTAAATTTTAGTTCGTCATAAAGTCCTGCAAGGGAGATACTAATGTAAGGATTGGTATAAAAAAGTCCAAGAATCCCTAAAGTAAAACCGTTAAGAATCATCCAACCAATGAAGCTTAAATACATTACAAAGATGTCCCACTTGTAGCCATTAGTCATACGCATTGAAATTTTCAAGGCGTCTGTTGCACTAACCTTAGGGCAATCTGCTAGAATGTATGGGGCCATTGAGTAGGCATAGCCTTTTATAATTCCGGGAATAACTAAAAGTAATGCCCAAAGAAAAATAAAAAGTTGCATCCATAGGATACCGCCGAGTGTTCGGCCATAATTTGAGAAACCTTTAGAAAACATGCCTTCAATTGAACAGGATTCACCACGATAAATAGTTAAAGAAAAATAACTTATTCCTACCAGTAAGGGGGGGAGAAGAAAAATGGTTCCAATGCCATAGGTAATTGAGCCTGCAATAGCATTGGCAAGGAAATAAAGCACCAAAGCACCAACGCAAAGCCAATAATTATTAAAAAACTCAAATTTAGCAATTTCCTTAATTTCTTGTCTTGTTTTCATTATCAATTCTCCTTTCTTTAAAATTATTCCATAAAAGAATAATTCATTGTAACATTCTTTTGTCTAACTCACAATTAGTTTCCTTTATTTTTAAGTTTTAAATTGCAATTTAAGAGTCATCAATTATAATGTAAGCAAAAAACGAGAAAAGCTAGGGGCGCAATGGAAAAAGAGAAAACCGTTAGGTTAGGAAGATACCGACATTTTAAAGGGCGTGAATATGAAGTTCTTGGGGTTGCAAAACACAGTGAAACTTTAGATAAAATGGTGGTTTATCGTCCTTTGTATGGAGATAAAGGTTTGTGGGTACGTCCCATAGAGATGTGGGATGAAACCATCGAAAGGGATGGAAAAAGGATGAAGCGGTTTGAATATATAGGAGATGAAAAAAATGAATGATAGCATAAAGAAAATGTTGGAAAGTTTAAAAGGGCTAATGCAGATTAACTCAACCAGTAAAGATGGGGGATTGGTAACCTCGAAAGCACCATTAGGTGAGGGGATCAATGAAGCCATTGATTACGTTTTAGAACTTGGAAAAAAATTTGGGTTTGAAACTAAGAACCTCGATGGCTATTGTGGATATGTTGAAATGGGAAAAGGGGAAGAAATGATTGCAATGCTGACCCATGTGGATACGGTTGCAGTTGGCGATGGTTGGACAGTTCCTCCATTTGATCTTACCATTAAAGGGGACAAATTAATGGGAAGAGGAAGCTTAGATGACAAAGGTCTTACGATTGTAAGTCTTTATGCCATGAAAGCCATTAAAGAATCGGGTTTTCCACTGGGTAAACGGATTCGTTTAATTGTTGGCGGGGACGAAGAATCTGGGGATTGGCGTTGTATGAAACGTTATAAAGAAACAGAGGAAATGCCAGTATTGGCATTTTCCCCAGATGCAGGATATCCAACAATTTTTGCGGAGAAGGGGATCTTAAATGTTACAATAGAAAAGAAATTAGATAAAAATGAACCTGAAATGGAGCTGGTGGGAGGAATTCAATTAAATTCCGTTCCTGGGTACGCAAGTGCAAAAGTTAATGGAAAAGTGTACGAGGGCTTTGGGAAACTTGCCCATGCATCGGAACCAGAACAGGGGATGAATGCAATTCTTTTGCTAATTGAAGAACTTAAAGCAGAAGGGGTTGACCATTCCTTTATTAAACTGGGAGAAATAGCAACGGTCGAGGGTTTCGGAATTGATTTTTCAGATGATATCTCAGGGAGGCTTACTTTAAATCCAGGAATCGCAAAGGTTGATTCTCAAGTGGCAATGCTGAAATGTGACATCAGGTATCCGGTAACAGTGAAAGCAGAAGTGGTTGAAGAAGCCATTAAAAAAGCAGTTGAAGCCTTGGGTTTTTCGGTAACTACCCAACAAAATGTATTGCCATTATATGTTGATAAAGAAAGTTTTTTAGTTCAAACCCTTCAAAAGGTTTATAAAGAACAGACAGGAGACGATTCTGAACCCATGGCCATTGGAGGTGGAACCTACGCCCGAGCTTTTGAAAATGCTGTTGCTTTCGGAGGGGTTTTTCCTGGGGACGAAAATCTTTGCCATCAAACAGATGAGTCCTGGAGTATCCAAGGGATGGAAAAGAATTTCCGCATTATAAAAAAAGTTTTGGAAGTATTGGGGAATTAAAATGAAGAGGAAAATAATTAGTTTATTTATTGTCTTTAGTATGCTTTTAATCCTTGTCGGCTGCACCACTACAGAATTGGCAGGGACAAAGGATTCCTCTGTTAAGAAAGGACAAGAATATTCAAGTAAAGAGGAGGTTGCCGCATACATTAACCTTTATGGAGAACTCCCAAGGAATTATATTACAAAAAAGAAAGCAATGGAAAAGGGTTGGGATAACAAAAAAGGTAACCTCTGGGAGGTGACAGACAAAATGAGTATTGGGGGAGATAAATATGGGAATAGAGAAAAAATTCTTCCCGATAAAGAGGGACGACAATGGTATGAATGTGATATAAATTATCAAGGGGGGTATCGTGGAGCAGAGCGAATACTCTATTCTAATGATGGGTTAATTTTTTATTCGGATGACCATTATCAGTCCGCGGTTCAACTAGTTTAGGTGGAGAGAAAAGATGGATATCATAAAAATTGATTGCGAAAAAATTGAAAACAAAGAAAACTTCCATAAGATCATGAAAAAGGAACTTAAGTTTTCAGATTATTATGGGGGAAATTTAGATGCTTTATGGGATGAGCTAACAATGATTGCTGAGCCAACAAAAATCGTTTTGGAAAATCATAGAGCACTAAAGGCTAATTTGGGGGCTTCAGGAAAACTAATCTTAAAAACTTTGGAAGAAGCAGAAAAGGAAAATAAAGAACTAAAAATTCGATTAAGGTGAATAGGAAGTAGGATTGGGATATGTCGTCAAAAGCATTGGTGTTAAAAGTGTTAGAAGAAAATCGAGGAAAAGATATTTCAGGGGAAGCCATTGGAAAACAACTAGGAATTACCAGAGGTGGGGTTTGGAAAGCCATTCATTCTTTAAAGGCCGAGGGGTATGATATTCAAGGGGTTTCGAATAAGGGATATTCTTTGGCCGCTGAATCCGATTTACTTTCGCCACAAGGGGTGCGTCCTTGGTTAGAGCCTAATTATCAAGAAATTGAAATTTTCGCTTACAAAACCGTTGGTTCCACTAATCAAGTGGCTAAGAAAAAAGCGGTTGAGGGTGCCACCCATGGAACCCTTATCTTTGGAGAGTGCCAAACCGAGGGACGAGGACGTTTAGGAAGAAGTTTTTTTTCCCCAGAAGAAACCGGGGTTTATATGAGTTTGGTATTACGGCCAGAAATTCAAGCGAAAGATGGGGTTTTAATCACGACAGCGGCATCGGTAGCGGTGGCAAGAGCCATTGAAAAAGTGACTGGAAAAAAAATGGGGATAAAATGGGTAAATGATCTTTATTATAAAAATAAAAAAGTTGCTGGAATTCTCACAGAAGCGGTTACCACCTTTGAATCGGATGTGGTAGAGAGTATTATTTTAGGAATTGGGATTAATTTTAGAACCCCCACAGAAGCCATCCCAGAAGAGATAAAAGAAAAAGCAGGAGCCTTATACTCCCAAAAACCGCAAGGGGTCATACGCAATCAGCTGATTGGAGAGGTAACCAATCAAATTTTGTCGATGTCAGAAAATTTAAAAGTCGAAGATTTTATGAAAGAGTATCGGGAAAAATCCATCGTTTTAGGTAAGGAAATTAGGGTTCGAAAAAAAGACGGATGGATAAAGGCGACGGCGGTTGATATTACAGAAGAGGGCGGATTGGTTATCGAAACCCAAACGAGGAAGCAAGAGATCTTAAGCTCAGGGGAAATTAGCATTCAACTGTAAATTTCACGAAAAGCCCTTAATTCAAAAACCTTGTTTTCTACTTTCACCTTTGTAGTTTACCTTTTTATAAGAATAGGTTACAATAGAGAAGTAATCATGGAAATTAGAGATAGTTGTAAAAGTATAGAGGAGATTTTTATGAAGGTTATTGAAACGGTTCACTTGACCAAAAACTATGGAGAAACCCTAGCACTAAAAAATGTAAATTTATCGGTGGATGAAGGGGAGATTCTTGGGTTTGTTGGACCAAATGGAGCTGGAAAATCGACCTTTATTAAGGTTTTGCTCAATTTTATTTATCCAACCATTGGTCAAGCAAAAATATTAGGTCTAAATTGTGCTAAAGACGGAGAAAAAATTAAAAAAGTTGTGGGTTATGTTCCTTCGGAGGTTCGATTTTACCCAAACGAAACGCCAGAGGAACTGTTGAAAGCAACCTTGGCTTTTCATAAAAACGACAATGAAAAAAACATTCAACCTTTGTGTGAGGCGTTAGATATTGACCGAGGGAAAAAGTTTAGAGAGCTTTCAATGGGGAACAAAAAAAAGGTTGCCATTGCGTGTGCACTCATTAACAAACCCCAACTTTTAATTTTAGATGAACCAACAAGCGGGTTAGATCCCTTAATTCAAAGAAGGCTATTTGAATTATTAAGGGAAGAGAATCAAAATGGAACAACGGTTTTTGTTTCTAGCCACAATTTAAAAGAGGTTCAAGAACATTGCACAAGAGTTGCCTTCATTAAAGAGGGGCGGATCATCAAAGAAGATGATCTTAATAAAACAATTAAACATCTAAAAATCATTGAAATGTCCGCAAATTATTTTGATCAAAGAGATCTTGATGACATTGGTGGAAAAATATTAAAAATTTCAGAAAAAAAAGTAAAGTTTTCATACGATGGGGATGTCGAACGATTATTGCGAATACTCAATCGTTTAAACCTCAAGGATATCACCATTAAAAAAGCTTCATTAGAAGACGAATTTTTGAATTATTATGAAGGAGGAAACGCCGATGACACTGGCGAAGCTGGAATTTAAGTCCATCTTTCGAGGGCTGCTTGCTTGGACAGGAACCCTAGGAATTATTCTAGTTCTATTTATGGTTTTTTTTCCAACCATGGAGACCGCAACCATGCAAAGCCTTGTTGGCGTAAAGCTTGATGGGGTTCCCTTACCAGTCCTCAAGGTTTTGGGATTAACAGGTCTTCCTGATTTTTCGAATATCATTGTTTTTATTGGTTACGTAATGCAGTATTTAAACATTGCCATAGTGACCTATGCAACCATTCTTGGGGCTGTATCCTTAATAAAGGAAGAAACAGAGGGAACCATTGAGTTTTTATATGGGCAACCCGTTACACGACGAGGGATCGTCCTTCAGAAAATGTTAGCGAATGCTTTGGCTTACTTTCTTTTGGTGATTACCTTAGGGATTATGTCAATGATGCTGGCGATGGTTTTTAGTTCTGGAAGACAAGAAGTTTGGGGAATGCTTGTGAGTATTGCTAAAATCTTTACAGGAACCTTTGTGATTGGGTTTATTTTTATGGCGATTGGTTTCTTAGTATCATCAAAAATTAACCGTCGAAGTCAAGCAGGGCCATTTGCCCTATGCATTGTTTTTGGGACTTATATTTTAGGAATGTTTGCTCTTATTGTTGAAGCTTTGGATTTTCTAAGGTATTTATCGCCCCTTGAAGTTTTCAAACCAAGTATTCTTATAGAAATGGGATTTAATGGGAAAGCGATTGGATTATGGGGAATTGCCTTTTGCATTTGCTTACTTTTTACTTTCCTCTTCTATGAACGTAGAGATTTAAATGTTTAAGAAATAACTAACGATGTAGTAAAGGAGATGTTTTATGGATAGTTCCAGAAAATTTATGGCAGTCACCGTTGGTGTTGCTGTTTTATTGATCATCCTTGTGAGTTGCACATTGGCGTATGCAGGGCGTGATAATACACTAATGTCGGATAAATCCCTTCATTTTGAGATCAATGGTTATTCAACAGAGTTGCCATTAAGTGAAGATGGGGCTGTTTTTGACCCCGTAAGTATGAAATCGGAAAAAGAAAATGAGATAAAACTTTTAAATGAAGTTGGGGCGAATGTTAAAATTAATGATAAAGGAATCGGTGCAGGAAAAACCATTAATTTAAAGTTGGATTCTTTGTCAGAAAACAATCTGATAAAAATTGAAGTCAGCAACGAAAAGGATAAACGGACTGTTTATCTAAGATCCTTGTCTTCTCAACTGCCTAAAATGTTAGCGGCAGGAGAAAGTGAGACAGAAGGAAATTATTATGGAACATTAACCAATACACCGGCATTATTTGAGTTGAATCAAAAGGGTGAGGTGGTTTTTTATGTGGCAAAGAATAAAACAGAATTTCCAAATGAAACCTATTGGAATTTTAAAAAGCATGTCCTAGAAAATGGTGATATCCGCTATAGCTATTACCGAGGAACAATAAAGGGTGAGGGATCGCCGTTAACAGGGAGTGGCTCAGGGAAAGAGATTATTCTTGATGAAAATTATAGAAAATTGAAGTCGATTGTTTTAAATAAGGATGAAGATTTAAAAGAGAGTGCTCACATTCTTCCTTACGATTTTATAATGCTTGAAGATGATCATTATATAGTTATGGGGTATCAACTCGAATTAGTTAATAATATCCCACCAGAATTAAACCCCAATCCCCTTGGAACCAAGGTGGTTTCAAATATCATACAAGAAGTGAAAGAGAAAGAGACTCTTTTTCAGTTTATTTCGGGTCAACACCCAGAGCTGTATCAATTAAGTGCCGAAGGAAATGCCTATGGTGATATTTATAGCGAAGGAGAAGATTATTGTCATGTCAACGCAATAACAATTGATCCCAAAGATGAAAATTTAGTGGTTTCTTTGAGAAATGCAAACACAATCATGAAAATAGATCGAAAAACAGGGGAGATTCTTTGGAAACTCTCTGGAAATGCCGATGAGTTTGGATTGTCTCCCGAACAAAAAACCTTTCATCAAAATGATGTCAGAATAACTGAAGACGGTGAAATGACAATTTTCGATGATGGGAATGGTCCAGGACAAACACGTGTTTTACAATTAAAGCTTGATGAGGTAAATAAAAAAGTTCTGGAATATCAAGAATATAAGATTCCAGGGTATTCGAGTCAAGGATTTGGAAGTGCACAGAAGATAAGTAACAGTTCGGGAGTTTATGCAATTGGTTGGGGAGAAAATCTTGAAGGTGATGCCTTCCTTACAGAATTTGATTTTTTAACAGGAAAAAAACATCTTGAAGTGACGATGCCTTTAGAAAAAGGAACTTATCGTGTACAAAAAATTC
The DNA here is from genome assembly GCA_051649025.1 of Eubacteriaceae bacterium. Lineage (GTDB taxonomy): Bacteria > Bacillota > Clostridia > Eubacteriales > Eubacteriaceae > Acetobacterium. The sequence continues at coordinate 14,827 of JBOFGH010000004.1, forward strand.
AATAGGGAGGAAAAGTGATGAAACCGCAATTTATTTTCTATCCCAAATGCTCAACCTGCCAAAAGGCAAAAAAGTTTTTAGAGGATCATAAAGTCGAGTTTGAAGAACGGCATATTGTTGAAGAAAACCCATCGAAAGAGGAAATTTTAAAATGGATGGAAATCGATGGAATTGAGCCCAAAAAGTTTTTTAACACCAGCGGAATGGTGTATCGAGAGCTAGGCCTTAAAGATAGAATTAAAAAGATGACAAAAGAAGAAATGGCAGAAATATTAGGAACCAATGGCATGTTGGTAAAACGACCGATTTTTATAACGGATGGAGAAATCCTTCTCGGGTTTAAAGAAGCTCTATGGCAAGAAGTGGTGTAGATTACTTAAGCAGAGGAATTCATGAAGGATCATGAATTCCTCTGCTTTTTAATTTAAGCGAAAAATGGTTTCTGAAAAAAACCTGTAAAAAAATGAAGGAGTTTTGACAAAAAAAATAGATGTGTTAGAATGCAACTAGCTTTACAAAGAAATAATGTTTGGGGATCACCCATAAAATAGAGATGAAAGTTAGATGGAGATAAAATGACAATTACTTATGAAATAGGGAAAACCCTTTATGTAAATATAACAAACCGATGTAGCAATGCTTGTACATTCTGTATACGAAAGGATACCCCAACGGTTAACGGGGTTGATGAATTATGGTTGGAACGAGAACCAACAAAGGAAGAAATTTTAGAAAGTATTTTAAGCAGAGACCTTGATGATTACGAAGAACTTGTTTTCTGTGGGTTTGGAGAACCATCTTATCGACTAGACGAAGTATGCCAAATTGCAAAAGAGATCAAAGGGATTAAGGAAATTAAAACAAGGCTAAATACAAATGGTCATGGAAATTTAATTTATAAAAAAGATATGACCCCTCTGTTAGAAAAAAGCATTGATGTTGTATCCATTAGTTTAAATGCGAAAAACAAAGAGGCTTATGATGCGTTGTGTCGGCCTGTTTTTGAAAATGCCTTTGAATCCGTTTTAGATTTTGCAAAAAAAGCAGAGGTCTATACACAAGTTGTTTTTACAATATTAGATATTTTACCAGAAAAAGATCAAGAAGCTTGTCGAAAGCTCAGTGAAGAGATTGGAGTCGGATTGAGAGTTCGCTCATATGTTGCCTAAGAAAAACATCAACCTTAATCCGTTGAATGAGAAAATTGAGAATAAATACATTGGGATTGTTGAGGATCATCAATACGCTCTCCTTATTTGGGGGAGACATGCTTTAGCAAAAGGGAAAAGCTATACTTTGGTAAGCATCGATTATCATCCAGATACCAATCCATCTTTTTGGCTTTATGCTTATCAAAAAACAATGGCGAAAGATCCAGAAAGAGAAGAGGTGCTTCTTCCAAAGTACCAAAATGAGCTTTTAAAGGCCATTAATCCTAAAGACATAGGGTCTTTAGTTGCCGTCATGGATCACATGAGAAATGATGAACAAATTAATACAGGAATAAAACTGGGATATCTCAACAATTACCATATGATCAATGGCATGGAAAAACACGATTATAGAGAGGGGACTCATTACTTAGTGCCACAAGAAAGTTACGGAAGCCTTAAAGATGAGACCTTCTCTCAAATTGGTTTTAGTGCCGAAGTTTTAAAAGAGACTCCCTTTATCTTAGACATTGATTTAGATTATTTTATGGAATTAAAAAATTTCGATTATGCCCCTTCTCAAATGAGGACCTTTTCTTATTTAGTTAAGCAGGCGGAAATCATTACAATCGCCCGTTCGGAAAGTTATTTTAATTACTTAAGGCAGGGATGGTTTGGGATCGATCAATGCCAAGAAGGATTGTTGCTTCTCATAAAAGAAATATTATCGAAAGACGAGTAAATAATTTTAGTACAGGTATTAATCAACACCTAAAGCCTTAAATACTGCTTCTGTAGGGGTGTTATAAAATATGATGCTAAAGGCTCCCATTAATTCTGCTGGAACAGTCGCCATTTCCACAGCTGAAGTTATAGGCAAAAGCACTTTTTTAACACCACTATCTAAGCAAACTTGTAATACGCTTGCGAGTTCTTCAACCTTTAAAACTGTGCCACTGATGCTTGTATCACCAAGAATAGCAAGGCTTGACAGAAGAGGTTTGTTGAGAGCAGCAGAGCAAATAGCAATGATAGTAGGTAGCGTTAGGTGCTTTGTGATTCCAATCCCTTGCAAATCTCCATAATTGATAATATAGTCTTTGGTTGTTGTACTTATGGAATTACTGATATTACTAGCATTTGCTCGTAAATAGTTAAGGGCTGTATTGGTTGCTTCTTTGGCATCTCTATCGGTTCCTAGTCCAGTTCTTTCAAATTTACCGTTGCCTGGCAGCACTTGAGTCTCCAAACGAAATACGCCAATCATTCCAGTTTTTCCTCTTGATACAGTGTAAAGATTTCCAGGATTTAAAATTCCTTCGGGTACGATTTTACCACCGCCTTGCTCAGGAACAGACACATAATGCTCTTCAAACGTATCGCCATCAATAAACGAGAAGTTGACATCATAAAATTCCATGCCACCGATTTTTTTCATCTGCTCTTTTACTCTTCTACGAAGTTCTAAAGCAATGGTTATTATCTCAGCAAGTTCATCTTTTGAATACGCGGCATGAGGATACAGTAACTTTGTAAACCCCGATATTGTTTTGCGCACAGCAATGACATCACGCTGATTTAAATTACTACCAAAGCGAAAAAACTTATCACAAACATCACTGAATTGTTCTTTACGCATTTCACGCATAAATTCAGAAAGATAGTCTGTAATAAATCCATATTCATTTGTGAAAAAGTCAGGTCTATATTTTGGTATTTCCCACCCTGGTACGTAGCAGTGCATTCGGTCAAGAAAAGCAGTATCATAAGCCATTGCTTGGGGAAATGGCTCAAAAAGATGAGCTGTTTTTAAAAGGACATCCACACTTTGGTTGATATTTCCTACAAAGACCATGGAGGAACTGGCAGCTTTCTCCTCTTTACCTCTAGCAAAAGAACCAGATGCCATATAATCTTTCATAATCTGGATACCATCTTTATCTTTGAATGTGATCCCTGCTACCTCATCAAAAGCCACACAATCCCACATGCCAACTAACCCAACGGTTTTACTCGCCATGTTGTAAAATAAATTAGCAACAGTCGTTTGTCCACCAGATATTAAAATCGAATTTGGAGAGATTTCTTTATAGAGATGAGATTTTCCTGTACTACGTGGCCCCAACTCACACAAATTGAAGTTGTTTTCCACAAGAGGGATCATGCGAGCTAACAAAAGCCATTTTTCACGCTCAGTAAAATGATCAGGCTCCATGCCTGTTGAGCGAAGTAAAACAGAAATCCATTCTTCTTTCGTAAAATGATTTCGGGCCTCTTTTATTTCAAAAAGGTCAATATGCGGCATTTGTATGGGTGTTAGCTTCCTGACACGAATGGGACTCGTGCGCTTATCCTCTTCCATATATTCATATTCAAGGCCTACAATACACCAAATGCCACCACATAAAAGCCGATCATACTTTGATACATGCTCTGGCTCAAGTAAAATACCCCTTATCCCGAGGTTTGAGAACTCCGCCTCATATTGATCTTCTTTGATATTCAGTTTGGCAGTAATGCGGTCGATCACCGTATAGCCACCGCGCTCCCTTAAGTTTGACAATACTTTTTGTGCTTCGTCTGGTCTAACAAAGTTTTCAGATAGTATTTTTTTGACTGTTTTTACCCCATCTTCAATAATTTCAGGGTCATCCGAGCTACAATATTGCCCAAGTAGGAACTCCAAAACGTAAATAGGGACATTAGCACCTTCTTTGATAGATTTTGTTAAATCTTTACGAACGATTTTGCCATCAAAATACTGTCTCAATTTTTGATTGATCACGTGGTTTGGATTCTCAATATTTCCGGCATTCTCCATTTTAGTCCCTCCTTCTCTACACATTAAAACCGAAATCATCCGCAAAGGCCAAGTCCATTTGCACTTCATGCCTGATCACTTCAAGTGCATGCTTTTCATCATAGGCGACAAGGTAGTATTTTTTGTTTTTATCATATTGCTTGTTCTTAAAATTAAATTTTAGCCTAAATACCCGCTTACTTGGATCCCTATCTTTTTTATCCGCAACATAAATATTTTCCCCAGAAATTTTTTCGGTATCGCCAGCAATAAAGTACAGCTTATAAACCGTTTCTTTGTTGAGATCAGTCACAGCATCGTTTTGTATAAAATCTAAATTGGTGGTTAGATTGGTAATTTTATGAACCAGGCTTACAAGGGAAATGGAAACAGTCCTTGTTTCGGTGTGATATTTGTTTGTTCGCACATCAATGACAGGGATCAGCATTTCTTGCAGTGATGCCCCACCATGAACATAATTTAGACCCCCACCAGGAATTTTGAAAATATCGCTTCCAATGGGGAAGGAAACAATTCTTTCATCATGAGATCCTAAAATATCACCTAAGGTGACGGTACCAATGCCATCAGCACTGATGCCAGTTTTATTTACGACGGTTCGCCTAGAAACAAACGCATTTTTTTGTGGCAACCCACTAATTTTATCACTCTCTCTTAGCTTATCTCGTTTGTAAATAAAGCCGTGGTCAGCAGTGATAATAAAATGAATATTATTTGCACTGGTGAGGCGTTTGATCATCCCGTGGATTTCTGCAACGGCCTCTTCACAGGCAGTAAACACTTCGTTTTCGGTGTTTAATTTATCACCTCTGGCATCGATCTGATTATGATAGATATAAACAAGATCCTGCCCTAAGGTAAGGGCTTTGGCATCTTTGACAGTTTTAATCTCATCAAACTGAGCGGTTCTACTATTTGGTACATAAGCTTTTAGGATTTTCTCCCGGTTTTTTAAGTCATCACAAATCTTATCATCAACCATTACCCGATAATCCTCATTCATGCCGAGGGTTTTATGGGGAAGTAAGGCAGACATCCCAAACCGTGTGGTTGATGGCAAAACACTTTGCATAGGGGTGATGGTGGCGGTGCATTTCTCATCCGCCATTAGGCTTTTCATGAGAGCTTTCCCCACTTCAAAACGCAGTGCATCTGATATAATGACAATGGTTCGCTCTTTGGTGTTTTTAACATAAGACTTAAAAAAATCCTGTTGTTTTATAAGTCCAGTGTCTCCCTTTGCATCAGCATAAGCATTGCTCCAAGCAAGTGAAAGTGGATTTAAGAATTCGCTGGTGTAAATATTCTCCACAAGCTCCCGCAAGGCATTAAACATCTCGTTATTTGCAATCTTATCGTAATGATAATAGAAGGTGCGGTATCTTTTATCCACTAAATAGTCTGTAGAGACATAGCTTTTCCAAAGTCCCTGGATTGTTTTTTCTGGTTCAAAGTGAGCAGCTAAAATTAAAAAATAAGCATTTTCTATGAGGGTGTAATGTGAAAAATAAAGTTCTCCATAGTGCATTTTTTTTCGCATTTGGCATATTTCTGGAATCGTATAGCCCGATAACCTTGCATCGGTGTCTTCATTTTCTAGTCTTTCAATTAACCACTTGATTATAAATTCATCGACTTTCTTAAAAATTTCAAGTGCCATAAAGCAATCAACATCTAATTTTTCAAGGGTTGCAGCAACGTTTAAGGTATGATAGGTTAGTTCAGATAATTGATCAAAGTTATCCTTATAAATAACACTATTCATGATACTATCCACAAAAGCAATGATATTACCAGACTTAAAGGAGCAGTAGTTTTTTAAAGACTGGGGAAGCTCTGTTTGCATTGTCTTTGCCATATAAGTAACAAAAAGGGTGTATAAAAGTTTTGACAAGCTAGGACTTTCATCGGAATACCCAAAGGTTTCCTCACACATGCTAAAAAAAGAAGCAACAAGGTCATACTTTTCAAATTCTATTAGGTACTTATTATCCTCAAGATCCGTGCCTGTTATCATGGTGCGAACAATCTCCTCAAAGGAAACAACCTTGGTTTTGCACAGCACACTCATCATTCCCTTTTCAATCGTCTTTTTGTTCCAGATTTCTACTTCAAGTTCATAAAATTTACTAGATCGTTCCTTTGCCCCAAAGAATTTGATGTAGTGTTGAAGCACAGGTTTGTACTTTTCATCAATGCCTAAATCAATGGCCACAAGAGATGCTCTGTCAGCAAAAAATTCCTTGGAATAAAGCAAGGTATCGGCTAGGTGATTGTCACAAAGGGCTGGCTTAGGAAATGGCGCATAAACCAGATAACTATTCTTTGTATCCACCCGTTCAAAAAAATATTTAGTATAAAACTGGTTGTCCCGTTTAAGGTGATAAACCGTTGCCCCAGAAAGTTCAAGGGCATCAATATCATCTACAAATTCAGCATTTGCATCATACCAAAAGATTAGCTTTCTTGTTTCCCCAGAAAACTCGGCATTGAGCTTGTCGGTGATTTGTTTTAAATTAAGTTCTGCCATCAGTCGCCACCTTACAAAATATCTATTAGAGTATTTTTAATTTTTTCTAAATCACAATTTTGACGACCAAGTTCTTCAGCTTTTTTGAAATGGCAATCGATTTTTTTATATTCACTATCAATAACAGAGACAAGCTCTTTAGCCATCCATTGCCAGCGGTACTTCATTTTTTCAGGAGCTTTTTCAAAGTTCTCAAGCACGAGCTTAGTATACTCATGCACCCTTGAATGTAATATGGAGCTGTTCTTTTTAGGAATGTTGTCAATATTCGGCTTGAAAACAGAAAACGTTAAATAATCACCATTTCGCTCATCTTCTAAAAAATAATCTTTATATCGAGGAGAGATTGACAACTGTGAATATTCTGCCTTGCTAATAATTACACATGGAAATTCAACTTTTGTCTTTTCTATTTCAGCAGCTCTTACCAATGCTTCTCCCCAAATGTTGTCCTCGTGATACAGATTCCCAATTGTGATAACGCCGCGAAAGGCCATCGAAACACAGTAGAATTGATTTTGCAAGTTGATTAATTCTTCTAATAATATGTCGATATTGCTAATAACCGTGGAAATTACTATTGTATCCGATGCCCACAGAAATTTAATGTTCCGCATTTCTTGATTTTCTTTTGAATAGCTAGTGTTGGTTATTAATTCGTAAAAAGAAGGCATCATCAATGATATACCATGAGGTTGGCCATCTTTTGCATTAAATCCATCACTAGACTTGATAAGTTCACTAAATCCAATAATATCTATAAACAATAAGACTTTGTTACTTTCTGTCCCTAAATGATATAACAATTTCTTTGTCCCTCCTAAATTTTTCCAAGAATTTCAAGCTTCTTCCCATCCTGCCCTGTTTGAACCTTCTCATAATTTACCTTGACACCATCGTCTAAATCAATTATGATGCGTGAAAGGGCTAAATGGGCAATTTTTTCATCATATTCTTTGGTTTCTTTTAGCTGCTTTATCAGCTTTTCTTTTCGTTTTTCTGCTTTAGCAGTGTCGACAGCGGTTTTCCCATTATCAATTTCGTCTTGCATGCGCTCAATTTCTCTTGTATATGCTTTTTGCATTTTATGCAAATATTCCACACGCACCTTCCCTGTGGTGTCAGCTGTGTAGCGATGCATATAGATAAGTGCCTTAAAGCCGTTCTCCTTCCCTGAATCATACAGCCAGTAGATTGGACGCTTTTTATACATTTTTACATGGTCTTTATAGAAATCTTTAAGAAAGTAATTACGGATGATTTCTCTGGATGTGCTGCCTTTATTCCCAAGTGCCTTGGCGATAAAATCAAGGTTTTCCTCTAAGGTTTCTGCCCCATATACGGTGGAAGTAAATTCTGCTAATAGTCCTGCAATGTCATCAGAAAAATACTCTTCGTCAGTGATGGGAATACAATTATCAAGGTCAGGGATAAAGCTTTTGTATTTGGAATCATCCCAGTTGCCTCCGGCATAGGCAAGTCCATCGACATCAAGGCTGTATCTGCCAAACATACAGCCCACTGCGTAGGAAACTAAGCTCTTGATGTCACGGGAAAGGTCGGCTTTGCGAACGGTGACGTCCTTATCCTCAACCTCTGGGGTGAGTTCGTCCTCCAAGCCGTATATTTCTATGAATATGCAGTTGAGTTTTTCTTCGTTTTTTTTGAGGGTTGAGAATTGCTGTATAGTGTAGTTGGTCCATCTTTCAAAAGCATGTTTAATTTTTGTTGCCGCTGTGCCTTGACCTTCGAAATATTCCACCCCATATTTTGGGTGAATTGTCCAATTGGGAATTTCTTTTCCCTCTCTTGTTAATCTTTGTCTTTCTGCTGTGTCGTATAGTTTTACCGAGGTTGGTAAATTTGCATCAATCAGTGGATGACGAACAAAATCCCATGACGTTTCAAAGCTATCCCAATCGCTTTTGGATAGGGCGATGTTTTGTTCTACTAACGAATTCACTGCTTTTTCTTGAGATAAAATTATCGGAATAGAGCGAACATCTTTCACTTGAAAATTTAAAGTGGGATTCAACATGGATGATATCTCCAAATATACCTTTGAATTGAGTAATCCAAGTGAAAAGTTAAAAATTGGCTCATCCACGATTATGGTCGAACCACCTTTATCGTATGTGGCACCTTCAGGCATAATTCTAAAACTTGGTAAAGCGGAAGTGATTAAACCCCACGTAATTCCTTTTTTATACCAGAATTCTTTATTTATTATTTGAGAGGCATGGTTTCCATCGCCAAATTGATAAATTATACGAGCTTTAGGTGTCCAATTAACTACATCTAAAAGATTGCCCCACCACTTTCTAAACCCACCACCTTTTGCATAAAAAATCCAAGCATCTTTACACCCGATTTTATTCTTGTTTAGTTCCCAGTGTTTGAGAACGTATTTGCTATTATTGCCCGTGACATTTTGACTTGGAGATTTTGAGCGTTCATAAAGAGAGTTATTAATAAATGCCAATATTATCTTTTCACTCGCCCAATACGCAATTGGGGAGTCAGGGATTTTAGAGAAGTTTTCTGTACTTACTTGGGAAAATCTATTTGACTTAATAGGAAACTCAATCGGCAAACCATCTTCGTCAAGATCTTTCATACTGATAAGGTTGTAGGTGCCTTTATATCCCTTTATTTTACTTCTTCTAAAGTTTGCAACAGCAGTACCGAAAGCAATGCCCATAACCATGTTTTCCATATGCATGAGATTTGAAATATCAGTTGTTTTTAATAGCTTTTCACGCATTTTTTCAAAGCTTGACAAAAACATCCATGACTGCATGGTAACCATGCAATTATAGCCATTATTATCAACCAGCTTGTTGCCTTTTTCAATAAAGACGGCAAACAAATCCGATTTACTATCGGGGAAATTTTTCTTTACAAACTCCGATAATTTCGGATTCAAGTCGCTGGTTGCTTTATAGGGTGGGTTGGTGATGACCACATCATACTTTTGCGCAAGCAGTCTACGAAAATTCCAAGTGTTGAGATCTTTTTCCCAGTCCATCTTAAAAAATGTCAATTCTTCTGGCGCTTGTGGTTTTGCCTCGAGGGCGTCCACGTTTATCAAGGAACCAAATTCTTCTCCATCGGCATATCCCTTGGGGCAATAAACCTGTGGGGAAATCCCTCTTGTGAAAAATCTTCGATCATATTGTCTTGCTTTCATCATCAAGGCAAAATAGGCAAGTTGATAGGCACGTTCATCAATATCTAACCCATAGATGTTGTTTTGGATGATGGCACTCGCTGCATCTCTTTGGGTATAGCCTTGGCTTTCATATATTTGGAGTAGCACGTCAAAGGTATACACCAAAATATGCCCACTGCCCATGCAGGGATCGATGAGTTTAATGCTTTCAACATTAAACTCAGAGTGAAGGGGTGAGTGTATAGAGTTGAGCTCTTTTCGTACCTCGGGGAGTTGCTCTGCTTCGGGGAGATAATATTTCCAACCCATTTTTTGGGCAATGGCTTTCTCCTCACCTTGCCTCTTCTCTTCACGCTCCACTTTCCACACTTCGCCCTCAACAAAAATTCGTCCCAAAGAGTTTTCCACCATATAACGCACAATCCAATCAGGGGTAAAGAGCTGGGTTGCAGCTGGGATATGATCTTTGGTGATTTTGATGTTCTTTTTTAGTCTTGCAAAAACTGCATCCTTCGGTTCGGTATTATAATACTGATACAGCCACCCAATAATCTCCACCGCTTCTTTTAAATCATCTTCGGCAATATCATTGACGAGATGGCTTAAAATTCCGTCATTGTCTGTAAAGGAAAGTGTGAGTAAAAGCTCGGTGTAGTCGCTTGTTCGCTCAAACAGGTTTGGAAGAACCTCATTTAGCTTGTTGCACTCTTTAATAAACAGCATCCGAAACAGCTCATCTAGCTTATTTTCGTCTTTAAGTTCTATGATTTTATCAGTTTCAGTGGCGTTAAAGGTCAAATCTGTTTCAAAGGGGGTGGTGACCATATCTGGTTCTGCTTTGCCACTGCGTTCACTAGACAGCACACGCACACCTGAGGGAAGATAGTCGTTGACTTCCATAAAGCGAATTGCCACCAGGCGATTAAACCAGGTGTAGGCAACTTCCTCCACCACAAATCCAAAGGCGGTTTTGTAGTGTGGAGAGTTGCGGGTGGAGGGTGAAGCCGTTTTACCGCATAATTCTTCTTCTTTGTCTTTAATTTTTTGCACTAAGGATTTTCGCTGCTTTACTTCCATTCCAGATAATTCAGTGGGTTTATCTGTTCCACTATCATAAAACTCAAGGGTATCCGTTGAATTAGGAAGTGGGGCTGAGATGCCCTTTTCGCTAATACCCATAAGTTCTGCTTTATAAATAATTTCACTGATGAGTTTTTGTCTTGCCCATACAGCAAAGTTTTTAATGGCGGTTTTGTTCATGGTGTCCCTCCTAAGACTATCATCGTCTAAATTATCGTCTAAAAATAACTTTTTTCTTTTCCTTAGACGATAGGAAACTATTTATTTTTTGTTGTAAGTTACCATTTTGATGTCTGGTGACTAGAATCATCTCGCTCAATAAGTCCCTGTTTGTTCGCGGATTATAATTTCCTTTCAATTAACCCTGTAAATTTGCTGTCTTCGTATTCAACCTTGCATTCGGTAACTTTTTCACCTATATACTTTTTAATTAATTCTTTAACTTCAGGTGACATCCAAGGGCTAAAGGTAATGACAATGTTTTCTAACTTATTAAATGTAATTGGAATTAAGATATAGTCTAAAGTTTGCATTTCAACTTTTGTTTTTGTGGTTCTAAATTGAGCTACCAAACGAGTTTCATTCTCATAACTCCATGCAGAGTGCTTAACAACCCCTAAAGAGTTTAAATTGTAATAGTTGCAGTTGCTTCCATCTTCACAAGGAAAAGACACCTTATAATCTTTTATACCATTATTATCATATTGCACATCTGCTTCAAATAATGCCACTTGCCAATCAAGAGAATCTTTTACTACAAGTTTTGTTGAGGTGTTGTTATACGCATAAAAAGTATCACTATAGGATACTTTACCTTGTATGGGTTGGTCCTCGTCAAAAATCGCTTTTGAAAATGATTCTTTTGATTTTTGGTAATTGAATTTAATATTTACACCGTACTTAGGTTCTGTATACATATGCCATAAGGGGATGCTTTCATCAACATAACAAAATGAAGAAATAAAAACTAAATCATCTACATGATCAACAGCAATATAATGTGCTTCTTCTTTATCATTTAGATTTTTTATTGAATTCATTTTTAATGTTTTTGTATCAAAAATTTTCAATAAACTTTCCATACTCGTATAATGATTCAGTGTTTTTCGTTGCTCTGCACTAACCCTTTTCTTTTTAAGGGGACTTTCTTTTTCAAATTCAAATACAAACCGCTTACCATTAAAAACCGCCATATTTCATACCCTCCTTAAAATTCAATGTTTAAAACAATATCCTCTTTTATACTTTCCTTAAGTTTTCTCTTTAGTCCACCAACATAACGGTCCACGTCCGCTTCGGTTTCAATTCTCCAGGTAGACTCTGCATTAATAGACTTGATGCTCATGCTCTTTTGTTTTTTTGCCTTTGGCCCGGGACTTAAAGGAAGAGAAGGTTCTGCCACACGGTTTGGTGTCGCCTCACCTGGGGAAGGAGACTGTCTGTCACCAAGCCTCTTGGCTTCTTCCGTTGCAATTTCATTGAGAAATCGCACCTTTAGGGTATCGGCTTCTAGGGTGATATTTTGCAAGGTAGCCACATTGTTGCAGGTTTCTGCTTTTTCTTTTAGCTCATCAAAACGTGCACTAACTTTTCCAGAAAAAACACTGAGGCAAGCTTTATCCTTAAGTTCTAGCATCACTCGCCCCTTGGCCTCATCAATGGCATTGGCAACAGGGGCTTCCATTTCCTTAAGCAATGTGCTGTAAAGGGTGTTAAAGCTATCACGGAGTGCAGGTAGTTTCCTAATGTCGCTAAAGGGCTTTGGCTTTTTCAGGATTGCTTCAATAGAAGATACAGCCACTTCTATTTCGTCATTGACGATAAAGGATTTGCTATCGTTATAAACCGTCATGAGATTTAGGCTACGATCCCAAACATCTTTTTGTTCCCCGTTAAAGAAAGCTTTAATGGGTTCGTAGTCCTCAGAAAAATCAAGTAGGGCACCCTGTTTAGCAGTAATGGTTTTGAAGAACTCTGTGGCATACTGAATAGATAGAAAATCCAGCATCAATTTTTTTCCTGCTTTCACAACCTCTTTCCCAGGGTAGCGTGTGTTTTCGTAGTGAATTTCTAATTTTTCTAGTTCGTTTTTCAGGTTGTCTGCTTGCTTCATAAAACTGTTTATGATAACGTCGTCTTCTTCCCTTATGGGCGTGATGTTAAAGAGCTCTTTCATCGCATCACGAGCCGCTTTTTTCTGTTTATCATTGGCCTTTTCTCTTTTTCCAGTGAGAAGCTTTTCCAAGAACTCTTTACGGGTTAAGTAGCGATAGATTTCATCTTCGCTTTTACTCGAGTGTGTCACTGCCTGGTTATTCACAAAGAAATCCAGGTCCCCATCTTTAAACAGTTTTGCCATAAGCCAAGATACATCGGTTTCAATAAATCCATAAGGAGTTTTAGTAAAACGTTCCATAATGGATTTACGTGATGTTTTAAAGTGTCTTTTAGTATTAGTGCTAACAAAATCAAGAACATCCTGTAGTGCCAGACTATTTGGTGTGTGTGCCTGTTTATCTATGACTAAAGGCGCATGGTCTGTGACTTTTAGCAAGGCTTTAATTTCTGTTTCACCCATGGGCGTATCGATATAAGACAGCTTATGAAACACAGTGTCAATTAATTTCCCTAGTGCATCATTAATGCGTGAGGAAATCTCTTTGGATGTGCTTTGAACCTTATCCCCATTCACATAGATCGAAGCTTCTTTTAGGGCTTCCGAAAGAAAAATACCTGCATTTTTCCTTCGTTCATCCATTTCAGTTTGCTTAGCTTTCTTGATTTCTTCATATTTGCTGAGTGTATAGAAGGTGTTTAACCGTAGATACCTTTCTATTTTTAATGCCGACCGAATTTCATCAATAAAAGTACTATCATCAGGAAGTGCAATGATGACACATTTGCCCTGGGAACTCATACTACGAAGGGTGGTTTCATTCATCTGTGCAGAAGTGAAGTTTGGGGTTAAGATTTTAAGGGAAATATCATAATGTTGATTTGCTTTATAGGGTCTGTCATCAACAAATTGGTTAAATCCAAAGGTATATCGGCCATGAAATTTAGGGACTCTTACTTTCTTTTCAGTATAGAGCACATCAAAAATCAATTCTGAAATTTTACCTGTGATTTCAGAGGTTTCAACGTTTTGGGTTTCAATTTCACGATTGATTTCCTGCTCTTCATCGGAAAGAAAAACATAAATGCCACCATTTTTTTGGACAAGAGTTTGATGGCATAACCGCTTTAAGGCATTTTCCACCTTGTCTTTTAGAGCAATCCGATCGTTGTCAATATCACAGATCATGAGGCTGGTGATGTTTTCTAAATTGGGGGTGATTTCTTTCACATACTTAATCATAAACAAGGTTTTTAAAACATTCACTTCAAAGCATTCCTCTGATTTGTCGGGATTTAATAATGTGTTGTCCTTTGCCTGACTAATTACCCCCTTATGACTATGGTCTAGGAATTGTTCAAGGGCATCATAAAATAAATTAAATGGCACAAGGGCTCCTTCTTCCTTGTCCATTATCTTCATGGCAGACTCCTTAAACAAGGCAAGCATCGAACGCTCACCTTCTGCTAAGTGCTTACCGCTGGCACCGTGTTTTCTAATGGAGGTTAAGACCGCTCCAAGGAGGTTAAATTGATAGGGGATAAAGGGATACACTTTTGCAAAGTTTATTCTGTTAGAATACAATTTTTTTTCAACGCCATCATCAAATAGAATCAAATTTTTAAGGATGGTGTCTTTGTCATCATACAGTAAGGATAATGTCTGGGTGCCTGCTTCAGTTTTTTCAAGAATTCTTTTACGAATAACCTCATCAACATTGGCAGAGGAAAGAGATAGTCTTGTATCGAAGCGACCTTGGATTTTTGAGAAATCATTCCCCCTTGTTTTTGTAATCTTATCAATATCCTGTTGGCTGGTTACAATAATCCATGCTTTGCCTTTACATGCGGTGCCTAAATCTTCTGTGAGGGTTTGGAGGTTTAACATAAGGTTGGTATTTTCCCCGATGTATTGTCCCATTTCGTCAACCAAAAAGATAACATGATGATTGTTTCCTTTTTTATCAATATAATCCCTTATCATTTTAGAAAAGGTGCTAATATCCATATTGTATGGAGCTGTAAAGCTTTCACAGGCGTTTTTGGCTGCTTCCTCGCTCATAAAATTTATGTTAACCAGTGCATCACGAACATCGTCTTGGATAAACCTAAATTGATGACGCGATTCTGTCCATTCTTGTTTTCGAAGGGAAAGAAAAGCATGCTTGAAGTCCTCGTATTTCCCTTCTTCTGTAAGGGTTCTTTCTAAGTCTGCAAGATGGTGGTTTGTGCCGCAAAATCCCAAATATTCATTGAACACTTTCAAAAAAACAGAAAGAATGGCTTCTTTGTTATTTTGGGAATCTGCCATGCCACTTTTTGAGTCGATATTAAAAAGAATTACATCAGTAGGGGTATTTGCAGCCAGTTTCATATCCCCAATGACCATTTCATCCTTGATTTTTTTATCAAGAGAGAAATAATCTAGGGCTGATTTTCCGTCAACCACTCGGTTCTCGAGTAAGTAGGATAATATTTTTAGGAAGTGAGATTTACCACTTCCAAAAAAACCGGAAATCCATACACCCATCTTGTCGGTATTTTCTAAGATACCTTTTTTATAACACCCAAAAAAATCTGCAAAGTGTTTTTGCAGTTCACGGGTAACAACATATTCTTCAAGTTCCTGTTTTACATTTAAATCGTCACCTTGGCCAACTTTAATAACACCTTTAATGTCTCTGTCGATTGGCTTAGAAAACATATTTTTAATCTTCATCATTGATCTCCTCAATCCACAAGCCTAAAGGCTCTGTAATAATTGTCATCTTTGGTTTCTCCAAACAGCATTAAGGATTGTCCGTCATATTTTCCTGGGAAAAACATGACAACGGGAATGCTATCGATAAACTGGTGCATATTGTTGAGAATTTTGTGGGAACGTAAAATAGGATAACATTTTCCAATGCCAGTTAAAAAAACAATGGAACCCAGTGGCGCCTTACTCTTTATGTGAGCTAACAATACATTTTCCTGATTGTCTTCTTCCATGCGCAGCAATTCATTAATTGCTTTGGTTATTTCCGAGAAGCCTTTGTTTTTTTCAAATTCCATACACAGGGAAAGAAAGCCTTCTTTCTCAAGCAGGTCGATAATTGTATCATACAAATCAAATACCACTAGTTTAATATCGCTGTTTGCATATTTCGTAATTAAATAGCTAACCCTTTCTCTAACCACAAGCTCTTGTTTTCCAGGGTAATCAAACACATAATAACCAACCTCGTTTCCAAGGCCTTTATTTTCCCTGAAATTTGGCTCTTTAATTTTATCTTCAAGTTGATTTAATCTGTTTTCCAGATTATGCATTTAGTTTACCCCCGTTACTGCCTTAAGAAGCGTTGTTTCACCTATATCTTTCAAGTGATCTTCCAATGAAGCACCGATTATTGGCGGTGTGAGAATTTTCTTTTTTTCCTTCACAGCGAGGAAACCAGCATCGGCTAAAAAATTCATATAAGTACTTCTAAGCCTTTTTAATGTAACATCTGTCCATTTGGCAATATCATCATTTTGTTCCTGTTTATTTTTAAAAAAAACAGTGATGTCACTTGCCTTGAGCTCATTGGCTCTGAGAATGACCTTTTCTCGGTATACTTCGTATAAGAACTCATAAAACAGCCTATTTTTTTTTGCAATGGCCAGTAGAACAATTATTTTTTGTGTTGAGATGTCACCCTCTAAAAACAATTTTATTGTTTTTTCATCCAATAGAGTAATTCGGTTTTTTATGTATCCAAAAATTCTTTTGGCTCGATATTCTTTTGGGATACCAAGAAAATTTTCCGAGATACACATTGTTTGGACATCGTCCCAAGAAAAGCTATCATATTTTAGCTTAATAATTTTTTTGCATTCTATAAACCAAAAGGATTCGGATACTAAACCCGAGCTATATTTATCCATGTATTCTGCTCTGCCGTTTCTTGTAACTGATATTCATATTATCCCTTGTATAATGAAACCATAGGAAAAATCACTATACATATCCTTTCTGGATTATTTTTCTATGAATCCTAAATAACGTTTTAGTCCATTAAATAATCTTAGTTGTTTTAGGTTGTGTGGTATGTAGTATAGAACAAAATTGTTAAATGTTCAACATTTTAAAGAAATTTAATAAAAAAACAGTAGATTATTATGATTAAAAAATTAGTTTAAATGAAGATAAATAAATGTTTGAGTTCATTGAGTATTTATTGCGAAAATTTTATGCAAAATTAAGCTTTCAGAAGTAGTGGATTGCACATCTGAAAAGTGATGCTACTTTCAAAAATAATAACGTAAAAACATCTTCTTATATTTTCCTATTGTAAAAAAGCTTAAATAATTGAGGGAGGGCAAAATTTATTTCTCAAAAACAGGCTTTTTTTTATGAATTATTTAGGATATAATAATGCCCTCGTGAAAACGAGAGTTCATTTCCTAAACAAATACTTTATCATTGGCTAAAAGCCAAAAGTGTAGCCCAGGAAAAACCACTTTAAAAAAACAGGGAGGATTTAACATGGAATTTAATCAGCGATATAGTTTGCTGAGAGAAAAAACACCAGCAGAAATTGTGCTATTACAAGGACAGGGGTGTTTTTGGAAGGCCTGCGCATTCTGTGACTATTATCATGATGCGTCGAAAAATGAAGAGGGAATAGCCCTCAATAACCAGGTTTTAGATCGCGTGACTGGGGAAACAGGAAGTCTTGTTGTACTGAATTCGGGCTCTTATTGGGAATTACCAGAAGAAACCAAGGACAAGATAATTGAAATTTGCAAAACAAAGCAAATAAAGGATCTTACTATCGAGAGTCACTGGTTAAAACGTGAGGAAATCCTTTTGCTTAGAAATAGGCTCCAGGAAATTTTTGGAGAATCGTTGGTTTTGCATACCCGTATTGGAATTGAAACCTTTGATGAACCTTTTAGAGAAGAAATCCTAAAAAAGGGAATGGGCTATGGGGTGTCGCCAGAAGAAATAAGCGTTTATTTTGATGAATGTTGCTTACTTTTTGGCATCAAAGGTCAACAAAAGGAGACCTTTCAAGAGGATGTAAAAATTGCTAAAGAACACTTTAAACACATCTACATTAACCTATTTATGGAAAATTCTAAAAAACTAGAAAAGTCCGAGGGGTTGTTAGATTGGTTTGAGAAAGATGTGCTAAAAAGCTTTGAGGAGGATACACAATTAACAGTACTCCTCAATAATACAGATTTAGGGGTGGGAAACTGATGTTAAATAATTTATTATTTATGGTTACCATCGTGTTGTATTTTTCAATGATGCTCGGTTTTTTCAAACTTTTTGGCAGAGTTGGTTTATACATTTGGATCTGTATTGGGATTGTGCTTTCAAACATTGAAGTCATTAAGATGGTTGAGATTTTTGGATTAAATGTGACCCTTGGTAATGTTATTTATTCAAGCACATTTTTGGCAACGGATTTATTAACCGAGAAATACGGAGTTGCGGTAGCAAAGGAATCGGTGAAGATTGGTTTTGCTAGTTTAATAAGTTTTGTTGTGGTTACTCAGTTGGCGTTATTGTTTGTTCCAAATGAACTGGACTTTGCTCAGGAAGCGCTTTTAGGGATATTCTCCCTAACCCCACGATTTTGTATTGCAGGGATTGTGACCTACTTTGTTTCCCAAAAACTTGATATTTGGTTATACCACCTAATTAAAGTTAAGACAGGAGGTCAATATTTGTGGCTAAGAAATAATGTGGCTACATTGATTTCCCAGTTTGTGGATACCATTGTTTTTACTTTTCTTGCTTTTTTAGGGGTTTTGGATTTTCAAGAATTGATGGTTCTTATTTTAACCTCCTATGTTATTAAAGTTATTATCGGAATACTAGACACCCCTTTTCTATACGTTGGCAGAAAACTGGTTCCAAAGGAAATATAAATTTTATTTAGAAAAAGATTGACAACCTAAATTTATAGAGGTATACTAGTCGAGTAGCAAAAATTAAATAGTTTAATAAGTCTCGCGATGATTGCAGAGGGGTCACACCTGTTCCCATATCGAACACAGAAGTAAAGTCCTCTAGCGCTGAAAGTACTTGGTGGGTAACTGCCTGGGAGGATAAGACGTTGCGGGACTTTTTTTATCTTAAGAATCTTAGATTTTGAATGAACAAATAAAAAAAGATAAAAAAGATAAAAAAGAATAAAAAAGCAGTTGACAAGGCATAAAAAAGTGGTTATACTGAACAGGTTGCTCAAGCGAGGGCAGCGACTGTGAGGGAAAAAAGAAAGAAAAACTTTTTTCAGAAACAGGTTGACAGCAAGGAAAAAAGACGATATAATAGAAAAGCTTTCGAGAGAGAGCGAAGGTCATAGAAAAGAGAATAGTACCATAAAACCTGTAAATTCTAAGATGTCTACGGACATTAGAAAAAGAGAGATG
>JBOFGH010000005.1:0-45286 GCA_051649025.1 Eubacteriaceae bacterium
TCGTCGAGCCAAGATTTTGCTTTAGACTTCCTTCAGATTCTTCCTCACGAAAGACACCCTTGTCCTCTGCTAGTAGTTCGTTCACTTCTACGCCTACAGCGAACTTTCATCGCCTAGTTGTAATCCATGCCCGTCGCACTCAAAAAAGAAACTGATGGTAATCCATCAGTTTCTTTTTATTTTCATCTGTTTCTTTATTTTTCAAAACCGTTATTGTATGTATTTTTAATATTAGGTAAATACCCACCATTAATAAAATCGTGAAGGATTATTTTATTGCGACTCTGTTTTCTTATAGACGCTGTTTTTGTTTAACCATTAATTTCATCATCTCAACGATTAATTCCTGCTGGGATTCATCTAAAACTTTGAATAGTGTTAATATTTTTTTTTCTGAAATTTTGGATCTTGTCATTTTTTTCGATCTTTGGGTCTCAAATTCAAGAAGAAAATCACAAGAAACATTAAAATATTCAGCAATTTTTTTCAAAGTACTATAATCTGGTTCTCTTGTTGATTTAATATAGCCATTAAATGTCGAAGGTGCCATCGATAAATTTTGAGCCATTTCTTTTTGAGTGATATTATTTTGGTTTAAAAGATCCGCTATTTTATCTCCTATAGACATTGTATCTCCTTTATATATTATCATTCACTAAAGTATAATATTACTATTTGATAATATATTATATTTTTATTTAATAATACCTAATCTGCGTATTTTTTTGTTGACTTTACCCAAAATGCATATTATTATGGAATTAATTTAGAATAATACGCATTTTGAGTATTTAGATAAATAATTTTAAGATGCATAATTCTAGATTATTTCAATATGAAATGGTACTAACTTTACACAAAAATTTCATTTAGGAGTATTTATGGAACTTGAAAAAATAATTTCAGACCTTAACGTCATTAAAAAAACATACTATGTACCAAAAACAAAAATCAATGGGATTGAGTATCATTCACAGAAAATAAAATCTGGAGACTTATTTGTGGCAATCAAAGGTTTTAATCAAAATGGACATTTCTACATTAGTAATGCAATCTCGAATGGCGCTAAAGCAATTGTATTTGAAGATTCACCCGAAGAATACATACAAGGAATTTCTTATATTAGGGTTAAAAATACTCGAAGTGCTTTGGCAGTGATTGCTAAAAACTTTTACATGAATCCTTCAAAAAATCTAAAGGTCGTTGGTGTAACTGGAACTAATGGAAAGACCACAACAACCTTTATGTTAAAATCCATTTTTGATGCGGCTGGAAATAAGAACGGTTTAATTGGAACCATTAATAATTACATTGGAAATATAATTTACAAAGATCTACCCATTACGACCCCAGAATCTTTGGAGATTCAAGAAATAATGGCTGTAATGAAAAAGAAATGCTGTAAATATGCTTTTCTAGAAGCTTCCTCACAAGGTTTAGCCTTGGAAAGAGTCAATGAAATTAATTTTGATTACAATATTTTTACCAATTTAACACGGGATCATCTTGATTTTCATGAAGATATCCAAAATTATTATTTTGCAAAACGACTTCTTTTTTACAAAACGACCCAAACAAATATTATTAATATAGATGATCCTTGGGGGCGGACATTATTTAAAGACCTTTATCTTGATAAGAATCATAAGACTTCTATTTTAACTTATGGTATTGAAAATTGTAGTGACTTTATAGCAAGAGATCTTCGCTTTGAGAAAAACGGAACCACATTTACTTTAAAAACACATTATTTATGGGAAGACATCTTTGTAAATATACCTGGAAAATTTATGGTTTATAATGCCTTAGCCGCTATTGCCGTGGCCATTTCTGAAGGAATTTCCATGGAAGCTATTAAGGATGGGCTAAAGAATCTACCTACTATTAATGGACGAATGCAGACTCTAAATTTGGGAACTGATTTTGAAATCATTATTGATTTTGCTCACTCACCAGATTCTCTCGAACAACTTTTAAGAACCATTAAATCACTTTACAAAAAAAGAATTGTTCTTGTTTTTGGGTCAGTTGGGGACAGAGACCAAGGAAAGCGTCCGATTATGGGGGAAATTTGTGGAAAGCTGGCTGATACTATCATTATCACTTCAGACAGTCCCGGAAGTGAAGAACCTCTCGATATTATTAAGTCTCTTGAACAAGGTGTCTCAAAATATAATCATGACTATCACCTTGTTCTAAAACGTAAAGAAGGGATCAAATTGGGTGTTGAATTATGCAATGCAGGTGATATTTTAATTGTTACAGGCAGAGGTCATATTGAAGAAGAAATTTTAAAAAATGAGCGCCTTTATTATACAGATTTTGAAGCAATCAAAGAAGCTGTCGAAAGTATAAGATAAGATAGGCAATTTTTTTAAACGCTAGTTCCTTACCGCGATATATTGAGATAAAAATGGCATTCATCAGAAATAATTAAAAAACACCCTATAAAATAAACGGTTGAAAAATAATTTATCACTGTTTATTTTATAGGGTGTTTTATTCTTTGATTATTTATGCTTTTTTAAATTTCTAGTCCCAAGTATCAAAGATTTGTCGTTTAAAACGTTTGTACATATATAATTCGTATAGTAAGCAAGCAATTTCAGAAACGATAAACCCATACCAAACGAGATCTAAACCACCAATTAAAGCAAAGAAGTAAGAGGTTGGAAGTAAAACGATCATTTGTCGAATAAATGATGCATTCATACTCACATAAGCCTTTCCCATTGCTTGAAAACTTGTGCTAATCATAATAGAGGCACCTGCTAAAGGAAAGGCAATACTGATGCTTCTTAAGCAATGTATCCCACTGTCGATCATTTGAGGGGATGGATTAAAGGGCATCATAATATAATTGGGAAAAATCCAGAAAAGCAAAGTTCCCAAAAACATAATTCCCACCGAAACCGTCATACCAACTTTTAAGGTCTCATTAAATCGTTTCTCATTTTTAGCTCCAAAGTTGTATCCAAAAATTGGCATTGCGCCTTGACATAAGCCAAAAATCGGCATAAAGATAAAGGATTGCACTTTAAAATAAACACCAAAAACTGCAATTGCCGTCATTCCGAATCCAGCTAAAATAAAATTATAGCCTGTAATCATAAGAGAACCCAATCCCTGCATGATTGCCGCTGGCAACCCTACAATAACAATATCTTTTAAAATACTGGGGTCAAAATGAAAAACCTTATAGTCTAATTTCAATAAGTTCTTTTTTCCTCGAAACACAACAAAAAGCATATACAGCATTGCCATTAACTGTCCAATAACGGTAGCAATCGCTGCCCCTTTAACCCCCATTGCCGGGAATCCTAATAACCCATAAATCATAATTGGGTCAAGAATGATGTTAATGACTGCACCCAAGATCTGTCCAACCATCGGCTTAATCATTTCTCCACTCCCCTGTAAGGTACTATAGGATGCTTGTGTCAGTATTGCTCCGAATGAAAAGACGGTTACAATTAATAAATAATCCTTCCCCTGGGAAATAATAAAAGGATTATCGGTAAATAACCCAATGAACAATTCAGAGATCAGTATCCCAATCATTGCCAGTGCAAGGGAAAGCACTATTCCCACTAAAAAACCATGCTCCGCTACATTGGTCGCCTCTTCCATTTTGTGTTGACCTAACCGCCTAGAAATAGCCGAGTTAATACCAACTCCCATGCCAACAAAACAAGAAATAATCAACATTTGAATGGGAAATGCAAGGGAAACCGCGGTTAAGGCTTCTTCCCCAATTTGAGCAACAAAAATACTATCGACGATATTATACATCGCCTGTATCATCATTGAAATAATGGCAGGTAAAGACATTGATAAAAGAAGTTTTGGAATCGGAACGACTCCTAGCTTATTTCCTTTGGTTACTTTTGATTCTTCCATGCGATATCTCTACCTCCACGTCGAGTTTTATGATCTGTTATTTTTTCTTTTTTGAAATTTCAACTTTTACCTTACGGTCTTTGATTGTTTTTCCGTTTAGTTTTTTCTCAACTTTTTTAGCGTAATCTTCATCAATGTCGACAAAAGTAAATTTATCGTACATGTCAATGTTCCCTACTGTTGAAGATGGAATCCCACATTCTCCACAAATCGCTCCTAAAATATCTCTTTTTTGAGCTTTATCTTTTTCACCAACACTTAAAAATAAGCGTTTTGTTTTTTCAGGGCCAACACGTTTCGATCGGCCACCATCTCGATTGTCTCGTCCATCGCGTCGGCTACGACCATCTCTACTATCTCTTCTTGGCGCATCCGTTCGACGACGACGTTCAACAGTGTTCAAATCTTCAGCTTCTGACAACGGCAACTGCGATTTAAGCAATACTGCTGCAATTACCTCTGCAGTGTACCCTTTTTCTTTTAGTTCTTCAATAATCTGAACATAAGTTTCCATGTTCCCTTGTTCTGCTCTAATTTTAAAACGTTCATGAAAATGGGCAATCTTGATATCATTAATGACTTCACTTGTTGGAATTAAGCCACGTTCAATACTTTTTTTAGTGTAATCAGTAATCTTTTTTAATCTAAACTGGTCACGGGAACGTGCAAGTGTTAATGATAATCCTGTTTTTCCTGCTCGACCAGTTCGTCCAATTCGATGAACATAGTACTCTTCATTATCTGGAACATCATAGTTAAATACAATGTCTACATCGTCCACATCAATACCACGGGCCGCCACATCTGTCGCCACTAAAATATTAAGTTGGCCTCGGCTAAATTGTTTAAGGACAGCCATTCTTGACATTTGTCGCATATCACCATGGATTTTGTCTACTGAGTATCCTAGTTTCTTTAAATCGTCTGTAATTTCGTCTACATATTTTTTTGTATTACAAAAAATTAAGGACCGTTTCGGTTTGTAAACATCTAACAAACGAGTTAAAGCTTCAAATTTGTGATGATCACTGATATTGAAGTACTTTTGCTCAATTCCTGGTGCAACCATATTTTTAGGAGAAATCTCCACCATCACTGGATTTTTTTGGTAAGTTTCTGCAATCTTTAAAATAGGTCGTGGCATGGTTGCCGAAAATAAAACCGTTTGTATTTCATGGGCAATCTCATCAAGAATTAATTCAATATCCTCCCGAAAACCCATATTTAACATTTCGTCTGCTTCGTCCAAAACAACCATAGCGATTTCGCTTAACTTCAGTGTTCGTCGACGCATATGATCCATGACTCTTCCTGGCGTTCCTACAATAATTTGAGGACCCGATTTTAAATCACGAATCTGATTTTCAATGGACGCTCCACCAAAAATAGGCAACACCTTAATTCCTTTTGCGTATTTAATTACTTTTCGGAATTCATCAGAAACCTGCACCGCCAACTCACGGGTTGGACATAAAACTAAGATCTGTGGTTTTTTTATAGAAGGATCAAGTTTTTCAACTGCTGGAACTGCAAAAGCGACTGTTTTTCCAGTTCCAGTTTGGGATTTTCCAATGAGGTCTCCTCCCTTTAAAAGTTGTGGTATCGCTTGTTCCTGGATTTCTGTCATTTCTTCAAACCCCATTTCTTCTAGGGCTTGAAACAATTTTTCATCAATTTCTAATTCAGTAAATTTCATTTAGTATCCTTTCTCGAATATATAACATCTAATTTTAAAACAAAAAATAGAATTGGTCAAGTATTAGTTTTCTTACTTAATAATTAAGGACTCTTATGCAACTTTTTTTAAAAATCATTTCCCGTTTAGCAACTTACGAGATTTCTCTACTAAAATCATGTATAATAATCACAAATACAGGCTCTTAGAAACTAGAGTCCATCATATATTATTTTTTCATTTGGAGGAAAAAGAATGTCGACTTTTGGAACACGCTTAAAACGTCTGCGGATTAATAAGGACATGACTCAACAAGATTTTGCTGAGCATTTTGATTTAAACAAGAGTTCAATTTCAAAATACGAGAAGGATAAAAACCTTCCCGAAAATCAATTGCTCACTGAAATTGCCGATTATTTTAATGTTTCTGTGGACTATTTGCTTTGTAGAACCGATAATCCCACATCTCTTAACGATGCTAAACTAAAATCCGAAGGTTGTCAGGACCCTGCTGAATTATTAACTACCCCTTTGGAAATGAAGGATCTTATGGGTCTTTTTGGTTACGCTCTTGCTTCTCCCGAAGCCAAAAAAGAAATTGTTGACTTTATCAAATTTAAACAAGAAGTACTCATCCAACATTATTCAAGAAGATAACCATTCTTGTCCAAAAAAACCTGTTTAGAGAAATTAATTTTCTAAACAGGTTTTTTTTATTTGATTTCTTCAAGTGCCTCTAACCACTGTGTTACCACTGCATCTGAGGGCATTCGCCAATCACCTCTTGGGGATAAGCAAACAGAACCAATCTTAGGCCCATCTGGCACACACGAACGTTTAAATTGCTGGGAGAAAAAACGATTATAAAATACTTTAAGCCATTTTAAAACAGTTGCCTTCTCATAAACCCCTTCAAAAGATTGACAGCCAAGAAAATAGATCTTTTCTGGACTAAAACCATTTCTAATCATATTAAAAAGGAAAAAGTCATGCAGTTCATACGGGCCTACTAATTCCTCTGTTTTTTGCTTAATCTCCCCGTCCAAATGTGGAGGCAATAACTCAGGAGAAACTGGGGTTTCTAAAATATCATACAAAATACTTTGGATATTTTTTTCTTTTGTGTGATCAGCAACCCATCGTACTAAGTACTTAATTAATGTTTTTGGAATCCCCGAATTAACACCATACATCGACATATGATCCCCATTATAGGTTGCCCAGCCTAAAGCTAGTTCGGAGAGATCTCCAGTTCCAACAACAATTCCCCCAATTTCATTGGAAAGATCCATTAGAATTTGGGTTCTTTCCCTTGCTTGAGCATTTTCAAAGGTTGTATCGTGAATGTTAATATCATGCCCGATGTCTTCAAAATGTGTTTTACAAGCATCCACAATGGAAATTTCATGAAAGGTTGCTCCTAAACCTTTAACTAAAGCGACTGCATTGTCATAGGTACGATCTGTTGTACCAAAACCAGGCATTGTTACCCCATGAATCTTAGTTCTTGGAATTTTAAATTTTTCGCAAACGTTAAGGCAAACCAAGAGAGCCATTGTTGAATCAAGACCGCCTGAAATTCCAACCACCATTTCAGGAATGCCTATTTTTTGAACACGCCCTCCTAACGCCATGGTCTGAATATTAAAAATTTCTTCACAACGATGATTTCGAAGATTTTCGTTATCCGGAACAAAAGGGGTCGGGTTAATGGTTTCTAAATAATTTTGGTTTGACTTTGAATCAAAGGTAATCCAACGAAACTTTTTATCCCCTACTAAGGGTTTACTATCCGAAAAAGAGGACTGAATTTGACGATTATACACAATTAATTCGAGATCTAAATCTGCCATAATCATTTCATTCCCTAAGTGAAACTGGGGTAATTCTCTAACGAGAACCCCATGTTGACAAATAAGGGCATGGCCTCCAAAGACTAAATCCCCTGTTGATTCCCCATATCCTGAGGAGGTATACAAATACCCAACATTTCGTCTTCCCGATTCGATTCGAACAAGATCTTTTCGATAATCACTTTTTCCAATCACTTCGTTACTTGCTGAAGGATTAAAAATCACCGTTGCCCCAGCTAAAGCTGTATAACTTCCTGGTGGAATGGGAGCCCAAAGATCTTCACAAATTTCGATTCCAAAAATAAAAGTATCGAGGGAACGATGTTTAAACAGTAAGTCGGTTCCAATGGGAACTAATTGATCTAATAAATAAATTTCTTTTTCTAATAAGTTACTTCCTGAAACAAACCATCTTTTTTCATAAAACTCTTGGTCATTTGGAATATACGTTTTAGGAACAATTCCTAAGATTCTTTCTTTCTGGAGAACCACACCGCAATTATACAAAGAACCATTAATTAGTAAAGGCATCCCGATGATCATGACTAAAGCATTGTCTTTTGACCAAATCAAAAGTTTTTCTAAGGCTTCTAATGCGTTTTTTTGAAGATTCTTTTGGTAGAATAAATCTCCACAGGTATACCCTGTAATCCCAAGTTCAGGAAAAAGAAGGACTTCAACCCCATCTTTTCGAGCCTTTTCTCCCATTTCTATCATCATTTTAACATTATATTCACAGTTACCAATTTTTAGTTCTGGGGCGGCACACCCTACTCTTACAAAATTATAATTATGCATTTGTTTCACCTTATTTTCTTCTCATCCTCATTCTTATTCTCTATCCCCTCTATTATAGCCTCTTCAAAAGTCCTCTGCAATCATCTTTTCATTTTCCACATAAATGTCAAAAACTCTTATGAGTTTATACACAATTTAAAAACACCGTTTTTGGCTTTAAAAGTGGATTTTTTTTAACTTACCCACATCATCCACAATTTATTCCACACTTATCCACAGTTTTCATGTTTTTTTATCCACATTTTATTTTATCCACAGTTTCTTTGCTAAATTTATGTAATACTTTTCATGCCATAAAAAATAGCCGTGAAATAATAACGCGGCTATTTTTTTGTTTATTTTCTATTTTCTAAGGACGCTTTTACAAAACTTAAAAACAATGGATGCGGTTTATTAGGTCTTGATTTAAATTCCGGATGTGCCTGTGTCGCAACAAACCATGGGTGATTTTCAACTTCAATCATTTCTACCAGAACCCGATCAGGAGACATCCCAGAAAAAACAAGGCCTTTTTCTTCTAACATTGGTATATATTCATCATTTACTTCATAACGATGACGATGTCTTTCACTGATTTCTTTTTTCCCATAGGCTTCATAGGCTTTTGTTCCTTCTTCAAGAATTGAAGGATATAAACCAAGTCGCATGGTTCCACCCATATCAATGATTTTCTTTTGTTCTTCCATAAGATTGATCACAGGAAAAGGAGTTTCTGGGCTTAGTTCAATACTATGGGCTTTTTCTAATCCAACCACATTTCTTGCAAATTCAATCACTGCCAGTTGCAACCCTAAACAAAGTCCTAAAAATGGCACTTTATGCTCCCTTGCATATTGTATGGCGTTAATTTTTCCTTCAACTCCACGGTGTCCAAATCCTCCTGGGACTATAATTCCATCAAGACCTTTTAAAATTCTTTCTGCATTTTCTTCATTAATATCCTCTGAATGAATCCACTTGATGTTCACTTCTGAATTATTTCCAATCCCACCATGACGCAATGCCTCTGCAACTGAAAGATAGGCATCATGGAGTTCGACATATTTTCCTACTAAACCGATGGTGACTTTATTTTCTAAACTTTTTGCTTTTTTAACTAAGTCTTTCCATTCTGTCAAATCTGGCTCTTTGCATTCAATCTTTAATTTATTGCACACCAAACGTGCCAATCCCTCTTTTTCTAACATTAAAGGCACTTCATAAAGCTCGTTTGCATCTAAATTTGTAACCACTGCATCTTTTTCTACATTACAAAATAAAGAAATTTTACCTTTAAGGCTTTCTTCTACCTCTTTTTCTGAACGTAATACAATGATATCAGGTTGAATCCCAATGCTTCTTAATTCCTTAACTGAATGTTGTGTTGGTTTTGTTTTTAGCTCTCCTGCTTTTCCTAAAAAAGGAAGTAAGGTAACATGAATATAAAGGACATTCTCTGAGCCTAAATCTCCTTGAAATTGTCGAATTGCTTCAAGATAAGGTAAGCTCTCAATATCACCCACGGTACCGCCTATTTCAGTAATAACGATGTCTGGATGGCTATATTCCGTCACTCGTAAGATGCCATCTTTTATTTCATCCGTAATATGTGGAATAACCTGAACTGTTCCACCGAGATAATCTCCACGTCGTTCCTTAGAAATAACATTCCAATACACTTTTCCGGTTGTAACGTTGCTAAACTTAGATAGGTTCTCATCCGTGAAACGTTCGTAGTGTCCAAGATCTAAATCTGTTTCTGCACCATCGTCGGTAACAAAAACTTCTCCATGTTGGTAAGGGCTCATTGTCCCTGGATCAAAGTTAAGATAAGGATCAAATTTCTGTATTGATACCTTTAGTCCTCTTGCTTTTAATAATCTACCCAAGGAAGCACTGGTAATCCCCTTCCCCAATGAAGACACTACACCACCAGTGACAAAAATATACTTTGTTTCCATAAAAATCACATGCTCCTTTTTCTTTCCAAATAATTTAGGGTTCATTTCATTCCCCTTAAATACTAAACCCATTTATCCGATTCACTGCTTTGTCACTTTTGACAAATTCCAATAAAAAAACACTGCAAAAAATTGAGTTTTTTTTTTGCAGTGATGCAATTTACAATACTATTATATTTTAACGTTTTTTTTAAAAAAAACAATAACTATTTTGTGATTATTCAATAAATTTCATTTTTTAATGCTTTTTTATAGCACATAAAAATAAACACAACAGAAATGGCACAGAGAACCTAGCATTACAAAAATATGAAAAAGCTCGTGAAAGCCAAAAGAATTAAATAAATTGGGTTTTTTAATTGCATAAATTACCCCTCCCACTGTATACATAATTCCCCCTATTAACAATAAAACAAATCCAGGGAAAGGTAAGGCATAATACAATGGAATAAAAACAAAAATTGCAAACCAACCTAAAAAAATATACAAGGCCGTTCCTAACCATCGCGGCATATTAATCCATAATATCTTAAGGACAATCCCTAAAAGGGCCACTCCCCAAATGGCGGAAAGCATAACAATCCCAACTGTTCCCGAAAGACTTATTAAGCAAAATGGTGTGTAACTTCCTGCAATAAGAATAAAAATCATTGCATGATCCCATTTTTTTAGTCCTAAAATCTTTTTATCATCTCCTAAACACCTGTGGTAAATAAAACTAGCAGAGTAAAGAGCGATGAGACCAATCCCAAAAGCAAGGGCAGAAACAACCGTCAGAAAGTTTAAGTTGTTTGTGAAGAAAAGATGTAAAAATAAGACAATCATCCCTATAATCGATAAACATGCCCCAATAAGATGGGTCAATGCATTCATTGGTTCCCTAAAAGTTTTCATAAACTTCCTTTCGCATATAGTTTTAATAACTACATTTAATTGATACACAAACTATATCATGTCGATTTTTATCTGTCAATTCTATTTTCCCATTGTTTTTTCACCTTAATTCAGTTATGATAATCTAAAACTAAGGAGTTTTTTATGAATAAAGAATCCTATCTTCAAGTATTAGAAGATCTTCAAATTGAAAAGAACATTGAGTTGTCTGATATTCCTAGCATGGATTTATATATGGACCAGGTAACGACTCTTTTCGAACAACGTCTCAGTCACGAAAAGAGAAATTCCAGTGACAAGCTATTAACAAAAACAATGATTAATAATTACACAAAAAACAAGCTCTTAAAACCTGCCAAAAAAAAGAAGTATACAAAAGATCATATTATTCAGATGATCCTTTTATATGAGTTAAAACAAGTCGTTTCGATGGAGGACATAAAAAAATTATTTTCAACAATCGATATTGATGAAAATAAAACAAATCTAGAAAGCATCTATCAAAAATATTTAGATTGCAAAAAAACGATTTCCAATGCCTTTTCAAAAGAGGCTCTTTTGATCTTAGATGAAACAAAAAAGAACCATCCTTCCTCAGCCTCTGAAGGCTCCTCAGAAGAAAATGATGTATTTTTAACTGCGCTGTTATTATTTCAAACCTCTGTCTATTACAAACGCTTAGGGGAAAAAATGATCGACGATTTTTTTAATGCCGATTAGGAGTTTCTGAGAGAAACTCCATCAAAATCGGTATAATCACTAATACTTCCTGGGGCTATCCTTAAAAACTCCGTTCCCCAATTCCCAGAAAGCAATTTTTCAAGAGGTGTGATGCTCCCTTTATTAACAACGGTTTTTAATCCAATCAGTTTTGCAATGGCTTCAAATCTCGGCATTGTTTCTTCAATATTGTAGGCCCCTGTATCAATAAGCATAAGATTTTTATAATGCCTAAACATCATATTCATAATCATTTTTGCCCGCTTTTCTCCATACTTATTACAATTATATTCATACTCTTTATCCAGAGTCATTTCCCCTTTTAGCCACCCCTTTGTTAAGAAATAAGTGGTTGTTCGAATCCGTTCAAGTCCTTGTTCTTCACAAAGAAGCATATCGATACAATCCCCATATTTAGGAATAATTAATTCTGCTGTTTTACTTCCCAAACCTACCAAAGCATTTCCACAATTCCCATAAGCAAATAGAATCTTATCGTAACCATTTTTTTCTACTTTATCGATTTCTTCTTGCAAGGCATTTCTTAATTTTTCTGGATAGGCATGAAGATTATTAGCCATCCAAGTCGTTTCGATTTCTCGCCCCATTTTTAACAAAGCCATTTCAATTTCATCTTGAATGGTTTCACATGCAATTAACAATCGTTTCATATAAATTACACCTTTTTAAGCTTTCTCTTTTTTAAGAAAAATTTATGAAAATATTTAATCCTTCTCTATTCAGTATAACCAAAAAATACCTATTTTCAAGAAAAAACTCGGATAAAATTTTCTCTTCATATCTTTTCATCCTTCACTTCCTTTGTGATATAATATTTACAACGAATTAGAAAAAATATTAACCTTTAGGAGTAGAGAATGGATAAAACAGTCTTTCGTAAAGAAACACTTGCTCGCCGAAAGAAGATATATTCTTCTGAAATTGATGCTTGTATTATTGACAATTTTTTAAACACGGAGTTGTATAAAAATTCAAATTGGATTATGGTTTATGTGAGCTTTGGTACCGAAATACATACCCACGATTTCATTAAAAAAGCTTTAGCCGATGGCAAACATGTGGTTGCTCCCATTTGCAATATCGAAGATCACACTGTTACCTTATCGGAGATCCAAAATTTTCCTGATGACCTAGAAGAAGGAAACTACGGAATTTTAGAAGTTCGAAAGGAATGTCTCCGGATTGTTCCTCCAGAAAAAATAGATTTAGTAATGGTTCCTGGCTGTGCCTTCACCGAAGCTGGTCACCGTATGGGTTTTGGTGGTGGCTACTATGACCGCTTTTTGGAAACCATTAATCCCGATTGCCAAACCGTTGCACTTGTCCGCGAAGATTTTATTTTTGATGAAATCCCTATGGAACCACATGATAAATGTGTTGATCACATGGTCACTGAAAAAAGATTTTCTTGTTGTCCACTTCAGGAGGCATAAAAAGAGATGAATGTCACCCAAGCAATTGCATATATTGAATCAACCCACAAGTTTGGCACACGCCTAGGTTTAGAGAGCATGGGGCTTTTACTAAGTGAAATGGGAAACCCACAAGACAAATTAAAATTTATCCATGTTGCAGGAACCAATGGAAAAGGCTCTACTTCTGTGATGATCGCCACTACTTTAAAAAATGCAGGTTATCGTACAGGTTTGTTTACCTCCCCTTTTTTAGAGACATTTAATGAAAGAATTCAACTTAACAATCAGCCAATAGATGACGAAGGTCTAATTTCAGCAACGGAATTTGTAAAAGAACGGATTGAAAGACTTCTTGAAAAAGGGGAACCTCATCCCACAGAGTTTGAAATGGTCACTGCTGTTGGCTTTCAATATTTTTATCAAAACCAGGTCGATGTTGTTGTTTTAGAAGTTGGCATGGGCGGACGCTTAGACGCGACAAATATTATCAAAGATCCCCTTGCTGTTGTCATTATGGGAATAAGCCTCGACCATACCGACTATTTAGGAACCACTCTTGGAGAAATCGCCTTCGAAAAAGCTTCTATTATCAAAAAAAATTCCGAGGTCATTGTTTATCCCCAAAAACCAGAAGCGGAAAAGGTAATTCTCGATTTTGCTAAACTTCAAAATGCAACTGTCACTTTGGTTAATCCTAAGAACATTGCTGTTTTGGGACATTCTTTAGATTCCCAAACCCTCAGATACCAAGGTGATGCTTTACCTCTAAAAGATTTTTCTTTGAAACTCTTAGGGAATCATCAAAGGTTAAATTGTTTGACTGCATTAGAAACAATTCGAGTTCTTATTAAAAAAGGATATAAAATTTCAGGGGATTGTATTGAAAAAACCATGGCGACGGTTGTTTTTCCTGGACGCTTCGAAATTTTTCATGATTCCCCTGTTATTCTCATTGATGGTGCACATAACAGCAACGGCATTGAAGCCTTTGTCGAAAATATGGACTGTTATTTTTCAGAGAAAAAAATTAATCTTTATTTTGGAATGCTTGAAGATAAGGATATTGAAGAATCGCTTTCTTATCTCGTTCCAATTTCTAACACCATTCACACGTTAACTCCAGAGAGTGATCGTGCAATGCCTGGAAAAGAAATGGCAAAACTTATTTTTGAGAAGTATCAAAAATCCGTGGATTTTTTTGACACCATTGAGGACGCCGTAAAAAGTATTTCTTTCGAAAACAAGGATGAGGTCAATGTATTTGTGGGGTCTTTGTATATGATTGGCGAAGCTCGCACTCAAATTAAAAAGTTGCTAAAAAGTAAAAACTAAAAAAAGCCTCCCCGGAAAGTAGACCCAAAATCTAATTTCGAGGGAGGTTCTTCCGAAAAGATTGAAACCTTAAATTTTCAGTCTTTTCTTTTTTTACATTAATCAATAATCACATTTTTGTGCCATTTCTTTGTTTGATAACGGTAAGTCAAAAATACAACCTTCAGTAGTTCATGGGAAAACACAACCGCAATCACCCAATAAATCGGTAAATGCCATACCAAAACTGAAATAAAGGCTAGAGGCACTGCCAATCCCCAAACGGTGATGATATCTAACAGCATACAAAATTTCGTATCTCCTCCTGCCCTTAAAATCCCACAATTCAAAAGATAATCAAAGTTTTTGGGAATTAAGAAGATTCCCATCACTAAAATGCAAAGTTCTAGCAGCACCTTTGTTTCTTCACTAATGTTGTATAAGGATGCGACTGGAAAAGTGAGTAAGATCATGATGATTGCTCCTAAAAAAGAAACGACAAATGAAATTTTAATGAGTTTTTTCGACAATAGATCTGCTCGTTTAAAATCATTTCTACCAATTTCATTTCCAACAATCACAGCACAGGCAGATCCTAACCCCATAAAGAAAGCCCAAAAACAATCCGATAAGGTAAAGGCAATCTGTATAGCAGCAATTGAAGAGGCTCCTAAAAATCCAAATGCAATGTAATAAATTGTATTCCCTAAGGCCCAGGCACCATCATTAATAAAAACTGGAAGGGTTTGAACCAAAACTTCTTTAAGCCGTTTTCTCCCCCAATCTGAAAGCTCTTTGAATTTTCCAGCCAAAGGATGTTCTTTGTGAACTTTATACACAAAAATAAAAATCAAAAGCATTTCAATCACCCGGGCTAAAACTGTTGCAATTGCAGCGCCACGTACTCCCAAAACAGGAAATCCAAAATGACCATAAATTAGCAGGTAGTTAAAACAGGTATTAATGGATAATGCAATAATACTTGCAATCATAGGTATTTTAGTCAGATGAACCGAGCGACTAATAAAGGTGTAGGCAAGACTTACCGCACTTAGCACATAGGTAATTCCGATAATTTGCAAATAATCAACGCCATATTCAATTACCACTGGATCTTGAATAAAAAGTGACATTAACTCTTTGGGGAAAACCACTGCCACAAAACAAAAAAAACCTCCAGTAATAAGTCCAATAAACAATGCCATTCCCAAAACTCTGCGTATGTTTTTATAATCACGAACACCCCAATATTGAGATGTAAAAATTGACATCCCGCTATAAAGCCCAAAGAGACACAAAGAATATAAAAAAAACCATCGATTTGCAATTCCAACCGCCGCAATGGCCTCTTCCATCAATGAGCCAATCATGATCGTATCGATCATGTTAAGGATTGTTCCAATAAGTTGTTGCATTGTGATTGGAATACCGATCACAACGAGATTCCGATAAAAGGTACGATTATTAATTTTTACTGTTTCTTCCATTCTACTCCTTTAGTTGTTTTTGTTATCCTCAACCACAGAGGAAAGAATATGCCTCACTGACGCTTTGTCTTTTGCCCTGAAAATTTCATTTCTCAGGATTGTTGCGTTTTTTAACCCTTTGGTATAAGCCGCCAAATGCTTACGCATCTCTCTTAAACCAGCTTCTTCATTTTTAAGTAATGATAAGAGCTCTACATTTTTTAAAGCCCCCCGAACTTTCTCTTCAGGAGTGGCTTTCTCCATTGTTATTCCCGTTTCAAGAAATCCATTAATTTCCCTAAAAATAAAGGGATTTCCAATGGCTGCTCTGCCAACCATTAATCCATCAACCCCAGTCATTTCCAGTGCTCTAAGTGCATCCTCTCCATTT
The DNA here is from genome assembly GCA_051649025.1 of Eubacteriaceae bacterium. Lineage (GTDB taxonomy): Bacteria > Bacillota > Clostridia > Eubacteriales > Eubacteriaceae > Acetobacterium. The sequence goes on from JBOFGH010000005.1 coordinate 16,385, forward strand.
TTAATATCACCATTGAGAATCACTGGAATTCTAATATTTTTTTTAACTTCTCCAATAATTTCCCAATTTGCTTTTCCTGAATAAAAAGCTTCTCGGGTTCGTCCGTGAATGGTTAATACGTCGGCGCCTGCTTCCTCAATTATCTCTGCGATTTCTCTAATATTAATCGATTGGTCATCCCAACCAATTCTTGTTTTTACAAACACGGGTTTCTTAGATGCGTTTACAATGCTTCTTACCACTTTTGAAAAAAGCTGCGGGGTTTTAAGCAAAGCAGATCCTTCCCCATTTTTTGTGATCTTCGGTGCTGGACACCCTGCATTAAAGTCGATAAAATTGTGGGGTTTTTCGTTCAGATAGCAAACGACTACTTCCTCTAAAATTTCTGGATCACTTCCAAAAATTTGTACTCCAACTGGGGTTTCTTCCTGAATTGTTGCCATTAACTCTTCGGTTTTTCGATCTTTATAGTAGAGTCCTTTTCCACTAACCATTTCAGTACACACAACCCCTGCTCCATATTCTTTCGCAACAACTCTAAAAGGGAGATTCGTATACCCAGCCATTGGTCCTAAAAAAAGAGGATTTTCTATGTGAAGATTTCTTATTGTTATTGCATTTAATTTCATATATTTTTTATGTTTTTCTCCAAAATAATTTTAAGGCCTTTGAGTGACAATTGGGGATCATAAACATCGATTGCTTTTGTTTCCTGATAAAACATTCTACCATAACCACCCGTTGCAATCACCTGAATTCCTTCGGCCTTCGTTTCTTTTTTCATTTGCTCTATAATATACTCAACCTGACCGATATACCCGTAAACCAAGCCTGCTTGCATACTTGTAACGGTATCCTTTGCAAGGATTGACGCAGGTTTCTTAATCTCAATATTAGGGAGCTTTGCCGCATTTTTCCATAACGCATCAATTGAAATTTGAATGCCAGGGGTTATTACAACCGCTGAAAACGCCCCCTCTGCTGTGACGTAATCAAAGGTCGTTGCGGTTCCAAAATCGATCACAATCAATGGACCACCATAAATATTATATGCCGCAACTGCATCAACAATTCGATCGGCACCAACTTCCGAAGGGTCTGTTGTATGAATCGGCATTCCCGTTTTTATTCCGGGTCCAACGAGCATTGGCTCTAATCCAATGAATTTTATAATGCCACTCGTCAATGAATACATAATATTTGGCACCACTGACGAAATGATCACATGCTTTATTTCATCCAAATCAATGCCATCATTCCCAAAAAAAGCTTTGATTAAAACCCCATATTCATCAGAAGTACGAGGGGTTTTAGTAACAAACCGCCAGGAACGAATAATATTATCTCCTTCAATCACCGCAAGCTCTGTATTCGTATTTCCTACATCAATGACTAAAATCATGTTTTCCTCCTAAAGAAATTTGAAATTCAAATAAAAAGATGGTGTTTGAATCTCTTATTACTTCAACAAAACAAATACCCATTGGCATCAAATTTTCTGGAAATAATAGTCGACTTAACACCATCATTTTTCAACATCATGAATTTCCTATTCTACTTCTGCAATAATTTCTACTTCCACTGTATTTTCTGGATCTGGTTTCTTTTCATCAAAAAGAATTCTAAACTCATCACCAGTAATGGTACTCTCCTTAAGAAGGCGATTTGCAACTTCCTCAAGTTTATCTCTTTGTTCCTCTAAAATTGTACAGGCTTTTTCAAAAGAACTTTCCACAATGGTTCTAATCTCTTTATCAATAACCCCTGCAACTTCTTCACTATAGTTACGAGATCTTCCGATATCCCGACCAAGGAATACTTCACCACCATCAGGGTGTCCAAAAGTCATTGGTCCTAAATGCTCGCTCATTCCCCACTCGGTAACCATACTTCTTGCAATAGCAGTTGCTCTTTCTATGTCGTTACTTGCTCCTGTACAAATATCATCTAAAGCAACTTTTTCAGCAGCTCTACCACCAAGTAAACTGCAAATAATATCCAAGAGTTTTGTTTTACTCATATGTTGTTGGTCATTATCTGGAAGGGAAAGGGTATACCCAGCAGCCATGCCTCGTGGAATAATTGAGATTTCATGAACTGAATCGCAATTTGGTAGCAAATGCATTACAATCGCATGTCCTGCTTCATGGTAAGCTGTAATCAATAAATCTTCTTCAACCACCACGCGACTTTTCTTTTCTGGTCCAGCAATCACACGTTTTATGGCTTCTTCTAACTCAACCATTGTAATCGTCGTCCCTTTATGACGTGCGGTTAATAATGCCGCTTCATTCATTAAATTTTCAAGATCTGCCCCTGTAAAACCAGGGGTTCCCTTAGCAATAACCCCTAAATCTACATCTGGGGCTAACGGCTTATCTTTCTTGTGAACATTAAGAATTTCTTCTCTACCTTTTACATCTGGAGCTCCAACCGTAACTTGACGGTCAAAACGCCCTGGTCGAAGTAAGGCAGGATCTAGGATATCAGGACGGTTTGTAGCCGCAATCACAATAATCCCTTCATTAACACCAAACCCATCCATTTCAACTAACAATTGGTTTAGAGTCTGTTCACGTTCATCATGTCCACCACCAAGGCCAGCCCCTCGATGACGACCGACTGCGTCAATTTCATCAATAAACAAAATACAAGGGGCATTCTTTTTTGCATTCTCAAATAAATCTCTTACACGAGATGCACCAACCCCAACAAACATTTCCACAAAATCTGACCCACTAATGGTGAAAAAAGGAACCCCTGCTTCCCCAGCAACCGCTCTAGCCAGTAATGTTTTTCCCGTTCCAGGTGGTCCAATAAGAAGAATACCCTTCGGTATTCTTGCGCCTAATTTTCGATAACGATCCGGAGCTTTTAAAAAATCAACGACTTCTTCAAGTTCTTCCTTTTCCTCATCAGCCCCTGCTACATTCTTAAAAGTCACTTTTGTTTCGCCGTCAACATGGAGCTTTGCTTTACTTTTCCCAAAAGACATGACTTTTCCGCCACCGCCACCAGACTGTTGGCTGAAAATCATTACAAATACAATCATTACAACAATAATTAATGCTGAAGGAATGAGAGATATCCACCAAGAATCTTGTTGCTTCGCAATGGTGACCTTCACATTATTCTCTAAAATGTATGGTGTTACTTGTTGATCGATAATTAATTGAGGAACAATTGCCTCAAATTTTTCTCCATTTTTCAAAACACCTTTTACATTTGAGTTATTGATTTCAATTTCTGTCACTTGGTTATTATTTAGTTCGGTTAATAGATCACTATATACAATGGTTTTAACCTCTTCCCTCATGGGGTTTAAAAAGGTTACTGCACCAATGATAATAATTAAAATTACTAAATAGAAACCAATCATTTTCAAGTATTTATTCAAAAAACATCACTCCTTTTACTTTTCTATTTTCATCACGCATACACTTCTGGTTTTAACACTCCAATAAATGGTAAATTACGATATTTTTGAGCGTAATCTAATCCATAACCCACTACAAATTCATTTGGAATACTAAAACCAATAAAATCAGCGTCAACTCTTTGTTCTCTACGTTCGGGCTTATCCAAAAGGGAACAAACCTTAACACTCTCTGCACCTAATTCTTTAAAGCATTCTAATAAGAATTTTAGGGTATTTCCTGTATCAACAATATCTTCAACGAGTAAGATATCTCGGCCTTTCACCTCAAAATGCAAATCATCTTCGAGGTGAACCTCTCCACTACTGCGTACATCCGAACCGTAGCTTGATGCTTTTAAAAATTCAATTTCAAGGGGTATCTCAATTTTTCTGATAAGATCTGCCAAAAAAATAGCACTTCCTTTTAAAACCCCCACTAAAATCGGTGTTTTTCCTTGATAGGTCTCAGAGATTTCTTCTCCCAATTCTGTAATTCTTTTGTCCAAAGCATCTTCATCAATCAAAATTTCTCGAATATCAGTTATCACACTTTTCTCCTAACATAAGGTTACCTCAACCTTTAAAATATTTTGTGTCTCTGTCTGTGCCAGTAAACGTTCATTGATCCCATAACCAATAATCCACAAAACTTCTGACCCACTGACGATTAATGGAATATTTTCTCGTAAATCACGATTTATTTTTTTATCAATGAAATACTTTTTAATGGTTTTTTTTCCTTGAACCCCCACCGGATAAAAGTAATCTCCAGTTTGTCGATTCCTAAGAAATAATTCTTCCTGTATTTTATCATAATCAAAATATTTTTCACTATGATTTTTTAATATCTGGGGGAAAATGACAGGATTTGATAATTTTTTTGCATCTCGAATGATTTCTGTTTTAATTAAGAGTCGCATCTTTGGAAAAATCCAGGTCTTATCTAAAATCAATTTTCTAGTCCCGATCGAATTGGCTTCCTCTTTTTTTCTTTTAACAAAAAAAAGTCGTTCGTATTTTCTCAGTGCCATCATTTCATTTGGGAGATGAAACTCCCATACCGTTTTAGAGCTTTTTATGAGTGTAAAAAGCGCAATGATATGATTGTACTCAATTTCCTTTAAACTACCCTTAAATTTATAAATTCCTCTACGCAAAAGTTCTTTCTGTACCACTGGTTTTTCCAATAACCAGGCCTCAATATTTAATGAAACACCACAGTCTTTGCTTTCAATGATCAAATTTTCTATGGTATCAACATATTCTTCAAAAAAGCCTTCATATTCTCCAGCAATTTTTGTAAATTCATTAAAATGAATTGCCGCCTTTGGATTAATTTCACAAATTTTTGGTAGGATATCCAAACGAATTTTATTTCGGGTATAATCCCTTTGTAAATTTGTGGCATCATTACGATATTCTAATTTGTATTTTTGACAATAGGAGAGGATTTCGCTTTTTTCTAAACATAGAAAAGGACGAATGAGTTTTTTATTATTTCCAGATTTTATCCCTGAAACACCTTTAATCCCCGTCCCTCGTATCAGACGCATTAACATCGTTTCTGCTTGATCATCGATATGATGTCCCATCGCAAGGCGATTGTAACCTTCTTCCCTCACAATTTTCCATAAAAAATCGTATCGCTCGTTTCTACCTGCTTCTTCAACCGATATTCTTTCCTTTGCTGCAATCTCAAAAATACTCCGTTTCCTTGAATAAAAAGGAATTCCTCGTTTTTCACAAAACCCTCTTACAAAGGCTTCATCTTCATCTGCTGCAAGTCCTCTCATATTATGATGAAGATGTCCAACTCCGATTGATAGTTCAAATTCCTTTGCATATTTATCCAAAAAAAATAATAAAGCCAGCGAATCTGCACCACCGGATACCCCGATAAGCACACGATCGCCAGCTACAATAAGTTTCTGTTCGATAATATATTTTTTTACTTTTTTTTCCACAGCTTCACCATTTTATCTATTTTTAAAAAAATGGTGGTCGCAACAGGGCTCGAACCTGTGACCCCCTGCTTGTAAGGCAGGTGCTCTCCCAGCTGAGCTATGCGACCACGAATACTGGATTAATTAATTTACTTTTTGTTCCTTATCATTTTTTTGGTGACCCCTAGGGGACTCGAACCCCTGTTACCGCCGTGAAAGGGCGGTGTCTTAACCGCTTGACCAAGGGGCCAATGATAAGTAATTTTATGGTAGCGGCGAACGGAGTCGAACCGCTGACACTACGGGTATGAACCGTATGCTCTAGCCAACTGAGCTACGCCGCCATGGTAGAAATTTTAATTTTTGGTTGCGGGAGCAGGATTTGAACCTACGACCTCCGGGTTATGAGCCCGACGAGCTACCAAGCTGCTCCATCCCGCGATGTAAATGACTTTTTATAAAAATGGTGCCGAGGATCGGAATCGAACCGATACGATCGAAGGGATCGCAGGATTTTAAGTCCTGTGCGTCTGCCAGTTCCGCCACCCCGGCGCATTTCTAATGTTTCCCTCTCTCGAGGGACAAGTGTTATTATACGCTGTTCCATGAACGTTGTCAATGTTTTTTTTATTTATTCTTTTATTTATTTTTTTCTAAAAAATTTAAGACAAAGCGATCGTAGGCTGCACCTTCTAAATTATCGTAATCACAAACTTTAAAACGGTCTTCTTTGGTAATTTTCAATATATTCAACAAGATGATCGCCCCAGCCAAAATAATATCTGCTCTTTTAGCTTCAAGCCCTACTATTTTTTGACGTTCTTTAAGCTTCTTTCTTCCAAGTGCATCAATGATCTTTTCAAGCTCTTTTCGAGTGACTTCACTTCCATGAACTTTTTCACTATTATATATTTTCAACCCTTGCTTGATGGTAGATAAGCTTGTAGCTGTTCCCCCAATTCCAATGAGGGTATAAGGCTTATTCGGGATAAAATCCCTTGTTTTTCTTAAAAGCTCTGCATAAGTGTCCTCACTTAATCGCTCAATCTCTTGATAGCTCGGAGGATCCGAGTATAAATGTAATTCTGTCGAACGAACACATCCAATGTTTAAACTAATCATTCCTTCTAACTTGTTTTCAATGCCATAGATAAGTTCGGTACTCCCACCACCAATATCAAAAATTAACACTTCTTTATCAAAACATTGAGACACTCCTAAAAAACCAAATCTTGCTTCTTCTTCACCCGTAACAATTTCAATTTCAAATCCCAATTTTTCTTTCACCAATGCAACAAACTCATCTGAATTCTTTGCATCTCGCATGGCGGAGGTTCCAAAAACGTAAAAAGAATTTACTTCATAATCGTTTCCGATATTTTTATATTCTTCTAAGGCTTCAAGGTTTCTTTTCATAGCATCTAAATGTAACTCACCTGTTTGATTAACCTGCTGTCCCATTCGTGTGTAACGTACCGATTTATTTACTCGAATTAGCTTATTTTTATCCATCCGAAAAATGAGCATGCGCGTTGAGTTTGTCCCTATATCAATAACCCCATAGGTTGTTTTATCTTTTTCTATTTTTATCTTAGTATTTGCCATCAGCTACTCCACACTTTCTTTAGGGGACTCTTCGGATTTTTTTTCACTATTTTCAGGTAGTGGCGTTATTGGAGGCGTTACTTCTGTTCCTGGCTGGCTTGTTTGTCCTTCCACAGGAATAACAATCACTTCATCCGGATAATAAAGCCCTAGGTATTTCCGAGCAATATATTCGACATAATTCCTTGTCCCCATCTGCTTTACTTCTTCATCCAATTGATTCCCGTAGTTTTTTGCGTCATTAATCTCTGTTACCAACAAACTCTTTTGTTGCTCTAATTCGTATAATTTAATGGCATTATTAATAAAAAGATATCCTACAAATCCTATGATTAAGAAAACACCAATGACCAAAGTCAATCTTCTTCTGAAAATTCGTCGCGTTTTTTCATTCATCTTCTTCACCATTTCTTTTAAAGTTCTTTATACATTTCAATCGCTTTTTCTTTAGGAACATGTTCAAATATTTCGAGAACTTCGATACGCTGTTCTCGATCTCCATAACGAATGGTTATCAGATCTCCCTGTGCTACTTTATCCCCTGCTTTTGCAACCTTCCCATTAATGGAAACACGCCCGCCATCACAGGCTTCTTTTCCAACGGTTCTTCTCTTTATTATTCTCGCGTTTTTTAAAAATTTATCAACACGCATTTCTTCACCTCAATATATCCCTGTTAACTTTCTGGAGGAAATTAAAAAGCCAGAGCTATGCCCTGGCTTTTCCTTAACATAATTATTTATTTACTTCGTCTTTGAAACCTTTGCCTGCTTTAAAGCCAGGAGCTTTTGATGCAGCAATTTTAATTGGTTCTTTTGTTCTTGGGTTTAGGCCTGTTCTAGCGGCTCTTTCTCTCACTTCAAATGTTCCAAAACCTACTAATGACACTTTATCTCCATCTTTTAAAGTATCAACAACTGTTTCTAAAAAAGCACCTAATGCTTTTTCTGAGTCTTTTTTTGAAAGACCCGACTTGTCTGCCATAGCAGCAATTAATTCTGATTTGTTCATTTTTTCCTCCATCTGATAGTTTCCAGTATTCTATGTTTATTATTATAAACATGATATTCAAAAAAACACAAGTTTTTTTTTTGTTTTTTCAATTTTTTACAGGTTTTAAGGGCTTTTTTCTCTTTTTTTTAGGGAATCAAGTCAACCATTTCGGTTGTTTAAGTTAACAATCTCCTAGGTTTTCTTTTAACTTTCCCTCTGTTTTTTAATTATTTTTCCTTGCAAAAGCTCTTCTCTTTTTCTTTAATGGCTTCCCAGTTTGTTTCCACTTTCTCCGGATCAAATAGGGCTTTATCCATAAAAACATGGGGATGTCGCCTCACCATTTTATCGTTAATCCCCTTTAAAACATCTTCCATTGTAAAACGATTCATTTCATTCCCTATCTGGGCATGAAAAATCACTTGAAATAAAACATCTCCAAGCTCTTCACACAGATTATCCCAGTCTTGATTATCAATGGCTTCAACCACTTCGTTACATTCTTCGATCAGGTATTTTCTCAACGTTTCGTGGGTCTGAGCTCTATCCCAAGGGCAGCCATCTGAACTCCGAAGTGTTTCTATGATTGCTTTTGTCCCCTCAAATCCACAAAAGTTTTTATCCTCTTTGGGAATATAAAGACTTGTAAGGTGATTAATTTCCGAGACTCTGTCAAGTTCCCATAAAGAAATTTCTCTTATTATCGCCTTTTGTGGAATCCCACTATTAATTAATAATATCACCGTTTTTTCCGAATCATAAATATCCATTAATCTCAGCTTAAGTTCTGAGGCCATGTGGTGATTATAAACCTGTGTAATTAAGTTCCCTATCCCAACCTCTGGTGGGTTTTTATCGACCTCAAAGGCATCGATGATTTTTAGCCCTTTAATAGGATCTACCTCTAAAGCGTTCATGGAAACATCAACAAAACTAACCCCAGGGTATACCTTGCAATCGATGGTTTCCACTTTACATTGTTCCAATAATTTCACAACGGTTTCTTCCCCAAACATAGGATTTCCTGGCACTGCGTAAACAATACTTCCCTGTTCCTTGGCAGACTTTATTAGTTTCTCCACAATCTTTACATAAACGCCTTCAAAGGATAGTTCTTCTTCATAAAAAGCATCAAAACTTTCAAAAACAACCCCTTGCTCTTTTATAAACCCCATCACAGGATGGATGGTGGTTCTAAAATAATTTTTATCTGAATTTTTTAAAATCTCTAAAGTCTCAAGGGTTATATGTCCCGGATTTCCTGGACCTAGACCTACCACATGAATTTTTGACATCCTACACTTCCTTTTTATTTAATTCTTCCTGGTATTAAACCATTAACTCTCCTAAATATACCAACTAGTTGTCGTTTTCCTGGTAAGTAGCTTAATTCCTCTTCGGAAATCCCATTGATTAGAATGAGCAAAAACCCATAAACCACTACTGCAATGCAAACCCCTAGGATTAAAGCAATGACATTTCCTGCAAAGCTTTTAACGAAATGATAAGTAAAATAGGTAATTACTCCCATAATCCCTGAAGCAATCAAAGGTTTTATTAATGTATGAAGGAAATCAACCTTTACCCTCGTATATTTTCGCACAAACCAAAAATTCGAGACAGTTAAATACACAAATGTGATAATGCTACTAAGAACAATTCCCTGAATATTTAAAGCTGGGATTGCTAAAAAAATCCAGCCGCTAATAAATCGAATGACAATTGCAATTCCTAAGTTAATTAAGGGAATTCTAAAGCGATCAATGGATTGAAGGATACTTTGAAAAATATTCGATAACATCATAAACAAAGTTGCATACGCATAGGTACTTAAAATTGCCCCACCATAATCCGAGCCAGGAAATAGTAAATCGAAAATCCCAAAGGAGAGAACTGAGAGACCGATACACGCCGGCAAAGCAACTAATAAAATAATACGAATTGCGAGTTTAATTTTTTCATTCATTTCTCGCCTATTTCGAACTGCAAAGGATTCAGATATCGCAGGAATCATTGCTACCGCAAGGGTTCCACTAATAACTAAGGGAATATTGATTAAAATTTCTGCATTTGAAAAATCCCCAAACATCATCGTTGCATCCACTGGGGAAAATCCTGCGATCCCTAATCGCACAACATATATGAAAGAGTCTACAACAGAAAACATGGCAACTAATCCAGCCGTTAGGGTCACAGGTATCGAAATAATAATCAACCGCTTCATCAAAACATGATTCGGACGTTGCCGCTTTCCAGTTCTCTTTTTCAAAAGTCTTTGATTCTTTTTAGCAAAGTTTCTGTATAAATACCACAACAAGACAACTGCTGCAAAAGCACCTGCTGTTGCCCCAAAAATAGCCCCGCCAACACCAAGTCCGATTGAAAAATTAACAAGAATCCAACATAATAACACCCCAGTGATAATTCGTACCACTTGCTCAACAATCTGAGAGATTGCAGTCGGTGTCATCATTTGAAAACCTTGAAAAAAACCACGATAAGCTGAACATACCGAAACAAGAAGGGGCGCTAGAGAAATTGCAATAAGAGCAGGGTAATTTTCAGAGGTCCAATTAGCACCCTCGATGATTAAATTGGCACCAAAAAGCAAAATCAGTGTCGAGACTCCTCCTAAGATGACCATGGACATCATCGATAATTTAAAAACCCGATGAGCTGTTGCATATTCCCCTTTGGCAATGTTTTCTGAAACCATTTTTGAAACTGCTACAGGAAAACCAACTGTGGAAACCATGAGCAGCAAATTATAGATTGTAAAAACATTGGTGAAAATTCCATTCCCGTAACTTCCCACCATATGGTAAAGGGGAATTTTGAAAAATAAACCTAGGAAACGAGAGAGTATTCCAGCTAAAGCTAGAATACTCGCCCCTTTTAAATAACTTGAACTTCGATTCGACATTTTTTATCCTCATATATACTATCTTTTTTGTTATTTTAAACGGTTTTAATTATATCTCTAAACACTTACTGTGGCAAGTTTAAAAGTTTTAAGTTTTTTACTCCAAAAAGAGCCTAAGCAACACTTTTTATTGCTATAGGCTCTTTTCGTAATTCATTTTAACTCTTAGATTTTGTTTTCGTGAACTTTAACATTCAGTTCTTCTTTTAATTGCTCGATGTAAGCGTCGATTGGAGACACAATTTCACCAATCTCAATTTTTTGTTTTTTCAATAGATCTTCTGTGAACTTCTTATATTCGTCTCCTGCTTTTTCACTCTTTAATGTATTGGATATTTCCACACTTTTATCCTCTAACGTTGGTAGTGGCACTTCATTTTTATCATAAACGTAAATAATATGGTATCCAAAATCTGTTTTAACGGGTTTACTCACTTCCCCTGGACTCATTTTAAAAGCTGCTTCCGAAAATGGTTTAACCATTGTGCCATAGGTAAAGGCCCCTAAGTCAGCTGCTTCTTTTATTTCTGTATTTGTTTCTGAACTATATTTTTTCATTAATGCATCAAATTCTGAAGTATTTTTAATCGCCTTCGCTTCTGCATAAATCTGGTCTGCAAGGGCTTTATCTTCTGTTAAAATATGCTTTGCTGAAACCGTGCTTGTATCATATGATTCTTTGTTTTCATCATAATATTTCTTAATTTCTTTATCACTTATCTCAATCTTAGATTTCATATTTTCTTGGATAGCAGCTGAAGATGCTTGTGCAATGCCATCTTCTTTTTCAAATTCTTTAAATTGAGCAATGGTCATATATTTTTGATCTAAATAACGTTGTAATGCTTCATCTCCTGGTAGAAGATTATTTATAAAAGCATCTTGACTTGCAATGTTGCTATCGATGGCTTCTTGACTTGGGGTAAGGTTATTTTCCTTTGCATAAGTAACCATGGCATTTTGAGATGCAATGGTATCAAAAATAGTTTTGTTTGTGGTTTTCATTGTTTCTTCATCGGTCTCCAGAGGTTTTTGTGTTTGATAGTAGGTTAAAAATTCTTCATTTGCTAACCGATAATCATAAATATCTCTTTTAACGTCTTCCCCATTAATTTTTCCAACCACTGTTTCATTTACTTTTGTTGGGTCTGCTTTTACGCTTGCATTATACTCTTCAAGTAATTTATTTGCATAATTATTGTCAACCACAAAAGTTTTAATAAATGTTTCAAAACTTTCAGGTGTCGAGTTGTTCTCCCCTAATACAGCTGTGTATTTGCTTTCGCCTAAGGTTGTTTTTAGGTTTGAAATCATCCCATCACTATCGGCTGTTGCTGCTGCTTCATCGATGGTAATCCCTTGTTTTTTAGCTTGGGTGGCCATTGTTTCCACTCTTACCAAATCATCCAATAAATCCTTTTTCAACTCGGTTAATTTTGCCCCTGTTGGGAGAGTCATACCATTTGCATCAAAATACATTTGGTAATATGCCATGTAATTATTAAAACTTTCTTTTAAAACAGGGGTTCCGTCAATTTCTGCTACCACTTGTTCTTTATCTTTTTCTGGATTAACCTGAACCAAGCTACATCCAGTTCCTAAAAATCCCACGAGGATAATCCCCACCAGTGCCCCTGTCAAGGCTTTCATTTTCATACTTTTCATTCCTTACTCCTTTATCTGCATTTGATTTCTTAGTTTAACACAGTTGATTGTTTTTTTTCCTTAATTTTTCCATCTTGAACCATTCTTAAGAAATTTTCTAACTCTTTTAAATAAATTTGATCATTTTCATGCTTTAAAGAAATTTTCCAGCGAATTAAATCGCCTTTACCTGCATTCAATTTTAGATGGTATTTTTTAAATAAGATCTCTAATACTTCCGGTTCTGGAATTGGGACTTCTTTTTCATTGTCAAAAGTAAAAAAGACAGTCTGGGATTTCTCCCTTATTTCAGTCATCCCTAAGATCTTTCCTATGTGCTTAACCATTGCAAGGGCCATTAAATTATATACCCCATCAGGTATTTCTCCAAATCGGTCGATGAGTTCATCTTCTAATTCATCATAATCCGCCTGAGTTTTTATATAAGATAATTTTTTGTATATATCATACTTAAGCTCTTCGTCATCAATATAATTTTCTGGAATATAGCTACTCACATCCAGGTTAATTTTTAACTCTTGATCCATCGTTTTCTTCCCTTCACCCATGCCATACTGAAGAGCTTCTTCAAGAATTCTACAATAAAGTTCATAACCAACAGTTGCTAAATTACCAGATTGTTCTGCTCCTAAAATATTTCCTGCACCCCGGATTTCTAAATCTCTTAATGCAATTTTAAAACCCGATCCAAACGCCGTAAAATCCTTAATCGCTTGCAAACGCTTTTGGGAGACTTCTGATAATATTCGAGGAGGATGGGTCACATAGGCATAGCCTTGAACATCAGATCTTCCGACTCGCCCCCTTAATTGATAAAGCTGGGATAACCCCATATGGTCTCCATTGTCAACGATAAGTGTGTTAGCATTTTTAATATCCAGTCCCGATTCAATGATGGTGGTTGTTACTAAAATGTCATATTTCTTTTCAAGGAAATCAACCATGATATCCTCAAGCTCCGACCCAGTCATGCGTCCATGGGCAACTACAATACGAGCGTGTGGAACAAGTTTTTGTAACTTTCTTGCAACTTCAAAAATATCATGAATACGGTTATGAACAAAATACACCTGACCATTTCTTCCAATTTCTCGTTCTATAGCATCCTTAATAATACCAGGACTTGTTTCTAAAACATAGGTTTGTACGGGTCGTCTTCCCTCTGGGGGCTCGTCAATTACGCTCATATCCCTAACCCCAACCATTGACATGTGAAGGGTTCTTGGAATGGGGGTTGCACTCAATGTTAAAACATCCACGTTCTCCTTTAATTGCTTGATCTGCTCTTTGTGACGAACCCCAAAACGTTGTTCTTCATCAACAATTAACAATCCAAGCTCATGAAATTCCACATCTTTCGAAAGAAGTCGATGGGTTCCAATCACCATATCTAATCGTCCTGTTTTCAGCTCCTTCAAAACAGTCCCTTGCTCTTTTTTTGTTTTAAATCGGCTGAGCAATCCCAATCCAATTGGATATTTTTTAAATCGTTCCTTTGCCGTTTGATAGTGCTGTTGTGCTAAAATAGTGGTCGGCACTAAGAGCACCACCTGTTTTCCTTCCATAACTGCCTTAAAGGCGGCTCTAAGAGCAACTTCGGTTTTTCCATAACCCACATCCCCACAAAGCAACCGATCCATTGGTTGTGATGCTTCCATATCCATTTTTATTTCTTCTACCGCCTGAAGCTGATCATCTGTTTCGGTATAAGGAAAATCATCTTCAAATTCTTTTTGCCAACTGGAGTCAGGTCCAAAAGCATAGCCCACAAGGGATTTCCTTTTAGCATATAGGGCAATCAACTCATCTGCCATATCCTCAACTGCCGCCTTCACTCTTTTTTTAGAGCGACTCCAATCATTTGTCCCTAACTGATTTATCCGTGGTTTTTTTTCACCCGTCCCTACATAGACCTGAATAGCATCCATCTGATCCACCGGACAAAGGAAACGAGCATCATTGGCATATTCAATCACCATAAGGTCTTTAATGGTTGCATCAATTTTAAGCTGCTCAATCCCACGGTATATCCCAATACCATGGGTATCGTGAACAACGTAATCCCCTTGGTTAAGCTGGGTAAAGGAATCTAATTTTTTTCCTTTTTTACGTCCTCGCTTTTTTTCTCTCAAGTTTTCCCTTAGAATTTCTTTCTGATTGATGCACAAAAAGTTTTCTGATGGTAATTCAAACCCTTTGGTAAGTTCCCCGAGAGAAAGCTGGATCCCCGGAAGAGGCTCCGTCGTCAACTGATGGATATTTTCTTGAGCCAAAATGTCTTTTAATCTCTTAATGCCTTCTTCATTTTTACACCGAAGATTTATAATCAACTTTTTATTCAAGGCATTTCGGATGTATTTAATAAAAATAGAAATGTCTCCTATAAAAGAGTCCACATCTTTAGAATCCATATCCATGGAAATCCCTTTTTTTCCTTTGGAAGTAAAAAGATGCATTCGAATTTGTGCCCAAGTTTCAATCGCTTTCTCAAGCTGAGTTAATCCAAAAAATTTATGACTTTCTTCTGGGAACATCAATTTTTCATTCGAAAGAGTCTCGAAATCATGTTGGGTTTTTTCTTGAAACACTCCTAAAGATTCTTTAATTCTCGGGGGCTCGTCCCAAATACAAATTCCTTTTTCCATATATTGAACGAGACTTTCTTCTTCCTTCAAAAAACAAAAAAGAGTCTCATCATACTTTCCTGAATTTTCATTAATCCTTTCAAGTAATGGCGCATATTCCATCTTCTTCTGATATTTTTTATTAATGAGTGCGAGGGCTTGCATTCTTTCTTCCTCTGATAAAATGATCTCTCTTCCTGGTGCTATACTTATTTCCTTCACTCCGTCAATTGAAAGCTGGGTTTCTGTGTCAAAGGAACGAATAGATTCGACTGTATCTCCCCAAAATTCAACACGGCATGGATGACACGCCGTTATTGAAAAAACATCGATAATCCCTCCACGTTGGGCATATTGACCAGGGGCTTCCACCTGGGTTACCCTTTCATAACCCAAATTAAATAGTTTTTCAATGAGAATTGTTTGTTCTAATTCCTCACCTTCTCCTAAACAAAATCCAAGGTCAACAAATCGTTTTCGAATGGTCATTTTCTTCATCAGCGCTTCTACCGATGCCACCACCAATACTTTTTCTTTTGATGTAATCCTTTCCAAAACCTTTAATCGTTGATGATCGATCTCTTGACTATGAGCATCTGAAAAGTATTCATGGATGGATTCCATTGGAAAATATAGAACTTCTTGTCCTAGAATCTTTTTTAAATCCTCTGCTTTTTTCTGTGCCAAATAATCATTTGCAGTAATCACGAGTATAGGTTCCTGCTTAACATGAAAAAAAAGCCCCGCTAGAACAACTTTATAGCTTTCATTCACATTTGAAAGGTTGACAATCTCACCAGGTTTTAGAGATTCTATTAATTTTTTTACTTTACTTAAACCCAAAAGATCTTCAAATAATAATTCCATACATCACCCTTCTGTCCCAACGGAGATAGCCCAGGTTTTAAAAACCTAGGCTATCTCCCTCTTAATTTATAATCACGGAATAAAAAGCATGCTTCACTTTTTATTCATCAACATTTGTTTTTTTTCTTATGTTAATCCGATTCATTGCAATATCAATCCCTTCGCGAACAAAGTAATCAATCCCTTTTGCAGATTCTTCAACTGCTTTTTTCATTATCTCATACTCACTTTTAGGAAATCGACTTAAAACATAATTTGCTAAATCCATTCCCGGTTCAGGTTTTCCAACCCCAATACGAATCCTTGGAAACTCTTGAGAACCAATACTTTGTATAATCGATCGCATTCCGTTATGGGTTCCAGCACTTCCACGTTGCCTTATTCGAACTGACCCAACCTCAAGATCGATATCATCGTAAATAACCAGTAAATTCTCAACGGGTATTTCATAAAAATTTAATAAGCCTGAAACACAAAGCCCGCTATTGTTCATATAAGTGGTCGGCTTCGCAAGAATGACTTTATTTCCCTGTTCTCTGTAATTTCCAGTTAATCCATTTTGTTCTTTCTTTTTAATCGCGACGCCTTTTTTCTCTGCAAAATAATCTAATGTCTCAAATCCAATATTATGCCGGGTAACATCATATTTACTTCCAATATTTCCCAGCCCAACAATCAGGTACATTTTTATTTCCTAAACATATCTTCCAACAAAAAGTTTACTTAAGGAGCGACCAAAATGAACATAATCAATGGCTCGACCAAAAAGTGTTCCCGTTGAAAGAATCTTAATTTTATCAATACGTTTTTCTTGTGGAATATCAATGGTGTTTAAAGTAACCAATTCTTTAATTGCCGAATCTTGAATCCGTTGAATGGCTGGGCCAGAAAAAACACCATGACTACAAGCAGCATAAATTGACTCTGCTCCAAGGTCAATTAGAGCATTGGCTCCAGTGGTAATTGTCCCTGCTGTATCGATCATATCATCGATTAAGATACAATTTTTTCCTTTTACATCCCCGATAACATTCATAACAGCCGTTTCATTAGGTCGTGGACGCTCTTTGTCAATAATCGCAAAAGAACAGTTAAGGCTTCTTGCAAGTTTTCTTGACCGCTTTACACTTCCTGCATCTGGTGAAACAACAACCAAATTTTCGAGGCCTTGATTTAAGTAATAATCGGTAATCAATCCTCCTCCTGATAAATGATCCAAAGGAATATCAAAAAAACCTTGAATTTGATTCGAATGAAGATCCATAGTAATGACTCTATCAGCCCCTGCTGTTGTTAACAAATTAGCCACTAATTTTGCAGTAATCGGATCTCTCGATTTTGCCTTTCGATCTTGTCTTGCATAACCATAGTAGGGGATTACAGCGTTAATTCTTCCAGCAGAAGCTCGCCTCATAGAGTCAATCAAGATTAATAATTCCATAATATTTTCATTCACTGGAGTCCCTGTTGACTGAATGACAAAAACATCTGCGCCACGAACAGATTCGAATACATTAACTCCAATTTCTCCGTCACTAAAAGAAATGACTTCAGCATTACATAATTGTACTTCCAAATACTCAGCAATCTCATTCGCTAAAGCCAAATTTGAATTTCCAGCAATTATTTTTATTCCACTATATTTCCCATCCATTTTTTTACCTCTTCCTAATTTTCTCAATAATTCTCATAAATATTTTCTTACCTAAACCAGATTATTTTTTTAAATAACCTACTTTATTGACCTGTCTTGCTCTAGCAATTGCTAAGCTTTCTTCAGGCACATCATCTGTGATGGTTGACCCAGCAGCGATGTAAGCCCCTTCTTTTACTGTAACTGGTGCGATTAAATTTGTATTACAGCCTATGAAAGCATCTTTTTCAACAATCGTGCGGTGCTTTTTCTTTCCATCATAATTTACAAAAACAGTTCCACAACCAAGATTTACATTTTCTCCAACGTCACCATCCCCAATATAGGTTAAATGAGATGCTTTTGCGCCATCTGCCATCGTCGAGTTTTTCATTTCTACAAAATCCCCTACTTTACATTTCTTACCGACTAAATTTCCTGGTCGTAAGTAAGCATAGGGGCCAATGGTTGTTTCGTCCCCAATAACACTGTCAATGATTGTTGAGTTCTGAATCGTTACATTATCCCCTACCTTGGCATTTTCTAATCGACTATTCCCACCAATGGTTGAGTTTGTTCCAATTTTTGTTTCTCCTTCTAAAATAACATTTGGGTAAATGATTGTATCTCGTCCAATTTGAACCCCACTGCTAATATACGCTGTTTTAGGATCTCGTAGAATGACCCCCTCTTCCATTAGTTTCGTATTAATTCTTTTCTGCATGGTTTCACTTATTTCCGCTAACTGAACCTTCGAATTAATTGCCATTATATCTTCAGCCTCTGTTACATAAGTTCCTGTTGTTTTTCCCATTTCTCTCAGAATTTCAATAACGTCAGTTAAGTAGTATTCCCCTTGGCTATTATTTGTGGTGATCATTTTCAAAGCCTTTTTTAAATCTTGGGCATCAAAGCAATACATTCCCGAATTGATTTCCTTAATCTCTTTTTCATCCCGTGATGTATCTCTGTCTTCGACAATGCGAATCAACTCTCCATTTTTGCCCTTTACCATGCGTCCATACCCTGTAGGATCAGATATTTCCGCAGATAATACCGTTGCGCTAAACCCTTTTTCTTCATGGGTTTTAATCAACCCTTCAATGGTTTCTTTCCGAACTAAAGGAGCATCTCCAACGAGAATCAGCAAATTTCCACTGAATTCCTCAAAAAAGGGTAGGGCTGTCATGACAGCATGTCCAGTTCCCAACTGTTCCTCTTGAATGATTATTTCAATTTGATCCTCTAAGGTTTCTTTAACCAAATCAGATTTGTAACCAATAATCGTTCCTATTTTTTCTACTCCAGCCCCTTTACTTGCATCAATAACATAATCCAAAAGACTTTTTCCACATACTTTATGAAGTACCTTTGGTATTTCAGATTTCATTCGTGTACCTTGGCCAGCCGCCAAAATAAGGACTCTTGATTCTTTCATTCTTACTCCCTTTTATATACTCTTTAAAAATTTATGAAAAACAACAAAAAAAGGGAAAATTTTTCCCTTTTTCCTTTGTACTTTTATTCTTCTTCGTAATCGACTTCAAGCTCCGTTGTTTCTTCGACATCGTCGACCCGTTGAACTTCTTCCTCCATTGCTTTTTCATACGCCTGAAGGACACATTCCTGCATTTCTCTTCGGGTTCCCATGTTAATGGGGTGAGCAATATCTTTAAACTCACCGTCTGGTGTTTTTCGACTGGGCATTGCAATAAAAAAACCACTTTGTCCTTCAATCACCTTGATGTCATGTACAACAAACTGATCATCAAAAGTAACTGATACGATTGCTCTCATTTTTCCTTCTGGATACGTTTTCCGAACTCTTACGTCTGTAATTTCCATCTCGTAAGCCTCCCCTTTGAAATAATATCTTCAGTCTAATTACATCTATATCCTAACACAAATTAAGAAATTTTAAAACAAAAAACTGATTTTTTTTAAATCCATCGTCTTTTTCTTCCCAAAAAATTTACAGTATTTCTATTCATGTATTTTCTTTAGTTTCCTTTTCACTCTACTCAGAATTTAAAATTTTCCAATTTTTTTTATATTAAACCAAAGAAACCCTCAGTCCTTTTTCTTCAATATCGTGGTCATCCATAATAATGAGAGGTGTAAAGTTTTCAACAAGCTTTTCTTCTGGCTGTCGGGTAACAAAAATGACACAAATCCCCATTACTTCTGCACCAACCTCTTCCATTAGGTTTGCCATTCCCTTTGCTGTCCCTCCACCTTTCATAAAATCATCAATAATTAAGACTCTTTTGTTTTTCAAATCGACCCTTCGGCTCAAATACATGGTTTTAATTTTATTAGAGGATCCTGATATGTAATTTACGCTTGTTGTTGCCCCTTCTGTTACCCGATTTGATCTCCGAATTAACCCCATGGGCACATTGAGGTGTCTGGCCGTTTCTAAAGCAGCTGGAATCCCCTTTGTCTCAGTTGTTACCACATGCTCTATTCCTAAATTTGTATATTTGGAAGCAATGATTTCCCCGATTTTTTTTGCATACTCAGGATTTGATAATATGTCACTATAATAGATGAACCCTCCTTGGATCTTTCGTTTGGGATCTAAAAGAAGTTCACCAATCTCAGTTAGAATTTCTGTTTTATCTTCTAAAGAGATTTTTGGTATAAAAGCAACCCCACCACCAGCTCCAATCTGGGTTTCAATGCTTCCATATGCCATGGATTCAATGGCATTTTTTACAATTGCGACATCTTCACACACACTCGTTTTTCCAACTTTTAGAAGATTAACAAAATAATTATAACTAAAAACCTTACTTGGATTATCCGTTAAAATCTTTGTGATCACACTGACTCTTTCATTCTTTTTCATTTCACACCTATGCTTATTCAAAATCCGAACGTTCTCTTGACTAATTATTATTTTATTCATATTTCTACAAAAGCGCAAGGGATTTTTCGGCTTTACTCAAGTTTAGTTCTTATGATATAATTCCTTGCAAAGACTTTTAAAAGGTTTTTTTAAACCATTTGAATGCTAACCAAATTACAAAAACAGAGGATAAACATCAATTAATTTGATGCTTATTAAGAATTTGTTAAGAATTTAATAAAGCAAGGGAGTTATATCTTTGAAATCACAACTCGAACGTAAATTTAATAAACCAATAAATAAATTATTTTTTGTCGGAATCGGAGGAACTAGCATGAGTGGCCTTGCCACAATGGCATTATCAGAAGGCCTCAGCATCGAAGGATCCGATATGGCCGCCTCTCCATACACCGAAAAGCTCAAAGAGCAAAACATAAACATTCATATCGGGCATCATTATGACAATATTCCACCAGATACTGACTTAGTTATTTATTCAGCTGCCATTCATGACGACAATCCTGATATGATTAAGGCTATGGATTTAGGCCTTCCCAATTTAGAACGTTCGGATTTTCTTGGGCTATTTTCTAATATTTTCGAAAATACCATTGCTGTTTCTGGAACTCATGGAAAAACCACCACTTCTTCAATGGTTGCTAGCCTCCTTTATTATGCCGAGCTTAAACCAAGCTTATCTATTGGCGGTAAAATCGATGAGTTCGAAGGAAATGGAACCATTGACTCTAAAGAATATTTTGTTATCGAAGCCTGTGAATATGTGGACAGTTTCTTAAAAACTACCCACAATGTTGCTATTATAACCAACATTGAGGAAGACCACTTAGACTATTTTAAAGATGGAATTACTCAAATTAAAAAATCTTTCAACAATTTTGGAAAATTGCTCCCAAAATCAGGACTGATGATTGCCTATGGGGACTCCCAAGAAGTTCTTGACAGCGTCTCTGATTTAGATTGTCATGTTGTCACTTATGGGATAAGTCCCAAAAACAAATGGTACCCCAAAAATATTGTTTATGACAACGTTGGAAATCCAAGCTTTGATGTTTACAAAGAAGATGAATTTTATGGGCGCTACGAGCTTATTATCCCAGGGGAACACAACATCCTTAATGCATTATCTGCCATTATTTGTGGCGATTATTTAGGAATTCCTGTCCCAAAATCGATTGAATCCTTAAAGAAATTTAAAGGCGCTAAAAGACGGTTTGAATTTAGAGGCAAGGTTAACAATATCAACGTTTATGAAGATTATGCCCATCATCCAACTGAGTTAAAAGTAGTCATTGATGCCTGTCTTAATTATGAGCATAATAACCTATGGGTTGTTTTTCAACCGCACACTTATTCAAGAACACATTTATTATTTAATGATTTTGTAGATTCCTTTAAAAAGACTGATTTTCTTATCTTAAACGACATTTATTCTGACCGTGAAAAAAATGATTGGAATATTTACTCTGAAGATCTCCAAAAAGCGGTTGAAGAAAAACATCATATCCCTACAGTAACAATCTCTGAATTTGAGGATATTGTTTCTTATTTAACTGAACGATTACAACCGGGTGACTTAGTTCTTGTTGCTGGATCTCAAACCATTAATAAGGTTGCCTACAACTTGGTTGATGCCCTCAAACAAATACATACCAACGAATAAATTAGAGCACTAAAAGATAGGCAAATTAAATTGCCTATCTTTTTTATTCTTAAATTTATGAGTAATCTTTGTATTTTTGTTAAAATGGGGTATAATAATTAAACAAATTTTATTTAGGAGGTTGTTTATTATGAATTATTATGGGAACAGTATGTACTATAATCACATGATGTCCGATGCTTTTGGAAGAGGATTTTTCCCAGTTTTTATGACCATTATGATGGCTATCATTATCTTTCTTTTGATTAGTCTCGTGGTTGAGTACATTTTTTCTTCTATTGGTCTTTATACCATGGCAAAAAATCGAAATATTAGCCACCCATGGTTAGCTTGGGTTCCTTTTGCTAAAGAATATCTGCAAGGAGAACTGATTAATGATGATGTTTCAATTGGTTCTTGGCATATTCCCTATGCAAAGATTTTCTTACCTCTCCTTCCCATTGTTGTTAGTGTTGTTGGTGGTTTTTTAGGTCTTATCCCCTATATTGGCGTTGTCTTTATATGGATAATTACTTTAGCATTTAGTTTTTATAGCTATACCGCTTTATATTGGTTATTTAATATTTATAGCCCAAAACACCGTGTTGTATTTTTGGTTCTAAGCATTATTTTCCCATTTTTATGCGGCATTTTTATTTTCGCAATTCGACATAACCAAGGATTTGATGAAAGACATCCAGAACCCGTTGGTAAAGATAATTATGATTCCCGAAGTATTTTTGCATTATCCCTTGGAATCTCTTCAATCTTTAGTTTCTTTTGTCTATCAGGCATTGTTGGTATCATAACCAGTAACATTGCAATGAAAGAAAGAAAAGCATTAGGCGAACCTCATGGAATGGCTTTAGCTGGTTTAATCTGCTCCATAGCTGGGATTGTTCTTAAGTTTTTATTGTTTTTCTTGCTAATCACCTTATTTTTTCTAGCTGTTGCATCGTATTAATTTAATTTAAAAACCTGTAGAGCCTCTAAAGGTCCGCAGGTTTTTTTTGTAAAAAACAAAGGAGGATTTTATGCCCAAAACTGCATTCGGATTAGTATTAAGTGGCGGTGGCGCTAAAGGTGCTTTCGAAATGGGGGTTTGGAAAGCCCTTAGAGAATCTAAGATTGACATTGGTGCTGTTGTGGGAACATCTGTTGGTGCTCTTAACGCCGCATTAGTTGCACAAAATGATTTTGAAAAATCAATGGATTTTTGGTCTCATATTAGTATTGATCAAGTTCTAAACCTTACCAAACAAATGACCAATAAATCGGTTGATCGGTGGCAAAACGTCGAATTTAGTATTTTTAAAGCTGAATTCTTAAAGGATCTATTTGATGGGGGTTTAGATATTTCCCCACTAAGAGAAAACCTAACCCGTCTAATCTCTGAAGATGCCATTCGGAAATCCCCAATCCGATTTGGGCTAGTAACCGTTGACCTTACAAGTCTTGCTCCAAGAGAATTGATGATTGAGGACATTCCTAAAGGCAAACTAATTGATTATCTCTTAGCTAGCGCGGCTTTACCTGTTTTTCAAAAACAAGAAATCGATGGAAAAACCTATATTGATGGGGGGTTCTTTGATAATGTTCCTATAAATTTAATTTCCAAAATTGGCTATAATAAAATTATTTCCGTTGAATTCCCTGCACCAGGTTTTCGTCAAACAATAAAAGAAAAGAACCTTAGCCTCACTACCATCGAAAACTCAGAACTCCTTGGAGGGATTTTAGATTTTGACATTAAAACCATCCATCATAGCATTCAATTGGGTTACCTCGATGCTATGCGTTCCCTTTCACTTTTAGAAGGGAAACACTTTTATCTTGATGTCTCACAAAAATCCCGTATTCTGGAAAAGTTTAACGCTACTCTAGGGAAGCCACTAACTACCCCCACTCAAGAAGAAAAGATTAAAATTTTACTGGGGATCAAAGATGCTATTTCTCGTGAAGACCGTCTTACCTTAATCACAAACCTCATGAATACCACCGTGTTTAAAAATCGTTCTCTCCCTTTATCCCTTTTAGAGATAACAGGAAAAAACCTTGAAATCCCACGGCTTGAAAAATACTCCATCGATGTTTTTTTTCAAAAGATTTTGGAAAGCTTTCAAAATCAACTCGATCAAAATCTAACCCTTTTAGAAAACACCCAAATATTAGAAGACTTTTTTATTCCAACTGAAAACCGATATCGAAAATACAACTTCATCACTTTTTACATTGTATTTTCAAGTGTTAAAGGGCATCATTCTTCCAAACGAATGCTAACCCTCCTAAGTCGATTTACCCCTGAGGTAACCTTATCCATTGTGACACTTTTGTATATTCATGAAATGTTGAAATCATAGATCTTTATCAACCACAAAAAAAGTCGAATCCTAACGACCGTTACCTTTTGGTCATTAGGATTCGACTTTTTTATTTTTTGGACTTAACGTCCGCAGCACTTTTTATATTTTTTTCCAGATCCACATGGACAGGGATCGTTTCTTCCAATTTTATGCTCGTTAATCACAATTTTCGAACGTTTATACTCTTTTTCAAGTTCGATTTTTTCTTCTTCTGTCAATATATTGTCCCATTCTTCTAAGGTGTACAACCATTCAGCTGGAACTGCTAACATATTTTTATACAGCTTTCCAAAATCTATTTCAATTTTTATCTCTGAGTCAACCTCAACATTATCTAGGTCAAGTGGCTCTAAAATACTTTCATTAATACCATCTAGAAAACCCATAAATTGGGGATCTAACATCTTGTTTTCTTTTGCTAATTCCCCGACTTTTCCTTCAATCGTTTTTATTTTATTTCCAAGGATCTTTTGGTACAAAACTTTCTCTTCTGCGCAATACTTTTCCCAGAAATCATTTTGCGCCTCCTGAGTTTTGGAATTTTCTTCGATATAATTTTGCCAATTTTCGTATAAACTCATTCTTCTTTTCTCCTCTACAATTTCTAACGTCATTATAACCTATTTTCCCATTTCATGAAACTAAATTATTATGAATCTATTTGAAACCATTAAATAAAAGTCAATCTCATTGTCCTTGTGTCAATAATTTAATTTCAATGGGATTCACAAATGCTGGATAGCTCATTCCAATTTGAGGAAGGATCACTAGATCAATCTTCTGTCCAACTTCTGGGGTAAAATCTAATTTAAATCCTTCTAAATTAACTCTCCCAACATCAAATCCTTGAAAATCAATGGTCGAAATAATCAGCTCGTTGTCTGTAACCTCATCAATCACTGCCCTTAATTGAATATTGCCTGTTTGATTTTTTTCCTCTTCTTTTTTTATACAGCTTGTTGTCATAAAAATAATTAAAGCCATCATAAAGAATAGCCCTATCCTTTTCCTCATTTTCATCTCTCCTTTATTTTTTTTATTTTATCCTATTTTTCTTAAAAAGAATTTTATGAAATTCTCATTACTTTTTTTTACAAATTAAGCCTTGACAAATAACTAAAATAATATTATTGTATTATTATAGTAGTACAGTTATGATGCTAACCTCTTTCTTCCCTATCAGGAAAATTGTCATTATTTCTTAAGAATTTTAATGCAGGTAACTTAATTTGTATGCTCTATAATTAAACACAATCACATTTTTAAGAGGAGAAAACATGAAAAAAAAAGGAATCATTATCGGCTCAATCATCGGCATTATTATCTTATCAATTCTTGGGTACACTGTCTTTAGTCTCTCCCAGCCTCAAGTAATCGCAACCACTGAAACCATACCATTAACTAAAGGAACGATCCAAAATAGCGTTTCAGCTACTGGTGTTGTTGAAAGCATTAGTGAAGTAAAGGTGAGCCATACAAGCACTGACACCATCGAGCGTATTTATGTTTCTTTGGGTGAATGGGTTAGTTATGGAGACTGGTTATGTCAACTTTATGACAAAGACACCGATACCTACACCGAACTAAAAGCAGAAACCTCTGGAACAATCACCGACATCAAAGGGATTAAAGGTGCGATTGCCAATGGCGAACTTTTCACAATTGAAGACACCAATAGTTTAAAAATCAGAGGAAAAGTGAAGGAAACAGATTTAAATTTTCTTTCAAAAGCGATGCCTGTTACAATCAAATCAGATGCCGTCCAAGGTGCGTCATACCAAGGGACTTTAAAGGAAATTGCTCCTACTGCAATTAAATCCAAAGCAGAGGCCCCAACGAAAAATGCTGAGTTTGAAATCATCGTCTCTTTACCTCTTGATACCCCACTAAAAATTGGAATGACCACGCGTCTTTCAATTGTCACACAAGAAAAGAATGATATTTTCATGGTGCCGATTGATAGTGTTGTCATCAATGACAATCAAGAAACTTCCCTCCTAATTGCTGAAGAAGATCCTCATACAAAAGGGATTTATACCGTGGCATCCATCCCCGTTACCCTAGGTTTAGAAAATGACTCTCAGGTTGAAATTACAAGTGATGCTCTCACTCTGGGGATGGCGGTTATCACAACCCCAGGCAATATTCAACCCGGCACAAAGGTATTGGTTCCCAATGCTCCACCTCCTGCTGAAGGATTAACAAGTATGCTTCCAAATAATGTAGATCCAAGGGTTTAAAATGAATAAGAAAATCATTGAAATGAACGACGTCGTTAAAAGCTATTTTATTGGAACTCCAAATGAGTTAGAAATCCTTCATAACATTAACCTTAATGTTTATGAAGGAGAATTTTTGTCAATTGTAGGTCCTTCTGGTTCTGGAAAATCAACCCTTATGAATATCCTAGGCGCTTTAGATCGGCCAACAAGTGGTGAATATTTTCTCGACGGTGAACCTGTCCAAGGTTTAAAAGACAATGGACTTTCTGACATAAGAAACAAAAAAATTGGGTTTGTTTTTCAAACATTTAACCTAATTCCACGTTCTTCCGCTTTAAGTAATGTTGCTCTACCAATGCTCTATGGAGGTATTTCCCGAAAACAACGTTATCAAAGATCTAAAGAGCTTTTAACCTTAGTTGAAATGGAAGACCGAATCCATCACCAGCCAAACGAGCTTTCAGGAGGACAAAAACAACGTGTTTCCATCGCTCGTGCAATGGCTAATAACCCCGCTATTATTTTAGCTGATGAACCCACTGGCGCTTTAGACACCCAAACAGGACGCTTAGTGATGGATATCTTTCATCGACTTCACCAAGAACAAGGAAAAACCATTATTTTAATTACCCACAATATGGAATTAGCTGTTGAGACTCAACGCACCATTTATTTAAAGGATGGTTCCATTGTTTCTGATGAAAAAAACACCCAAAATCGAGCTGGAGGTTTGTTATGAATTTAATAGAAAACATACGTCTAGCCCTAGAAGGGTTAAGGGCTAACAAAATGCGGGCACTACTGACCATGCTCGGCATTATTATTGGTATTTCCTCTGTTATCGCAATTTCCACTTTAGGTAGTGCCATGACAGGCTCAGTTAACGAATCTTTCGATTCCATTGGTGGAAAAAATATTATGCTTAATCTTTCTCCAAAAGATTACAATTCTGCTTCTGAGCTAACTCCAGAAGATCTCTTTTCCGAAGAAGAATTACAAACTTTTCGAGAAAAATACCAAGATAAAATAAAAGGGATTAGCCTTAACTCAAGTCTTGGAAGTGGTGAAATAAAAAACGAACGTTTCAAACAAGAGGTCACCGTAACTGGTGTTAACCCTGATTATGGAATTGTCAACAAAACCAATCTTATTCAGGGAAGATTCGTGAACGATCGTGATCTCCAAAGCGCTAAAAATGTTGTTGTTATCGAAAAAGCATTGAGAGATCAATTAGTGGGACAAAACGGAAATCCCATCGGGAAAGAAATCTCTGTCGAAACGAAAAATGGTCGGGTTACTTACACCATTATCGGGGTTTATGAAAACATCACCGACTACGGACCTTTAGTTTATATGCAAGAAAATCAGCGAATCGAACTTTTTATCCCAATTACAACGGTACAGGAATCTAATTCCCAGAATCCTGGGTATGATTCCCTCATCATCATGGCTACTCCAGAAACTGATTCCAAGGCCTTTTCTCTTTTAGCTGAAAGTTATTTTATTGGCACTTTGGATAAAACCTCTGACTTTACAGTTTTTGTACAAAGCATGGAAGCCATTGCAAGCGAAGCTACTGCATCCCTTGGAATTCTCTCTTTAGGTATTTCTGTTATTGCAGGAATTTCCTTACTTGTTGGTGGGATTGGTGTTATGAATATCATGCTCGTTTCTGTCACCGAACGAACCAAAGAAATCGGAATTCGTAAAGCACTCGGTGCTAAAAACGCTGCCATACGCATCCAATTTATCGTCGAAGCAATAATTATTTGTTTAGTCGGTGGTATTATTGGCGTTTGTTTAGGAGGAATTTTAGGAACCTATGGGAGTTCTCTCTTAGGCTTTCCTGTTGGTCTTCCAACAGATGCGGTTATTTTCGCACTGTGTTTCTCCATGGGTATCGGGGTTTTCTTCGGATATTATCCCGCTAATAAAGCTGCAAAGCTTGACCCCATTGACGCGTTGCGTTATGAATAATAAAAAAAGCATGCAAGTTGGAACTGACCTAGGGAAGTGAGACTCAAAGAAAAAAGCATCTTATATTTGGTATCATAGTAATATGATAAACAAATAGGAGGTGCTTTTCTTATGGGAACACGTATTATGCATAGCTTTGAAACAAAAATGATGGTAGT
>JBOFGH010000006.1:0-79227 GCA_051649025.1 Eubacteriaceae bacterium
TTTTATTTAATACGCTTGTGATTGCCGCTGTTAATGTTGTTTTACCATGATCTACGTGACCGATTGTTCCAATATTAACATGGGGCTTATTTCTTTCAAATTTTGCTTTTGCCATTTCTTCTTCTCCTTTTAAAATTAAATAATTTATCTTTTCAGTATTTAATGTCAAATTAATTCATGATATAAAAATGGAGCCCTCATCCGGATTTGAACCGGAGACCCCCACCTTACCATGGTGGTGCTCTACCTACTGAGCTATGAGGGCTTAAGTTAATAAATGGTGGGAGAAGATGGATTCGAACCATCGTAGACGTCGTCAACGGATTTACAGTCCGCCCCCTTTAGCCACTCGGGCATTCTCCCACTTGCTTATTAATTTCAGCTACTCTATATTAAGTGATTACCCTTGTTTTGTCAAGTTATTTTTCCTATTTTAAAAACAACTTTTTCTTAACCCGCTGAAGAGCATTATCCACCGATTTATTTGAGCAAGATAAGGCCTGGGAAATCTCACAATAGGATGCTCCCTGAATATAGTAAGATAATACTTTTTTTTCGAAATCCGACAACTCTCGTCGCACCTCATTTAGCAGGTGCTTTAACTCTTCTTCCATAATTAGCTTTGCACTCGGCTCCTCATTTGTTTTTTCTGGAAGTTGATCAATGATACTAACTTCAGTATCTTTGTCAGAAATCGGAGTATAAATCGAGACAGAATTGTTCAAAGGCATATGTTTTTGTCGATTGGCCGTATTAATCGCCATTTGTATTTGGCGTTCAATACACAAATTGGCAAAGGTTCCAAAACCTGCATCTCTATCTGACCGATAATCCCAGATTGCTTTGAGTAAACCAATCATCCCTTCTTGGATAAGATCTTCATGATCTCCTCCAACAAGAAAATAAGATCGGGCTTTTCTCAAAACATCCTTCCGAAACTTTTGGAGAATGTAAAGCTCTGCTTCTTTATCCCCTGCCTGAGCTTTTTCAACAATTTCTTTTTGAGTGAATTGTTCATTGTCCATTGCTAACCTCATTCATCTTTGATCCGCATTAACTTAAATTTTTCTAAAGTATCTTCGTCCATAAAATCAGTCAAAGCAACCCCAGGCCTTAGAGGCTGTTTTTCTTTTTCTATTCTAAATCTCTTTTGGGTGACCTCAATGTCCTCGAGAAGTTCCCTTGCTGGAACTCTTTCTCCTCCATTTGCTAAAACCATTCGCTGAAGAGTATAATCAGAGGTTACTACTAAAACCCGATACGCATTCGGCAAACCAAAAACTTGCTTCTCGATGTAAGCATCCGCAGTTTTATTTTTTGCAGTGAACACAATTGTAACATTCCCTCGGACTTCAACCTTTTTTTCATAAGTTTCTTGGCGATAAGCATCGAAAACAACCGTTGTTTCAAATCCTTTAAAACTACTATAGCCAATTAAATCTTCAATAAGTTTTTCCCGGGCCTCTTCAAGTTCAATATTTGAAAGTCGTTTTAAGTCCTCAGAATTGTGTATGACATTATAGCCATCTACAATCATAATTGTTTTCATTTAAAACGTTGTTTAGCGGCTTCAGCCAAAATAATAGCCGCAGCTGCAGAGGCATTAAATGAATCGATCTCACCGTAAATAGGAATTGATACTGAAAAATCACATTGTTTCTTGATATTTTCACTGATTCCTGTTCCTTCGTTTCCTATGATTAACGCCAACGCCCCTTTATAATTTCCTTGATAATATGGAGTTCCACTCATGTCAGCTGCCATAATCCAAAACCCTCTTTTTTTGAGATCATCAATGCATTGGCTTAGGTTATTGACTTTGACAATTGGTGTATGCGCAACTGCCCCTGAAGAAGCCTTAACGGATACCGCTGTTAACGAAGCCGATCTTCTTTTAGGAATAATTACACCATCGGCTCCGCAAAGATTAGCCGAACGGATAATCGCCCCTAAGTTATGAGGATCTGTTAAATGATCTAACATCACAACAAAAGGTTCTCTTCCTTTTGTCTTTGCATTATTTAAAACATCCTCTAAAGAGCTAAAAGGAAATGGCGCCATTAAAGCCACCACCCCTTGGTGTATTTGGCCATCAGCCAAATATTCTAAACGTTGTTTTTCGACTGACTGCACAACAATATTTTTTTTCCGAGCTGCGTCTGCAATTTTTTTTAAAACATGATCTGTATTATCTTTTAAAATTAAAAGCTTATCCATCTCCTGATCTGATCGTAAAGCCTCTAAAACAGGGTTCTTACCAGTAATGATAAAAGCTTCCTCAGCACTCTCTTCTTTCGGATTTTTTCTTCCAGATCCTTCATGGGTTGGCCGTTCCCCATATTTTCTTCTATTAGCCGTATTCTCTGGTTTGAATTTTCTCCCAGAGTGGTTCAAGGTTCTTTCACTCCCTTTTGACCCTTTATCGTTATTCTTTCCACGGGGCTTTTCATCAGTGCCTTGTGTTTCTTTTCCATAAGTTCTTTTAATTTTCGCTTTTTTCATTTTATCACTCTCTATTTCTTATTTTATTCTTTTATTCTTGAATTTCTAAAACGGCTCTTGGTTTACGAGGAGGTAAAGGACCGTAGTACTGATAGTAATGAGTCTTAATATCTCCATTGTAAAGCTTCCGATTTTTGGTTGATGCTTCCCCAAAGTACTTTTCAAAACCCTCAAACCCAGTAATAATGAAATAGGACCAACTATCGAGGCTTCTAAAAACTTTTCCCATGTCTCGATAAAGTTGTTGGATTTCTTTTGTTTCACCAATCCGTTCTCCGTAAGGGGGATTCGTAATAATAACCCCATATTTTTTCTTAGTTGTCACAGATTGTACGGGAATTTTTTGAAATGCAATTAAATCTCCAACACCAGCCAACTCCGCATTTGTTCTTGCCTGTTTAAGGGCATTCGCATCAACATCTGACCCTAGGAGCATAAACTCTTTATCATTTATCCCTGCTTCCCCTTCTTTTCTTGCTAAAACCCATAACTCTTTTGGGATAAAATCCCATGTTTCCGAGATAAAATCACGTTTTAATCCTGGGGGAATATTTTTCCCAATCATTGCTGCTTCAATTAAAATTGTCCCTGACCCACATAAAGGATCCAAGAAAAATCGATCTGGACGCCATCGTGACAAATAAACGAGAGCCGCTGAGATGGTTTCTTTTAAAGGTGCCTCGTTACCATATTGACGGTAGCCTCTTTTGTTTAGACCTGAACCACTCGTATCAATGGAAAGGGTTACTTCATCTTTTAGGATTTGAATATGAATGGGATATTTCCCCCGATTTTCTGGGAACCAATCAACATGATATTTTGATTTCAATCGCTCTACTACCGCTTTTTTAATAATCCGTTGTCCATCTGATTTGCTAAAAAGTGTTGATTTAACACTCGTAATTTTGGCCGCAGGGAATTCGCCATCCTCCGGAATCCAATTTTCCCAAGGTAAAGCTTTTGTTTTTTCGAATAATTCGTCGAAAGATGTCGCGTGAAAACGCCCAACTTCTAAAAGGACACGATCAGCACATCTCAACCATAAATTTGAACGTGGAATTGCACCAAGATCTCCTGTAAAACGTATTTTACCATTTTCAACCTCTGTGATTTCATATCCTAGCTTTTTTATTTCGTCTTTCACTACGCTTTCAATACCGAAAGCTGCTGTCGCTATCAACTTTATTTTTTTAGACATTCATTTTTCCTTTTTATCTTTATTTTAGGTCTTAAATTCATTTGAATCTATAACGTGTAATTATAGCACACTTTCACCAGTTTAGGAGTAAATTTTTAAAACTCCAACGATTTCGCATCTGCATAATCATTGGAGTTTCTATCGTTTTACTAAAAGTTCTTTATCTCTTCATCTCTACCAAACACTAAAAATCCTTGATAGGTCTCTTGGTCATAAGTGCTAAGTTGCTTACCAAATTTCTTTTTCATGGCCACAAGATTAACTGTATAACCTTTGCTTCGCCATGTATCCCCCAAACAGACCACTTCTTCAAAAGCATCTGTGCTTGCATCATAAAATAAAATAATGCCTTTTTCTTCTGAATGCCCGTCTTTTTGTTCTTCCATCAAAATATTAATAATACGCTCAAACCCAATTGAAAAACCAACAGCAGGAACAGAGGTTTTATTGTACTTCCCGATCATCTCATCGTAACGCCCTCCACCAGCAACCGAATAACCATAGGGCCCATAACTCACTTCAAAAATAAGTCCTGTATAGTACCCCATTCCACGAATAAGAGTAAAATCAAAAACAACGTCAAATTCCCCTTGAGCTAAAACTTTGACTGCACTAATTACTTTCGTAAGATCATCAATTGCTGGTGAATCTTGAACCATTTCTTGAATATTTTCCAAAGTAATATTAGAAACACATTTCATGAGCTCTTGAACACTTTCTTGGGAATATCCTTTTTCCAAAAGTTCCTCTGCAACACCTTCTGCCCCAATTTTATCCATTTTATCTAAAGAGACACAAACAGAACCAAGTGCTTCTTCTGAAAACCCTGATTTTTGAATTATTGTATTTAAAAGCTGTCGGTGGTTCACTTTTATGGTAAATCCTTTAAAGCCAATGGCCAACAATGCTTTTGCAGTGGTATCCATTAACTCAATTTCTGCATTCACTGTCGAATCCCCAATAATATCGATATCACATTGTTTAAAAGCGCGATATCGCCCTTTTTGTGGACGCTCTGCTCTGAATACATTTCCAATCTGAATTGCTTTAAAAGGCGTTTCTAAAATTTCTTGATTATTTGAATAAAAACGACTCAAAGGTAAGGTAAGATCGAATCGAAGTCCCATATCGCAAAGATCTGTTATTGTCGCCTCTTCTTTTAATTCGAGCTTTTCCCCTCGCTTCATAATGGTAAAAAGCATTTTAAGATTTTCACCACCATCGCTTCCCAGTAACAACTCTAGGTTTTCCATAACGGGGGTTTCGATACGAGA
This sequence comes from Eubacteriaceae bacterium, assembly GCA_051649025.1. Lineage (GTDB taxonomy): Bacteria > Bacillota > Clostridia > Eubacteriales > Eubacteriaceae > Acetobacterium. The sequence goes on from JBOFGH010000006.1 coordinate 4,975, forward strand.
AAACCCATGCTGACGATAAATTTGAAGTATTTTCCCCTCTAAGGCATCTCTTATGCGCATTTCATTTGGTAGAATATCTCTGGTTCCTCTTACTGGTTTTGAACTTATCATTTTTTCACCTTCTCCAATTTATTAAATTAAAACAATTTGTTTGTAGACTTTTTTCCCTTTTTTAACAATCATCTTTCCATCTTTAAAGTCCTTTTCTGTTAGAACGGCTTTAAAATCTTCTACCTTTTCTCCATCAACAAAAATTCCACCTTGTTGTACTAAACGACGCCCTTCACTTCTGGTTGGAATCAATTTCGCAACTTCCAATAAGGTCAAGATATCTATTCCTTCCCCAAGGATCTCTTTAGTTAATTCTACACTCGGAATTTCTGCATCCCCTTGATCTCCACTAAAAAGTTTTCTAGCCGCTTTTTGGGCTTCTTCCGCTGCCTCTTCTCCATGGATTAGTTTTGTCACATAGAATGCCAGCACCTCTTTGGCTTCATTAATCTTAGAGCCCTCAAGCGACCCTAAACGTCGTACTTCTTCCATTGGTAAAAACGTCAGTAATGCTAAACATTTCTGAACATCTGCATCTCCAACATTACGCCAATATTGGTAAAATTCATATGGCGATGTTTTTTCAGGATCTAACCAAAGAGCGCCTTTAGCCGTTTTACCCATTTTAATTCCCTCGCTTGTTGTCAATAGTGAGAAAGTCATTCCGTAAACTTGTTCACGATCTTTCTTTCTTACTAACTCAACCCCAGCGATAATATTCGACCATTGATCATTTCCACCAAATTGCATTTTACATCCGTGATGCTTATGTAAATAATAAAAATCATAGGCTTGAAGTAACATATAGTTAAATTCTAAAAATGTTAACCCTTTTTCATATCGCGATTTATAACAATCTGCTGTTAACATCCGATTAACCGAAAAATGAGCTCCAATATCTCTTAAAAAATCGATATAGTTAATGGGCAGTAACCATTCTGCATTATTAATCATTACCGCTTTGCCATCTTCAAATGTTAAAAATTTTTCAAAAATTCGTTTGAATTTTTCCCCGTTTTCCGCAATACGTTCTGGGGTCATCACCTGACGCATATCCGTTCTTCCAGAAGGGTCTCCAATCATTGTTGTCCCTCCACCAATGAGAGCAATGGGTCGGTGTCCATATTGTTGTAAATGAGCCATCACCATAATTTGAATAAAATGACCAATATGAAGGCTATCTGCCGTTGGATCAAACCCAATATAAAAGCTAACCGATTCATTTGCTAACAATTCTTTTATTTCTTCTTCGTGGGTGCACTGCTCTATGAATCCTCGTTCTAATAAAACATCAAATACATTTTTCATTTGTTACCTCTCTTACTTTAGTCAACTTCATTGCTTTGTTGATTATCTATCAATTCTTTTTTTATTCTAAACCTTTCCCATCGAGTTAATCCTTCTTCAAAGAATACTTTAATAACTGCAAACATGGGAATTGCTACAAACATTCCTACCAATCCAAAAAGGCTTCCGCCTACGATAACACTGACCAAAACCCAAAATGGGTTTAATTCGACAATTTTTCCAAGCACATTGGGCGCAAGCACATTACCATCAAACTGTTGAACGATGATGATCCATATCCCAAACCAAAGAGCTTTCACTGGGTCGTACATCAATGTCAGCAATATTCCTGGCACTGCCCCAATAATTGGCCCAAAATAGGGAATGACGTTTGTTACTCCTACAATCATTGCAATTAGAGGGGCGTACTGTACCCCAATAACGAGTAACCCTAAATAACAAATAAATCCAATGAGCATGGATGTTAAAATCTTACCCGTAAAATATTTATAAAAAATACCATCAATGGTAATGACAGCCCAATGAACTCCATTGTATACCTTTTGATTCAAAACAGCTTTTGCAAAACGATCAATCTGCTTAGAAACATTTTCTTTGTCTAGCATTAAATAAAGGCCAATAAAAAACACAACAAAGAATGCAATAATAAATCCCACTGTTCCTTTTACAAAGACAAGAGCGACATTTCCAATTTCTTGAATTGATTCTGGATTTGCCCCAAGATAACTAGCCACTTGATTCATAATATCCCAAGGCGTAAAATTTTGCAAATCTTCAATCACAATTTTTAGCCATTTTACGATCTCTGCCGTAGAACCATCTTTTGCTAGAGCTTCGCCTAAAAATGCATCCAGCTTTATTAAACTGTCTGGTAATTGATACACTAGCTTCGTCAAGCTTTCCATAACAGCAGGAATTGTAATATAGAAAAATAAAATAATAAGTATAATGGTGATAATATAAACCGCTAGAATTGCACATAGCCTTACAATACGAGGTTTCTTTCTTGAAGGAGGAATCACTTTAAAAATGAATTTTTCAATCCCATTCATTGGTCTAAAGAGAAAATAGGCTAATACCACCCCAAGTAAAATGGGCGATAGAACACTCAGTGCAGAACCGAAAAAACCTTGAATATTAGAGGTGATTGCCCCAAAGTTATCCAAGACTTTATAAACAAATAACAAAATTAGCCCACCCACAAAAAGGTAAGCATATTTTTTGACTAATTCCTTATCTAATTTAAAATTCACAAATTTCTCCTCAATACTTTTTTCTGCTTAACATATTAACACTTTCAATTGAAAAACTAAAGTTTTTAATCACGATTCTTAAGATATCTTTAATACAAATTTTTTTTTACTAAAATCAACTTTTTCCTTGTGTTTTAGCCAATTTTATCATATATTCAGTACATAAGTAACTTTCGATAGGAGACGTCATGATTTACATCGCAATCATCATTTTCACTGTTTTTCTCGATCAGTATTCTAAATATCTTGTTCTAACGCATCTAACCCCCATCGGGTCTTTTCAATTACTCCCAGGTATTTTCCATCTAACCTATGCAGAAAACCGAGGCGCGGCATTCAGCCTTTTTTCAAATATGCAGTTCTTTCTCATTTCCATCACTTTTATTTTTGCAATACTGCTTTCTGTCATTTTATATAAAAGCCCTAAAAAAAGGGAGTATCTCTGGGAAAACATTTCGATTGCAGTCATTATTGGTGGTGCCCTAGGGAATCTTATTGATCGACTTCGTTTGGATTTTGTTGTTGACTTTTTAGATTTTCATCTTATTAATTTCGCAATTTTTAATTTTGCAGATTGTTTTGTTGTCTGCGGGAGTATTTCCCTTATACTCTCATTAATTTTTAATAAGAAGTTTTTAGAAGAAGATGTTTTTAAAAAATTAAAATAGGGATTCTTTAAGAAAGAAGAACTGCAAGCAGTTCTTCTTTCTTAATTTACAAGACTTTTAGCATACTATCTCCGGTCGAAAAAATATGTTCGTTTGCTGCTGACTTTGCTGAGGTGCCATCTCTTGACTCAATCATTTTTATAATCTCCATGTGTTGATTAACTAAAGGTGTTTTGTCTTCAATGCGATGAACATATTCTGCTCTGAAACGTTGCATTTGTTCTCTAAGGCTATTAATCATTTGTAATAATTTCATATTTCCTGAGGCTCGATAAATTATCTCATGAATATCCATGTCATAATTAATGATGCCTTCTTCATCATTTTTTAATGCGGCTTCCCCAAATTTTTTGTTGGCCAAATAGAGCTCTTCAACTTCTTCTTTCGATGCGTTTTTCGCTGCAAGCTCTGCTGCCAGTCCTTCTAATGCTCGCCGTATCTCCATCATCTCTTTTAAATCATTAACAGACATTGGCGTTACGTAAGCCCCTTTTCTCGGGACCATTTTCACAAGGCCTTCAAGCTCTAGCTTTCTAATCGATTCTCGGACTGGCGTACGACTAACCCCCATTTCTTCCGCTAATTGAACTTCCATTAGCCGTTGTCCTGGTTTTAATTCCCCAGTAATAATTGCCCGTCGAATGGTTTCAAAGACAATTTCTCTCAATGGTTTGCATGAGCTAATATCTAAGCTCAATCCTTTTCTTTCTTCTCGCATTTTCTCTCCCTTATTTAACAAACTTCACAAAAAAAGCACTTCTCATAATCGTTAGAAAATATTTCAAAAATCCCTTTTGCTTTTTCTCTATCCTCAAAATAACCGACCACTGTCGAACCACTTCCAGTCATCAAAGCAACAAGGGCATCCAACTGCAAGAGCTTCTCCTTAATTCTTTTTATTTCTGGATATATCGGGAAGATAACCTCCTCGAAAACATTACCACACAGTGTTCGGAGTCCTGTATAATCTTCGATTTCTAAAGTCTCTATTACTCTATTAACTTCTGGATGCTTTAAAGTTTCTAGCTTATCCAGTTCTTTAAAGGCTTGAGGTGTTGAAATACTGACTTCTGGTTTAATAACCACGACCCAAAGTTTTTTCATTGGTGATAAAGGCTTTATTCTTTCACCAATGCCTTCAACCAAAGCCGTTCCTCCAATTAAGCAATAAGGAACATCTGCCCCAATACTTAGTCCAATTTCTAATAAATCAGTTTGAGAAATATTCACTTTCCAAAGGCGACAAAGCCCTTTAAGAGCTGCTGCTGCATCACTACTACCACCGCCTAAACCCGCCTCCATGGGGATTTTTTTATCTAAATGGATAGACGCCCCACAAGTGAGTCCGTATTTCGCCTGAATTTTTTTTGCTGCAACAACAATCAGATTTTTCTCATTTACTTCTAAATCTTTATTATCACAGGTCAACACTAAATCCGTATCTTTGGGAGTGAAGGTTAGTGTATCGTGAAGGGTTATGCTATGATTAATCATTTGCATTTCATGATAGCCCTTTTCGTTTGTACCTAGAACATCTAAAGTGATATTAACCTTTCCATAGGCTTTCTCTACAATTTTTTCCATTCCATCACTCCTATTGCATTTATGATATTGTATACTTTGTTCATTATATCATAGTCCTCATTTCTTGGAAAGACCAAAATCCCCATTGCTAATCTGGTTTATTTGTGTATAATATTTATACTGAAACAAACGTTATTTTATTTCAATCATTTTGTTTATTCCTCAGCTTTGCTAGGCCTAAACCCTTTAAAAGGAGATTTATTGTGCAACAACTTAAAATACACGGACTTATTTTCGACTTCGATGGAACCTTGGTTGATTCAATGGGTCTTTGGCATGAAATTGATATTGCTTATTTAAATAAACGAGGTCTCCAATGCCCTGAAAATTTGGCCTTTGAAATTTCTGGAAAAAGTATGCTTGAGACTGCCGAATACTTTAAATTGCGGTTTCAGCTTTCAGAATCGATCGATGAAATTTTAGCTGAGTGGGATGGGATGTCCTTTGATGCAATTTTAGGGGGAATCCCCTTTAAGCCTGGGGTTTTAGAATTCATCTCGTGGATTTCTAAAAAAAGGATCCCAATGGCCATTGCCTCTTCAAATTCTCGTAAAAACTTAGAAGCTTTTTTGCCCCAACACAACCTTGAATCTTGTTTTCACTCTCTCCACTTTTCTGGTGAGGTCGGGAAAGGAAAGCCTGACCCCCTTGTTTTCTTAGAAACTGCAAAAGCTCTTGACCTTCCACCTGAAAATTGCTTAGTTTTTGAAGATACCCTTGAAGGGGTTCAAGGGGCTTTATCCGCTGGAATGCCTGTTTTTTCCGTTGATGATTATTATCAGCAAAAACGCGTTCACTCCATTAAAGAGCTTAGTTTATATCACATCAAAGATTTTAGAGAATTAATCAACGAAGGGTTTTCATCAACCCTTGTCAGGAGAAATAAGAATGGCAATTCACTTTAATAACGATTGGGAAACCCCCATTCAAAAAGAGCTCAATGAAGACTACTATAAAAAATTAAAGGTTTTTCTCATAAATGAGTACAAAACCACCACTGTCTACCCTCCCATGCAGGATATCTTTAATGCCTTTCATTATACATCTTATACAAAAACAAAGGTTTGTATCATTGGTCAAGATCCGTATCATGGCCCTGGTCAAGCCCATGGTCTTTCTTTTTCAGTTCTACCAGGGGTTCAAATCCCCCCTTCTTTACTAAACATTTATAAAGAATTAGAGGATGACCTTGGCTACCCTATTCCAAATCATGGTTGCCTAAAAAAATGGGCTGAACAAGGGGTTTTACTTCTCAACGCTGTTTTAACCGTTCGAGGAGGCAGCGCAGCATCGCATCGAAATATTGGATGGGAAATCTTTACTAACCAAATGATTTCCCTTTTGAACGAGCGACAAGACCCTGTTGTCTTTATTTTATGGGGGAGAGATGCCCAAAATAAAAGCTCACTTATTTCAAACTCCCAACATTTTATAATAAAATCCCCTCACCCCAGCCCCCTTTCCGCACATCGTGGTTTTTTCGGGAGCCGCCCCTTTTCAAAGACAAACCTTTTTTTGGAGTCCCAAGGTAAATCCCCTATTCATTGGGAGATTAAAAATGATGATTCTACTGGTAATCTCTAATGGATCTTAATATTCTAATTTGGATCCAAAACCACCTTGTTTTCGATTGGCTCAGTCCTTTTATGGTCTTTATTTCAGATTTTTGGGGAGAAGGTATCTGGGGTGTTCTGTTTGCAACCATTCTATTGATTAAAAAGTCAACCCGAAGAACTGGATTGATTATGCTAACTGCATTAATTCTTTCAGGAATTTTTGTGAATTTTATTGCCAAACCGATTTTCGACCGTCCCCGTCCTTTTTCGGTTTACGATATTCAATTATTATTACCGCCTCCAAAAAATTACTCATTTCCATCAGGTCATGCAGCATCGGTTTTTGCCTTCGTTTGGGCTTACTTTATAACACGTCGTGATTTTTGGCGTTGGGCATTGCTTGGATTTGCTATCCTCGTTTCTTTTTCTCGCCTCTACCTTTTTGTTCACTACCCAACTGATGTTTTAGCAGGCATCTTTTTAGGAATTTTTTTCGCATATTTTTCGAAATGGATTCTTACACTTTGGATTTCTAAAAATGAGAATGGTAAACTCTCAACGTTTTTAAATTAGCCCTCTCCTCTCATTTTTAAATTTTAATTAAAAAACCACCTTTAATTCTAGACTATTTTCTAAAATTAAAGGTGGTTTTTGATTGCACCTTAAGTTACCTAATTTTGTTTTAATCCTATTTTTTCTCTTAATTCAAAGAGTTCATTTAAACCATATTGTCCAGGGGCTGTTTTATCCTTTCCAGCCAAATAGGTTAAGGATCCCCCAAAATATTCCGGTGCTACCCTCGTTATATTTCCAAGTTCACTCATACTTATTGCAATTATTGGATCATTAAATTCCTTTGAAATCTCCAATGTTGTTGCAATCAATCGTTTTACATCCTCAGAATTATTAGGCATCAATGCCACCTTTGCTACGCTGGCACCTCCTCTAAACATTTCCCTAAAAATGTTTTCGATGGTTTTTGTTTCTGGAGTCTTTTTAAAATCATGGTATGAATAAATGATCTCTGTAAAATTCTGTTGATTTAAAGACTCTTTTACACTGCTTAAAAAAACATCATCATTTCTTAGCTCAATGTCAATATAATCGACAACTCCTGAAGCTAATGCGCCCTGTATTCCCATTAAGCGTTGTGTATCCGCAACCTTTTGAGCGCCACCTTCCGAAAAATTTCGATAGGTATAGATGATCCCCTTGCTCCCAATAACACTTTTTATTTCTTGTAAAAGACTCTTTTCATCTTCCCACGTCAGGTCATTTTCTTGTAAAAAGTAATCCCGACGCCACTCAATATAATCACAAGAGTAATCACAAACTCCTTTTATATCGGCAAAAAGCGCATCCCTATTCTTACTCGTCATTGGGACACATGTATAAAACATATTTTTTTCTATTTTTTTATTCTCATTCATTCATAGCTCCACAAAACAAATTTCTAAACCACAACCCTACCTCTAATATCCTACAACATCACTGGGATGATAGTTCTGTGGGGCTGTAAAATAGGCGTCCATATACTCCGACCCTGAAAAACCTAATTCTGCCATTCCTGCATAAGAATTCACAAAAATATCAAGGGTTCCAATGGCACGATTAGCCGTCATTCCTTGGATCGTTGTTTCTTTGTCCGGCCAATTAGTATCACGGCTATCATACTGCGCACCACAATAATCTGCCACTTCATAAATGCCATCCCCATTCAATCGACCTGCTAACCCTGGAATCTCAACCTTTGTTCCAAATGGCAATCCTGTCCACCCCGCTAAAGAAATCCCTTCTTGTAGAGGATATTGATAAAGCCCACCTTTATTTGAATAAAACCAAGAACCTGGACTTCCCAAAGGTGCTGAATAATAGCTTATTCTAACTCTAACAGGAATTTTCCCTGTTAAGTCAACACTTCCTAGAGATGCTGGGTAGAGTAAAGGCTCTGTTGATCTCGCCGATTCTACTGCTGGATTTTTCTCACCAGCTGCCGCACTTTCTAAAGCCAGTCTTTCCGCTTCCGCTGCTGCGGCTTTTTCAGCTTCTTTTGCCAAATGTTGGGCATTCACTTGTTCCCCAATACTTGCCGCTTGACTAATAAATTGATTCCTAATCGCCTCATCTTGAATTTCATTAAAAAGATTCATTGCTTGATTAAATACTTCAATTGAGGCATCCTCTTTTAGCATAGTTCGCCCTGATTTATCGTGAAACAGACTGTCTAAAAGCGACATGGCCTTAAACTCAATAATTGGAATACTTACATCTTTTTCCTTCTCTTGAGCATAGGCTTCTTTCCCAATATCTCGGCAAGCTTTAATCTTATCATTCACTTCATCAATTTGAATTTGATTAATTCCAGCTTTAAAAGTAGCCAAATCCCTTGCATTATCCGCAACAATATTTTCCACACTTTTTTGAGCTAACAGCATAACTTCAGCTGTTCTAATCTCTTCCTCAAAGGTTTGTCTCTTCTCTTTAAGATTCACCCAAGAAACTTTCTCTATTGCATTATCAATTTCTGCATCTGTAAGCTTCTTTGCCAACGCTTCTTTGTCTTCAGAAAAAAGGCCATCGACTGCCTCTTGAGCTGCATAGACTGAATACATTTGATTTCCTACAAATGTTCCTAATAATAAAAATATGGTTAAAAAAATGCTTATCAGTATCTTCTTTTTACTATTTTCTTTCACTTTTCTTCTCCAAATTATCAAAGTATTTTTTAAAATAAAAAGCTCTTTATAAAAATGACTTTGTTATTATATCAAAAATAAAAACATTTTTCACCCTTTTTACTCCCTATTTTTAGTTTGAAGCTCCTTTGATTTTTAATTTATCCCTTAAAATCCCTTTTAGAGATAAAAATTTAAAGAAATAGTTTTTGAAAATCGATTTTTTTTATTTTTTTAAAACGCATTTTCTCTTGTCATTCTTTTAATTATTTTCCTAAATTATATTGCCAACCAACACCAAATTTGTCAACCAAATATCCATACTTATCAGACCAAAAAGTCTTTCCTAAGGGCATTATTACCTCTCCACCTTCGGACAATAAATTAAATTCTTTGGTTAATTGTTCTTCGTCTTTTAATTCAACAACAATTGTAATATTGTTGCCAACAATGTGAGTCATCCCCATCCCTTCCGGAATATCTGAGAACATTATTTTCATTCCGTGAATGACAATACTAGCATTCATAACCAAGGCTTTTGTGCTTTCACTCATAGGAAAGTTGCCGTCTGATGGCATATCACCATAGAGCATCATACCTTCACATTTTGTTTTGAAAATGTCCTCGTAGTGTTTAATCGCCTCTTTCGATTCCGTGGCAAAATTAATATACAGTCCAGCATTCATTTTTCCTTCTCCTTTGTTTTTAAATTTTAATTTTCCTAAATCAATTTAATTTAGAAAAAAATTAAACTAAACCAAGTTACCATCTGGTGTCCATTTAAAAAAGATAACCCCATTCTTTCACAAATGTTTGTAACACTAATCCCATGACTTTCAATACAAGGATACATTTTATCCAAATGTAGACATACATCTTCAGGATAGGTGCACTTTTCACATCGCTTACATGATTCAGCAGTCAAAATTAAAATATCCTCACTTTTATCAAAAACTTCGTTTTTAATTTCCTCTACAATTTCAATGTGTTCTCTACAAGTTGAAATTGTCTCTTCCATATCAAAAATATCTTGTACCTCTGAAATCGTACTAAAAATGAAAGCATTTTTATATTTTAGACATCGCTGTTTACATTCTTCAACAGTTCCAACACCTGGTGGACACGACCAGGATTGTCCATACTGTGGGCACTCAATTTCACAAATAGTTCTCACTGCATCATAAAAATTAATTTCTAAAGGATCAAAAAAAGCATATTCTAGGATTGGATATTTTCCAATTTTCTTCTCGATACTATCTTTTGTTGTTGCCATCTTCTCTCATTACCTCATTTATTTAATTTTTTTGATTTTTAACTCTAAACAACACTTTACTTAAATACTAACTTAGGGAAGCTCTCTATTGTGTGGTTGATTTTTTGCAAGTTCTGTGGTTTTATGATATAGTATTACTTATTCATTTGTTTTTGTCTGGGTTGTATGACCTTGAAATTAATATTATAAGGATTTTTAATAATGAAATATAAAGGGACTCTACTTGCGGTTCGGAACATGGAAAAAGCCAAGCAATTTTACATCTCTATTCTAGGGCTTGAAATTGTTATGGATGCAGGTGCAAATGTTCAATTGACAGATGGCATTTTCTTACAGACAATGGATACTTGGGCGGACTTTATTCACAAACCCAAATCTGAAATCATTTTTAAAAACAATGCTGTGGAATTGTATTTTGAAACTGATGATCTGGACAGTGTTATCAAAAAAATGGAATCTCATTCAAATATTGACTACATTCATCCAGTAATCGAACATTCTTGGGGACAACGTGCGATACGTTTTTATGATTTGGATAATCACATTATTGAAGTGGCCGAAAATATCACCTTGGTTATTAGACGATTTATCGATTCTGGTCTTACTTTGGAGGAGACGGCCAAACGCATGGATGTTGATGTAGCATACACCAAAGCTGCTTTGGCATAAGAAATTTTGTCGTTTGACAGTTCTTTGTCACTTTTATATATACCTGTTTTATCAAGTCTCATAACCCTTTGGTCTGTTCTTTGTCCAAATAAGATTCGGTATGGTCAACATGAGTATAAAGAGCAATTCACTATATGAAAAGCCAATATTTTCAAGCATCTTTATTTCCTCTTAATTTTTTTTAGTATACCACAGCAATCGACCATTTTTAATAAAAAATTGATTCTAAGCTTGGGTTATACAAAAAAACAGTAGCCTTTTCTTCAAAGCTACTGTTTTCCTTTTTCAGAATTCATTCTCAATCATTACTTAGAAAGAAATTCTTTTTTATTTTATAAAATTCTTACTCTGCCTTAACGTCGTCCACCACCACGTTGCATGCCAGTACCGTTCATTGGACGGGTTCCACCACCAACATCACAAACGCCGTCACCATCTGCGTCAACAAATCCAGCACCATTTCCGCCGCCCATACCTAAACCAAAGCCAACGTTATCACAAACTCCGTCGCCATTGGCATCAACCCAATATTGACCTTGGCCTTGTCCACCAACGCAATTCGCACCAGCACCACGACCATTACCTGGTGCCGCCATTGCTCCACCAGCAGTTGCTAACATTAATGCTACAGTTGTTACTAAAATCACTTTCTTTTTCATGTTTTTTTCTCCTTTTCAAATTACAAAATTTCTTTATTTGTTTGATTATCTATATTATAGTTTTAGTTTGTGTCAACCCTGTGTCAAAGTAAAAACAAATAAATCATCTTGTCGTTTTTTGAGAGAAATCATTACTTCTCCTGTCTTCCTTCAACCTCCTGTTTATTCGACAGATCAAAAGGGAGCATTGAATAGTATCGCCTTATAATCCACGTTCTTGATTTTGATTGTCAAAAAATAACTCACTTTTTAAAACTGTCAGCAATCCAAGGTCATGGGCATTCTCCTTGATGACCGCTTTACCATTAACCCTTTTTTCTTTGTTCACCTTTTTTAAATGTTCAATACCATCTGATTTTATTTCTTTTGTCCTAAATTTATGCCTTTCTATCTGTTGTGTTTCTAAAACTAACACAATTTTTTCTTTTTTAAGCAAATCCTTTATTGATTTTGTCACTGCATTTTTTCTTTTTCTATCGTATGCAAGTAATTCTCGCAGTTCATTTATTGCTGTAATTAATGATTTTGAAGGGGTATTTGTGCCTTTTTTTGTTTGTATATGATTAATATGTGAAATCCAATTTCGGATCTCCATCGTTGTTATATACTGATTGATCGTTCCCCCTTGTGTTGATCCTGTTAATAGCATTGAAACTATGTTTTTCCAAGAACTGTCATTTTGGCCATTCTCCTTGAAAAATTTTCCAATCTCTCTACATATATATCCTTTCGAAAATAAATCCCCAATCTCATCTTTTTGAGCATTAATCAAATCTTTTTCTCTTAATGCCACTAAGAGAAAGAATAAATCCCGTTCCCAATCATTTACAAAGCCTATTAAGCGGGACAGGATTTCCAAATGTATTTTCCCAAGTGTCCCTAGCTCAATAAAATTAATCTTTCGGGCAAGATGATTGTACTTTGAAGTTTCCTCAACAAGTCTTCGATAGTCTTCATAGTCTTTAGTGTTAGGATTAAGAGGAACCTTTGATTTGACAAGTTTTTTATGTAAATCTCTTTTTTTACTTTGCCAATTTACAATTTCATTATCCCGTTTGTTAATATATTCATCATATTCTTCTTTTGTGATTTTAGGATAAATATTTTTATAGCTTTGCAAAAGTCCAATTTGTCGGGTATTTTCAATGCCTGCTTTATAAATCAGGGTCTCATCATCACTTTGTACGTATACTTCTTTGAATGCTTTGTATGAACCTTCAATAAAATCCCCATAGTTTTTCTCATACCGTCTTTTTAAGTCTTTTCTTAGTTTTTGCTGCTCTTTATCTGGGTTTTCATCTGAATTAATTTCTTCCAGAGGTGACAGTCGGGTTATGTCAATTAAGCGTAGCATTTGAATGATTTTAACACTATTATCTTCTATATCACTTATACTTTTTCTAGAAGTCGCATATCGAATAAACTGGTGGATTAACAGATTAAGATTCTTAGGATCTAACAATTTTGCTAGTAAATAAAGGGATTGACTGGGACAATCTTCCTTCTCTAAATCCCCTGGAACTATTCTAGGAAGTTCTATTTTTTCCAACGTTGTTTTTTCTTTTAAATCTAAATAATTTCCTTCGGTATTTTTTTCTAATGTCTGTAATTCTCCTCTTTGCCCTTTGAAGTGCGTGTCAAGATATTCACCAAACAAAAAAGTGAATAGATCACATACAAAGTCATTAAATTTATCTTTACTTACTTTATTACTATTCCTTGCATTGTTTTCATTTTCATTTTGTACCAGTAGTCCTTGCAGACTAAAAAGATATTGTTCTAAAGTTTGGCTGTTCTTAAATTCTGGTATTTCTTCATATTTATATTGTTCTGCTTCATTTCGGGCATTCTTGTGGGATTCTTCTTTATTCCATTTACGAACTTTTTCAACAACTTGGCTGATATACGCGTCAGTTTTTTGTCCAACTTCGATACTTGGTAAAAAGCTGTATTTAAAAATCAATCCTAAAAGGTTTCGGTAAACGGTTCCTTCTTCCCCTTGAACTTCTATAAACCAAGGCATCCAAGGCTTCCTTATTTTACATCCCTGGTTTAAGTTTAAACCTTTTTCAAAAATTCGTTTAAAGGATGGTATCAAAGGCAATACTGGAATATCCAAAGATATTTGAAGTTTCTTTAATAGTCTTTCTAATGTGCTTTTGGAGTAAAACAACCCAATGCCACTCCCACATAGTTTTCGTTGGAAAGCGTCAGTAAGAGCATCAAGGTCTTTTTCATATAAATCTTCAACTGATAAAGGACTCGTAACATTTTTATCTAAGGACTTATTTACGGAAATATCTTTTAGTTTTCCGATGAGCTCTCCTTGCTTAAAATGAAATGTTGCTATTCTTATTCCAGAAATTGCATTTCGAATGTATTCAAAAATCTGTTGATTTTCAACCCCACTCCCAAAGACATTTTGAATTTTTAAGATTGATTCACCTTTTATGGACTTATACGCTTTTTCAAATACTCCCTTACCTATAATGTCTCCGTTAAATATTGATATATCATCGTTGTCATCTGTCATTAAGAATCGTAATCGATTAATTCCCCAAGCAACTGCGTTGAGTAGTTGCTTTTTAAAGGCTTCTTCTATTTGTATTTGCTGTAGTTCTTCACTAACAAGCTTTTTCTCATCATTTAATGGGAACGTATTAACATTATATGCCAGACACTTCCCTTGAAAAATTAAGTGCTGGGTTAATTGGTTAATCATCTGCTTTGCTATGATTTCTTTTGCATTATTGAAATCATTAATCTTAATATTTCTAATCCCGTGGCTTCCCTTGTTCTTTTTTGAAACTGGGGCAATACGATGCATATAACGTCGTACCTCATCTATATAATAAATCACATCATCAGGTTCATTTTTTCCATTTGACCTTAGAGAAGACTTTTTTTGAAAGATATTTTTTTCATGGGAACTTCGAATTTCATGTAATCGATAGGGGATACTTTTATTCTCTTTTCCTTCTTGCTCTTTCATAAAATCAATCATTTTTTTTATTAAATCATCGATTCCATATTCATTCGCAAGCTTTTCTATTTTATCTATGTCCAACGCCTTTGCATTAGTATCAAATAAACCCTCTAACCATTGTTGACGCAATTTGGGTTTTATTGCTGGATTCGTTTCTCCTCCACCTTTTGGTGCAAAATATAAACGATTTCCTGTTAAAGATTTTTCAATTTTTTGCCTTCGTTTTTCAATTGCATTTTGTACAGATTTTTGTAATTGTAATGCTTTTTCGCGATCGGTATCATTAATAATCGTGACGAGTTCTTCACAAAGCTTAACTCTGTCATTCGGATCTTCATCGCGTGCAAAAGTTATCTTTCTACCCCTTGGTGTTAATGACTTCTCCACCAATTCTTTTATCTCTTTAGAGTCATGATTTTTTTTTATGTCTCTCAAAATCTTATCAATATCACTTCTTTTATCTCTTTGTTTTTTTGTCAAATAATCCAACAACTCTGAAAGTTTATTCCTTTTCATCCCACACAGTTGATGTTTTAGTGATTTCTCAAACTCTAATCTTTTCAGATGCTCTCCAATTTCTATTTTTGTGGCTTCTGTATCATCTTTCGAATGTTTTATGAGCTTTCCATCCTCACCTTTCCAATGAAGTGCATAATAGCTGTTTCCCGCTTGTTCAACAATTTTACGTTTCGTAATCTTCATCTTATTTTACACACCTTTTCATAAAGTAGTTGTATCAATTTAAACAATTATAGCACTATCTACCTTTGGATCAAAGCATTTATGAAGCACTTGATAAATTAGCAACAAAAAACACCCTCCTTTTTTAGGAAGGTGTAACGTCTTTATTCCTTAATAGCGCATTTGAGGTTCACCCTTCTATTTCGGGGTTGTATATAGCCTTGGATCAAAGACCTACAGATCGAAGTAGGTTGTAGTCCCCTTCTATTTCGGGGTTGTATATAGCCCTCTTATGGTTTTTAAACTTTCTAGTTCTGTTGTAGTCCCCTTCTATTTCGGGGTTGTATATAGCCTGATAGCATAAAAATTCTTCATAAACCCATCTGCCATCTGCTTTCATCAACTTTGCCATTGATTTTTTTAGGGTTTTTATTCTTTTTTACTCTTGCCGTTCACTCATTCTTTTGCTTTTTTTATATTGTCATCATACTTCGTTCTCAATAAATTGTCAATAATGTTTATATCTTTCAAAGATCTAAATAATTTTCTCCTTTTTTTTATTACCACTTTGTAATTCTTACAGCATAAAAAACCTTTTACTTACTGTGATTAGCTGATGCTATATCTCTAAATCTAGTGTAAAAACACAGACATAGAAATTCTTTTTTGAGATGATTACTATAATACAATTCCATATTATTCTCTGAAAATCTATTAATCGACATGTTATAGACGAAATTAAAGAAAAAACCGCATCAATGATTGATGAACTTTATCTCAATGAGGTTTCTATCGGTTCCATTTCGGTTCCATGCGAAAAAATAACGCCGTTCCCAATTAAGGAAACGGCGTTGTAATGCGCTTTATGGTACGCCCTGAGGGGCTCGAACCCCCAACCAACTGGTTCGAAGCCAGCTACTCTATCCAATTGAGCTAAGGGCGCACGTTTTGTCGATTAAAAAAGAATGACCCAGGCAAGCCTAAGTCTAAAGTTACTATTAAATTAATGGAGCGGAAGACGAGATTTGAACTCGCGACCCTCGCCTTGGCAAGGCGATGCTCTACCACTGAGCCACTTCCGCAATTAAGTGGTGCGGATGAAGGGAGTCGAACCCCCACATCAATTGATACTAGATCCTAAGTCTAGCGCGTCTGCCAGTTCCGCCACATCCGCAAAAGCACTTGTTCTCAACAAGCTGCTTGATTATAATAGCAAACTCCGTAGTTTTTGTCAAGTAATTTTAAGCTTTTTTTATATTTAATGTTCTTCCTGAAACAAATCCATTATATTAACTTTGGATCCATAAATCAAAACTCGATCTCCCTTTAAAATCATATCACTTGCCTCTATGTTATCCAAAATAAGTTTTCCACGGCGAATTAAAAGAATATTCAATTGGTACTTCTTTTTAATATTTATTTCACCAATCGTTTTTCCAATAATTTCACTCGGTGGACAGGTAACAAAAACCTCAGCAATAATTTTCTCGTGATACATGTCATAAATTCTCACATTGTTTGATAACTGACGTTGCCCTCTTTTACTTACAATTTTTTCAATCAAACGGTCAAACTTCCCTACCAACCACTTTGATCGTGTTACCGTAATAAAAACAATTAAAAAAGTAATCGAATAAATCAATGTTCGCCAATTTATTTCTTGAGGGGAGGATCGAATAAAAAGATTAACCAATAAAGAAACACCTGTTACAGCAAAGAGATACCCAAAGATCATCATTATTCTTGCTAAATGTCTTCGAGGTACCGAATTTAAAATCAATTCACTTTCCTTTGTCGTAAACCCACTATTAGTCATGCAAGAAATTGCTTGAAACCTTGCTTTATCCTCTCTCAAACCCGTTAATCGAAAAAGGACTGTGAAAATTTCCATAACCAATAAATAAATAATAATTAAAATAAAAAAACTAATAAGCGAAATATTAAATCCCATTAAACCACCCTTATGTCATTGGCGAATAAAAATTAAGACGTTCTCCACGAACAAATCCCATTAAGCCAACCTTTTCTCTCCTTGCCAGTAAAACACTTCCGTGTGTAGGAACAGAAATTGATAGTATACAACCAATTCCTTCATTAATAATCCAAGATAACACTTCTCTCGGAATTCGCCCAGTTGTAAGAAGCATCTTATCGTCAAGATTAATTTTACTTTTTAGAATTCCACCAAAAAGCTTATTATATGTATTATATCGACTGACATCATCATAAAAAAGAAGCTTTTCTCCTTTTTGATATAACCCTATACTATGAGCTCCTCCCGTTTCAATAAAGAGACTCGATTCTTTGCTAAACACATCCATCATTTTTAAAAGTTTATTTTCTGAAACTTCATATTTGTTTAATATCCATTCCCATCCTGCCTTTAAACTTTCACTTCCATCATTTTTTTCATCAGCATCGGAAATAAATCGAATATTTTCATCTGACAGTTCAAAGAAATTACTTTTTGTAAACACAAAAGATTTTACTTTTGTTTCTAAAAAAATCTTTGTTCTTTCATGGAACTCCTCAATCCTAATCGTGCTAATTTCATCATAACTTCGAATCATTCCCTTGATGTAAAAAAAACCAAGGGCTAATTCTTCAAGATCATTAGGAGTGCACATAATTGACATCATTTCCTGGGAGTTAAGATACAAAGTCACAGGATGTTCTTCAACCATGGGGTCTAAGACGACATTAATATTGCCACCTTTTATTTTGAGTATTTCCTCATTTCGCGATGTTTGTCTAAATTTCACGTTGCCCTCTCCACTGCATATGAGCTTCTAGCTCTTCTGGCGTATTTAAATTCCGAAACATATCCCATTGTGGGCTGTATTTCAGCCCTTCTTCTTCGTTAATATAATAAATATTCTCATTTTCAATACAGTAATAAATATTTTTTTGTCCCGATTCTAAAAAAGCTTTTATTTGTGGAATCAGATCAATATTATAAAAGGCGTTAAAGGGCTCTATCCATTCATTTTTCTTTGTCACATATCCCATTGGTTTTGGGTTCTCTTGAATAAGTGTCTTCATAAATTCAACATAAGAATGATTATACAAAGGCATATCACAAGCGGTTACATATAAAAACTGAGATTGTGCTTTTAATAAAGCTGAGTAAATTCCAACCAAAGATGCTTTAGCAGCAAATGCATCTGGATAGACACCTCTAATACCGTTTATTTCGGAAACACTGTCTTTGTCAGCTCCAATAATAATAACATCATCAAAGTCTTGTGACAGCTGATTAACGATGCGTTCTAGAAGAGATTCCCCTTTTATGACCAAATTTTTTTTATCAAACCCCATTCGACGACTGAGCCCACCAACCAATATAGCTGCTGTTTTAACTAATTCCAAAACCCATCCCTCCTTGAATTTTCGATTTATCCTCTTTCCAAAAAGGAAATGTTTTTTATAATTCCTAGGTTAATTATATTTCAAATTTACTATTTTGTCATTTTCTTTCTACTTTTTTATACACAAAACATTCCCCAGTTCAACACTTTACTGCCCTTAATCTAAAAAAATACCCTATAAATAAAAAACCTTGCAAACAGCTATTTAAAGCAATCTACAAGGTTTCATTCTCAAATTGGAGCGGAAGACGAGATTCGAACTCGCGACCCCCGGCTTGGGAAGCCAGTGCTCTACCACTGAGCCACTTCCGCGACTAGGACATTTTATCATAACTTAATCTTTAATTCAAGAACCAAATTAAAAATTCTAAGTAACTTTAGGCATTTATTTTTTTATCCGTAATGAAACCTGTTACACTCATTTTTGCAATCAAAGTCTCTAAGTCGTCCTTTATTATAATCTCGCAAAGACATGTTCGTTTTGTTTGAGAAATTATTCTAGCTTCCGCATATAAAACTTTCCCTTGGGTCGCTCTTAAAAAATTAATTGAGCTATCAATCGAAACGACTAAGTTTTCGCCTCTATTTGCTGCCACTGCAAAAGCAAAATCTCCTAGCGTAAAAATTGCACCTCCTTGAACGATCCCACCTGCGTTTAAATGATCCTTATTTATTTCGAAACTACATCTCACATAGTCTTCTTCAATTTCTTGGATCACAGCCCCCATTTTCGTCGCAAATTGATCATTTCTAAAAAAAGATTGGTACTGGCTCAAGGTCATTTTTTTCCTCTTTCTTATCTTTTTTCACTATTTCTTTTGAAAGGTACATTCCCAGCCCAATGATGCTTTCCACATGCATAAGTTCTGTGGCTCTCGTATCAAAAAGTATATTTGCTGAAGGTAAAAGTTCATCATCCCCTTCCCAAATAATAATCTTGAGCTCTAAGTAGGGAAACATCTGAAAAACAGCTCCAAAATCGCCTTCCCTCGATTGTGTTCCTCCAAGACTTTTACTTACTTCCTTAATTTCCTCAACGTTATTTCCAAAGGTTTTTGCCAACGGAAGAATTCCACTTTTATAAAAAGCAGGATAAAATAATGCTCCACTCTCAGAAATCTCTTTTAAAGTAACGAATTTGTGCTCCTCACTCATTTTTACACTTGAATGACGTAAATAATTCAAGATCATAATCGAAACTTCAATTAACGGTTCTTCTCCCGTCTCTTTCTCTGTTATCCTTTCCTTGTCCCAATTAATTAAATAAATTTCATTAAAAAAAGGAAATTCTAATGTGCTTTCTTCTTCGTTCCATTTTCCGCCTCTCAAAGCTTCAACTTCCAAAGGATTCTTTGTTTTTAAAAATTTCCATTCATTATCATAAGCCAATATATAATTTGTTTCCTTCATAATCAACTCCTATTTCTATAATTCAAGTTCAACGGATTCATTCTTATTCTCATATTTTTGATACTGAATTCCAACAAGGTCAAACATTCTTTTTGAAGCAATAATTCCCGTAGAATCGGGATATTTATCTTCTAAAAAAACAACCTTTTCTATCCCAGACTGAATGATGGCTTTCGCACACTCATTACAGGGAAATAATGTCGTATACAGAATTCCCCCTTTTAATTCTCTCACAGTACTGTTTAAGATGGCATTTAACTCCGCATGACAAACATAAGGGTATTTTGTATTTAATGGGTCACCCTCTCTCTCCCAGGGCATTTCATCGTCATTGCAACCAATGGGCATTCCATTGTATCCCATCGCTAAAATTTTATTTTCCTTATTCACAATACATGCGCCAACCTGGGTTCCTGGATCTTTACTTCGTTTTGCTGAAAGTAACGCAATTCCCATAAAGTATTCTTCCCAGGAAATATAATGTTTCATTTTTACCTCACTCCTTAAAATTAGTTAAAGTGTTATTATAATTCTAACCTATTCCATTTAATTTGTCTGTACTTTGTTCTTAAAAACTCTAAATAAAAACGATCTGAAACTCTTTAGTTTCAGATCGTTTTTATTTCATTTGCAAAAATTAATTAGTTAAATGTTAATTCTTCTACTTCATACAAATCTTCTATTTGGCATTCAAAAATATGCGCGAGTAACGGTAATTTCTCTGCTTTTGGAGACGTCAATCCCAATTCCCACTGGCTGATAGCCGATTGATTGATCCCTAACATTTCCCCTAGTTTTCGCTGGCTAACTTTTTTTGCTTCTCTTTTCTCTTTAATTTTCATCATCACTATATCCTTTCTGTTTTTTTATTTATTTTCTTGATGTTTAACGCCGTTAACAAATCTTAAATAAGCAATACCTGAAATACAAAATCTAATTCGCAAAAGCCAATTCAAATAGTTAAGTATTACTTCTATTAACATACTAACATATTAGATTTTTTATTTCAATAAAAAAATGTAAATAAAGTGAAAATAATGCGCCTAATTAAAACCATTCTAATATGTCTTCTTGAAAAGTAGCATTTCTTGTTAAAACAAAAAAGAAACTCGATTCTGAGCTTCTAAGTTGATCGATCTAACTCGATGGTTAATCGAACATTTCCACTTCTGAAAAAAATAAAAAAACCGCAGTAAACTGCAGTCATAAATTCAAATGGTGACCCATGGGCGACTCGAACGCCCGACACCCTGATTAAAAGTCAGATGCTCTACCAACTGAGCTAATGGGTCATATCAATATTAAGTTTTGTTTGTCTTCTAAGGACTGTGACCCCGTGAGTTTGCCTCACTAAGGGATTCACACCAAATCAGAGATTTGGGTTCTCTCCTTATACCAACTCAGCTAATGGGTCATATCAATATTAAGTTTGCCAACCTTCTATAAAAAAATGGCAGGGGTAGCAGGACTCGAACCTACGGATGCCAGAATCAAAATCTGGTGCCTTACCGACTTGGCTATACCCCTAGAATTAAAATAAATGGGGTGGATAATGGGACTCGAACCCACAACATCCAGAACCACAATCTGGCGCTCTAACCGTTTGAACTATACCCACCACAAAATAAACGTATTAAATTGGTCAATGGCGCGCCTGAAGGGATTCGAACCCCTGGCACACGGCTTAGAAGGCCGTTGCTCTATCCAACTGAGCTACAGGCGCTCAAGCATTTTGACAAAAATGGAGCGGGTGAAGGGAATCGAACCCTCGCGACTGGCTTGGAAGGCCAGGGCTCTACCACTGAGCTACACCCGCATTGCCTCTCTTAGAGACAAGTGTTAGTATACTTTAAATGTCAAAGACTGTCAATACTTTTTTTAATTTATTAGCGTTTTTTTGTTAAATTTTATCCCATAAAGGAAAAATTTCTCCTCTAATATCATCAGCTTCTAAATAAATAATGCCATAGCTTTCTGGGTCGCCTATGCGTGGAGCGCCTATTGAACCAGGGTTCATGATTAATAACTCGCCATCGTCCTCAATAAAAGCTTTGTGGGTATGTCCAAAAAGAATCACTTTTGCCCCTTTTTCCATTCCTGTATGATAAAGCTTATTAAGATCATATTTTACACCATGACGATGTCCATGACAGGCAAAAAAAGGCACGTCTCCTATCTTTGTAAGTAATTCCTGTTTTCCTTCTTCATTTCCTTCATCCATATTTCCGCTAATAATATAGACAGGAATATTGGTAAGGGTTCGAATAAATGCTCCGTCTTCGGCGCAATCTCCTAAATGGATAATCGCGTCAACCTCTCCCATTTGTCCAACCCCTTTTTTTAAAGCTTCCCGGTTCCCATGACTATCACTGAATACCCCAACTTTCATTTTCCTCTCCTATTCACAATTTACTTAGTTAACAATGATTGGTCTAAAAGAAATTCCTTTACTTGTGTAACCGCCATTGCTCGGTGACTCAGAATATTCTTTTCTTCTTTATTCATTTCCCCATAGGATTTTCCAGTTTCTTTATGTATAAATAAGGGATCATACCCAAACCCATCTCTCCCTATTTCTTCAGATGCAATTTCACCTAAAACACACCCTTTAAAAACAACTTCCTCGCCATTTGGGAGAATCAGGGCAATCGCACAAATAAATTGGGCTGTTCTTTTTTCTTTAGGCACATTTTCTAATAATTTCAAAAGCTTTTTATTATTATCTGCATAAGTGACATTTTCTCCTGCAAATCGGGCTGAATAAATTCCTGGTGCACCATCTAAAGCATCAACTCCCAGTCCTGAGTCATCCCCCATAATAATGTATTCTTTTCCATTTAAAAAAGGTTTTAAAGCCCGTACTTTTATTAATGCATTTTCTTCATACGTTTTTCCATCTTCAATGATCTCAATATCAATGCCTAAGTCTTTCATGGTAAGGACTTCGTAATGATTATCTAACAATGCTTTTATTTCATTGGCTTTATCTTGATTTCCTGTTGCCAGTAAAATGGTTTTCATTTTTCACCTCGGTTCAAATGCACAAGTTCTTTTTTTGAAATTGGATTAATTCGTTAATCCCAGCTTCTCCTAAAGCCAAAAGTTTTTGTAACTCATCTTTTGTGAAAGGACGTGCTTCTCCCGTTCCCTGAATTTCAATAATTTCCCCAGCATCTGTCATTACCATGTTCATGTCGACTTCCGCCTCTGAATCTTCCTCATAGCATAGGTCTAAAATAACATTCCCATTGTGGACACCAACACTGGTTGCCGCAATAAAATTGGTGATTGGCATTTCCGTGATCACCTTTTCTTGAATGGATTTTTCTAATGCATCATAAAGGGCCATAAACGAGCCTGTAATTGCGGCTGTTCGTGTTCCTCCATCCGCTTGAATAACATCACAATCAATCCAAATCGTTCGTTCTCCTAGCTTTTTAAGATCAATCACCGATCTCAAACTACGACCAATCAATCGCTGAATTTCCATGGTACGACCATCAATTTTCCCACGATTACGATCCCTACTTTTTCTTGTATTGGTCGATGCTGGAAGCATCTCATATTCTGCAGTAATCCATCCTTGCTTTTGACCTTTTAAAAAAGGCGGAACCTTGTCTTCAATCATTGCTGTACAAATTACTTTAGTATGCCCAACCTCAATTAAAACTGAGCCTTGAGCATGCTTTGTAAAGTTTCGAATTACTGTCATTGGACGTAATTCTTCTGCCTTTCGTCCATCAACTCGTGTAAATGATGCCTCTTTATTTTCCATTCATTTCCTTTCCCCTCATAAAGCAAAGCATTAGTTTAAATGCTTTGCCACAATTTCTCTAATGATTTTATTTGCAATCTGTGGATTGGCTTGACCCTTCGTGGCCTTCATCACTTGTCCTGTTAAAAATCCATAGGCCTTTTCATTTCCAGCTCTGATATCTTCCAGTGACTTTGGATGGTCCAAAACAATTTTTTCAATGATTTTTTCTAGCTCATCCGCATCGCTGACTTGTGCCAAACCTTTTTCCTTAACAATTTCTTCAGGATTCTTCCCTGATGAGAACATTTCTTCAAGAACTTTTTTCCCAATGGTTCCACTAATTGTATTATTTTTTATTAACTGCAACAATTCCCCTAATTGCTTGGCTGTAATTGGAAGACTTTCCATGGTTAGTTCTTTTTCTTTTAAAAGTGGTGGAATTTCAACCATTAACCAGTTCGAAATTTGTTTGGGTTCATTATAAACTTTAACTGTTTCTTCAAAGAAATTCGCAGTAATTCCTGTCGCGGTTAATACACCTGCATCATATTCAGGAAGTTTATATTCGGATATGTAACGACGTTTTTTTGCCTCGGGTAGCTCTGGCAATGCTGCTTTAATCTTTTCAATATAGTCTGATTCCAAAACAATGGGCACCAAATCTGGTTCTGGGAAATACCGATAATCATGGGCTTCTTCTTTGCTTCTTAGTGATGAGGAAATTCCTTTAGTATCATCCCATTTTCGTGTTTCTTGGATAATAGGATGCCCCTTTTTTAGCTCAATCATCTGACGCTTACTCTCATATTGAACCGCTCGAATTAAAGCTCGGAAAGAGTTGAGATTTTTCATTTCTGTTCGAGTTCCTAAAACCTCTGTCCCTTTTTCTCGAAGAGAAAGGTTCACATCAAAACGCATCGAACCTTCCTGCATTTTACAATCGGAAACACCTGTATATTCTAAAATATTACGAACTTTTTCTGCAAAAGCTCGGGCTTCCTCAGCACTTCTCATATCGGGCTCTGTCACAATTTCTATCAAAGGCACGCCACAACGGTTAACATCAAGTAATGTTCCATCAGCCGATTCATGGAGAAGTTTTCCAGCATCCTCTTCAATATGAATCCGAGTAATCCCAATATCTTTCTTTACATTATCTACCTCAATTTCTACCACTCCTCCAGTACAAATTGGGAGATCAAACTGTGATGTTTGATAGGCTTTAGGTAAATCTGGATAGAAATAATTTTTACGATCCATCTTACTAAAATTCGCAATTTGGCAATTCAAAGCTAATCCTGCACGGGTTGCGTATTCAACAACTTTTTCATTTAATACTGGTAACACTCCGGGCATCCCTAAACAAACGGGACAAGTATGGGTATTTTCTTCTTGTCCAAATTCAGTCGGGCATGAACAAAAGATTTTTGTCTTTGTCCCTAACTCCACATGAATTTCCATTCCAATGACAATTTCATACTCCATTATTATGCCTCCTTCCCAACAGGTGCTTTAAGATTACCTGATTTAGTTTCATTTTCATAAGACCATGCTGCTCTTAACAATATTTCTTCACTTAACACGGGTCCTAAAAGTTGCATTCCAATGGGCATTCCACCTTGATCAAAACCACAAGGAATCGAAATTCCTGGAATCCCTGCAATATTTACAGGCACTGTATATATATCCGTTAAATACATTTCCAAAGGATTATTTGTTTTTTCTCCTATCCCAAAGGCTGTGGTTGGGGTCGTTGGGGTCAATAAGACATCACAATGTTTAAACACCTGTTCAAAGTCTTCCTTAATCAATGTGCGAATTTGCATTGCCTTCTTATAGTAAGCATCATAATACCCAGAGCTTAATGCATATGTACCAAGCATAATTCGACGTTTAACCTCTGCTCCAAAACCTTGGCTTCGTGTTTTTCGATAAAGATCGATTAATCCTTCATATTCTTCTGCTCTAAAACCATAGCGAACCCCATCATATCGAGCAAGATTTGAACTCGCCTCTGCTGATGAGATTAAGTAATAAGCTGATAATGCATAGTCTAAATATTGAAAGGAAACATCGACAATTTCTGCTCCCAGTGATTTGTAAGTTTTAATGGCTTCTTCTAAATTTTTGCGAACATCTGGATGAAGGCCTTCTCCAAAGAAAGCAGCCGCTACTCCAATTTTCATCCCTTTAACGCCATTCTTGAGATTTTTTCTATAATCAATTTTTTCTAATTTTAAAGACGTCGAGTCTTTTTCATCGTGACCTGTAATCCCATTGAGCACAATTGCACAATCTTCAACATCCTTCGTAAACGGTCCGATTTGATCTAAAGAAGATGCAAATGCGACTAAACCATATCGCGAAACTAGTCCATAGGTTGGTTTTAATCCAACAACACCACAAAATGCCCCTGGTTGTCGAATGGAACCACCTGTATCTGATCCTAAAGAATAGTAGGCTGTATCAGCCGCGACTGCCACAGCAGATCCCCCACTTGATCCCCCAGGCACTTTATCTAAGTCCCATGGGTTTTTAGTTATCTTATAGGCAGAATTTTCTGTGGAAGATCCCATAGCAAATTCATCTAAATTTGTTTTTCCTAAAAGAATCCCCCCTTCTTCCATCAGTAGTTCATAAACATGAGCACTGTAAGGAGGATTAAAATTATATAACATTTTTGAAGCACAGGTCGTGATCATCCCTTTTGTACACAGATTATCTTTTAGAGCGTAAGGAATTCCTTCAAGAGGCCCTAACTTTTTTCGAGTTCCTAATTTTTGATCAACGCCCTTAGCAACTGCTAAAGCCTTCTCAGTTTCCAAATGAATATAAGCATTGGTTAAGTCTTCGACTTCCTCAATGCGCTTAATAACCGATTGTGTCACTTCTTCAACGGTTACTTCCTTTTTTTTCAAAAGGTCATTTACCTCATGAATCGTCTTCTTAAATAATTCCATTTCAGCCTCCTATTCCATCACTCTTGGAACTTTAAAACACCCTGCTTCGCTTTCTGGGGCATTTTCCAAGGCTTCTTCATTTGATAAGCATGGTTTTATGTTATCTTCTCTAAAAACATTTTTAACTGGCAACACATGCTCTGTGGCCTTTATTTCAGATGTATCCAATTTATTTAAAGTTTGTGCGTAGTCTAGAACTGCTCCTAGTTGGTCTGCTAAAGAAGTTACTTCTTCTTCTGAAAATTCTAAACGCGCAAGATTTGCTACATAGGTAACCTCTTCTCGTGTTAAACTCATTTTAAATTCCTTTCTATTTTGACTTCTTAATGATCGGATAAGTTTTTGCATAACAATTATAAATCAAAATCACCTTCGGTGACAAGGGCTAAAAATTCGGTTTCATTAATTGTTGAAATTCCCAATTCTCGGGCTTTAGAAAATTTCGACCCTGATTTTTCCCCAGTTAAAAGGTAATCCGTTTTTTTACTCACAGATCCCGAGACTTTTCCCCCATTTTCTTCAATTATCGCCTTTGCTTGCCGTCGGTCAAGGGTTGGGAGTGTGCCTGTTAAAACAAAAACTTTCCCTTCTAAAAGGCCTGATTGATTTTTCACCATTTCAACCATATTTAGCCCAACTGCTTTAAGACCTTTAATGATTTCGACATTCACCTGAGTATCAAAAAAATCCACAATTTCTTTTGCCATTTTTTCCCCAATGTCAAAAATCACTTTTAAATCTTCCTCTTTAGCCTCTTGAATTTTCTCCATTGATCCAAAGTGTTTTGCTAATACCTTAGCCCCTTTTAATCCTACTAGGGGAATTCCTAATCCAAAAATCAAGCGAGAAAGGTCCCTTTTTTTCGACGCTTCTATTGCTGACAATAGTTTTTCTACCGATTTTTCTCCTAATTTTTCTAAAGCAACTAAGGTTTCTCTTTTTTGATGCAAATAATAAATATCAACAGGGTTATTTACTAACTTTTCATCCATAACCACCTTAAGAACCCCTGGACCTAGACCTTCAATATTAAGAGCATCCCTTGAGGTAAAATGAACAAGCTTTCTAAAAACTTGGGCTGGACAGGCCATGTTTAAGCACTTGGTTACAGCCTCACCCTCAATTCTAAATGTTGGCGAACCACACACTGGGCAATTTTTTGGCATTTTGAAAACAACTTCATCTCCATGCCGTTTTTCCATGATAACATGATCAACTTCTGGGATGACATCCCCTGCCTTCTGAATTACCACTTGATCCCCAATGCGTATATCCTTATCACGAATATTATCTTCATTATGTAGGGTCGCCCTTGAAATTGTTGAACCAGCTAATAAAACAGGTTCAAGTTCTGCAACAGGTGTTAATGCTCCCGTTCTTCCAACCTGAACTGTGATGTCCTTGATGTAAGTAATCCCCTGATCTGGTGGAAATTTATAAGCAATCGCCCACCTTGGACTTTTAGCCGTATTTCCAAGACGTTTTCGTTCCTCAAGGCTATCCACCTTAATAACCATTCCATCAATTTCAAAAGGAAGGGATTTTCGTCTTTCTTTCATCTCCTCAACATATTCAACAACCTCTTCCATCTGATTGAATTTTTTTACTAAGCTTGTTTTAAATCCAAGATCTTTTAGAAAATCCATTGTTTCCGTATGGGTTTTCGGGGCATTTCCCCCTTGAAGAGCTTCTAAATTAAAAACAAAGATATCCAAGGGTCGTGATGCTACAAGGCTTGAATCTAACTGACGAATTGCCCCTGCCGCCGCATTTCTCGGATTCGCATACAGTGGTTCCTGATCTTTTTCCCGTTGCTGATTCATTTTTTTAAAATCAGTTTTCCCAATAAAGACCTCTCCACGCACCTCAAGTGTTAAAGGTTTGTTCAACTTTAAAGGAATTGTTTTAATTGTTTTTAAATTGTTTGTGACATTTTCTCCAGTATTTCCGTCACCACGGGTTGCCCCCTGAACAAAATAACCCTCTTCATAATTTAAAACCACCGTCAACCCGTCAAATTTATATTCCACCGCATAGGTTACCTCAGGGAAAACCTGTCGCACACGTCGGTCAAAATCCAGCAAGTCACCTTGACTAAATCCATTGCTCAAACTTAGTTTTGGTATGGAATAGGCAACTTTTTCAAACCCTTCTGAAACAATGCCTCCAACTCTTTGGGTTGGCGAATTCCTACTCTGAAATTTAGGATATTCAGTTTCTAAAGCAATCAATTCATTCATTAATGCATCAAAAGCAGCATCCGAAATTTTAGGAGCATCGTCTTGATAATAAGCCTTCGTATGGGTTTCAATCTCTTTTCTTAGTTCAATAATTCTTTTTTCTACATCCATCTCACTACCTTGTTATGCTTTATCTACAAAAGCAGGATCCATTTTTTTTATTCCCACTCCTGGAAAGGCAACTGAAATCATATTTTTCTTAACCTCAACAACGGTTCCAATGCCAAATTTTTTATGCCGAACCTTGTCTGTTAATCCAAAATTGTTTTCGACATTACTGATGGTATTTGAAGGTGTTTTCTTAAATGCACTCTTCGATTGATTAACCCGATCGTTAAAAGACGTTTTCTTTTTAGATTCTAACCCTTCAATTTCCGGTTTTCTTTCGTATTTTTGCCGATTTTCAATCACTGTTTCCTCTGGGATTTCCCTTAAAAAACGGGAAGGGCTTTGGAGCTGTCGTCTTCCAAAAAGTGTTCTTTCTCCTGCACAAGAAATATAAAGCTGTTCTTTGGCACGGGTAATCCCAACATAGCAAATACGCCGTTCTTCTTCAATGTCTTCTGGAGAATCCATGGCTCTCCCATGGGGGAAAATTCCTTCTTCCATTCCAGGAATAAAGACAATTGGAAATTCAAGCCCTTTTGCATTATGTAAAGTCATTAATAAGACTTTCCCATCATCCCCATCATATTTGTCTGTTTCTGATGATAGTGCCACGGTTTCAAGATAAGCACTTAGGCTTTGATCATCACTGTTTTTTTCAAAATCTGCCGCAGATGAAACCAATTCTTGTAGATTTTCTAATCTACTTTCCCCTTTATCCATTTTCCCTAGCGTTAACATTTCCGCATATCCTGTTTTCTCAATTACTTCGGAAATAAGCGTTTTTAGGGATGCCTCTTCTTGAATTTCTTGGAGTTCTTTCATTAGCTCACTAAAGGCCTGAACTTTATTTTTAACACTCTGACTTAATTCAGGAATTTCATTTACATGATGGAATGTTTCCATCAAACTCCATCCCTTAAACTCTGCATACTCTCTAATTCTTTCGATGGTTGCCGACCCAATCCCACGTTTTGGAACATTCACTATCCTCAAAAAGCCAAGATTATCTCTCGGATTACTAAGAACATTTAGATACCCCATAATATCTTTAATTTCCGCCCTTGAATAGAAACCAGTTCCTCCAATAAGTTGATAAGGAAGCCCCTCTCGCATCAGAGCCTCTTCAAATAAACGAGATTGAGCATTTGTTCGATATAAAATTGCAAAATCCCCGTAAATTTTTTCGCCATCATCTATTTTTGTTCTAATTTCACTCACAATGTATCGGGCTTCATCATAGCCTTGATTAAAAGATGAAACAATAATCTTATCTTCCCCTGGATTTTTCGTCCACAGGGCTTTTTCTTTTCGCCCTGTATTTTTGCTTATTACACAATTTGCAGCATCTAAAATCACTTGAGTCGAACGATAGTTTTCCTCTAGTTTTACAACCTTAGTTTCTGGATAATCTTTTTCGAAGTCAAGAATGTTTCGAATATCTGCTCCTCGCCAACCATAAATACTTTGATCATCATCCCCGCAAACACATAGGTTTTTATATTTTTCTGCTAATAAATTAACCAATTCATACTGACTATGGTTGGTATCTTGATACTCATCCACGAGAATATATTTAAATTTATTTTGATATTGTTCAAGAATCTCAGGAAATCCTTTAAATAGAACCAAGGTATTATAAATGAGGTCATCAAAATCCATAACATTATTGCTTTTGAGGGTTTCTTGGTATCGTTTATAATAAAGGCCTACTTTTTCTTTCCTAAAATCCCCAGCACTTTCTTTAAGATAGGCTTCTGGACTTACAAAATTATTTTTTGCATTAGAAATTTCACTTCCAACATATTGAAAACTATAATACTTATCATTTAATTCTAATTCCTTAACTAACATTTTGTATAAACGCTTTTGGTCATCTGTATCATAAATCGCAAAGTTATCCCCATAACCTAACCATTGACTATGTACCCGCATGATTCTAGCGCACATCGAATGAAAGGTCGACATCCAAATGCGATTACTCTCTGGAACGTTCATTTGAGCAATTCGTTCTCGCATTTCTCCCGCCGCTTTATTTGTAAAAGTAATCGCTAATATTTGTGAGGGCCACGCTTTTCCCGTCTCAATAATATGAGCGATTCGATGTATAATGGTTCTTGTTTTACCAGATCCGGCGCCTGCCAAGATAAGTAATGGTCCTTCTATGGTTTCTGCTGCTTCCCGTTGTCGACTATTTAATCCATCTAATAAATTCATGAATCCTCCTGATTGCTTTGGATTTTTTACCTGTTTCTTATTCCTTAAAAAATTACATTTCCATAAAAAATACTTTTCAATACCTTGTCCATTTCCTTAGCATTCATTGGGACAGGGTTTTTAATGGTTGAACCCATCAAAGATTTTTCAAGTAAATCATCATAATGATTGATAAAACTCTCTTCTGAAATACCTGCTTCCTTAAAAGATTTTGGAATTCCAAATGTTTGATTCATTTCTTCAATCTTTTCAATAACATCTATCCCAATCACTCGTGAAATCTCGTTTAAATCATTGCTTACATCACAATCATGAGAATTGTATTCTAAAACATAAGGAAGTCCAATGGCATTCAAAAGCCCATGGCTTGTTCCAAATCTTCCTCCAAAAGCATGTGCAATGCCGTGGTTCATACCAAGGCCAGCATTCTGAAAGGCAAATCCAGCTAAGGATTGAAAATTATGCACATGTTGACGGTTTTTAAAGTCCCCTTCCTCGTAGGAAGCGCTAAGATATTTAATAATCCCAACGGCAGCGCCTCCAGCCATGGTTTTCGAAAAATCATCTGCATTTTTGTTTATATAGGCTTCAAGGGCATGGGTTAGAGCATCCATCCCTGATTCTGCCACCACATGTTTAGGCATAGACAATGTTAATTGGGCATCAAGTATCGCAATATCTGGGATAAATGCTTCTGTTTTTAACCCAATTTTGATCTTCTCTTCCTCAAAGGTAAGAACCGCTGTTTTTGTTACTTCTGTTCCTGTTCCCGAAGTGGAAGGAGCGGCAATCAGTTTTATTTTTTCCCTTTTTTGAGGGGCTGTCCCCTTTCTAATATCTTCAATCGTTAACTGGTCATATTCACACAACAGGGTCATAACCTTAGCAGCATCAATGGCCGAGCCTCCTCCAATCCCTAAAACCACATCAGGTTTGAAAGCGCGCATCTGGTCAAGTCCTGCTTCAACTTCTTTTGTGGTTGGATTTCCACCAATACCTTGATATATTTCAAAATTCTTATTTTCATCATTCAAAATTCTTATGACTCTATCGATGGTTCCATTTTCAAACATCGATCCTATGCCCGTTACAATAAAAAAACGTTTCTCTTCAATTTTTCGAAGGCTTTCAAGGGCATTTTCTCCAATAAATAGCTTTTCTCCATAAAATTTCAATTCATTCATAATTAAATTCCTCCTTCACCACTAAATTCTAAGGAAATCGTCGTCCCTTTATTTTCCTCGCTCTCAATGCTAATAAGCCCGTGATGTTCATCTACAATCCATTTTGCAATGGATAATCCTAATCCAGTACCACCTTCGCTCCGAGATCTCACCTTATCAACCCGATAAAAACGTTGAAATACTTTTGCACATTCTTCTTTGGGAATTCCAATTCCCTGATCCAGAATTTCGACACGAACTCCCGAAATTTTGTGTTTCCCAAAAACTCGGATTAATGTGTTTGCTTCACTATATTTAATGGCGTTATCCAATAGAATTACCAATAATTGAACAATCTGTTTTTCATCACCAAAAATAATTAAGCCCTCTTCTAATTCATTAAATATTTGAATGTTTTTCTTCCTTGCTAAAGGCAACATCCGTTCAGTAACCGATTTTATTAGGTATGTAAGGTCTAATGTTGTTCGCTCTGCTTCCAGTTCTCCTGAATCTGCTCTGGCTAAAAACATAAGATCTTGCACAATATGATTCATTCTTTTTGCCTCATCATAGGCATTGTTTAGCCAATCCATCTGGCTATCCACCGTTTCTTCCCCACTCACTTTCATCACTTCCAAATTTGTTTGGATCACCGCAATGGGCGTTCTCAATTCATGTGAAGCGTCTGCTAAAAACTCTTGCTGCCTTTCAATACTCTTCTTAATAGGAATTAAAGAACGTCCCGACAAAAAATAACCTGTGAGGGAAGAAAGAGATGCCCCCACTAGAATTGTTATCCAAATGGTACGTAAAACATTTCCCAAAAGGGTCCTTTCCACTTCCATATTTTTCATTGCCTGAACAATTTTTAATTCTCCATTTTTATTGACAATCACATAAGTACATATTTTATAGTCTTTTCCCTCGCTTTGATAGTTGGCAATAAAATATTTACTTCGATTTCCTTTAAAATAAAGTTTTGTTATATCAATTAATTGAGTTTCTCCAAGAGGTAAATTAAGGGATTGATCTAAAATCTTATAATTCTGATTGAAGATGATAAATGAAATGTTGTTTTGAGCAAGGCTTCGAGTATACTCGCCATAGCCTTGATTTTCTTCTGGTGTGGTGTAATTTCCACTTCTTTCTTTTTCCAAATATTCAATATTATTTGCTAATTGGGAACAGTATATTTCTAAGTTATTATTAACGTTTGTTTCTAAATCAAGCCCTAAAATAACGTAGAGAAAGATTGAAATAAATAAGAGGAGTCCTATGAGGACTCCTGCATTCATTAATGTCAGATTGATTCTAAGTTTATTGAGACTTAACATTCTCCTTCTCCTTCAGAACATAACCTAAACCACGAATCGTTTTGATGTAAGCATTCGATTTGCATATTTTTTTTCTCAAATAATGAACGTAAATTTCAACACTATTCTCCATTGCTTCACTCTCGATTCCCCAAATTCGATCTAAAATTTGTTCCTTCGAAATTATGATTCCAGGATTTCGTATGAACATCTCTAACAACTGTCCTTCCTTGGCGGTGAGTTTATTAAAAACATCATCAACGTAAAGTTCACCTGTATTAATGTTTAGCGCAATATTAGAAAAAGGAATAATATTGTCTTGATAGACTTCCCATGGCCGTCGTCCTAGAGCTCTCACTCTCGCAATAAGTTCCTCCGTTTCAAATGGCTTTACCAAATAATCATCTGCCCCCATATTGAGCCCATTCACTTTATCTTTGGTGCTATCTTTTGCAGTCAGCAAAAGAATCGGAACATTTTTACCCGATTCTCTAATAAGCCTAAGAATTTCCAGTCCATCCATTCCTGGTAGCATAATATCTAAAATGATGACATCATAAACATCATTTTCGCTTAAAAGTTGGCCTTCAATGCCATCATTGGCAATATCCACTAATATCTTGTTTTTTTCGAATATTTTCCCGAGGGCCGATGCTAATGTTTTTTCGTCTTCAACCAGTAATACACGCATGAATTAAATACTCCTTTATAACACCATTCGATGGGTTACTCCCCCTCTATTTCATTGGAAGTTTTCTCAACTTGATCTTTGATTAGCATTTCTTCTTCTTTGGTCGTAGGGTTTTCAATAACACGTCGGCACTCCAAAAAAACCCGAACCGCTTCCTCATAGTTGTCTAGGAAATTATCCTTAGGTAATATCCCTCGATCCATTAAATGATAAATAAATAACCCCATGTAGTAGACTTTATCTGGTTCAATATTCTTTAGATTCGCATACCTGAAAAATCCCGCAAGAGCGTTATCCCCTTCTTCTAAAATTTCACCTGCTATTCTTACCCATTCCTCAGACAAAGTCTCAATCACAGCTTCCCTTAAACCAACCCAAAGCACCGCTTTAGCCACCGAGGTTTCCTTGATATCTAAGGATTCTTTTAATGTTGCCGCCCCCTCATTAAAAGCTTCTATTATTTTAGGGGCATAGGTAATTGTTCCTTTTACATATGTTTTATTTTGTGTTTCTTTAATTTGTATGATTTTTCCTAAAAGCACATCTTGTCCACGGAGCTCATTTTGCACAAAAAACCACTCATCATAAATACAATAAGGAAGGTAGCCATAATCTGCAAAAATATGATCAATCACTCGTTTTACTTCTAAATACTTCTCACGATTCCCTCGAATGTTTTTCTCTGTTTTTAGAAAGGTCTCCATTTGGAAATACAAGTTAAGACGTTCGAAAAATCCTTCCATTTGATCAATAATGCTTTCATTTTCGCTATAAAAAATCAATTCATCCAGTTCTCGATAATTCCCTTCTTTGCTTTTACCACTGTTCATTATTAATTGAAGGTATTGCCTATCTTCATAGGTGATTCTATTGCAAGGATTATAAAGTCCATTCGGGAAGACTTCCGTATAAATAAAGAAAATCTGACGGCTTCGACCAAAATAAATGATATACCCTTTTGTTGTGAAAAATCCCCAGCCTGTGTCACTTGGCTTATTACCATGTTTAATGCTAAAACCATCGGTGTATAGAGTATTTTTTAACAGATAGGTCACAATTTTCTCATTGTCATCAATCCCCATGTTTCTAAGATTTTGTGGGTAGTAGGCCCATAAAAGCTCAATGGTGGTTCCCTTAGGATCAAATAATTCTTGTAAAGAAAACATTTTTTCGCTTTTTAGATTTTTAACAATACATAACAATAAACAATCGAGATGAATCGTTTCAATAATTTCCTGGGGTTTTAATTTTTTTAAGTCTTCTACCACCCGATCATTGAAATACTCTAAAGCATCCTTTTTTTCTTTATCTTGAATTCTTTTCGTTTTCTCTGCAAACCGATCCAATGCGCGAATTACAAAATCCAATACCTTTTGAGATACAATGGTAATAATCACCATTTTTCCGTTGCTTTGAGGATAAAAAACATTTTTCAAAATAACTTCATTTACAATTTCAGAGGTTGCCACATGGTATTCAATAGAGACGTCTCCAGAAATAGGAACCGTAATTAATTCTCTTTTTTCTTGGGTTTCTATTAATAACCCCCGACGATTTGCAAATAAATTTGAAGGTAGTGGCAAGTCGTCTACATCACAATTCAACTCAACATTTTCTAAGAAAATCGAATTCTGAATCATATAAGCCATAAAATTTCGAACGAGGTCCAATCCAGAGCTTCTTAAATTTTCATCAAATCCGTAGCTGAGTATTTTAAATAACAATCGCACCAGATCTTTTTGTTTATCAACGACTTCATCTTTCCCTTTAAGAAAAGCCTTGTTCAGATTTGATTTCCGACTAAAATAATCTGGCTCTAAGGTTAAAACTCCACGAACCACCGTAAAAATTAACAAATCCACTTCAACCCCAGAAATCCCGTTTTCAAGGTTTTCGGGTGCTTTTTTCAATTCATTATTAACCCATTCGCAAATGGCACCAATTCTAGCAATGGCATCCTTTATGATCCCATTGCATTCGCCACAAAGGGAATCATAATGCAAATTAAGTCTTTCATCATCTATCTTATGACTTCGATCAAAAAAGCCAAGGATTTTACCACACTTTTTACAAGGTTCTTTCATTTTGATTAATCCTCCTAAAATGATTCTTCTTTTATTTAAACAGTCTAAACCCATTATAGTTATACTACATAGTTTACCATAAAAATTAATTTTTTTTCCAAAAAAATTTAAAAGAGATGACATATTTTGCCAACTCTTTTAAAACATTAAGAAACTATCCAATTAACCAATCCTTTGGAAAGAGATATCCTCATTTATATTTTTTCAATACAATCAATGGTGCCACCACCCAAGCATACATTCCCATCATAAAGAACAACAGCTTGACCTGGGGTTACTGCCTTTTGTGGAGCATCAAACTGAACTTCGATTCGGTCACCTTTTAACAAAACCATAACCCCTTGATCTTGTTGTCGATATCTAAATTTTGCTGTGCAATGGAACGCATTAGATGGTGGTTCCCCTGCAACCCAATTCATGTCGATGGCCTCAAGAGATTTTGAATATAGACTAGGATGCGTCTCTCCCTGAACTACCAATAACTCATTTTTCTCAAGATCCTTTTCAACCACAAACCATGGTTCCCCAGTCCCTTGTCCACCAATGCCTAAACCTCGACGCTGTCCAAGGGTGTAATACATGAGACCTTGATGTTTTCCTTTAATATTTCCTTCTAAATCCATAATATTTCCAGGCTGTGCCGGTAAATATTGACTTAGAAATTGAGTAAAATTTCGTTCTCCAATGAAGCAGATCCCTGTGGAATCCTTTTTTTCTGCTGTTGCTAGGTCATTCTCAATCGCAATCCGTCGAACTTCGTTTTTTGAAAGGTGTCCAATAGGAAACATCACTCGCTTTAGTTCCTTTTGTCCAAGTTGGCACAAGAAATATGTTTGGTCTTTGTTTTGGTCAAACCCTCTCTTTAAACGATATTGTTCATTTGAAACATCGATTTGCGCATAATGGCCCGTTGCCAAATACTCCCCCCCCACAACATTCATTGCATATTCCAAAAAGCGTTTAAACTTTATTTCTCTATTACAAAGGACATCGGGGTTTGGTGTTCTTCCTTTTTTGTACTCATCTAAAAAATATTTAAAAACAGATTCATAATACTCTTTTTCAAAATTAACAGTGTAATAAGGAATGTCGATGGTATCACAAACTCTTCGAACATCATCATAATCTTCAGTTGCAGTACAAACCCCTGATTCATCCTGTTCTTCCCAGTTTTTCATAAAAACACCAACAACATCATAGCCTTGATTTTTAAGTAACAATGCCGCTACAGAGGAGTCGACTCCTCCAGACATTCCAACAACAATCTTCATCCTCGATTCTCCTCCTTTTCTTGATTTTTAAGCAATTTCTCCAGCGATTCTTTCTGCCAATTCTTCAAGAGCCAAAATGTCTTGCTGATCTGGAGTTCCCTTTATCATAACAATATCTCCCACCACATCAACCTTTGCTTCCTCAATGAAGGCAGTGAAATTTTTTTCAGCACCGCCACTCCAGCTGTAGTCTGTAAAAAATCCTACCTTATGATTGTCCACTTTAATCTCGGTAAGCTTATAAAGCAAATTTGCCATTTTAGGGAAAATGCGTCCATAATAAGCAGGAGCCCCCATGAGAAGTCCTTTGTATTTCCAAATATCTGAAACGATGAAAGAAATATCTGTTTTTGAAACATCATAAAGCTTAACTTCTTTCACACCCTCGTCTTTTAAAAATGTGGCCAAAATTTCCGCTGATTTTTGAGTGCAACCATACATAGATCCATAAACAATCACCACACCTGGCTCTGTTTGTTTGGAGCTCATTTTAACATACATATCCAAAATATACTCTGGGTGAGACCGCCAAATCAATCCATGGGAGGGGCAAATTGTCCCAATATCGATTCCCCCTAATTTTTGTAAAGCTTTTAACGCTTGCCCAGCTACTTTTCCAACAATGCAAGCGTAATAACGGCGTGTGGGCTCTTCAAACAGGCTCAGATCATTTTCATCATCAAAGATGCTTCCTACAGGAGCTTTGAAGCTTCCAAAAACATCCATAGAGAATAGAATTTTATCGGTAACGTCATAAGTCACCATCGACTCTGGCCAGTGAACCATGGGCGTCATAAAAAATTGCAATGTATGCTTTCCAAGACAAAGGGTTTCACCATCCTTCACTTCAAGAAGGTTTTCCTCGACATCATAGAAATTTTTCATTATTGGAAATGTTTTTTTGTTGCCAACAATAACCATTTCGGGATAAACTTCTAAAAGCCGAACAATACTACTCGAATGGTCTGGCTCCATATGATTAACAATTAAGTAGTCAACTTTTTTATCCCCAATGATTGATTGAATTTTTTCAATAAACTCATCTTCCTTGATAAATTTAACCGTATCAATTATGGCTACTTTTTCATCATTAATCACATAAGCATTATACGAAACCCCTTCTTGGTCAATTGGCCATAGGTTCTCAAATAGAGTTGTTTGGTAGTCATTTACACCAACCCAAAAAACGTCGTCTTTTATTTTTACTGCATTCATTTCTCTTTACCCCTCTCAAAGTACTATTACACCTAAATATACTCTTCTTTGTTGAAATTTTCAAGAGTAAAATAAAAAACTGAGATACCATTTGTTAGATTGAATCTAACAAATGGTATCTCAGTTCACAAAGATTTGCTCTAAAATTTTTGCGCGAAAAAAGAGGCACTTACCGTACCTCTTTTTTCAAGAAAATTAAGAAAGGAAATTAAAACGTTTTCACACCATGGATTTATTATAAACCATTGCTTTATAAAAATCCAGTACTTTTTTACTTTTTTATTTTTTACCAACATGAATCATGTTGGGATATATTTTTTTCAGATAATCGTCTGGGTAAGCATCATCCAAAAATCTTTCAAAAGCCGTTGATGCTGGGACTCCCGCAAGACGTTCATTCCAACGGTTAATGGCAACTAGAGAGATTCCCATATTAAAAACCATTAACACCGTTAAAACCCAAGTCAAAGGAACCCCCATTTTTTTTGGAATTTTTTCAATGAATTTTGACATGATGGGATAAATTTCCTTAACCCAGAGAAGCCCTAAAATTCCCCAAAAAAAAGAATACATGAGACTGGTACGTCCGGCAAGATTAAAGGGAAGATCATGGTACTGCCACGAGATAGTTCCCGTTGTCATTTGCTGGATATAACTTGAAATAAACTCAAATCCTCCTCCAAGAACCATACTAAAAAGAAAAATAATAAACCAATTTTTTTTAGCTACTGGGTGTAAAACAAGGGTTAATAAAACAGCTCCAAACCCATATACTGGATTAAATGGTCCGTAGATAACACCCTGACGACTTTCAATATACCCATTGGTCACTAAACAAAAAAGTGTCTCAACCACGACTCCTAAAAAGCATCCAATTAAGAAGACCCAAAACAGTTTATAATAATCAATTCCCGACGCAAAGGATTTATTTCCATTCTTTCTCACGATTAGACCTCACATCTATGCATAATTTTTACATAGAAGAGTATACCATATATAATTCAAAAACTGGTAACATAATTGCGGATAAAATGAAAAAAACCATCATGCCCATTAATAAAATTAACCCGGGTTCTAAACTACTTGTCAAAACATCGAGTTGGTTTTTATATTCTACTTCGTAAATCTTACCGCATTTTTCCAATACTTCTACTAAATTTCCAGATTTTTCTCCAATTGAAACCATTTCGATGATTAATGTAGAAAAAAAACCTACTTCTGTCATTCCTTTTGAAAGGCTGCCTCCCCTTGATATTTTTTGAGATAGTTCCGCTACTTTT
The DNA here is from genome assembly GCA_051649025.1 of Eubacteriaceae bacterium. Classification (GTDB taxonomy): domain Bacteria; phylum Bacillota; class Clostridia; order Eubacteriales; family Eubacteriaceae; genus Acetobacterium. Next base: position 45,412 of record JBOFGH010000006.1, read on the forward strand.
TCTTTTACAAAATAATTTTGTGTAATTTCAACCACAAGCTTTAATGCCCCTAAAAGATCAATTCCACTATCTAAAAGTAAGGAAAGGGTTTTAGAAATCATCATCATTTCTTTTTTCTTTTTGAGGTTTCCTAAAATGGGAATCCTAAAATCAAACACTTCTTTTCCTTTTCTAACTTCAGGAAGATTCAATAAAAGACTCCCTCCAATTGCCCCTAGAGCCACCAATGGTATTAAAAACAACCCATACTCTTTTATCCCATGACTTAATCCTAGCAAAACAAGGGTTACTTGGGGCAATTCAATTTGAGATGTCTCAAATAAAGCAACAAAAGTAGGCAAAACTTTAACGAGAAGAAATAACAACACCATTACTGTAATCATCACTAAAATAGCGGGGTAAAAAAGACTTTTTCGAATTTTTTCTTGATTCTCCAATTCTTTCTCGTAATACCTTCCCATATCTTCTAATATCTTATTTAATCTTCCACTTTTTTCTCCCGCCTTAACCATGAAAACGAAAAACTTGGGAAAGGTTTTGGGGTGTCGAGCCAGCTCTTGGGAGAGCTTTCCTCCATTTTGAATTCCATTAAATACTTTTTGAATATCATCAGACAACCCACGGTCTTTTGTTTGCTCTCTTAAAAGAATTAAACATTGAATAATGGGAATTCCTGCCCCCATAAGCAGTTGAAATCGATTAATGAATTGACTAAATAATTTTAAGCCGACCTTTTTTCTCGGGAATTTAATCACCTTTCTCAAAAGGTTTCCTTCTCTTTTCTCTTCATGTATTTCCAAAGGTATCAAGTTTTGTCCTTCTAAAAAAACAATGACCTCCTTCGTACTATTTCCTTGAAATTTTCCAGTACATTCTTTCCCCTGAATCGTTTTTCCTCGATAAATATATATTTTTTTCATTTTTTATTCACATAATTTTTCAATGGCTAAAGCACTGATTCCTTCTTCCATAGAGATTACGCCCTTTAGAATTTGTCTCTTTACAGATTCTTCCATTGAATAAAATCCATCTGCCATCGCCATTTCTTTTAAACGCTCATTTCTTTCTCCAACTCCAATTCCAGTTCTTAAATTCTTAGTGATTTTTAGAACTTCAAGAACTGCAATCCTCCCTTTGTATCCACTTCCAGAGCAATTGGAGCACCCAACCGAATCAAAAACTTCCGTCCCTTCCCTTAGATTAAAATAACTTCTTTCTTCTTCTGATATCCCCCTTTTTTTCTTACAATCAGGACACAACCTTCTCACAAGTTTTTGAGAAATAATTCCTCGTATGCAATCTGCCAAAAGATACCGAGGTACATTCATATCGAGCAATCGGGTAATACTTGAAATGGCATTATTCGTATGAATTGTTGCTAAAACAAGATGTCCAGTAATTCCAGCCCGTATGCCTATACTCGCTGTTTCTTCATCCCTCATTTCCCCAACAACAATAACATTTGGGTCCTGTCTTAAAATTGAACGTAATCCAGTTGAAAAGCTTAACCCAATTTTTTCATTCACTTGAATTTGGCTGATGCCATCAATTTGAAGTTCAACGGGATCTTCAATGGTAATAACATTTTGTGTTTCCATATTAATTTCATTTAATAGACTGTATAACGTTGTTGATTTACCACTTCCAGTCGCTCCAGAAATTAAAACAAGTCCATTTGGTGAATCCATTATTTCTTTCAGGAGACCATATTGCTCCTTTGACAAACCAAGTTTTTTTGTTTCCTTTAAAAAACGCGATTGATCTAAAATTCTTAACACTATTTTCTCCCCATGAATCGTTGGAATCAGAGACAACCGAAAGTCAATTTGCCTTCCTTGAAATTCCTTAACAAAGGCACCATCCTGGGGGAGTCGTTCCTCCCCAATATCACATCCTCCTAAAATTTTTAAACGTGTGATTAAACTTTCCCACACTTTTACCTCAATTTCTCTGTATTTTTTCAAAAGTCCATCAATTCTAAATCGAATTTGAACCCAATGAGAATACCCCTCAATATGAATATCGCTTGCACCATAACAAATTCCATCTTCTAAAATTTTATCTGCTAATTCAATGATTGACATATTTTTCTCTGGTACATCTTCCCTTAAGAGAGATATTTTCTTTTCATCACCCATCAAGGGTTCTTCAATGTAGTATCTTTCAATATAGGATAATATTCGAGATTCTGTTGCAACTTGAATAACGATCCTTTTTTTTGTTATCTCCTCCAACCTTCGAATTGAATTTTCATCTGTTGGATCGGACATGATAACCAATATACTTTTGTCCTTATTTTCTCTTACAGGGAAGATTTTTAAGGATTGAGCCAAAAATTTCTTAATAAAAAAAACACCTTTTAAATCAATCGGTGTTTTTTCATAGTCATAAATTTCAAATCCCATTTCTTCACAAAGGGATTTCACAAGTTGCTCTTCTTTCAATCGGTCACTCAAAATCAGTTTGTCAATTATCGAATCCTGACTCCCCTTTAGCTTTCCGCTCACAAAACTAATATCTTTTTGAGTGATAACGTCTCTTTTTAAAAGTATTTCTAAAATCAAATTATTATCTTTCATTGTTTATCCAATTCTTAATTAAATTTCTTCTCATCCTCGTAGCTTAGCGCTTTAAACCTCCCTTGTCAATCACATCTTTCTTATGCCATTATTTTCGTTATATTATCTCGGTTAATCTTGACTTTTTTTTGTACCATGCTATAATTCACAAAGATCTAAAAAAGGAGGCTCCAATGCACATAAGACCAAAACCATGGGCGCGCCCAGAATTAGAAGCTAGTCATTTTTTTCAAACGACTCCCACCAAACATCGTGGGGAATGGAAAACGATTTTTCCTGAAAGCCAACCCCTTCATATCGAACTTGGTTGTGGAAAAGGAACTTTTATTTCTCAAATTGGGATAAAGAATCCAAACATCAATTTTCTAGCCATTGACTTGATTGATGCCGTATTGGGTTTAGCCAAACGGAATATTGAAACAACCTATGATCAACACCGCCTTGCGGTAAAAAACATTCAGTTAATGTCTTGGGACATAGAACGTATCGATCAAATACTAACGAACTCCGATAATGTTGAACGGATTTATATTAATTTTTGTAATCCTTGGCCTAAACGCCGCCATCAAAAAAAGCGCCTAACACATCCAAAACAGCTTCAGAAGTATCTTGGATTTTTAAAAGAACAGGGCGAAATCTACTTTAAAACCGATAATGCGCCTCTTTTTGAAGATTCAATTCATTATTTTAGGGAATGTGGATTTCAAATCACAACTTGTATTGAAGATCTCCATCATTCAGATTACCAAGGAAACATTGAAACCGAACATGAGAAGTTGTTTTCTAGCCAAGGGGTTAAAATTAAATTTTTAATTGCCCAATTGACGTAATCCTAATTTTCTTTTCTAAAATAAAAAGACTACTCCTTCATCATAAATGAGGACGTAGTCTTATTCTTTTTATTTCAAAAAATTATCGATCATTTTTATTTGCTCTTTCGTTTTCTCTGGCTCAATATATTCCCCTCGACGATCAATTACCTTTTGATGTGCTTTTTCAATCAGTGTTTTCTTATCATCAGTCTGCCATGTATTGTAATCCACTTTAACAAAGACATCCGGAACAAAATGTTCATTTTTGTATTCTTTAGGAGTCCTCCCACACATATAATTGCCCCGCGGACCAATTTTTTTAATTTCCTTAGTATAGTCTTTCGTCTTATCGATTGCAATTCCTTTACGATATCTCAAAAGCATCTTAATCAGTTGCTCATCAACAATATATTTTTCAAGAGATGTAACATTAAATCCACTTAGCATACCACAACTAAAAAACATAAGATCTGTATCTGTTAAAACCCCAGTCATTAAATTAATCGTCGATTCCACACCACATTGATAATCTATATCAATAGCATCATTTAGTGCACCAGAAGTTCTAAAAGGCATTTTGTAATGTTTCGCCATTGCAGCAGACGCACAAGATAATAATGCGGTTTCTGATGAACCTAATGCCATAGAAACATCTCTTAAATTTGTAGAGGTTGAGGTGTTTCCATAAAAAACTGGAAGTCCTGGATTAATTAACTGAATTAAGACGGTCATTGCTAGTAATTCTGCATTATTTTGAATAAATGTCCCCATGAGACTTGCAGGACTAGTTAAAACCGGCAGAGAACACACCGCTAATTGAATTGGCTGGTTTTTCTCACAATAGACAAAAAGTGAATCTAAGCTATCCTTAACATAAGCAAGGGGAGAAATAGGACTTATACATCCAATAACAACATATTTATTATCTATCCCAACAAATTTTTGAACCATATCAATCACTTTACCTGCAACAATCCCTGAATCTTCGACCTTTGTAGCAAGGGCAGTTAAGCTAATGGGTAAAGTTGTGTATTTTAACAACGTTGCTGCCATCCAATAGGAACGGTCTTCCCTTGGGACATCATAAGTATCACATAAAAGCAAATGGGTCATATCAATGCAATCACTTGTCTGTGCAAGTTTGCATATATCAATATAGTCTTCTTTGTAAGCAAATCTAAATTTTCCGTTTTCCATCACGTAAGGTGGACTTCCAGATGTTGCCATCGTCTTACTACCATCACCCATTTTATAGCTTTTTCCATCTGGCTTTAAAATTTCGAATGTCTTTGTCACCATAGACATTCCCTTCCTAATAAGTTCTTCGTTAAAAAAAACAGTATATCCCTCTATTCGAGCGCCATGTTTTCGGAAAATTTCAATTGCTCTATCATCCTCAAAAATACACCCTGTTTCCGACAGTACTTTCACCGATTGTTCATGTATAAATTCAATTTCATCCTGTTTCAAAAATAATCTTTCAAACTCCATAAATACCACCTAATCCTTTATTCTGCATCAATTTCAGCACTTTTCCTTTTGTTGTAAATAATAACGAGTAGTGCACATCCCATTGCTAATAATGCACTTATCCCTAATACAATAAAAATATAATTATAGGCTTGATTCCCATAATTATCCAACCATTTTCCAGCAATTGGGAAAACAAACATATCTGGCAAAAATCCAATCAGTGATAAAATCCCACTTGCTGATCCAAAAATTGCAGCTGGAACTTTGGTTTCTGTAAATAATGAAGAGGTAACCCCATATGCTCCACTAAGGAAAAAAGACAGAAGCATAATAAGGATAATTGCTGGAATCATAAAACCAGATGTTTCAGGTGCCAATACAAGGACAAACAAGCTTAAAGCCGTGATTCCCATACACAAAATAATTGTTTTTGAAGGGGATTTTATTTTTGAAGCTAAACTTCCTATGATCGGGGATGAAAAAAGAGAAATCCCATACATTCGAATATTCCCCATGATTGCAACCATCACCGCACTTGCCCCAAAAACTCCCTGAATATAAGGAACTGTGTAGCTCAATGATGTGTACACGGTATAAACAAAAAACATACATAATGTAGTCAGCCAAACACCTGGGTGCTTAATTGCAGCTATGACCTCCGAGAAGTCAAATTTTTTCCGTTCTTTAACAATTTCGTCTTTAAATTTTGGAATTAAAAGAAATGATGCAATTGCAAATCCAATATTTAAGACTGCATAAAACATTAAAACCATGTTGAAACCTTGTGACATTTCTTCAAACATCCCAAAAATCCCCATTGAAATAAAATTAACGATTAAACCTACAACCCCTACGATTCCGTAACTAATACCGATATTCTTAGAATAATTTACTTCAGAGCTAACAAGACGAATTCCCTTATAGCGAATTCCCCAAAAAATCAAAGTTGTTGCCACTCCCATAAGAGGAAAAATAATTAATAATTGCTCATAGCTTGGCAACATTGAGTACCAAAAAGTAAGTGCTGCCGATAATGCAAAGCCAGCTGTGGCAAGATATTTAATACGTATCTTATCCGCTAAAATTCCTCCTGGCAAATAACAAATCATCGATGTCGTTCCAAACAATCCATAAAGAATACCCAGTTGTTCATTTGAAATCATTAGACTCTCAAGTACAGGTTCATAAAAAACGTACCTGATCAAAAATGTCAAATAAACCACCACCGCACCACAACTAATAATGGTGAGTACCGAAGCTCGAGTAAATTTGCTCAAGCTTTCCACTGTCACTTCATTTTTATTCATTTTCCCCTCCTCCTTAACACTTATGTGTTATATACAAGTATGCCACAAATATAGCACGTTTCTTTCATAATGTCAATAGCTCTCCTAAAAAAATAGATAACAGATATATATCCTGTATATATCTGTTACCTATTTATCTTGAATTTTTCCTTAAACATAAAAAAAAGAGTCTCATTCTACTCTTTGGTAATAGACTCCCCTAGTTTTCTAATTTAATTCTGATCTCGTTACAAGGAACATATGTTATTCCAGCACCTACCAAACGACCATCCATCGTTTTATAAATTTGTTTAAAGGCAAAGATGGGATCTTCTGGGTCTAGATATAATTCAGTTCGCACTACTTTGTTATCTTCTGGAACTTTTATTTCAAGTTCCTTATCGATATCATAATTGTTCAACACTAAAGATAGGGACTCTCCTAGACGCTCCAAATTATGCACACTGGTATTGACACCTGACCCCAATAATAAATATTTGACATCCAAACCTATAGGCATGTTTTTATGAAACAATAGACTCCGAATTTTTACGCATTTTGATAATGCTTTTTCTTCAATGATCCCAAATTCTTGATAGAATTCCATAATATTAACTTTTTCCATTTTATCAACTTTTGTTTCAGTCAGTTGATCAATGCTTTTGAGTTCATGAAAAATTAAGGTAAAGGCATGACTTGCTTGGTTTTTGACAAAGGAACCCTTTCGGTCGATTGTCTTTATATAGCCTTTTTCCTCTAAAATACTTAAACTTTTTTTAACTGTTACTGTTGTTGACTGATAGATTTTAGAGAGTTCCCGTAAAGAAGGCAGCTGTTCTGCCTCTCTAAAAAAGCCTGACTCAATTTTTTCTTGGATATCTTTTGAGATCATTTCATAAGTTTTCATACGCTAAACTCCTTGAATTCTGGATTTCCCTATAACTCGGCATTCCATACTGTCAACCACTAAGCGTCCATACCCCATTGGAATTTCATCAGCATCGAAAATCTTTTGCTCAAAAAGAACCATGAATTCTGCCTTTTTTTGATTTTCTTCAAAATATTGATTAATGCTTTCATCCGGAAAAATACCAGTAACAAAGATCTCTTCTTTACATCCATAAATATGATTTTCTTTTGCTATAATTCCTTGCATATCATTATAGGTGAAACTTTCTTCTTTAATGTTCATTCCAGGAAAATAGGGCATGTATTTTTCATCTAAGGCAATTGCCTTTTCCCCTCTAAAGAGCAAACAACGAATGCATAATATTTTTGTCTTTGGTGCAACCTGAAGATGGTAAACCAAATCTATGGTTGGAGCCATAATTTTTGCATGAAGCAGTTTTACTCGTGAAAAACCCTGAACCATAACCTCTTCAGCACTAAATCTAACATCAAATTTATTAAGTGAAAAAGCCTTGACATAAGTTCCTTTTCCAGGAGCTGAATAGAGATAGCCTTCATTAACTAATACTTCAATCGCTTTTCGAATGGTCATTCGACTGACTCCATAATCATGACAAAGACTATTTTCAGAAGGAAGTAAATCATTTGTTTTATAAATTTTATTTAAGATCTTAAGGCGAATCGATTCCGCAATCCCTAAATACTTAGTTTCATTTCCTTTCACTTTTATAACCATTCCTTACAAATTTCAACACCGCGAATTGCAGACTTTGTATATGCATCTGCTTTCACAAAATCGCATACCGTTTTATTTGCAATACAACCGCCAATAATAATTTTTACTTGTTCCCGTATTCCAGCATTCTCAAAAGATTCAACAACTTCTCTAACATAAGGAATCGAATCTGTTAAAACGGCACTCACTCCAATGATATCACATTTAGATTCCTTTGCTTCTTCAACAAAAGTTTCAGCTTTAACATTCACCCCAATGTCTTTAACGACAAACCCTCCGGCTTGCATTGCACCTTTAAAAATTGATTTTCCAATATCATGAAGATCTCCTTCAACTGTACCTAATACAATCATCCTCGCATTAGGATCTTCTTTTATATCTTCATAAATATCTATTTTTGTAAACTCCAACACATTCTCAAAAATGATTCCTACCACCATTAAGTCTGCAATTGAGTATTCATCTTCTTCATATCTTCTTCCGACGCGTTGAAGACCTTGATTAAGAGCTTGCCAAATATCTTCCTTCGAAATATCTGCTGCAATACACCTTTTAACTATTTTCAGTGTTTTATCTTCATCTAATTCTTCAATGGCTCCCACAAGCATTTCTAGCATCTTTCCACCTATTTCATTTCTCTTGTATTATACAGGTACAATTATAACATACCCATTGAAATTTTCAATTGTGGTTTCTAAAAAAGATATTGAACTAAAATCATATAAATTATGGTGCCACCACCAATGCTTAAAAGGTTGTTTCGTTTCCAAATATGAAGAGCAACAACAATACCAACACCAATGAATTCTGGAATTCCATTGGGAGGAATTGTGAAATTAACCCCTTTTAAACAATAGATAACCAAAATAGCAATGACTGCTGGAGGCAATAACTCCCCCAAAGTCCGAACAATTTCAGGGACTTCTTTTCCTCCACCAAAGAGAGCAAAGGGCAAAAAACGTGTTAGAAATGTACAAGCAGCCACGATTAATACAATAACTCCTGCCGTCATTTCTTGACTTTCCAGTATCATCGAAACACCTCTCTATTTTCTTCTAATTTTATACGATTCTTTAAGATCATCAAAACACATACCGATGCAATCAAACTTGGAAGAATTAATGATTCTGGACCAAAAACAAGAAGGGAAGTAAGACCACAGACTAGGCCAACAATTGCAGGTACATGGGAGTTATATCCAAACCATTGTTCAACAAAAATAACCACAAATAAAGCCGTCATAGCAAAATCGATCCCTGTCGTATCAAACCAGATTAATGAACCAAATAATGCTCCTAAGGTGCTCCCTAAAATCCAGTAGCTTTGATTGAGAACTGCTACCATCAAAAAAACTTTTTTCTCATCCAATTCTTTCGGAATATCCATCCCACACAAAAGGGAATAGGTTTCATCTGTTAATGAAAAAACCATATATAGTCCCGCTCTTCCCATTCTTTTAAATTTTTCAATGAGGGAAATCCCATAAAAAATATGCCGACTTTGAACAGAAAGCGTCAGCAAGATCACCCCTAGGAGTCCCATACTCCCTCCAAGCATTCCAATGAGTACAAACTGCATTGATCCTGCATAAATAATGACACTAATAAAAAATGCCCACAAAAAATTATAGCCCGCTTCTTGAAGTAAGATACCAAAGGCCATTCCCATAAAAAGATATCCACATAAAACTGGAATTGTTTGAATAAATGCATATTTTAAATTCGAATTAATCATTTTCCGCCACTAGCCTATCTTATTCTCAAATAATACATATTTTTCTATGGCTTCTGCAACACCATCTTCATCATTTGTTCCTACAATTTGAGTTGCGAGTTCCTTTAATTCGTCATAGGCATTTCCCATAGCAATTTTAATGGGCTCATGAAGTTCAAACATTTCTTTATCATTGTCACTATCCCCAATCACCATGACCTCTGAAAGATCAATTCTTAAATAATCACATAATTTTATAATTGCATACCCTTTATCAACCCCTGTTGGAACACATTCCACACAATAATCCATGGGTCTAAGAACTTCCATTCCATCAATTAATCCAACATTTTTCATCAAATCTTCTAATAAAGGAATATTAACAGAGGATAACACGAATTTATTAATGTCTATGCCTCTTTCTTTTGTGTAACCATAAATGTCTTCAACAACGATTTGTTTGTCTTTAAACTCTCGTATATAAGCTTTTGCCCAGCCTGCATTATCCATCCAATGAAATGTTTTTTTGGTGCAAACATTGCCCTCAACCGTATGGGCTTGACAAAATATCTGATCATAGTTTTCAAAGACCTTTAAAAAATCTTTAATGACTTTGTCTTTTAACCCTATTTCATGAATAACGACCTCATTCTTATGATCCTTAATCACCCCTCCATTACTGGAAATGACATACTCTGTCGAACCAATTGCATCCGCAAAATGAAAAGCTTCTCCATCAATTCTCCCTGTTGCAACCACCGGAAGAACCCCGAATTCTTTAGCTTTTTTAAAAGCTCTTATATTTTTTTCTGAAATTGAATTCTTACTATTTAACAAAGTTCCATCTAAATCGGTGATAATCATTTTAATACGCATTAAATTTCCCCATTCTCATTCCTAATATTTCTTGAACTAATTATATCATAATATAAATTTGGAATCATTTTCAAATTTTATTCTCTTGTAAAAATGAAAAAGAAGGGTATAATAGTTAAGCAACTTAAATATTATCTTGCTTAACCATTTTTTATGAAAGGAGCAAAATTTGAGCACTAATGGTCAACAATTATTTGAAGCCTTTAGCAAAATTAAAAAATCAACCTTTTTTCATTTTCAAAAAGGAATTCTAAAAAATCTAAAACCCCACGAATTTTTTATGCTTACTGCCATTGCAGATTCTTATGATGAAGTTCTTAAAAGCGCCCAATCGATGAATATTTCACCGCCTCCTGGGGTAAACATATCAGAGATTAGTCGATTCACTTGCATTTCGATGTCGGGTGTTTCCCAAACTATTTCTAACTTAGTCAAGCATGGTTATGTCGATCGTATTACAACTGAAAAAGATCGACGTTTGGTCTATGTTAATATCACTACCAAAGGTCGGACTTTGAAAAATTCAATTTCGAAAAAAGCATTTATTTTTTATGAAAAAGCCGCCGAAATTTTAGATCCTGAAGATTCCAAAACTCTGGTAAATCTATTAGAGAAACTTGTCGATAGTTTTTCGCAAATTGAAAAAGAGAAATTACAGGAAGGAAGAATTATATGATCAAACTTGCACGTTACTTAAAACCCTTTACGTTCTTACTTATTTTGTCCATTGTTTTTTTATTTGTTCAAGCCATGTCAGACTTAAGTCTACCAAACTACATGTCCGATATTGTTAATATAGGAATTCAACAAAATGGAATCGAACATGCTGCTCCAAGAGCAATGAGCGAAAATGCTTACACCCTGATGACAACTTTTATGACCGAGGAGGAAAAGGCGATTGTAGAAAAAAATTACTCAATCGTAAAATCCGGGGATACTTCATCAGCAAATTATGAAAAGAACTTAAAGGAATATCCTTTGCTAGCCACTGAGAATATTTACATTCTCAACGAGCCTAATTCCGAAACTTACGGAACCCTCGATCCGATCTTTGGTCAAGGAACTTGGACTTTTATTAATTACATGAAAGATCTAAACCCAAGTAGTGCTGGAGAAAGTAGTTCTCAATCTATGAATATGGATGCCCTTGATTTCACAAAAATTTATGCACTTCTACCAATGCTTTCCCACGCTCCTGAATCAACCTTTGACACACCAAGAGCCGAAGCCCAAAAAACACCTGAATCTTTACAAATACAAACCGCAACGCAATTTGTAAAAGAATTTTATGGTGAGCTTGGTATCAATACCTCAACAGAGCAAACCATGTATATTTTAAGAATCGGTGGGTTAATGCTTCTCCTTTCTTTTATTTCAATTACCGCCGCAATTATTGTGGGTTTTTTTGCCGGTAAGATTGCCGCTGGTGTCTCAAAAACCTTACGAAAAGATGTCTTTGAAAAAATACAACGTTTTTCAAATGCAGAATTTGACAAGTTTTCAACGGCTTCGTTGATTACTCGTAGTACCAATGACATCACCCAAATACAAACCCTCATTATCATGGGTATCCGCATTCTCTGTTACGCTCCAATTTTAGGGGTTGGCGGGATTATTATGGCCTTAAGACAAACCACTTCAATGGGATGGATTCTAATTCTTGCCATTGGTATGATTATGGTGCTTATTGGCATTATCTTTTTTGTTGCCATGCCACGATTTAAGTTAATACAAAAGCTTGTTGATAAGCTTAATTTAGTCACTCGAGAAAATTTAACTGGCTTAATGGTGGTTCGAGCCTTTGGTACACAATCTTTTGAAGAAAACAGATTTGATAAAGTGAACCGAGAAACAACGGCCAACAACCTTTTTGTCAATCGAATTATGGTGTTTTTAATGCCAACAATGATGTTTATTATGAATGGTGTGACTCTCCTCGTTATTTGGGTTGGTGCACAACAAATTGGAGAAGCAACCATGCAAGTAGGAGATATGATGGCTTTTATGCAATATGCAATGCAGATTATCATGTCCTTCCTTATGATTTCAATGATGTTTATCATGATTCCAAGAGCTTCTGTTTCAGGCGATCGTGTTGAGGAAGTCTTAGAAGTTAAACCAAGCATTGAAGATCCTAAATCTCCAAAATCACTGGAGCTTAGTGTCCCTGCAACTTTAACTTTTGACCATGTTTCATTTCGTTATGATGGCGCAGAAGAGGATGTTTTATGCGACATTAATTTTGTTGCGAAGCCTGGGGAAACCACCGCTTTTATTGGGTCAACCGGTTCTGGTAAATCCACATTAATCAATTTGATCCCTCGTTTTTTTGATGTTACAAAAGGGTCTATTCTCATTAATAATATTGATATAAGGGATCTCACCCAACATGATTTAAGAAGCAAAATTGGCTATATCCCACAGAAAGGGGTTTTATTCTCAGGTACCGTTGCATCAAACCTCCGTTACGGAGACCAAAATGCAAATATAAAAGATTTAGAGCTTGCGGTTAAAATAGCCCAAGCCGAATCATTTATCACTTCAAGCCCTGATGGGATTGAAAGAGAAATTTCCCAAGGAGGCGCCAATGTTTCTGGGGGACAAAAACAACGTCTCTCCATCGCAAGGGCGCTTGTTCGCAAACCTAATATTTACATTTTTGACGATAGTTTTTCAGCTTTAGATTATAAGACTGATATTACTCTCCGCCGTGCCCTCAAAACATACACTGGGAATAGCACAGTTTTAATTGTTGCCCAACGCATTAATACCATTATGGAAGCCGAACAAATCATTGTTTTAGATCATGGACGCATGGTAGGTAAAGGAACACATAAAGAATTATTAAAAACCTGTGAAACCTACAAAGAGATTGCATCCTCACAATTGAGCGAGGAGGAATTAGCACAATGAGCGAAGTAAATACAAATAAAACAACCCCACCCAGAGGTGGGATAGGAATGGGGAAACCCGGTGGTGGTCCTGGGGGGCCTGGAGCCATGATGCCTGGAGAAAAACCTAAAGATTTTAAGGGAACACTTAAAAAACTAGGGGCTTATTTAGGAGTCTATAAAATAAGACTTTTATTCGTTCTTATTTTTTCACTGGCTTCAACCATCTTTATGATTGCAGGACCAAAAATTTTAGGAAATGCGACAACCGCCATTTTTGAAGGGGTCATGAATCTCGTTGCCGATAATGGCAAAGGTATTGACTTTGGATATATTGGAACCATCGTCCTTTTCTTACTGGGTCTCTACATTATCTCAGCGATTTGTTCCTATTTACAAGGGTTTATTATGACTGGGGTTTCAATGAAAGTTACCTACAACCTTCGTAAAAATATTTTTGCCAAAATCGATCGATTACCCCTTAAGTATTTTGACAAAACAAACTATGGTGAAGTCCTTTCCTTTTTAACAAACGACATCGAAACCGTTAATCAGACTCTTAACCAAAGTATTACACAAATAATTTCTTCTGCTGCAACAGTAGTGGGAATCCTCTTTATGATGTTTTCCATCAGTTGGCAAATGACTTTAGTTGCTTTGATTATTGTTCCAACCTCATTCTTTGTAGTTATTCTCGTTGTCAAAAGTTCTCAGAAATATTTTGGCGAACAACAGACCTACCTTGGACACTTAAATGGACATATTGAGGAAATGTATAGTGGTCACAACGTTGTTAAGGCTTTTAACGGGGAAGAAGATTCCATTAAAACCTTTAATAAATACAACGATACCCTGTATAGTTCCGCCTGGAAATCCCAATTCTTGTCAGGATTAATGATGCCTCTTATGACCTTTATTGGCAATCTTGGGTATGTTGCAATCTGTATTCTTGGTGGATACTTAGCTGCCAATGGACGCTTAACCGTTGGGGATATTCAAGCCTTTATACAATATGTACGCCAGTTTAATCAACCAATTCAACAAATCGCCAATATTTCAAATATTTTACAACAAACTACCGCTGCTGCCGAACGTGTCTTTACTTTCTTAGCAGAGGAAGAAGAAGTCCAAGAAACAAAAACAGACTTTGACCTCAGTAAAATTCGTGGAAGTGTTGAATTTGATCACGTTAGCTTTGGCTATAACCCTGATAAGTTAATTATTAAAGATTTTTCTTCTAAAATAAAAGAAGGTCAGAAAATTGCCATTGTCGGACCTACTGGTGCTGGTAAAACAACCATTGTCAAACTGTTAATGCGTTTCTATGACATTAACTCTGGGGCAATTTGTATTGATGGCCACAATATTCAAGATTTCTCACGTATGGATCTTAGAAGCCTTTTTGGAATGGTATTACAAGAAACTTGGCTATACAATGCGAGTATACGTGATAACATTCGGTATGGCCGACTCGATGCAACCGACGAAGAAGTAGAAGCCGCAGCGGTTGCCGCCCAGGTTGACTATTTTGTCCATACTCTTCCCGATTGTTATGAGATGATCCTTAATGAAGAAGCAAGTAATGTTTCCCAGGGACAAAAACAATTGCTTACCATTGCCCGGGCCATCTTAGCCGATCCTAAAATTTTAATTTTAGATGAAGCCACTAGCTCAGTGGATACCCGTACGGAAGTCCTCATACAAAAAGCCATGGATAACCTCATGGAAGGACGTACGAGTTTTGTTATCGCCCATCGTCTTTCTACCATAAAAAATGCTGATCTTATTTTGGTAATGCGTGATGGAGACATTGTAGAGCAAGGCACCCATGATGAGCTTATAAAACAAAAAGGATTCTATGAAAATCTTTATAACTCACAGTTTGAAAAATCAGAACTTTTAGAAGAAAGCTTTGTTGAAGGAGATATCAACCCTTTTGAAGAGACTGATCGTGAATCCTTGGAAAAAACAACCCAAAGTAAACTTGAATTGTCATTAGAAGAAAACATCAACCAAGAAATTAATGAAGAATAGTCTCCTTTAAATTAATATAGAGAAAAAGAGGAATACATCCATGAAAAGGTGTATTCCTCTTTTTTAGCTTGTTCTCTAAGCTAGATGCTTCGCAAAGCATCAATCGGGTTAAGTTTCGATGCTTTTCTTGCTGGGGTGATTCCAAAAATAATCCCAATCCCTGCTGAAAAACCAATCGCCAAAGTCACTGTTGATCCTGTTAGTATAAATTCTGTTCCAATCCCATTACACACAATCCAAGCAATCCCAGCTCCAAGCAAAAATCCGATGATGCCTCCTAAAATTGACAAAATAATCGATTCAACTAGAAATTGGATTTGAATTTGAAAGGGTTCCGCCCCTAACGCTTTTCTCAAACCAATTTCCACCGTCCGTTCGGTAACGGATACTAACATCATATTCATAATCCCAATCCCACCAACGACCAATGAAATCGACGCTATTCCTGCAAGCATCATCGAAAGAACGCCAGTCATCGTAGCAAAAGTATCCAACATATTTTGGAAATTAAAGACCATATAGGCATCTTCATTGTCTAAAAAAGTCTGTTTTAAATAGGCCTCAATTTCTTTAGTGGTTGTGTCTGCCAATCCGTCATCCGTTACGAAAAAATCAATATTATTAATGTATTTATTTCCTATAAATCCCATTGCCGTAGTATAAGGAATAATAACCGCATTATTTTGGTCGGTACTTGAAAAGCCATTCGATTCGACCAATACACCAATCACTTTGTAAGTAATTCCACCAATTTTTATGTCTAAACCAATGGGGTCAATTCCGAAATAGAGGTCGTTCACAATATTCTTTCCGATTAAAGCGACCCTGTTCTCACTTTCAATATCGATGGGCAAAATACTTCTACCAATGGATACGACATCCTTCGTATTTGCAAAATAATCTTCATTTTTTCCCTGTAAGGTAATGTCCTCCATGGAAGAATCACCGTAAGCAACATTTGTTTTCCCAGAAATTGTTGGTGCAACGCCACTCAAGTTGGGTATTCGTTTTAATTCTTCAACCTCGCCTTGGGTTAATCCTTTTTTCAAAGGTGTTCCTATGACTTGAAGGGTAATTTTGTTAGCCCCTAATGACTCAACCTCACTAGTTACCGTTCCCGTAGCCCCCGAAACAATGGTGATTAATGCGATAATTGAGGCAACCCCAATAATAATCCCAAGCATGGTTAGAAATGAACGCATCCGATTGTTAAAGATATTTTCCAATGCCATTTTAACGCTTTCCTTAAACATGGGTTCCTCCCTCTGTGAGATTTCCATCCAATATTTCAATGATACGGCTCCCATTTTGTGCAACCTTAATATCATGGGTAATCATCACAATGTTTTTTCCCTCCTGATGCAATTCCTTAAAAAGATTCATTATTTGATGACCCGTTTCTTGATCCAAGGCTCCTGTTGGTTCGTCTGCTAATAAAATAGTAGGTTCCGTTACTAATGCTCTAGCAATAGCTACCCGTTGTTGTTGTCCTCCTGAAAGCTGATTAGGCCTATTTTTTATCTTGTCCCCTAATCCAACACGTTCTAAAATTCTTTGGCTACGTTTCACCCTTTCTTTTTCAGGAATTCCTGCATAAATAAGTGGCAGTTCTACATTCTTTAGAGCGGATAATCGTGGTAATAATTGAAATTGTTGAAAAACAAAACCTATTTCTTTATTTCGTATTCGTGATAATTCTTTTTCAGAAAGATCTCTGATCAGCTCTCCAGACAATCGATAGGTACCACTGGTTGGAACATCCAAACAGCCAATAATATTCATCAGTGTTGATTTCCCAGAACCCGACGGTCCAAGAACCGAGACAAAATCCCCTCTAAAAATATTGAGAGAAATGCCCTTTAACACGACCTGTTCCTCTTCTCCCATCAGATACGTTTTAACAATATCCTTCATTTCTAGAATTTGTTCTGCCATTAGTTATTCCCTTGCCTTTCTGCTCCAGGAGGGCGTGTAAAGGTCGTTGGGGTTGTCACTTGATTCTCAATTAACAGAGTATCCGTCTCAGTCACTCCCTCTAAAATTTGCACCTGAATTCCGTCATTTATTCCAAGGGTTACCCCTTTCTGTGTTGGCTGACCCGAATCATCTTTTACAAAAACAAAGGGCTCATTCTTTTCATTAAACTGAAGTGCTGTCATGGGAATTGTTAAAATGCCTTCTGCTTTTTCCTTAACAATCACGACTTCTGCATTCATTCCAATCCGAATATCAGAATTTCCTTGAAAATCGATGACAGCCGTAAAATAAGAAATGCCATTCTCATTTTTAGCTTCTTTCGAAATATCTCCAACAATCCCAGCAATTTTTTGCTTAATACTATCAATTTCAACGGTTACTGGGGTTGATTTATTAATTGACGAAAGCTGGTATTCGTCCACCTTAATCGCCACTTGAAGGTTTTTAAAATCAATAACATTCATGATTTTACCTCCTGCTGGAACCTCGTCCTCTTCTTCGACATCAATTTTGGATATTTCTCCATTCACTGTTGCCGTCACAATTTCCCCAGCGTAAGTTTCAAATAAATCTTGTTCTTTTTCAACCTCTTGTCCCTCTGAAACAAAAAGTTCATAGATTTGCAAATTTTTATTTGCAACAATATCTTGTCTATCTTTGCTCTGGATCACACCAGAAAACCGTTGGTCTTTTTCGATGGTTCCAATGGATGGTTTAGCTTCTGAATATTGACTTAAGGCTAAATCCTTCAAAAAAATAGGTGCTAAAAACGTTCCACTAATCAAAAGAAGAACTATCCCGACGATTAGTCCAATGATAATTCTTCTTTTGCTCTTTCCTTTTTTCATGTCTACCTCCAGATAAATAATTTCGCTTCCATACTATTATACGAATTATAAATGAATTTAACATGAATTCTTAATATAATTAAGTTTTTTATTGGACTTTTTTCTCTCTACCATCCATCCGATCCGCATAAGCGGTTAGCATTAACGTTAAGGCACCATCCCCTGTCACATTACAGGCTGTCCCAAAACTATCTTGTAGAGCAAAAATCGTTAAAATCAGAGCCGTTCCTGTTGCATCAAAACCTAGGACACTAATAATGAGTCCTAAAGATGCCATCACCGTTCCTCCTGGAACCCCCGGCGCTCCAATTGCAAAAATTCCTAAAAGTAAAACAAATAAGATCATATTTGTAACGGTTGGTAACACGCCATACAACATTTGAGAAACCACCATCACAAAAAACACTTCGGTTAAAACGGAACCACATAAATGAATGTTTGCAAATAAAGGAATCCCAAAATTCAAAACATCTTTTCGTAATACTGGTGACTTATCAGCACACTCCAAAGCAACAGACAAAGTTGCTGCTGAAGACATGGTTCCTACTGCGGTTAAATACGCAGGGCCATAATACTTTAAAACTTCCAAAGGATTTTTCTTAGAAACCCCACCAGCAATTAAATATAAAACAGTCAACCAAATTCCCTGACCAACAATAACAAGAAGCACCACCCCTAGAAAAATGGGTAACTGCTTGGTAATGGTGCCTTCGTAAGATAGCACACAAAAGGTGGTTGCTATGAAAACAGGTAAGATTGGAATTACCAAACGATTAACAATCATCAAAACTATTTTTTGAAATTCATCAAGAAGTTTTTCTGTAAACTCCGCCTTTGTCCATGTTGCGGCTAAACCTATCAAAATTGAAAATACCAATGCGCTCATGACTGGCATAATTTGAGGAATATCTAGCTGAAAAATCAGTTCTGGCAATTCCCTTAGCCCATCAAGAATGGGCGAAATATTCATTCCTGGTATAATTAAATAACCCATCGTTGATGAAAAGATAGCTGCACCAACCGATGAAACATAGGCAATAACCACTGCTAAGGTCAGCATCTTAGAAGCTGAACTCTTTAGTTTTGTTATAGAAGGGGCAATAAATCCAATAATAATTAGAGGGACCGTAAAGAAAATTAATTGTCCTAAAACATATTTTAAAGTTACAATGATGTTCATTAAACTCTCTGGAATAATAAGACCTACCCCAATTCCCAGAGAAACGCCTAAAATCAGTTTGAAAACTAAACTACTAAAAAATTTTTTCATAATTTCTTTTTTTATTATCTATAATGTTAAACATTATATTTTAAACCTTTCTAAAAAATTTGTTCTGTCCGTTGTTTATACCGAGCGCACTTTTTTGCCATTTTCCTTCTTTTCTCCCCTATCATTTATTCGCTATTTCTCAATATTTTTTACACTTTGACAGAGTGTCATCATATCAACGAATTCAAAAAAAATCAAGGGCTGTAAATGTTATCACTGTTAAAAAAATGATTTCTAGGGTATAATAATACTAAACACTATATTGAGGAGGAATTTAATATGAATCAAGAAACTGTCACAACATCAAATGAAAATACTCAATCTGAATTCGACAAATCATCTGGAAATTCTTTTTTTAGTTCTGGAGGCTGGGCAATTCTATGGTGTCTCGTTTTCTGGCCAATCGGTCTATTTTTAATGTGGCGATACTACGGGCAAAAAAAAGAACGCGAATTGCCAAGAACTGTCACCATCGAAAAACCATTAGAAGATCTTTAGGCTTTAATAACGCAAACCTTTGAATTACCTTAAAATTTAAATGGTTTCGTTTTCATTTTTTCATTGAATCTTGAATGTTTTATCCATTCGTGATACAATGCCTACAGTTAAATAGCAATTACGACTGCAACCACCTAAACAAAAAAATTTAGGTGGTTGTGTAATGTAAATATCTAATACGAAAAGAAAAAGAGGAAAACAATGGTTTCACAAATCTTTACTTTACTATTTATTTTAGGCGTTCCATTTTTTATTTATGGCATCTACTATCTTGTGGTTGGTCTCTTTGGGTATACAAAACACAATAAATATGTTCCACAGAAACCCAAGCACCGTATTGCAGCCGTTATTGCTGCCCGAAACGAAGCCTCGGTCATTGGCAATCTT
Organism: Eubacteriaceae bacterium; assembly: GCA_051649025.1. Classification (GTDB taxonomy): domain Bacteria; phylum Bacillota; class Clostridia; order Eubacteriales; family Eubacteriaceae; genus Acetobacterium. The sequence goes on from JBOFGH010000006.1 coordinate 65,701, forward strand.
ATTGAAAGCCTGCAGCATCAAAATTATCCAAAAGAACTTATGGATATCTATGTTATTCCAAACAATTGCACAGATAATACTGAAGAAACTGCTTTAAATGCAGGGGCTAAAATTATGAGATGCACCGCCGAAGTAAAATCTAAAGGTGCGGCTCTTTCCCAGTTTTTTGATCATATTTTTGCCTCCAACGACGTTTATGATGCCTTTTGTATCTTTGATGCCGACAATGTCGTTGAAGAAAACTTTTTTACTTCAATGAACAATGCAATTTGTTCTGGAGAAAAAATAGCTCAGGGCTATCGGGATAGTAAAAACCCACAGGATTCGTGGATTTCAGGTTGCCAATCTGTTTTCTACTGGACCTTGAATCGCTTTTTGAATCTAGCACGCCACAAGCTTGGGTGGTCAGCAACCCTTAATGGGACTGGTTTTATGATGCACAGAGATGTGATAAAAAAAGAAGGTTTTAAAACCTTTAGCTTAACAGAAGACATTGAGTTTACAACCCAATGCATCTGCAAGGGTTACCGAGTTGCATGGGTGCCAGAGGCCGTCACTTTTGACGAACATCCCCTTACTTTTGAACAATCTTGGTCACAACGAAAACGTTGGTCAACAGGAACGATCCAATGTTTTAATCAATATTCAAAAGAATTGATTTCTTGTGTACTTAAGGACAAAAATCGTTGTGCACTTGATATGCTTATGTTTTTGATTTCGCCATTTATTCAAGTACTAACTTGTATTTATACCATCTGTTCTTTCATCATCTTAGGAATGTTATTTATCTCAACAAGCATATGGTCAAATGCCCTTACTGTGGCTATATTATTTGCAGTTGGCGGAGGCCTCTTCAGCATCTTCTTTACTTCCTTTGTCTTATGGCTTGAAGGAAAAAAAGTTAAGGAAGTCAACCGAATTTCGATTTTTTCATTTTGGTTTTATTTAGCATCTTGGATCCCTATTAATGTTCTCTGCCTTATTAAACCCATTGATGTTTGGGAACCTATTGAACATACCAAAAGCATTAAAATTTCACAACTCGTAAAATAATAAAAAGCTGTTGCTCTCGAGATTTCTCGATTCGCAGCAGCTTTTTTATTTCATCAAATTTTCTACATTTATAATACCATATTTAAAAAATTAATGGTTCTTTCATTTTGAGGATTTCCAAAGACTTCATTTGGTGGTCCTTCTTCTACAATATAGCCTTCATCGATAAAAATAACGCGATCAGCCACTTCTCGTGCAAATCCCATTTCATGGGTAACCACCACCATTGTCATTCCATCTCTTGCCAGCTTTTTCATAACATTAAGAACTTCTCCAACCATCTCTGGATCTAAAGCTGATGTTGGTTCATCAAACAGCATCACATCTGGGTTCATGGCTAACGCCCTCGCAATCGCAACACGCTGTTGCTGTCCTCCAGAAAGTTGCTCTGGATAAACCTCTGCTTTTTCACTTAAATCAACTCGCTCTAAAAGCTTTCTTGCAGTTTCTTCAGCTTCGGCCTGGGTTTTTAGCTTTAATGAAACTGGAGCAAAAGAAATATTTTTAAGGACTGTCATATGTGGAAAAAGATTGAACTGTTGAAATACCATGCCAATATTTTGTCGATACTTATTAATATCTGCATGGGTTCCTGTAATTTCATTGCCATCAACCGTTACTGTGCCGCTTGAAGCTTCTTCTAAGGCATTAATACATCTTAATAATGTGCTTTTTCCAGATCCAGAAGGCCCAATAATACAGATCACTTCTCTTTCTTTGACGTCTAAATTAATATCTTTAAGAACTTCTAATTCTCCAAATGTTTTCTTTAAATTTCTAATTCTTACTTTTTCCATAAGACAATTTCCTTTCGATTCGCTTTGACACTTTTGAAAGAATCGTGATAATGACAAAATACATGGCGGCAATAATCGCCCACATTTTAAAAGACTCAAAATTGTTAGCAATAATTAGTTTCCCAGTTTGAGTTAACTCTTGAATGCCAATAACCGATAAAATCGAAGTATCTTTTAAGGTTATAATGCATTGGTTAATTAATGCTGGTGTCATTGTACGCACTGCTTGGGGCAAAATAACTTTGCGCATTGCCATCCCATAAGGAAGCCCCAAACTTCTGGCCGCTTCCATCTGTCCTTTGTTAATCGATTCGATTCCACCTCTAAAAATTTCAGCGAGGTAGGCACCTGCGTTTAAACTCAGAGTAATAATCCCAGCTACATTTGCATCTAAACGGATCCCTAAAGCTGCTGGAATACCAAAATAAATGAAAAAAGCCTGTACTAAAAGTGGCGTTCCTCGAATAATATCCACATAAACAAGGGCAATGCCCCTTAGAGCTTTTGTATGTGAAACTGATAAAAGACCAAAAACAAGGCCTAAAACGGCCGCAATCAAAAGAGAAATAATCGTTAACTGAACGGTCATGCCTAGCCCTGCAAGAAGCCGCGGCCAATTTTGAACAATTAATTCAGGTATACTCACGTGAACCTCCTTATATGTGTTATTCAATAGTCTTTACTCGTTGTGAATGTTCCTCTAAACAAGTAAACACTTTTAAATAACTTAGAAATCATCTATTAGCGTTATTTGCTAATAGATGATTTCTTTGTTTAATCATGTTTTAATATGGTTTCTTACTTTTTAATATAAGTATCCAAAATTTCTTGATATTTTCCACTTGCTTTAATGTTTTCTAACCCTTTATTAAACATTTGAATTAACTCAGGATCATTTCCTTTAGATACAGCAAAACCATAAGAGCTTCCTTTTTCCATTGGTGTCGGCATCGCAAATGGTTGTCCTTGAGAAATTGCATATCCAATAACAGGATAATCTTCAAAAAGTGCCACTGAATTTCCAGCTTTTACATCTTCGTACATGTTAGCTGAATCTTCAAATGTTACAATAGTAAAGCCGTATTGATCTTTAATAGACTCTGCAAAAGTAGCCCCTTCAGTACCGGTTTTAACAGCGACTTTTTTTCCTGCTAAATCGTTGTAAGATTTAATTTCATTGTTTGTAGCAAGAACTGCCATTGCCACCCCTGAATCAAAATAAGGTTCAGAAAAATCAAATTTAGCTTTTCTATCCTCGGTAATACTCATTCCTGCAATCATTCCATCCACTTGTTTCGCCTCAACGGCTTGTAGTGCAGCATTGAATCCAAGAACTTTTACTTCATATTCAAAATTCTGATCCGCAGCAATTGCAGCTAAAAGATCCATATCAATCCCTACCATCTTTCCTGCACTATCTTCAAATTCAAAGGGAGCAAAGGTCGTATCTGTTGCGATTGCATATTTTTTCGCACCACTGGTTGTCGTTGAACTACTTGAGCAAGCTACCAAAGAAAACATCATGGTAACAGCTAATAACAAAAGACCAATTTTTGACATTCTTTTCATTTCTTTTCCTCCAAAATTTGTATTGTGATGAATCTTTGTTCATTTCATCCACTTTAGCATAGTAGAGAGTATATCATTTTTTTTATAAAATCGCAATAAAAAAAACATCACATCGCCATTTCTAGGATCAATTCTTTCATATTTTCAAGTTTTTCAGACTAAAACTACCCAAACTTGATGGGCTGCAAAAAAAATATTTCATTTTTAGATCACTACCCTTTTCAAATAAAAAAACAGCCAAATGATTTATTCTTTGGCTGTTTAAAATCAAATTATATTTACTCTTCCGGATTTTCCATTAAATACTTTCGAATTGCTTCATAATCCTCTTCAGCAATAATAAATTCCGAATCGACATTCTCTAAAACCACTTCCGCCGACATAATTTCAATGTCAGCATCCACAGCTTTACGCTGCCTTTCTTCTGAATTAAGTGCTTCTTGGCTTTCCAAGGCTTTCTTTCTCTGATTTAACCCCGCTTCAATAACATCTAAGTCATCAATACGGTTGTTAATAAGTTTAGAAAGGCGAATAAGATCATCTAACACCTCATCTACAATAAATTGTTTATCAATAATCGCTTTAAGTTTTTCTCGAATAATATTTCCAGTCGCAATAATTTTTTCATCCCCAATAATTGGCGTATAGTTCCCAACTTCCTGATGAAATTCAGAAACTGAATGTTGTAGTAATTGGGTTTCTTCCATAGATTTTTCAATTTCATGAAAAAGAAAACCGATACGGCGTTCAATGGCAACAAAGTCATCTCCATCATTAAAGCTAATCCCTGTTGGCAATCCAATTATTTTATCATGACTTGTTTCTTCTCCCGAGGACAGCTTCTCAATTTTTGAAATTTCTGAATCTCGAGTCGCTTCTAAAAGGGCTGGATTATGGGTTGGGGAAATCTCAAATGTTTTTTCTTCAGGCTCTTCCGTTTTTAGAATTTTTTTTTCAGCCGGAGGGAGGATGACGGTTTCCTCAGTGACTTTGGGTGTGGGCACTCTGGGCTCATTCATCTGCTTTTTGGTTTCTAACCCAAGTTTTCCTGGAGCCACCCTTCCTTGAGTGTTTTCTTGAATAAGTGTTCGTTTAATATCATTAAGGAACTCCCCTGTCTGATACCTCTTTTCCTCTTCAAACATTTCTGGTAGAGGCTTCTCAATAATCCCACGATCTCTCTTCTTTTCATTTTCTAAAAGGGTAGTAAAAATACTATCATACTCCGAAGCTTCATCATCTTCATCTGTTAACCATGATTTTGTATCTTCTGAACTCCCATCATTTTTCTTTACTTTTTGTCTCTTTAGTCTTTTTTCTTTCTTTTGTTTTCTTCCTTTTTTTTCCTCAACAGACCCATCTTCTTTCCGATCGTTTTCTTCAATTAGACCTTCTTTTCCAATCAGAAACCACCAGATAAAGTGACAAATCAGAATCATCAAAAAGTCACATAAGGTAAGTCCAACAAAAAACATAATAGGGGCATCTTTAATAACAAAAAATGCAATTGCAACAACAATCAAATTGCCTAAGATTGAAATGAAGGCTCCTACAAAAGGAATGTTTTTTAATAGCAATTTTCTATTGAGATCATAAAATGCCATTACTAAAACTTTAATCCCTATAAACAACCCTACCAACAATAAATATGCATTCGCATTTGGAAGGACTTCCATAATTTGATATCCTAATAAAAAAGCATAGCCAGAAATAGCAAACCCTACGATATCAAAGAATAATAATCCCCAACACTTTAATATACTCAGTCTCATTGAATCACTCCCTGTCATTTTTAAATGAATGCCCTTTTTTTTCATTTTCATTGTTTAATGAAAAATGACTAAAAGTACTTCCTAAAAGCTCAATTTCACCTGCGGTTTGATACAAGGTTTCAATCTCTAAAAGCTTTTTGTATTCTTCATTTAAGGTTTCTTCTTTACGATTAACTTCTTCGTGACGTTTTTTCAACAAAACAAGAGCATTCCCTAATGAATCCAACATTTGTTCAACCATTTTTTCTCGTTTTTCAATGTTTAACAACTGTTTATTTAACTCCTCAGTTTTGTAGTTCTCTGGATTTTTTCCTTCTTTTTTTAAAAAACGGACTTCTTCTTCCTTAATATCCTCAAAGACTTTATCAAAACTGCCTTTACTCGTAATTGTGAGCTTTTCTCTTCCCACATCAGAATGCCCTTTTTTTTCATTTTGACTCGTTGCATTAATGATCAAAGATTTCAACTCTTCATCTTTTTTTAAAATGAGTTTCTCTAAATTTTCGATCCGAGATTCGACATATTCAAAATAATCATTTTTTTCATTTAGTTCCCGTTCATTTGCCATTTTATAGTTCACCCCTATAATTTTCAGTTTAAACTTTTTTCGTCTTTACATTATATCAAAGATTTATTAAAAAGTATAATAAGAATTATTATTCCTTAAAATTTAAAGTTTGTAAATATTTTTTTCACATTTTTTTACAGGTATGGTATAATGTCAAACTGAAAAGGAAATTTTATGGAGACATTTTCTTTCTAAATTCAACGATGTTATAATTAACCTTATTTTACATATATCTTGACTTTCAAAAACCTTGACTTTAATTATCAATTAATCTACGAACGAGGTAATCTTTTTGAATAATCGAAAAAAAAATATCATTACTAACAAACGAAGTAACCAGCCGAAACGAAAACCGACACCAGCGACTCAAGACAAAAAAAACAATGATCAAATTCCAACCACCATCAACAAAAGCAAGAATCTTAAAAAAACAAAAAAGAGAAGACCTAAAGTTTTTAAAACACTCCTCATTCTTCTTCTTATTCTTTTTGTCAGTTCTTTTGCCGTTAATGCTTTTTTCTTAAAAAACGTTAATCAAGACTTAAAAGGGGATTATAAACGTTATGGCATCAGCGATTCTGCCGCAACCTTTGCCAAAAAACACAGCTTAGTAAACATTGCTATTTTTGGTGTTGATGGCCGTGACGATGTCGAGGGAGATCGGACCGACACAATTATGGTTGCCTCTGCCGATTTCGATAAAGGCAAAATTAGAGTTGCTTCACTCATGCGAGATTCCTATGTGTATGTTAACAAAAAATATGGTTTTGATAAGCTCAACGCTGCCTATGCCTATGGAGGCTCCGAGCTTGCCCTTCAAACGATTAATCAAAACTTTGATATGCCGATTACCGATTATGTTGTCATTGATTTTACAGCTGTTGTCACAATGGTTAACGCTGTTGGTGGAATCTCTCTCGATATTAAAACAGATGAAGAACTCTATTGGGTAAACGAGTATATTAATGACGTCAACAACGTTGTTAACACTAACTCCCCTCATCTCAAAAATTTAGGTTCTCAAACTGTCGATGGTTCCCAAGCATTAGCTTACTGTCGAGTGCGTTATGCTGGCGATGGGGATTTTGAAAGAACCCTAAGACAACGGGTTGTTTTTGAACAGGTCCTATCAAAAGGGCTTAACCTTTCCCCAATGGATCAGTATAAGCTACTAATGGATACCCTTCCTTATGTCAAAACATCCCTTACTAATCTAGAACTCATAAAGTATGCCATTAATGTTGGCCTAATGCCAAGCAAAGAAATAAGTCAAGGACGATTTCCCCAAGATAACTATACCGCTCTCGATATCATCGATGGTGTGTCCTACGTCATACCCAATACTCTAGAGGACAATATTAAAGCGCTCTATTGGTTTGTTTATGATACCGCCTACACCCCATCCGAAAAAGCAAAAGAATTGAGCAAAGAAATCACTAACATTTATGATAATGGAACTTCTTATGACGATGATAGCGAACGTAATTCCGACGATTTGTTTAACGAAGAAACCGATTTTTAAAAATTTATTAGACAAGGATAGCAATGCAAACCATTTTTAAAAAATTCTCAAATAAAAGAAACAAAACTGTTGAAGGATTCCTCAAGAATAACTCTCGTCAAGAAAATTGGCGAGGGTTATTCTTATTTCTCTTATTTTACCCCCTTTTTCTAGGCTTTTGTGTTGAACTCGTACAACGAATCAACCTCAATGATATTTTTGATTGGTTAAGCTATGGTCTTCTTCGATTCTATATCGGCTATCTTGTCATTCTACTTACTCTATTGTTTTTATACGCTATTTCAATGCGTCTTTGGTTTTCCACGTTTTTAACCACTACCTTCTTTGTATTAATGTCATTCATTAATTATTTTAAAATTAATTACCGTGGGGAACCTTTTATGCCCTGGGATCTTACATTGGGAAAAGAAGCCCTTGGCATACTTTCAAGCATCGAAATGCGCATTTCCTTCCAGAATATTTGTGTTTTAATTATCATTATCATCCTCCTTATCTCCCTTTATTTTAGTCGTCAAAAGCTTTCTTTCTCTGTTTCAGTAAAAGGGCGTTTGTTTTTGGGAATTTCAAGTCTCCTCACAATCGGTCTCATTTTTTCGTCTATTTTTTTGAATAATTCCAATCTCGAAAAATTAAACATTGAAAATCTTCGCTGGAGTCAGAGTATTAACTATAAACATAATGGTTTTCTAACAGGTTTTTTTATAAATATCAAACACATTATCATTGCTTCCCCAGAAAATTACAACCAAGAAACCTTAGAGCAAATTTTTAATGCCTCTTTCATCCCTTCAAATACAACCATAAATCCCAAAGAAATCACACCATCACCGGAATATCCCAACATTATTTTGATTATGAGCGAGTCTTTTTTCGACCCTACCCAACTCCCTAATGTCACTTTTTCTTCTGATCCAATGCCAACCATCAATCAGATTAGAGCAGAAGGAAAATCGGGTGATTTATTCGTTTCCGAATATGGTGGTGGCACAGCTAATACCGAATTTGAAGTTCTTACAGGACATAAAACAATGTATCTCCCTTCTGGATCAACCCCTTATCAACAGTATATTAAAGAAGAGACTTTTAGCTTGCCTCGCTATTTAAAAACCTACAACTATGATGTTCTCGCTATTCACCCTCATGAAAAATGGTTTTGGGAAAGAAATGTTGTCTACCCTCGGCTTGGTTTTGATGATTTTATAGGGGATGTGGATATTGATGATCCAAAAATAAAAGGAAATTTCATCTCAGATGAAACGGCAATGAAAGAAGTCATTCAAAATTTTGAAGACTATCAAAATTCATCCAATCCTTTCTTTACTTTTTTGATAACCATGCAAAATCATGGGGCTTATGAAGAGAAAAACTATCCTAACTACGATGTTATTGTTAATGCTCCAACCCTATCACCAACAAATCAAACCATTCTTCAAAACTATGTCCAAGGGATTTATGATGCAGATATTGCTTTAAACCATCTTATTAATTATTTTAAAGAAGTTAATGAACCTACGATTATTTTGATGTTTGGGGATCATTTACCTGCATTAGGAAATGATTATGAAATCTATAAAGAATTAGGTTATATCTCACAAGGTGAGCTATCACCCAATGATTATTTAAACCTATACCATACCCCCATCGTTTTATGGAATAACTACGATTTAGCTTCTCAAGATCTGGGACTCATTGATGCCAGTCTTTTAGGAAGTACTCTCCTTAAAGAAACTCAAATTCCATTACCCAACTATTGGGAGATACTATCTCAATATGGCAACTACCTTCCAAGACAAAACAATTATATTCAAATTGATGAAGATGGTAATATTTTTAATAAAACTGATTTAAGGGATTCTGAAAAAGAACTCAATGATCTTCATTGGCTCATTGAATTTGACACCCTGTTTGGAGACCAGATATTAAAAAATTCCTTAATGACCCATTGATTCTGAAAGAATTGCTCTGGAATTTAAAAGACATAAAAAAAAAACGCCAAACGACGTTTTTTTTATGTCTAATTTTCTCTAAAACATTGGAACAACAGATCCTTTATAGGTTTCTTCAATATAATTTTTTACTTCATCACTCTTTAAAGCGTCAAGTAAGGCTTTCGTCTTTTCTGAAGTTTCTTCCCCAGCACGAACTGCAATAATATTAGCATAAGTTTGAGCCGCTAAAGACTCTTTTTCTTCTTTTGCAATAGCATCCTTATCAACATTTAAGTCTGCCTGAAGGGCGTAGTTTCCATTAATTACCGCTAAGTCAACATCTTGTAGAGAGCGTGCAAGCTGAGCTGCCTCTAATTCCTTAATTTGAATATTCTTAGGATTTTCTATGATATCCTTTGGTGTTGCCTCTAAACCTGCCTTTGGATCTAATTTAATTAAACCAAGGGTTTCAAGTAATAACAAGGCTCTAGCTTCATTGGTTGTATCGTTTGGCACCGCAATCGTTGTTCCATCCACAATGGCATCCAATGTTTTGATTTTTCCTGGATACAAACCAAGTGGTTCATAATGAATAGAACCAGCACTCACTAAATCAGTACTATTCTTTACGTTAAAATCCTCTAAATAAGGAAGATGTTGAAAGAAATTTGCATCCAATTCTTTACTTGCCAAGGTTAAGTTTGGTTGCACATAATCCGTGAATTCTTTAACCACCAAAGTATAACCAGCTTCATTCAGCCGGTCATTTGCTGCTGCCAATATTTCTGAATGTGGTGTAGGACTTGCTCCTACCGTAATCGTTTTGGCATCACTTGTTTTTGCCCCACAACCAGTTAATAATGCCAAACCTAAAGTTCCAATCAATAAAACAGATAACAATTTTTTCATTCTTTCACCTTTTTCTGGGAAAATTCCCTTTTTAATTCCTAGTTAATTGATATGTAATATAACATAGCTTCACTGGAATGTCAAATAAAACTATCGTCTTCGATCTTGTTTTTGAGCAATTCGCATTCCAGCTTCCTGAAAAATTTGAACAATAACGACCAATAGCGCCACGGTAACAATCATCACTCCTGTTTCATATCGATAGTATCCAAATCGAATCGCAATATCTCCAAGGCCACCACCGCCTACAATTCCAGCCATCGCAGAGTACCCTAAAATCGTGGTTGTGGCAATGGCAGCTCCAATAATTAAAGAAGGCTTCGACTCAGGGATGAGAACCTTCATTACCACTTGACTTGGACTAGCCCCCATTGATAAAGATGCTTCGACAATTCCGAAATCAACTTCTTTGATTGAAGATTCCACAAGTCGAGCTACAAAAGGTGCTGCTGCCAATACTAAAGGCACAATAGTTGCGGTTGATCCAATACTTGTTCCTGTAATCAATCGGGTAAAGGGAATAACCGCAATTAGCAAAATTAAAAACGGAATCGATCGTGTAATATTCACCACAATATTCAAACTTTTATTTAGCCATTTAACAGGAACAATCCCTTCTTCATCACTCGTCACCAAGAGAACCCCCATTGGAAGACCTAACACATAGGCAAGAAAAGTTGATGTAATCGTCATATATAGGGTTTCCAAAGTCCCTTGAATAATAAGATTTGTCATACTGCTATCCCACATGCTGACCACCATCCTCAACCGTTATTTGGTGTGCTTTTAAATAATGAATTGCCTTTGAAATACACAAATCATCCTCGGGGAATTGAACCACCATTTGTCCATAAGTAACCCCATCAATATTCTTCATATCCGCATGGATAATATTTACCAATGTTTTTGTTTCCAAAACCATTTTTGCAATCACTGAATCACTCGAAGAATTGCCATCAAAAACAATGCGATAGCAATTTTTTCCCATTACCACTGGACCTTCATTCCCCTCAGGCAAGATCATCCGTCGTGCAATTTCAGTTTTTGGATTTCTAAAAAGTTCTTCCACTCCTGCATTTTCAGCAATCTTACTATTATCAATAATCGCTACATGGCTACAAATTTCCTCAACCACAGCCATTTCGTGGGTAATAATAACAATAGTAATCCCCAGTTTCTCATTAATTTCTTTCAAAAGCTTTAAGATCGAACGGGTCGTCGAAGGATCTAACGCCGACGTTGCTTCGTCACATAACAAAATTTTAGGATTATTAGCCAACGCCCGTGCAATCGCTACTCTTTGTTTCTGCCCCCCCGAAAGCTGGGATGGATAAGCATTTGCTTTATCTGGTAAACCTACCAATGTTAACAATTCCTTCGCCCTTTTTTTTGCCTCGGTCTTGTCAACTCCAGCAATTTCCAAAGGAAACAAAATATTTTTCTCCGCTGTCCTTTGCATCAGAAGATTAAATTGCTGAAAAATCATTCCAATACTATACCGCTTTTTTCCTAATTCTTTTTTTGAAAGAGTTGCAATGTCTTGTCCATCAATAAATACTGAGCCTGTGGTTGGCTTCTCTAAAAGATTGATACAACGGACAAGGGTACTTTTTCCTGCACCACTCATTCCAATAATCCCATATATATCCCCTTGATTAATCTTAAGGTTAATCTCTTCAAGAGCCTTCACTTTACCATTTTTAGACTCAAATGTTTTTCCCAAATTCTTTATCTCAATAATGGGTTGATTCATTCCGCTACCTCGTTTATGTTTTTTTTCATTATACCATAATTTCTTAATAAAATAAAAGGTTAAGTCCTCTAACTTTCGATACCAAATTACCTATTGTAACGTAAAAAAACTACAAAAAATTGTAGTTTTTGAGGAATCTTAAAAAAAGTTGGCTTACAGACTTCTCTATTTTATCACTGCTCCAAAAGGAAGAAGGGATAATTTTGCAAACTTAAACCATTGAAGACCAAATGGAATCCCAATAACCGTTACACAATAACAAACGCCTAATATAACAGAAGCTAATGCAAGCTCCCAACCAAATAAAATTATCCAAAACACATTTAAAATTGCTGATCCCGTTCCCATATTCGAAAAATCTACATCTCGACCAAAAGGCCAAAGGGTTAGTCCCGCCATCTTAAAAGCTTGAACCCCTAAAGGAATTCCAATGAGGGTTACACAACAAATGATTCCAACAACAAACCATAAGGTTGCCATAAAAAATCCCCCAAAAAGAACCCAAATAATATTACCTAAAAATCGCATCTATACTCCTTATCTATTGAAAAACCTATTTACGACTGCTTCAACCACCATTTTTTGCTGTTGTTGATTTGAAATTCTAGCAACACCATCCCCTTGTTGGATTCCATAATTTCCAAAATTACTATGATTCCCTCCATCAATTTCTAAATAATTACTGTCCATTGGCATTTTTTCCTTTCCACTTAAAAAAGCTTCTTTATTTAAAACATGATCCTCAGTTCCATAAATACTCAAAGCTGGAACTTGAATATCTGATAAGCTCTTATTAGGATATGAGGCCATAAAAACAATCCCCTGAAATTTTTCTGGATTATCCGATAAATAATCTCCTGCCATCGCTCCTCCTAAAGAGTGCCCAGCAATGACCCAATCTTTTATTTCTGGTAAAGCCACCAATCCTTTATCAGCACCATCCACATCAAAGATTGCTAAATTAAATGGCATTTTAACAATGACACTCGTAATTCCTTTTTCTGCAAACTCCCTCATCATTGGAGCATAGGCAGTACTTTGAACCTTTCCACCTGGGTAAAAGATTAATCCTTGATTCGATGTACTTCTTAAAGGTTTAAAGATTATTAATTCCAAGGTTTCCTCAACCTTAACTGAGTCATCTGAGGCAAGAGCAATTTGTGCTGTTTTATCTCCAAGACTTGTTTCCCCTAAATAGGTTGCTAAAAGGATAAATAGACTAACAAAAAGGATTCCACTTCCTTTTAATATTTTCTTAGACTTATTTTTTTCTTTTTTCATGTCAATAGTGACCTCATTTAGATTTTTTAATATTATATCATAAAAATGGTCTTTCAAATAAAAAATATCTCAAGATCAGTATCTTTAGTAATTGAACAAAAAATAAAAAAAACCACAGAAAGTGGATTAAAAATGGTGACCCATGGGCGACTCGAACGCCCGACACCCTGATTAAAAGTCAGATGCTCTACCAACTGAGCTAATGGGTCATATCAATATTAAGTTTTGTCTGTCTTCTAAGGGATTCAATTATGGTGGGAGAAGATGGATTCGAACCATCGTAGACGCCGTCAACGGATTTACAGTCCGCCCCCTTTAGCCACTCGGGCATTCTCCCATGGATTTTTTACAAAAAAATGGAGCTGATGTCCGGAC
>JBOFGH010000007.1:0-23905 GCA_051649025.1 Eubacteriaceae bacterium
GAAAACTCGGACTTAAAAACCCAATAAAGATATATTCAGATGCACATATTAAAATTCTGTAACCGCCGTGTACCGAACGGTACGCACGGTGGTGTGAGAGGTCGGCTAGTCAATTAATGACTAGCCTCCTACTTGATTAAAAGAGGTCTTATGATATAATAAAAAAAAACATTAAGGATGGATTCATGAAGTTAGATGTTTCGGTTATTATTCCAAATTTTAATGGGGAAGAGTATATTGAGAATTGTTTAGATAGCCTGAACAATCAAAGTTTTGACAAAAATGGAGAAATGGAAGTCATTGTTGTAGATGATTGTTCAAGTGATGATAGCATAAAGCTTATAAAAAAATATGAAAATATAAAGTTAATTCAAAACAAAAGAAATTCTGGATTTGCTTTTTCAGTAAATCAAGGAATACGTGCCAGTGTTGGAGCTTTTGTTCTTTTATTAAATAATGATGTGGTTGTGGAAGAAAACTTTGTTGAGGAACTATATGGTTCTATCATGGGAGATGATAGAACATTTTCTGTTAGTTCAAAAATGATCCGCTTTTATGAACGCGATAAAATAGATGACACAGGAGATTTTTATAACGTCCTAGGTTGGGCTTATAAACGTGGAGATGGGAAAAAGATAGAGCAATATCAAAAAAAGACAGAGGTTTTTAGTACTTGCGCAGGGGCAGGAATCTATCGAAAGGCTATTCTAGATGAAGTTGGATTATTTGATGAAACATTTTTTGCTTATTTAGAAGACGTTGATTTGTCCTATCGTGGGAAAATTTTTGGCTATAAAAATGAATATGAACCGAAAGCAATTTGTTATCATATTGGAAGTGCGACTACTGCAAGTGGTAACAAATATAGCGCATTTAAAGTTAAAATTTCAGCAAGAAACAACCTTTATTTGATCTATAAAAACATGCCTATTTTCCAAATGATTATTAACAGTCCCTTTTTACTGATAGGTTTTTCTGCTAAATACTTTCTGTTTTTGAAGAGAGGTTATGGTAAAGAATATCGAGAGGGGATTCAGGAGGGTTTTAATACAATAAGGAAAATAGAGAGGACACCATTTAGAATAAAGAATCTAAAAAATTACTTTTGGATTGAATGTCAATTAATTGTCAATTTGATAAGATTTATTGCAAATAAGTTGATGTAAATGGTTAGTCTATTTCGAAAGTTCTTTTAAAAGCATTGTTAACATGGTATAATCATGTGTCTATAGTCAAAAGCACAAAATTACAAGGGGTAAATAATGGATATTTCAATTATCATTGTAAATTATAAAACTTTAGAATTGACGTCAAATTGTATTGATTCAGTTTTAAAGAGCCGTACGAAAGATTTACAATATGAAATAATTTTAGTCGACAACAACTCAAACGATGGAAGTGTTCAAAAAATTTCCGATCGATTTCCAGAAATTAAAATAATTATCAATGAAAAAAACTTAGGTTTTTCAAAAGCAAATAATCTTGGGATAAAGGCTTCAAAAGGAGACTACATCCTTTTGCTAAATTCAGATACAATTGTTGATCTGGATACATTAACATTGTCATTTGATTTTATTAAGAAACATAAACATATTGGTGCCCTTGGTTGCAAAATACTTTTGCCTAATGGCTCTTTGGATTCTGCCTGTAAAAGGAGTTTTCCAACCCCACTTAACGGGATTTATCACAGTCTACATTTAGATGATGCATTTCCAGAAAGTGTGCGTTTTGGAGAATATAACTTAACCTATATTGATGAGAATAAAACATGCTCCATTGATTGTGTGATGGGAGCCTTTATGATGGTTCCTAGACGAGTAATCGATATTGTCGGGATGTTGGACGAAGACTTTTTTATGTATGGTGAAGATGTCGATTGGTGTTATCGAATAAAAAATGCGGGTTACCAAATTATGTATTATCCGGACACTCGAATTTTTCATCATAAGAAAGCTAGTGGTATTGGGAAAAGAAACCCTAAAGTGATCGCAGCTTTCTATGATTCGATGATTATTTTTTACAGAAAACATTATCTGAATAAATATAGTAAGCTGACCTGTTGGTGTGTTATCACTGGGACAACGATGATGAAAAAGCTAGCATTATTTAAGAACAATTATAGGAAGGAGAAGAAGAATGATTAAAAGCAACCAACGTTTTTTTAATTTTTTGTTAGTGATTTTTGATGCATTAGTCATTATTCTTTCATTGCTATTTGCTTGGTATATTCGATTCGTTTCTCCCTTTTTTGATGATGGTGTTCGGACGATGGACTTTGGTGCTTATGCAAGTCAGCTTTTGATTATTATACCACTTTTTTTAATATTGTTTTTGATATTTGGATTGTACAAACCCTATCGAAAGCTACGTTTCTTTAAAGAATGTCAAGAAATTATTCTTTCAAATACAATTGCAATTGCTCTTTTAATGGCAATACTTTTTACAACGAAAAGTATCCATTTCTCTAGATATATGTTGGGTATATTTTTTGTAACTTCAACCTTGGCGATGACGGTTGAACGTGGTGCTATTCGAAAAATATTGAGAATAGCTCGACAAAAAGGATTCAATTTAAAATATGTCATTATTGTAGGAGCAGGTAACATTGGTCAAGTATTTGCATCTAAAGTAATTGGAGATCCCCAATTGGGTTATAAAATTTCGGGTTATGTGGATGATTATTATCACAAAAGTGATAAAAATGGAATACCTATTTTAGGGTCCACTAAGGAAATGAATAAAATTTTGGAAGAATACAAAGTAGATGAAGTGATCATTGCGCTTCCAAATACAAGTTATAAACGTATTGATGAGGTTATTGACATTTGTGAATATCAAGGAATTAAAACCCAAATAATTCCAGATTATTTTAATCTAATACAAGGAACCCAAGCATACTTTGATGAGCTTGATGGTGTGCCACTAATAAACACACGTTATATTCCTTTAGATATGCCTTTTAATAGTGCGATGAAAAGGTTAATCGACATATTAATGGCGATTACTATCATTGTCATCATTTCCCCTATTTTAGTAATAACAGGTCTCTTAGTAAAATTAACCTCTCCTGGCCCAATGATTTATAAACAAACAAGAGTTGGTATGGGAAGGCGAGAGTTTACTATTTATAAGTTTAGATCGATGAGACAAGATAACCCAGAGGTAGGGGATACAGGATGGACAACAGCAGATGATCCGAGAAAAACGAAATTTGGAGCATTTATTCGCAAGACAAGTATAGATGAGCTACCTCAGTTTTTTAACGTTCTAAAAGGGGATATGAGCATTGTCGGACCCCGGCCAGAGCGACCTCATTTTGTTCAACAGTTTAAAGATGAAATTCCTAAATATATGATTAAACATCATGTTCGTCCAGGAATCACTGGATGGGCTCAAGTGAAGGGCTTCAGAGGAGACACCTCCATTAGTGAACGCATTCAGTGTGATATTGAATATATAGAAAAATGGACACCCTGGTTTGATGTAAAGATATTTTTCATGACATTTAAGGCAGTGTTTGAAAGTGGATATTAAATTTGAAAGAGGAAAGAAGAGATGATATTTTTATTTATTATTTACTTATTTTGTACTGTTGGAGGTTTGACCTTAGTCAAAGTTGGAGCTGATAATAATGCTTTTGCATTGAGCAGTAATTACTTTGATTTGTCCCTTTCTTACACTACGATTTTAGGTTTGTTTTTATATGTCATTAGTTTTGTTATGTGGATTGTAATTGTTCAAAAATACGATTTGAGTTATATCCAACCAATTGCTTTAGGATTATCCAATATACTTATTATTGCGGCATCAATCTTTATTCTAGGAGAAAGCATTGGATTGTTTCAATGGTTAGGAATCGTGTGTATATTAGGTGGCGTTATTTTGATGAATGTGAAAGTTTAAATTAGAATAAAGTATATGTGAGAATTTTAGGGGGCTGTAAAAAACTCTTCTATTAAGAAAAAACGCTGAGTTTCTTAGAACACAGCGTTTTTTTAGTATAATGAGTTATGAAATTTACACAAAAGACCAATGTGTAAGTTATACTCCACAACAACTGAAATTACTATTGGATATTGAAAAATTAATTGGCATTTCTGATCAGGTGTATAACTTTTTACGAAGTTATGGATCACTTCATAGTCAAGATTTTTTTTAATACCGAGGATGTGGACAAAAAGTTGGACCTTTTAAGGAAAAAAATTTTTCTATTCTTCCCCATTCCAACAATAAGTACATACTTTACAGCGTTCAATCCCAATCGATTCAATCATATCCTCTAATTCGTGATATTTGAGTGAGGTAAAATTGAGACGCTCTGAAATGATAGACACCATTTTCTCATGTTTTTCTGAGTTTTGATCTGCGTATTCCCGTATGATTTCTGGGGTTACCGAATCACCTTCAAGTTCGTTAATAACACGACGTGTAATCAAATCCATTTCTGAAGTTGAGCGGGAAAAATTAAGGTATTTACAACCATACATGATCGGAGGGCAAGCAGAACGTACATGAACTTCCTTAGCACCGCCTTCATACAAAAATTCAACGGTTTCCCTCATTTGAGTCCCACGAACAATGGAGTCATCAATAAAAAGCAGCTTCTTGTTTCTGATTAATGCATCCACAGAAAGAAGCTTCATTCGTGCGATTAGGTTACGCATACTTTGGGTTGGAGGCATAAAGCTTCGAGGCCAAGTTGGCGTATATTTTATCAATGGCCGAGCAAATGGAAAATCTGAAACATTGGCATACCCAATAGCATGAGCGATCCCAGAATCAGGGACACCGGCAATATAATCAACAGTGACATCTTTGTCACGAGCAGCAAGCTTTTCTCCACAACGATACCGCATTTCCTCAACGTTGATTCCTTCGTAACTTGAAGGAGGATAGCCATAGTACGTCCAAAGGAAAGCACAAATTTTCATTTCTTTTTTTGCTTTTTCAATAACTTCGTAGGTGTCAGATGTGATGAATACAATTTCGTTAGGACCTAGTTCGTAGGCATCGTGGTATCCTAGATTTTCATAGGAAAAAGATTCGAAAGCGACGCAATAAGCATTTTCCTTTTTACCAATAATCAGAGGGGTTCTTCCAAGGCGATCTCTCGAAGCATAAATCCCTTCTTCAGTCATAATGAGCATGGTCATCGAGCCATCAACAAGGGTTTGAACTTGTTTGATCCCTTCCAAAATATTATCTTGAGAAGCAATAATTGCAGCGACTAATTCGGTGCTGTTAATTTTGCCTGCACTCATTTCCATGAAATGGGAACGACGGCTACTAAAAACAGTATCAATAAGTTCAGCATCGTTATTAATCCTTCCGACGGTGGTAATAACAAAATTACCAAAATGAGCACGAACGATTAAAGGTTGAGGATCACTGTCGCTAATGCAACCGATACCGATAGTTCCTTCCATGGTAACAACGTCTTTTTCAAATTTTGTTCGAAAAGGTGCATTTTCGATATTATGAATTGCGCGTTCAAAGCCATTAGAATTGTAAACTGCCATACCACCTCGCCGTGTTCCTAAGTGCGAATGATAATCAATGCCGAAAAATAAATCTGTTACGCAGTCATCTTTAGAGACGACCCCAAAAATTCCACCCAATTTAATTCTCCTTTGTTTCTTAATTTCCTTAGTTTAAATTGTAACATATTTTTAAGGAAGTTTTGCAGAAAATCGGCAATGTCCTTAAAAAAAACATAATCCGAGGGAGAATAAAAAACTGTACTTTTAAAAAACTCATGTTATAATAGAGACACAATTGAATAGAAAATGTATAAATTCATTTAGGATGAAGAAATTTCATTGAGGGAATCTGGTGAGAATCCAGAGCGATCCGGTCACTGTAATTAGTTATGTCTCCTTAAAATGTCACTGGGCATCTTGCTTGGGAAGACGAGGAGAATAAAAGCTATAAGTCAGGAAACCTACTAAGTTGAAGTACTATGGTATCCTTCTAGGGAAAAGGGAAGTTAGTAACGTTAATATGATAGCAGTGTATTTTTTGCTATTTTAAGCGAATGGTTTGACCTTCTTTTCTGTAGAAACTACAGAAGAGAAGGTTTTTTTATTATTATTTTTCATTTTACTAGGAGAGAATTTTATTTTAAAATCGTAAGGTTATTTTGGAGGAAAGAAATGAAAAAAATGAAGATGAGTGGCATTATTTTTGGAATGTTTTTCTTATTTTGTATTTTAGGGGCACAGCCAGTAGGGGCAATGCATATTATGGAAGGATTTCTACCTTTAGGCTGGGCAATCTTTTGGTGGATTCTAGCAATTCCTTTTATTGGGATAGGTTTGTATCGTGTTGGTAAAATCTTTAAAGATCACCCTGAAAAAAAAGTGCTTTTGGCAATTTCGGCTGCATTTACATTTGCCCTATCCGCTTTTAAATTACCATCAGTTACTGGAAGCTCCTCTCATATGACGGGGATTGGATTAGGAGCTATTATTTTAGGGCCTTTTGCAATGGTTGTGGTTGGAACAATGGCATTGCTTTTTCAAGCTTTACTGTTAGCTCATGGTGGATTAACGACTTTGGGAGCCAATGTTTTTTCAATGGCAGTGGTTGGTTCGTTTATCGGGTATGGGGTCTTTCGGGGACTAGGGAAATTGAAATGTCCGAAAGCACTAACCATTTTTTTAGCTGCTTTTTTAGCGGATCTTCTAACCTATGTAACAACATCCATCCAACTAGCCCTAGCATTTCCAGATTCAGTGGGAGGAGTCTTAACAGCCTTATCGAAGTTTTTAGGAATTTTTGCAGTGACTCAAATTCCTTTAGGGATTATTGAAGGCATTCTCACTGTTTTGGTGGTTAATACATTGGTTAAATATAATGAAAAAGGGGGGCTAAAAGATGAAACTATCACTCGCTTCTAAAATAGTGCTTGTTTTATTAATCGTGGGATTAATCATTCTTCCACAGATTTTTTTACCGCATGCCGACTTTAGAGGAACCGATGATGCAGCTGAAGAAGCGATTACATCGACTGAGGAGAACTATGTCCCGTGGTTTGAAAATATCTTTGATCCTGGAGAATGGGAAGAGAATCTATTTATTTTTCAGCAAGTTTTAGGTGTTGGAGGACTAATCCTTTGTTTTGGTTACCTTGAAAGAAAATCAAAGAAAAAAGCAAAGAAGAATTTAAAAAATTGAATGTAACAGTTAAGAGGGGTAAATAATGATCGATCGTTTTGCGTGCACAAATAAATTAAATAAAGTTAACCCAGTGATAAAGGTTTTGGTTTCTCTAATCCCTCTTATTTCTGTTTTTTTAATTCATCAACCCCTTTATATGGTCGCAGTTTTTATGATTATGGTAGGGTTAACCATCGGAGTTGCTAAGATTCCAAAAAAAATATTCTTTCACACCCTTCTTTTTGATTCGATTTTTATTATTCCTGGAGTTTTGGCACTTTTGTTTACTATTTCCCAAGGTGAAACTGGTTATTTATGGTCTTTTCGTTTTTTGGGTTTGATGATTGGGATGACAGCTGATAATATAGAGTTAGCACAATTAGTTTTTTTAAGAGCAATGTCTGGAGTTTCTTGTATGTTGTTTTTGATTTACACCACATCAGCAACTCAAATTGCAGAAGTGTTAAAAAAAGCGCACATTAGTAATACATTTCTCGAAATTTTCATCTTAACCTATCGATTTATTTTTGATTATTGGAATAAAGTAAAATTGATGGTCATTGCTCAAAACTTGAGGTTTGGTTATTGTGGACTTAGAACGACCGTAAGATCTTTAGGAATGATTGTTTCGAATTTGTTTTTTATAGCAATGGATAGTTATGAAGGAATGACAAAAACTTTGGAACTAAAGCAATTTCAAGGGGACTTTCACATAGGCGTTAAGGAAGGTTGATTAGATGATTAAAACAGAAGACATAACATATTACTATCCTGATGGAACACAAGCTCTAAAAAACATAAATATCGATGGGGATTTAGGAAGTTGTATTGCTTTTATTGGAGAGAATGGGGCTGGCAAATCCACATTAATGTCGACGTTAGTTGGACTAAACAAACCATCCTTAGGAAAGGTTTATTTTAAAGAAAAACCACTTTCTTATAAAAAAAAGGATTTATATGCCTTTAGAAAACACATTGGGTTGATTATACAAGAATCAGACAAACAGGTGTTTTACTCTGAAATATACGACGATATTGCGTTTGCTTTAAGAAATATGAAAATTCCACCAGAAGAGATTAGAAGGCGGGTAGAAAAAGCCATGGAAGCGACAGATGTTAAAGGGATTGAAAATCGACCTGTCCAGTATTTAAGTTATGGACAGAAAAAAAGAGTTGCGATGGCTGGGGTTTTAGCAATGAAACCTGAAATAATTTTAATGGATGAGCCAACACTAGGTCTTGATCCGAAAAGTAAGGCAGGAGTTAAAAAAATTATAAGAAATGCCATTAATTCTGGGATAAAAATTATTTTATCGAGTCACGATATGGATTTTATCTATGAATTTTGTGATTATACTTATATTCTGCACCAAGGAGAAATTCTTTGTCAGGGCGAAACTACCCAAGTTTTCAAAAACCGTGAAGCACTGCAAAAAGCAAGTTTAGAAGAAGCGACGATGACCCGTTTGGAGAGAATTTTTGGAATCGCTGGGTATCGTAGTCTTGATCTTTTAGAAAAAGAGGGAAAATTATTATGAAACTTATTATCGTTGGAATAAATCATCAAAAATGTCCCTTAGAAATAAGAGAAAAAGGTGCTTTTATACACAGAACAACAAATGAAGGAATTCGAGAGTTGTTACAAGAGGAGTCCATTGAAGAGGTTTTAATTCTTTCAACCTGTAATCGCAGTGAAATTTATGTGATCACCAAGGACGAGGAAACTTCCAACGAAAAACTGAAACAGTTTTATTTAGAAAAAAAATCTTCGGAACTTGCTCCCTATCTTTTTGAACTCAAAGGAAGAGAGGCACTTATCCATCTTTTTCGAGTGGTATCAGGGCTAGACTCAATGATCTTAGGCGAGGATCAAATTTTAGGACAAGCAAAAGAAGCGTTGGTAAGAGCCCAAAATACCAAAGGTTCAAGAAAATATATGACAAAAATTTTTAGGGAAGCCATCACCTTTACTAAAAAAGTAAAAACCCAATATAAAATTTCGGAGACCCCAATTTCACTAAGTTCCACAGCAGTTAAGTTAATAAAACGAAGATTTCCTATGGATTATGAAAAGAAGAATATCATGATTATTGGTTCTGGAAAAATGGGAAACTTAGCTTTGCAATATATGAAAGCAGAGGGATTTAAGAATCCATTTATGACCAATAGAACCTTTCATCATATGGATCATTGTGCTCATATCCATGAAAATGTAAGAATATTGGATTATGAAAATCGTTATGCATTAAGCACCGAGATGGATGTAATCATTTCTGCAACAACATCGCCTCATCTGATTTTAAGGGCGGAAAAGATGCCAGAACGAAAAAAACCTTTGATCATTATGGATTTAGCATTACCGAGGGATATTGACGAAAAAATTGGAGAATTGAACCAAATCGAATTATTAACCATTGACCACTTTAAAGAGAGAATCGATGAAAAGATGGATTATCGTCGGGAGATCGCAGAAAAAATTAGCATAGAAATTGAAAAAGAAATTGATGCTTTATTTGAATGGATTACCAACGCAAAGGTCGATCATATGGTAAAGGCTTTAAACGATAGATCTTGGAAAATTGCAGAAGAAACCATTGGGATTTTGTCCCAGGGTCTTGAGTTAGAAAAAAAAGATGCGAATTTTCTTTCTAAAATTGTACATTCTAAATTTCGACAAATGGTAATGCCTTCAATTAGACAACTAAAATTACTTGAAAAGGAAGAAGACATTTTAGAGATTGAGAAAGCTTTAGGTTATTTACTGAAAGAAAAAAAGAGTGATACCATAAAGGGAGACGAATAATGTTGCCATTATTGTTTAATCTTAAAAACAAAAGGATACTTGTTGTGGGAGCGGGGAAAATTGGAACCAAACGGGTGGAAATACTTTTAGAAAATGGAGGACAGGTTTTTTGTTTGGGTCTTGAGTTTTCGGATAGAATAAAAGAGATTCAAAATTCTAATTTAAAATTCATTAAAAAGAAATATGAACCCAAGGATCTTCGTGGGATGGCATTAGTAGTCGTGGCTACTAATGATAAGCAGTTAAATGCCAGAATTAAAAAAGATGCCGAAGAATTGGGAATCTTATGTAATCGAAGTGATGCACCTGAGGACTCGGATTTTATTTTTCCAGGAACCCTCCGACGTGGAGAATTAAGTATTTCGGTATGTACGGAAGGGGCAAGTCCTAGTTTAACGAAAAGTATTTTAAAAGATCTTGCCGTTCAGTATGATGAATCTTACATTGAAAGAATTAAACGACTAAAAGAATGTCGGAAAAGAATTTTAAAAGAAAATAAAGAAAGAGAAATCCTTAGGGAAATGCCATACTGGTCACTTTTAGAGCTTAGGGAATTTTTAGAGACTTTTGACAATTACAAAAATGAAAGAACGGGAGATAATAAATGAATGTAAAGGTTGGAACAAGGGGGAGTGCTCTTGCAATAAAACAGAGTCAATGGTTGATCGATGTTCTCAAGAAAAATAATCCGAGCATCACATTTGAAATGGTAATTATAAAAACCAAAGGGGACTTAGTTCAAAATAAGCCTTTGGATAAAATTGGGGATAAAGGACTTTTTACCAAAGAATTAGAAGAAGCTTTGCTATCAAATGAGATTGACATGGCCATCCATAGTATGAAAGATATGCCCTCAAGGCTGCCAAAGGGATTAGTATTAACGGATCCTCCTAAGCGAGAAGATCCGAGAGATGTTCTTATTACCCCACATCAAGTAAAATCCTTATTTGAATTACCACAAAAGAGTGTCATTGGCACTGGAAGTAAACGGCGATCTTATCAAGTCAAAAATTTAAGACCCGATATCAAAGTAACTGGAATTCGTGGAAATGTGGATACTCGAATACGAAAAATGTTTGAAGAAAACTTAGATGGCATTATTTTAGCAGCAGCAGGTTTAAATCGTCTAGGGCTAGTTGAGGATTTTGAAAAAAACGGTTATTATATGGTTCCATTAGATCTTAATGATTTTGTTCCAGCCCCAACCCAAGGGATTTTAGGGGTTGAAGTGAGGGAGGACAATGATGGGATTAAGGCACTAATGGCAACCATATCAGATGAAAAAACCAGAATACAGATGGAAGCAGAGCGAAGTTTTTTAAAAACACTGAATGGGAATTGTCACATTCCCGTTGGTGTTTATTGCGATGTGAAGCCTAAAGGAGAGGGACTTAAAATTACAGGGCTTTATGGTTTGGAGGACGGAACCAGAGTGGTTATGAAAACAGTGGCGGGTGAAATTCAAAATGCCAAGGCTCTTGGCAAAAAATGTGCCATGGCGTGTTATAAAGAAGTTCACCCAAAAGAGGGAAAAGTTTTTCTTACCGGTGGAGGATGTGGAGATCCTGAACTTTTAACCATAAAAGCCATGAAGGTTTTAGAAAAAGCGGATGTGGTGGTTTATGATGCCTTGGTTAATGAAAGCTTTTTAAAACTAACAAAAGAGGAAACAGAAATTATATATGTTGGAAAACGTGCTGGAAACCATGCTATGCCACAAGAGAAGATTAATGAGCTATTGGTAAAGAAAGCAAAGGCAGGAAATAATGTGGTTCGCTTAAAAGGAGGAGACCCCTATGTCTTTGGTCGGGGTGGCGAAGAAGGAGAAGCTCTCCATGAGGCTGGCATTTATTTTGAAGTAATTCCAGGTATTACCTCTGCAATCGGGGGATTAGCTTATGCAGGAATTCCCATTACCCATCGCGATTGCAACACCTCCTTTCATGTGATTACCGGACATTTAAAGGACTCAGAAAATGAAGGGGATCTCAGTATCGATTGGCCTGTCCTAGGAAAATTAAAAGGAACTTTGGTTTTTTTAATGGGCGTAAGGAACCTCGAAAAAATCTGTTCTTCTCTGATAGAAAATGGCATGAACCCCAAAACTCCTGTTGCAGTGGTTCATCGGGCATCAACGCCACATCAACGGGTGGTCGTTGGGAATTTGGAAACAATTTTTAAGATTGTCACCCAAGAAAAAATAACGGCTCCGAGTTTAATTGTAGTCGGCGATGTTGTTAAAAAAAGGGAGAAACTTAATTTTTTTGATAAAAAACCCTTGTTTGGGAAAAATATTATGGTTACCAGATCCCGGGAGCAAAGCTCTCAAATGTCACGAAAAATAATGGCATTGGGAGGGAACCCAGTGGAATATCCGACCATTAAAATTGTTCCTATAAATCAAGAAGTTTGTGATGAGAAGGTAAGAAACATCGATGGTTACACCCATCTTATCTTAACCAGTGTTAATGGAGTGACACTTTTCTTTGAATCCTTGGAACGGTGTCAAATGGATAGCCGAAACCTTGGAAAGATTCATGTAACGGCCATTGGAGAAGGCACCCGAAAAGCAGTGAAAAAGTATGGGATTAATCCTAATTTTGTACCTGAAAAATATGTTGGTGAGGAGCTTGTGGCAGGATTAAGTCCCTTGCTAACATCGACTTCAAAAATTTTAATTCCAAGATCAAAAAATGCGAGAATTTATATTGCAGAAGAGCTTTCAAAAATTTGTGAAGTTGATGAGGTTCATTCCTATGAAACAATGAGAGAATCCCAAGAAGGATTTAATCCTGTTGAAGCGCTGAGAAATGAAGAAATTGATTATATTACCTTTACAAGCTCAACAACAGTGGCCTACTTTTTAGAAAAAGTTGGATCTGAAAACCTAGCGTGGATTAATCGTGCAAAGTGTGTTTCCATTGGTCCACAGACTTCAAAAAAATGTCATGAGTTTGGAATAAGCCTTCACGGGGAAGCGGAAGAATACACGATTGATGGCGTGATTGAATGCATAATGAAGGATGTCTTAAAGTAAAGGAGAAGGAAATGTTACCAACACGATTACGAAAAAATCATGGGATACGAAATTTAATCTGTGAAACCCAAATTTCAATGAATGACATTGTCTATCCATTATTTATTGTGGATGGACAAGGGGTTCGAAGAGAAATTAGTTCAATGAAAGATCAATTTCACTTGTCACTCGATCAATTAAAAGAGGAAGTCTTAAAACTAAAGCGTCTTGGAATACGTTATGTGATTTTATTTGGAGTTCCCGATGAGAAGGATGAGGAAGGGACGCCAGCATTCATTGAAAATGGGTTGGTACAGAAAGGGATTCCCGTGATTAAAGAAGCAGATCCAGAGATGTTTGTGATTACCGATGTTTGTTTATGTGAATACAAAAGCGATGGACATTGTTGTTTTTTTGAAAAAAACGGGGAAATTAATCGACAGAAAACCCTCGAGGTATTGAGTCAAGTGGCTCTAAGTCATGCGAAAGCTGGGGCGGATATGGTTGCTCCTTCAGATATGATGGATGGTCGCATTGGAGAGATGAGAAAAACCCTAAACCAAGAAGGGTTTGAAAGTATTCCAATTATGGCATATTCGGCAAAATTTGCGTCAAGTTTCTATGGACCTTTTAGAGAAGCGGCAAATTCGGCGCCAGCTTTTGGGGATCGACGAAGTTATCAAATGGATCCTGGCAATCCTCGGGAAGCCTTAAAAGAGATTAAACTGGATCTTGAGGAAGGGGCAGATATTGTAATGGTTAAGCCAGCAATGCCATATCTCGACGTGATTGCCAAAGGAAAAGCCCTTTCTGATTTGCCAATGGCAGCATATCAGGTCAGTGGCGAATATGCGATGATAAAAAATGCGGTTGATCAAAAATTAATGGATCGAAGGGCTATTTTTGAAAGTATTTTAGGAATCAAAAGAGCAGGGGCAGATATTATTATTACTTACTTTGCAAAAGAACTAAAAGAGATGATTAGGAAATACCAAGGGTAAATGCCTTGGTATTCCTAAGCGTCGAAAGAAAATGGAGTGAAATGTGAATCGAGAAAAATCTGAGAAATTATTTTTAGAAGCGGAAAAAGTGATTCCTGGGGGAGTAAATAGTCCTGTTCGTGCTTTTAAATCGGTTGAAATGCCCCCGATTTTTATTGACCATGGGAAAGGGTCAAAAATAGTTGATGTGGATGGAAATGAGTATACCGACTATATTTGTTCCTGGGGACCTTTAATTTTAGGGCATGCTTCCCCGGTTTATTTTGACGGGATTCAAGAAGCCCTTGAAAAAGGAACAAGTTTTGGAGCACCAACCCAAATCGAAATTGAAATGGCTGAGTTGATTTCAAAGGCGTATCCCTCAATGGAGATGGTGCGG
Source organism: Eubacteriaceae bacterium (assembly GCA_051649025.1). Taxonomy (GTDB): domain Bacteria; phylum Bacillota; class Clostridia; order Eubacteriales; family Eubacteriaceae; genus Acetobacterium. The sequence continues at coordinate 14,358 of JBOFGH010000007.1, forward strand.
ATGGTGAGTTCTGGAACAGAAGCAACCATGAGTGCCTTGCGTTTAGCAAGGGGATATACAAAGCGAGAAAAGATTATAAAATTTGAGGGATGTTATCATGGACATGGAGATTCCCTTTTAGTGAAATCAGGTTCTGGAACCCTTACCTTTGGAGTGCCAACAAGTGAGGGGGTCACTGTTGGGACTGCAAAGGATACCTTGGTAGCAAGTTTTAATGATATTGAATCCGTTAAAAAACTTTTTCTTGAAAACAAAGGACAAATAGCTGGGATTATTGTTGAGCCAGTTCCTGGAAATATGGGAGTGGTTCCCCCAGACATTGGCTTTATAAAAGCATTACGTGAAATGACTAGAGAAGAAGGGGCTTTACTGATTTTCGATGAAGTAATCACAGGGTTTCGCCTAGGGTATGGAGGCGCTCAAGAATTTTTGGGAGTAACACCGGATTTGACCACTCTAGGAAAAATCATCGGTGGAGGAATGCCCGTTGGTGCCTATGGTGGAAAACGGGAAATCATGGAAGTTGTGGCCCCTCTCGGTGGAGTCTACCAAGCAGGAACTCTTTCAGGGAATCCAATTGCTATGAAAATGGGATTAAATACATTACGATATTTGAGAGATCATCAAGATATTTATCAAGAATTGGAAAATAAGGCGAAATTTTTAGAGGCTGGTTTTAATGAAAATATTAAAAAAACTGGGGTAAAAGCTAAAATGGTTCGAGTAAAGGGGATGACTTGTTTATTTTTTACAGACCAAGAAATTAATGGTTACACTGCAGTGATGTCGTCAAACACAAAGGCTTATACCCAATATTTCAAAACCATGTTAGATTTAGGGAATTTATTTCCGCCAGCTCAGTTTGAGGGTATTTTTCTTTCGGCGGCACATTGTATAGAAGATTTAGAAAAAACAATTAGAGATCATTACAAAGCATTGCGCTTGTTAATTTAACTAGGGATTAAATGTTAAATAGTAAAATGAAAGAGGGCACCATGGAAAAAAAAGCATTATTAGTGATTAGTTTTGGGACATCCTATCTTGAAACCCGAAAAAAGACAATTGAGGCAACTGAAAAATTTCTCCGAAAATCTTATCCAGAGCATGATTTTTTTAGAGCTTTTACCTCCCGAATGATCGTAAATAAATTAAAAAAACGAGATGGGGAAATCGTTGATTTACCAAAGGAAGCCTTGGAAAAAATTAAAGAGGCGGGCTATACCCAAGTGGATTGCCAAACCACCCATATTATTAATGGGTATGAGTATGATCTTACCCTAAAAGAAATTAAGGAATTTGAGAAGGATTTTAAATACCTCACTTTAGGGAAACCTCTGTTAACAACGGTGGAAGATTATGAACAAACCGTGGATGTGGTGATGAAAAAATTACCAAAACTTAAGAAGGATGAAGCTATTATTTACATGGGACACGGAAGTGATCATCATGCCAATGCAACCTACCCGTGTTTGGATTATATGTTTAAATTAAAGGGGCACAAAGATATTTATGTTGGAACGGTTGAAGGGTTTCCAGAGTTGGAAAATTTAGTGCCTATTTTAAAAGAAAAAAATTATAAGAAAATTTACCTGGCGCCTTTTATGCTTGTAGCAGGAGATCATGCAATCAATGATATGGCTAGCGATGAAGAAGAATCTTGGAAAACAATTTTAGAAGAACAGGGCTTTAAAGTGTCTTGTATTTTAGAGGGACTAGGGGAATATCAAGGGATCCAACAGCTATTTTTGGAACATTTAAAAGCAGGAAAATCTGTGAGTAATGGGGACTATTAAAGAATTAAGGAGAAAGAATTAATGAATATTGTATATTTTGTCGGGGCAGGTCCAGGAGATCCAGAGCTAATTACAGTGAAGGGACAACGGATTGTAAATGAGGCTGAAATAATTATTTATGCAGGATCTTTAGTTAATAAAGAGATCATTGCTGGACATCAATTAGGAGCAGAGATTTTTAATTCTGCATCAATGACACTGGACGAAGTGATTGAAGTGATTGAAAGAGGAACCCGAGAAGGAAAGAAAATTGCTCGAGTGCATACTGGAGATCCATCTATTTATGGGGCAATTAGAGAGCAAATGGATCGTTTAGATGCACGAGAGATACCCTATGAAGTGATTCCTGGAGTAAGTTCTTTTGTTGCATCCGCAGCAGTTCTGAAAAAAGAATTTACATTACCCGATGTTTCTCAAACTGTAATTTGTACCCGTTTAGAAGGGAGAACGCCAGTGCCTGAAAGTGAGAAACTTGAGAGTTTAGCTTCCCATCAAGCTTCTATGGCAATCTTTCTATCGGTGCAAATGATTGATGATGTTGTGAAACGTTTATGCACCCATTACCCAGTAACAACACCTGTTGCAGTGGTACAAAGAGCTACTTGGGAGGATCAGAAAATTGTTTTAGGAACGCTTGAAACCATTGCTAAAAAAGTGAAGGAAGAAAAGATCACAAAGACGGCCCAGATTTTAGTAGGAGATTTTTTAGGAAAAGATTATAGTCTGTCAAAATTGTATGATCCAAGTTTTACCCATGAATATCGTCAAGGAACAAAATAAAGTGAAAAAAGAAAGCTGGGCAATTGTGGCATTAAGCAGGGATAGTGTGGTCCTTGCCACCCGTTTAAGGAAACACTTGGAAGATAAACAATGTACCCTTTATACAAAAGAAAAGTATGCAAAAGAAGGAATGGAACTTATTGAGGGGGATATAAGTTCATTTATGGATAAAACCATGAGAAAACATGGGATTATTTGTTGTTTAATGGCAACAGGAATTGTTGTAAGAGCGATTGCTCCTCATTTAGACCATAAATCGGTGGATCCTGGAATTTTGGTAATAGATACAAAGGGAGACTATGTGATTAGCCTTCTTTCTGGGCATTTAGGGGGAGGCAATGATGCCGCACGTCTAGTGGCAGAACGTATGGGTGCACAGGCAGTGATTACAACAGGAACTGATGTTAAAGGATCTTTGGCAGTTGATATTTTAGGGGAAAAAATTGGTTGTTGCATTGATAATTTTACAGATGCCAAGAATATAACAGCACTGATTCTCAATGATGAAGAAGTGCTGTTTGTAAATGATGAACAAGTTGATCTTAGAGGTATTATTCTTCCCCAGAACATTAAATTAGTAGAAAAAACAGATCATTTGGGTGAGGCGTCTGGAATCATTTATACATCAATCAGTCAGAAAAATATTGAGATGGGGTTACCAAGTGTAAAACTTGTTCCTAAGAAAATCGTTATCGGAATTGGTTGCCGAAAAAATACCCCAGGAAGTCGCATTATTGAGGCCGTTAAGACGACCCTAGAGGCCTTAGAACTAAATGAAAAAGGCGTTAAATTATTTAGTACCATTGAATTAAAATCAGAAGAGCCAGGGATCATTGAAGCCTGTGCTTTTTTTAAAGCAAAAATAAAAATTGTACCCCATCCAATGGTACAAATGGTTCAAAGTAGATTTGAAGCCTCGGAATTTGTTTTTGAAACAACGGGTCTTTATGCAGTGAGTGAACCTTGTGGATATGTGGCCTCTGGTTTTGGAAAATGTTTATTGGAAAAGCAAAAAATTGATGGAATAACCCTTTCAGTTTGGTCAGAGTAAGGAAGCGTCTTTGATTAAGAACGATAAAATAATAAGTAATGGAGAATTAATATGGGAAAAATTACAGTCACTGGGATTGGTCCAGGACTTTATAAACATATGACAGCTGCGGCAAAAGCAAGTTTGGAAGAAGCTGATATTATTATCGGGTACAAAACTTATATTGAAATTATTGAGGATTTAATTAAAGACAAAGAAGTCTTGTCATCTGGGATGCGCCGGGAAGTGGATCGCTGCGAAAAAGCTTTAGAGCTTGCAGAAACAGGAAAAACAGTTTGTTTAGTGAGTAGCGGAGATCCTGGGGTTTATGGAATGGCTGGAATTATGCTTGAAATCCTAGAAGGGAAAAATAGCACAGTGGAGGTAGAAATTATTCCTGGGATTTCAGCTGCAAACGCGGCGGCTTCAACCCTAGGGGCTCCACTGATGCATGATTATGTGGTCATTAGTCTAAGCGATCTTCTTACGGAGTGGTCTGTGATTGAAAAGCGATTGATTTGTGCGGGAGAAGGGGATTTTATGGTCGCCTTATATAATCCAAAGAGCAAAGGACGACCTCATAATATTGAAATGGCTCAGGCGATTTTACTTAAATATAAATCACCTGAAACACCTGTTGGAATTGTTCGGAATGCAAAACGAATGAACGAATCTTATGTGATTACAACATTAAAAAACATGACAGAGGAAGATATTGATATGTTTTCCATGGTGATTATTGGCAACTCTAAAACCTACATTACAAAAGATTCCCTAAGAATGATTACCCCTAGAGGTTATGAGGTATGATTTTAGTCCTTGGTGGAACCTTGGATAGTCGACAACTTACTGATGTTTTGATAGAATGTGGGAAGGAAGTTTGTTATTCTGCATTATCAAACATTGGTGTTGAAAAAATGAGTGATCATCCAAGACTTACAAAAATATGGGGACAATTGGATAGTGGAACATTAAGGGAAACCATGGTTGCATACGATATTGATCTTTGTATTGATGGAACCCATCCTTATGCAAAAGAAATTTCACAAAATGCTATTTGGGTTTGTGAGGCTATCGGGGTTGATTATATACGATTGGAAAGACCTTCTTCAATTAAATTTGGGGAAAAAAGCCCTTCATTTGACAACTATGAAGAGGCACAGAATTATTTGCTTAAAGCAATGAAAAATACCACGGGAAACGTCCTTCTTACCACAGGAAGTCGTTTTCTTGAATTATTTGACAAACTTCCAAAATCCCGTACCTACATTCGAGTTCTCCCAACATCAGGGGTGTTAAAAAAATGTGAAAGCTTGGGATACCAGCCTAAGAATATCATTGGAATGCAAGGACCTTTCTCAATAGAAATGAATGTTGGGATGATGAAGGAATACAATATTAAATTTTTAGTAACAAAGGATAGCGGGGATGTAGGAGGGGTTGAGGAGAAAATTGCTGGGGCGATACAAACCAAAACAGAAGTTATTTTTATTCGCCGTCCTGAGATCATTTATCCGAGAGTGGTTTCAAGTATTGAAGAGATCATCAAAGAACTTTCGCTAGTGTTCTAAAATAAAGGAAACAATCACAAAAGTAGTGGGTGTAAAATTTTTTCAAAATATGAGGTTAAGAGATGACAAAAAATATTATGTTTGTAGGAACGGGTTCTTCGGTAGGAAAAAGCTTGATTTCAGGAGCAATGTGTCGAATTTTAAATAACCGAGGTCTTAAAGTTGCCCCTTTTAAATCCCAGAATATGGCCCTTAATTCTTTTATTACTTTGGATGGTAAGGAAATGGGAAGGGCTCAGGTGGTTCAAGCGGAGTGCGCGCGTATCGAACCGAAGGTAGAAATGAATCCAATTCTATTAAAACCTAATTCGGATATTGGGTGTCAGGTTATTGTTATGGGAAAAGCTGTGGCAAATATGGAAGCAAGTTTTTACCATCACCATAAACCACAACTGATTGAAGTGATTAAAGAAGCGTACACTTCATTGGGAAAAGATCGAGATGTTATTGTCATTGAAGGGGCAGGGAGTCCAGCAGAAATTAATTTACGTGAAAATGACATTGTGAATATGGGACTGGCTGAAATTGTCGATTCTCCGGTCGTCCTTATTGGCGACATTGATAAAGGTGGGGTTTTTGCATCCATTTATGGAACGATTATGCTTTTAGAGCCAGAGGAGAGAAAAAGAATTAAAGGCTTTATTATCAATAAATTTCGGGGAGATGTGGAACTATTAAAACCAGGAATTAAGATGATTGAAGAAAAGGTTAAGCTCCCTTGCTTAGGGGTAATCCCCTATCAACATCTTGTGATTGACGACGAAGATAGCGTAACCGAACGCTTCGACCGCCAGGGGGGGGGGCTTATTAAAATTGGAGTGGTAAGGCTACCACATTTATCAAACTTTACAGATTGTACTGCCCTTGAGATGCATCCAGAAGTAAATTTGGAGTATTACAATAACCAAAGGGAGCTCCAACAAGGAAACCCCGATTTATTAGTGATTCCAGGGAGTAAAAATACAATTGATGATTGCTTGAGTTTAATTGACTCAAACATGGCAAAGGAAATAAAAAAAATCTACGAAGAAGGAACCCCAATTATTGGGATTTGTGGGGGCTTTCAACTTTTAGGAAAAGAAATTTGCGACCCATTTGGGGTTGAATCAACAAAGAGGAGGGTTGAAGGCTTAGGATTCCTAAATTGCGTGACTACCCTAGGAGAAGAAAAAAGAACAATTCGAACTTCAGGAAAATTACATGGAAATTTTATGGGGATCAACCTTGATGACATTATAGTAGAGGGCTACGAAATTCATATGGGAGAAAGCGAAAGCAATCATAAAGAAAAGTTCTTTGCTACTTTGGAAGATGGTAGGAAAGATGGGTTGATAGCAGAAAATGGTTTGGTGATGGGAACCTATTTACATGGGATTTTTGATAATGATATCTTTAGAGAAAAACTTATTGAGAAATTAAAAGCTCTGAAAAATCTTGAAACAGAAGCCGATGGATTTAATTATAAAGCTTTTAAAGAAGAACAATATGATTTATTGGCAAAAACGGTGGAAGAAAACATCGATTTAGAAAAAATTATGGAAATTATTGGAGAGTAATGGAGTGAGTGTCGATTATGCCTTCCCCCAGGCGATTGGATGGGGTTATTGGTACTGCCTTATCATTATTGGAATTTTTGTAGATTGGATTATAGGAGACCCAAAATGGTTACCGCATCCAGTGGTGGCTATGGGAAAGTTAATCCATTTTTTGGATAAACGGCTTAACAAGGGAAAACAAAAAAAGGAAAAAGGATTTTTACTTGTTTTTTGTGTGTTGTTAATCACTTTTATTCTTGTTTATGGAATTCAAACATTATTGTTAAAGGTTAACTTTGGTTTATTTTTGTTGTTTAATTTCTATTTAGTGCTAACCTCATTAGCAGAAAGAACTTTAGGGAATGAAGTAAAAAAAGTTTGGCAGGCATTGCTTCAAAAGGATATTCCAAAGGCTCGAATTCAATTAAGCTATTTAGTAGGGAGAGATACAGAAAATCTCAATGAAAATGAAATCATACGGGGAACCGTAGAAACCACTGCTGAAAATACCATTGATGGTGTTTTAGCGCCATTGTTTTTTCTTTTTCTTGGAATCTTTATGCCTGTAGATTGGTTAAATCCAGTGGTTTTAGTAATGCTTTATAAAGGGACTAATACCTTGGATTCCATGGTAGGGTATATACAAGAGCCTTACAAAGAATTTGGATTTGCATCTGCAAAATTAGATGATATTCTGAATTTTATTCCAGCACGCATCGGCAGTATTTTTATGGTTTTTGCTGGAATGTTTTTAGGATTTGATGGAAAAGATGGTTTTCGAATTTTAAAACGGGATCGAAAAAATCATAAAAGTCCAAATTCAGGGCATCCGGAGTCTGCTGTTGCTGGTTTGCTAGGAATAAGACTTGGGGGAGCAAATCATTATTTTGGAGAAGTTATGGAGAAACCGTCCATTGGGGATGCTAAGAATGACTTGTTTCCACAGGATATTAGAGATACCATCAGTATTATGTTTGAAAGCGAAATTCTTGTTATCTTAGTGAGCGTTGCAATTGTAATGATCGTTTTATTGTTTTAACGAAAGGAAACATTATGAATAAGCATGGTGGATATCATGGAGAAGACCCTGATGTTTTAGATTTTAGTGTTAATATTAATCCATTTGGTATGCCCAAAAATTTAGAGAAGGTATTGGTTCAGTCCATGAATACCCTTGAAAAATATCCAGAAATATCAGGAGAATCAAATCTGAGAAAGCTTGGAAAAGATTTGGGGATTGATCCTAAGCATCTAATTTTAGGAAACGGTGCTATCGAGCTAATTTATTTATTTGCAAGAAGTTTAGAGGCAGATTGTAATGAAGAGAAACCAAAAGCCTTAATCATTCAGCCAACCTTTAATGAGTATGAACGGGCCCTTTCATTATACGGCTGGGAGATTAAAGATTTTGTTTTAACCAAATCTGAAAAATTTAGAATAGATCCCCAAAAATTAAGGTTGGAAATTGAAAATTATGGGCCTAAAGCTGTTTTTTTATGCAATCCTAATAATCCGACTGGGGTTGTTTACTCCAAAAAATTTATTGAGGATTTAATGGATTTTTCACCGAAAGAAGTCTGTTGGTTTATTGATGAATCTTTTATCGATTTTAGCTCAGAGGAAGATGGGTTAGAATTAATTTTAAAAGAGAGAAATCCCTTGTTTTTATTACGTTCATTAACAAAATTTTATGGACTCCCTGGATTGAGAGTTGGTTATGGTTTAGGATCTAAAGAAATCATCAAAAAAATGATGAAATATAAAGAGCCTTGGACAATCAATGCTCTTGCTCTTGGAGTCATTAAGAAAATACTTGATGAAAAGGAATATAAAGAAGTAACGAAAAGATATATTGAGAATGAAAGAAATGAAGTATATAATAAACTAAAGTCTTTCGATTATTTAAATGTTTATAAAAGTGATGCGGATTTTCATCTGTGCCAGATTAAACAGGGAAATTTAGGGAAACTCGTGAGTTTTCTAGAAAAGAAAAAGGTGATCATTCGAACCTGTGAAGATTTTCATGGATTAGATGAAACTTATTTTAGAATTGCCATTAAAAAAGAAAAAGACAATCATTACCTAATGAATTGTTTAAGTCAATGGAGGGGATAAGTATGGGAGATCTTGTATTCATAACAGGGGGTGCACGAAGTGGTAAAAGCACCTACGCAGAAAAATTAGCAGAGGATTCAGGAAAAAGCGTCGTCTATATTGCAACAGCCATTCCTTTTGATGATGGAATGAAAGATCGAATTGCAAAGCATCAAGCACAACGTTCGGAAGCATGGGGAACCATAGAACAATACAAGAATTTTGAAACCATGGGAGAGAATAAAGTTTTTCAAGAGGCGGAAGTGGTTCTTTTTGATTGTCTAACGGTGATGGTAACAAATAATATGCTTGATTTTCCAGTGGATTATGATACGTGTTCAATGGCAAAAATTGGAGAAATTGAAGAATTAATTAAGAATCAAGTCGAAAGCCTTTTGGAAATATGTAAGGATAAAAACCTCATTCTTGTTTCTAATGAAGTTGGATTAGGGTTAGTGCCCCCATATAAGCTAGGAAGCTATTTTAGAGATATCGCAGGGAGAATGAATCAATTGGTTGCTGGAAAAGCTAACGAAGTCTACTTTACAATTTCAGGAATTCCAATGAAGCTGAGATAACCAAAATAAAAAAAGCATGCAAGGATAAACGGAACTGACCTAGTCAGATGAGACTTTAAGAAAAAAGCGTAAGTTAGGAAACTGTATTCTCACGATACTCTATTGGAGATACATATCCTAACTTTTCTTGTATTCGATTTTCATTGTAATATTGTATATATTCTATC
>JBOFGH010000008.1:0-24027 GCA_051649025.1 Eubacteriaceae bacterium
AATGATCGCTATTGACAGCCTTCGAATCATGTGCAAAAATGGATTCATAGTTTAAAACTTATATTTTCATTGCAATTTTTCAATTGTGTATTTTTCATTAATCTGGAAAACGAGAAAACACAAAATTATTTACACTACCTCACTAAAAAAAAAGCTTGGTATTTAACCAAGCTTTTTTTATTACAATTCACACCAAATCCCTTCTATTTGAGGATCTCCACTCTTTATTATCTTACTTTTAATGAGTACCCTAATTATGTCAGGGTAAGCTCTTTGATCCAAATTCAATCTTTCGTTTGGTATCAAAAAACTTTTCTCATTATTTGCGATCAATTGTAACAGATAATTTAAATTGTCCATCTCCCATTCTTTAGCTAAAGGTTCAAAATTGAGAACAATATCCCTTCTCTCCTTTGAAAATTCACTTTGTTTTGTAGATTCAGATGAAGTTAAAACATTATTATTTATAATAGAAATACCTTTTTTTATTTTTTCAGCATTTCCCTTACTAAACTTTTGAAGTGTCCCTTCTTCAACATCAACGATTGCAAATGGATAGTCTGGATCATCTAATAACTTTACTTTTACGTTCGTTAAGTTTTTAATGGGATTATTTAATAGCTCAAAGCTTACAATCCCACTTTTTTTTAAGATTACATATAAAAGGTCCATTTTTTTATTAATAAACATTTCTGTTGGTTTCATATACACCTCCTTAGTAAAATTCATTTATCTTTTCTTTGTTTTTTATTAAGTCATCTAATTCCATATAACCTAAGAAATACTTTTTCTTCAAACAGGGGAAGTAGTTTAAAATTTCAAAAAAAGTTTTTCCTCTAAACTCAACTTTCTTTCCGTAAATTTCCAACTCAATTTCCTCGTGGTTTTCTAAAACATTTCTTAGTTTTGAGATAATTTCAGGTTCTCTCATAATATAATTAAAAATTTGATTTTTTTCTAGATCTAAACCTGAAAACATTAAGATGCCCTCTGTTTTTCCAATTCTAATTTCTTTTTTTTCTAATCTGATTTTCATTGCTACCTCCTTTTTATAAAAGGTCCTTCTTCATTCTTAATAATTTCGATAGTTTGATCAAATCTTGCCGCCATACTCTTTTCATGTGTTATGGCTAAAATTTTTTTATTTGGAAACATGCCCTTTATGTTTTCTAATGCATCACAATATGATTCTATCCCACTCTCATCTAGATAGGGGGGTTCATCAATAAATAAAAACCCATACTGCAAAACTGCATTATGCGCATTAATCTCCGCTAAAGCTAGAATAGCAGCTAAGCTTGCTTTGACTCTTTCACCTCCACTTTTACTTTGAAAGGGAAGTGTTATGTCATCATCGTTAATATAAACATCAAGTGTTGGAATTTCCTTTTTTCCTCCTGATCGAATTATTTTCTCCGTCTTAAATCTGAGACTTGTTTTTCCATATGTCATACCAGAAAGAATTAAGTTTGCTCTTTGTTCTAACAAAAAAATCTGCTCTTTTGCTATTTGATGGGGGATACCATTGTATGAAAAGGCATTCTTCAAAAAGCTTAGATGTGTCAACAACAAAGAAACTTTTTCTAACTTTCCTCTTAATAACCTTTCTTCTTTGCTTGCGCTTTGAATTTCCTCTAAACCTAACTCTAACTTAATTATTTCTTTTGTTAAATCTTTCATCCTTTCCTTATCTTTGGTTAATTTTTCTTCCAAACCATCAATCAGCTCAACTTTAATGATTTTTTCATTAATTTTTTTTATTTCCTGCTTTAAGTTATTCATCTCTACATTTTTGATACTAAGATTTTTAGTATTTTTTTCAACTTGTTCTTTTAATAATGTATTTCTAGTTAATGCCTCTTTCAATTCAATAAAAAGACTTTTATATTTAATATTTTCTTCAAGTCTTTCTGCTTTTTCTTTGTATTCCTTGTATACTAGAATATCAGAATTATATTTGCTTTTCATTTTATTCATTTTTTTCACCATATCAGCAATGCTTAATTCTAGTTTCTTACAAAAATTACTAAGGTCCAAAACTTGGTTTTCCACTTCTTCCAGCTTAGCAAGTTTCTTTTCTGCATTTTTACTACTTTCGATTCTTTCTTCAATCTCAACGATTTCGTTTGGATCAAATGCTAAATCTTTTAATACCTTCTTCATTTCGATGCAGATAATTTTCTTCTCTTCTATTTTTTCTATTTCTTTAGCTTTCCATTCTATGGATTCGTTTTTTAGATTTTTCATTTCTTCTATTTCTTCTTTTGCTTTATTAATAAAAGGACAAGAAACTTTACCCTTACAACCGGAAGTTTCAACTAATACTCTGTTTTTCTCAAAATCTTTATACTTCTTACGTCTCCTTAAATACTCATTTTCAAACGCAGTAACTATGTTTGTGTAATCTTTTTCTTCTGATTTGTAAGTCATCGATAGATTCATGAATTCTTTTTCTCTTGATAGAAAAGCAGTCTTTTCTTTCATAGCTTTTCTGTTTTCATTAACTAATGTTTCAAATAAAGTTTTATTGCTTAGTTCATTCTTTTTTTCCTCTAATTTTTTAAGAATACTTACTCTTTCCTTTTTTTTCTCTAAGATATCAATATCATAGCTCTCAATTTCTTTTTTCTGAACTAATAATTCTTCTTTTTTTATAGGTGATAATAGAAAAATTTCTTTCTCTAATTTTTCAACTTCTTTTGCTCCTTTAATAATCTCAGTTTTATTTGAAAGCAATTTTTCTAAACAATTGATGTCCTCCATCAACTTCTTTTTTTCATTACATAAGGAATCCACTTCATTATTCACTATCTTAATCTGACTTTCAATATAGCCTATTTCTTTTTCATGAGTTTTATTCATATCAAGAATTTCTTTTGTTTTTTCGCTATTATCAATACTTTTTATTACAAGCTCAAGCTCCGATTTCTTTTCGATCATTTCTTTTTCATATTCTTTTCCTTTTGAAATTGTTTCATTCATCATTGAAATTTTATTTTCTAGAATAAATTTTTCTTTATTATTAGGTACCATTTCCTCTTTAAAAGATTCCATAATTTTTTCGTATACTTCTAATCCCAACAAATCTGACAATATTTTCATTCGATCAACATTATCGGTTTGCAAAAAAACTCCGTATTGATCTTGCATTACCAGACCGCTACTTTTGAGAGATAGACAATTTCCAACAATTTTGATTATTTCATCCTGAGTGTCTTTCGTTTTTTCTTTGGACAAACTAATCCAGTCCCCATCTTTTTTTAACGAGAGTGATAAACTTAGTTTTCCTGATTTTGTCCTACTGCGAACGACTCGATATAAGTCATCCGCTATGGAAAAAGTAAAGCTTACACTTCCACTCTTCACACCTTCTTTATTAGACAACCAACCATTGATATTTCCTTCTCTTGTGCTTTCATACAAACAATCAATGATTGAGTCCATAAAAAGAGAAGACTTACCTGCTCCATTTTCACCAGTAACATTAGCATAATAAATGTCTTCAAAATTAAAATGCCCATGGTTATAATTTCTATAGTTATTTACTTCGATTTCTAGAGGAATCATCATTCCTCTTACTTCACTTTTTTCTTCCTCAAAATGCTTTTCTATAACTGGCATTGCTACCTTCATTATTTCGTCTCTTTCTTTTGGTCTTGCATTTTGTTCAAGATACTTAAGCAGATTTTTCTCTGGTGTGTTCTTTTCCGAAAGTTCACTCCTTCTTAAAATATCAAATACTTTTGAAGGAACAATGTCGGAAACAAAAAAAGCGCCTTTTTCTTCAAGCAAATGTTTTGCTAATGTTGCCTTATTCAGCAGATTGCTTTGCTCTTGATCCGTTTCAAAAATTACTCTAACGATTGAATCATTAATTTCTACTTTATTTAAGGATCTAAAGTCGTTCTTATTTATTTCCTTAATCTCTAAATCATTCAAATAAATAGTTTTAAATTGTCGGATAGGGGAGGGGATAAAGGTGCTTTTTAGCTCTTCTCCAACTTCATGAATATAAAAGCCTCTTTCTTGTTTTTCATCATTAAAATTCATCTGATTAATTGCTCCACAATAGTATAGGTTTCCTATTTTTTGTGGTCTATGAATATGACCAAGACAAATTAAGTCAAAACCTATTTCCTGAATTTCACTTAACTGCAAGATTGGCTCGTTTTCACTAAAGAGGATCGTTTGACCACTTTCTGTGTTAGCTCCTGTAACTGAATAATGGCTCGTAAGAATATTATGTTCACATGCCCCTTTCATTTTTAAATCTCTCATAAGTTCAATTAGAATTTTTGCCAACGCCTGATTCTCTTCCTGTCGAGAAACATTAGGACAAGAACTTCTGTAGTAATTCTTATCAATTCCTGGTATGCAAGTGATCGCAACATCACCAATGTTTAAAATCTCTGGTTTTGTTACGATATGCACTCTTTCTTCATCATTTAATAGCTCTTTAAGCATTTTAAACTGCTCAGCACCATCATGGTTAGGTGTACCTTTTAAAACGACTGTATCGGCTATTTTCGAGAGTTTTTTTATGTATCCATAGGCATCTGTTATTTCTTTCGTCCCTCTTTCTATCCATACTTTCGCAACATGAAAGATATCTCCAGCTACAATTATCAATTCTGGTTTTTCTTCTTCAGCTTTTACTACCAACTCTTCAAGACACTTTAAAGTATCTTTTTCTCTTAAATTTTGATTGTTAGATATAGGTCCTCGTTGTGGTCCTAAATGCCAATCTCCCGTATGTAGTATCTTCATAATTCTCTCCTTTAAAAAAACTTCCCGTTAAGGAAGTTTAAAAATTTTTACTATTTTCTTCTAATCTCTTTATCGAAATTTCATCAGTTATCACACTATTAGGTTTTTTTATCATTCTCACAATTACAAATGGTTCGTTTATTTGTTGCTCAGTATATGTCTCTTCCAAGACTAATATACCTTTAATCATTTTCATCATGGCTAATGTTTGAGCTACACTTGCTAATTTATCTCTTTTTTTTAGAATAAAGGTACTGATGGTGTTCGATGTGTACCTTTCTTTTTCGGATTCTTCTAAGAAGAAGTAACTTTTTTTCCATTCACCTCGATATTGACTTTCTATCTCAAAAGTTCTTGGACTTTCTGGAAAACCATTCTCAATATACTTATTTATTAGTTTTCTTTTTTTATCAATCATTAGATTAAGATCGATTGTTTTAGAATCAGCAAAAAATAGGGTATTTCCATCAGGACTATTTAAAGTTCCTCCTGCTTTGGCTTGATAAACATATCTTTCTTTATCAAGAAAGTTTCCACTGATTGAATCAATACCAATCATTACACCAGAGTTAAGAGCAATACTTAAAAGAAATTTTTTTCTTAATCCATACTTTATGACCTCATCATCAACGGAATATGGCACTTTATAAAAATCTTCTTTTGTTGCTTTAATCATTGTATAAATAAGCTCACAATCATCAGGTAATCCCATTTCTGAAAATCTAGGATGTATGAAATTACACCCTTGATATTTACTTTTTATTTTTTCTAATTCTTTCATCTTAATTCACCTATAAGACTAATAAAAAAATCGTCTATTTCACTTATTAGAGAGTGTTTCTTCTCTTCTATCAACTTCAAAGCCCCTTCTTTTGAAAGATCTTCTCTCACAAACAAAATTTCATCCAAATCCCAATCAACACTTAGTACTATTTTTCTATCCATTTTTTCCTTTTCCCCTTTTCAAGATTTAATACATTGAAGCAAGTATTTCATTTCCGTAGAGAGTTATACTATCAACAAAATACTTTTCTTCTCTAAGCATTATTTCATAAGCCTTTTTCTCATTCGTTTCTTCGTGTAAATTCATGTAGTCTTCAATTGACCACTTTGTTTCTGCAAAATACTTCTTTTTATAAAAAGGATCCTTTTCGATTTTATACAGAGCCTCTTTAACAAAAAAGAAAATTATTTTTCCTTCTTCTATCGCTATTCTAAACTCTTTTTTACAGCCCTTTGATTGCTTCCATTCATTGCAAAAGATAACAATATCGCACGCAGCTATTAAAGAGGAACATCTAATCATTGATTCCTCCCAACTTTCATCTTCTTCTAATAAGGTTAGTGGTCTTAGTAGTTTAATAGATGGATAAAGGTCCATTATTTTTCTTGCTACAGTTGCCTCTTTTCTCTTATTTTCTTTGATATTTCCATGTGTCGTACAAGGATGGGCGAGATAGCACAACCCTTTTTCTAATCTTTCAACTTTTTTCATTTCATAACTCCTTTAGTATTATTTTTTATAAAAAAAAGAAGCACCAAAAATTCAACATTTTTGATACTTCTTTAGAATTGGGTACAAAAAGAGCCACCTACTGGCAGCTCATTAATTTACTTCTCTTTTTTAAACACTTATTATTTTAATTATAGCTCCACTACCTAATAAATGCAAGTTCTAAATAAACTGTGGTTCTCTCTTTTTTTCGTCTTCAACAATCTCCATTTCATAATAAAAGTTAATTTCATCCTTATATGAGGGTTCATTTTCTGGTAAATATATTTTAATAACAGTCCCATCTTTTAGATCTTTGTAAAAAGTCTTAGTTTTTAACGTATACACCTCTTCACCGTTTTTTAATTCTATTTTGTACTTACGATTTGTTGCTTTCGTTAAAATTTTATTTACTTTATTATGGTCAACATTAGCTACTTCTGCTTTTATTATCTTATATTTTCCTTTCTTAAAAATCATAGCTTTTTGATAACCAAACACTAAAAAACCGATGCCGATTGCTCCTCCAGCAAATCCAATTGTTATTTCTTTTTCGGTTATTGCAAGAAGAATACTTATTAATATGATTAACATACCAATACCAATAATTTTCAGAATAACTTTAATTAGACAAACTGGCATTTCTTCTTTCATGGATCCTCCTTTTATGAAAGCATAAGGTTTATCGATATTACTACTAGTATAACGAACAATAAACTAAGACCCGCAATCTTAGCCATTCGAATAAAATCCTTTTCTTTCCCAACAACTTCATCCTCATACTGTTGATGGCTATCATAGTAACCATCATAACCTTTTCTGTAATTAGCTTCTATTTTTGCCTTTTTACTTCCGAAAATATATTTCTTAACCTTTTTTTCCGTTTTATACTTTTCTACGATTCCTTCCTTTTGAGGTAGGGGAGAAGCACTTAAATTAAATAAAATCCCTGTATCTTCATTTTCAATCGCAACTTCCTCCCTTACATAAGGGCTTAAGGCACCTTGAAAACTTTTCTTCCCTTCATTTTCTGACGAAGACAAATAACTTTCCCGAAATACTGTTAATTGATCTTGAATAGTATTTTCGATAACCAATAAATTCTTTTGATCCTTTTCCCAATTATTGAAGTTTTCATTTCGTTTTTCCTTGTATTCCCGTCTTTTTTCTACATATGGATTAATTTCGCCTTTAAAAGGGGGGATATATTTGGGCGTTTTTTCTCTTTCTTCTTTTTCCTCATCATCGTAAAGATGTTTTTTCTCTTTGCTTTCTAAATTTATCAATTTATTTTCTTTTTCAAGCTTTTCATTCTCATTCTTATTTATTTCACCCTTCCTTAGTTCCCAAAGTCCTTTTAATTCAATTTGTTTATTCATGAGTTGTTTTGAGTTAGTTACCAAAGATTTCTCTCGATCACTCAATTCATTATACAAACTTACAGTTGATTTCAATTGCTCAACAGCTATTTCAATATTTTCGTTATTGCATTTTGAAACAAATTCATTTATCTTATTTGTTACATTATGGATCCTTTTATTTTCATCATTCAATTCTATTCCGCAGAAATTACAGAATTTTGCTTCAGCTGGGTTGTCTTTACAATTAGGACAATGCATCTTTACCTCCTATAAATATTCAATAGTACCAATAATTTTCTCAACCAATATCTCAGCTATTTTTCTTTGTCCCTCTTTGAAAGAAGATAAAATAATATATCTTTCATTCCCATGGGTATAGATATATGCAGTATATTTTATTTCCTTCCCATTCGGCAAATATATGCGATCATCTAAACCTGTGTTACTCGATTCAAATTCTTGTCTTCCTCTGATTCTTGTGACATCTTCTCCAGCGATTTTTATTTCTTCGTATTCTGTTTTATAGGTAATACAGTTTTGAATATGTACAGCATCCTCTGTCATATGCTGCATGGTTGAATTTGCAAGACGATAATCATTTTTTTCCAAGAGTCCTGCTGGATCACCATTTTCAAGTGCCACTTTTTCTTTTAAAAATAAGATACTTGTACAATTAAAATCTTTTCCTGTTTCTAATGTCGCTTTGTATACTACACCATTCTTACCTAAATCTGATCGAAACCATTGACTAGGCACTAAAGCTTTAATAGAACCTGAACCATTAAATATTTGTTCATTCGCTAATTCGACATTCTCAGGATCCATTATCTTAGTTGCCTCAGTATGTATTGTTCTTACTTCATTGATGGTACTCCTAACAAACTCATCAATTTCTATTGCATTCTCTGCTGTTCCAACAAAGCCATACAACAGTGAATTTTTAGAAGTAATGTCCATCGTATGGTAAAACTTTATTACTGCTTCTTTTTTATCAGATTTATTTTTAATATTTCTCATGGTAATCAATGGTTCTTCAGTCATAACATTACGTTCATTAACTGTTTCATTATATGGTGTTTCGTTATAGTAACTAATGGTCTCATATTCAAGGCCATTAAAGAAGTAAGACATTCTATTCTTAACACCCATGAAACTAAGATAAGCATCCATGTTTTGTTTGCACTCTACATCCACCTCTGAGGCAATTACTAAACAACCATCTACTCCATCCTTCTGTAATATCGTATATTCTGGTGTTTCTTTAGCTTTTTCCCATCCTTCAATGAGTGGATATTGGTAAGGTGCAATTTCATTAAATCCTTTCTTAACAATAACTTCATTTCCCTTATTTCCTTCAGTTGTTTTTTCTTCAGCCAATACATCTGTTGAAGAATTTTCGCTATTCTTATTATTATAGTTGCAAGCGGTGAGAAGTAGGGGAGTGATTATAAAAACAATCAACATTATTTTCTTTATCTTCATATTTTTCTCCTTTCTTTTAATCATACATCATAAAGATGTAACGTTCAATCATAAGCTTAAGACAATAAAAAAAAGCGATGCTTATGCAACGCTTTTTTTTATTTTACTTTCAATTCCTTTTGGTATACGGCCATGGTGTAATTTATGTACGCTTGAAGTTCCAACTTTACTAACTCTATCATTCCTTGCAGTTGTTCCTGACTTATCGCTATAACAATCTGCTGATCTGGAACTTTAAAAATAGGCTTGATCAATCCAGTACTTGTTTCTTCTCCTGGTCCAGAAATTGCTTCAAGAAGAAAATCTTTGCCTGTCGCTTTAGCTTTTTTTATAGAAAAAATACGACTTTCACATTTTTTGTCGCTCCTTTCTCTGTTTTGGCTAATTAATTTACTTGAAGAAGTTCCTCCTCTTGTTATAAAAGCAGGCTCATTAGGATTCGTTTCAGTTAAATTTCTAAGTTTCCTTAATAGTCTCCCTGACGATATATCTATACCAAGTGATAGAAATTTTTCAAAATCTATGTAAATTTTAATTGATTTTGTAATTCTTTCTTTTTTAAGTTTTGATAAATCATAATAAAAAAAACAAATCTCCACTTTATTTATTGAAAAGGCACTTCTGGTAAATTCAATAAATACATTTTTTCCATCATAGCGAGTAATTTGGTTATTCAAAAATTCTTTCATATTTATCCTTTCAAAAAAAAAGAGCAGGCAAATTTAGCCTACTCTTTAGCTCTTTATTTTTTATAAAAAATTAATGTCTCCTGACAAGGGATTAATATAAGCATCTTCTAATGCATCAAATCCTAATTGTCTTAAATATTCATCTTCTTCCATTGATTCTTTTTGATTTACTTCCTCCTTAATACTTGTTTCATTAACACCTAATGTTTCTTCTTTCTTTCCAAAGGCTTTATTCTTTGGATCCGCTAAAAGATCTATTTCACTTACTCTTATGCAAGCGTAACTGACTTTTACTCCATCTTTCCTCGTATACTCCTCCATTTCAAGTATTCCGTTAATGTTTATTTGCTTTCCTACAAAAATGTAATTTTGCATCACATCTGCTAACTTTCCCCAAACTTTACAATTAAAGAAATCAGTTTTCTTCTCTTCATCAACTTTCTTAAACTTTCTGTCAGAAGCAACATTTAGTGTGAGAAGACTTGTTTCTCCAACTTTTTTGAACGCAACTTTCGCAACCCTACAAATTCCATGTACTTTCATTTTTTTCTCCTTTTGTAATTTTTTTGCAAAAAAATAGCACGACCGAAAAAGGCCTTGCTTTAAACACTCATTTTATTCTATATCATATACAATATAACACTTATTGATATTTGTAAAGTTTATTTTCTTAGGTAGTTTTCAGTCAGTTTACCTAACCTTAATGACATAGTATTTTCATCTCTAAAATCAATAAAATTCTTCTCACCATATATTTTTCTTAAGCGACTACCATCGTTACCAATTGCTCCTACAACAAATAGAATTCCATCCCTAGAAACATCAATTGCTGCTTTACGTGTATCTTCGCAAGCTGATTCATCTTTATATTCTCTCGCATATGGAATGCCATCGGACAAATAGATAATTATTTTTAAATTATTACTCATTTTTTTAATGTATTCGTGCGCAAATCTTATTGCAGGACCGTCTAAATTATTGAGTTTACTTTTCATGCTATTTATTTTTTTCATGCAATTATCTGAATTTTCTTCAAACGTTTTATAGTTTAAAATTCTAAGCCTTTCGTACTTCTTATGGGATAGACTAGAAGCGGTTGTATGCCCAAGTACACTCAAAGGTATGTTTAAAGATTCTGCTAAAGCACTGATAAATACGACTGTATCTTTGCAAATTTTAATTCTTTCTTCTTTCATACTTCCTGATTCATCAACCATAACAAGAATACAACAATCTCCTTTTCTTGCAATTCCCTTGTTATTACTAAATATTTTATGATCTTTTCGATATATTTTTTTTGAAGAGATCCTTTTCCCGGTAGTTAAGCCAGTTTTCTTACTACATAAAGCTTCATTTTTAAAAAACTTACCTAATTTATTTCCTAGGTTCATTCCTTTTTTACTTAATAAATTATTACTATATGTTCCACGTTTTCTTGGATTTTCTATCTTTACTATAATTTCTTCATCAAGTGGATTGCTCGGCTTTATTTTCTCTAATTTACTAATTCCTACCTTTTCCATTCGGCTTATTACCCGCTTTTCTGCAACCTCTTCTATTATCTTATCAATTACCTTTTTTCTCATAGGTTTAATTTCTTCTGATTTAATCTCCTTAATCTTTTCTTTGGTTATTAAAGAACTTCCACTTCTATTAGGTTGTATGCTTGGCATTTTTGTTTTAATTTCAAACAATTCTTTATCTGGTACAAATACGTTTAATAAAGATGAAGCAAGTTCATTCGTTATTTTAAGTCTTTCTAACGAATCACATTTTTTTCCTGTTTCTATCAATGCCTTATTCCTGATAAACCATTCAAAACAATCATCATTGGTTTCTTTACAACGCTTTTTCACCTTTCCACTGGTTGCTTCCCAAAGTATTAATTGCAGACACTTGTTAATATTATCACTTATTATTTCTTCATAAAAAGGTGAAATATCAAATGCTTTCTCTCTCGTATATTCAATTGCTTCCTTTACAAATCCTGGGAATAAATTGACCATCTCTTTTTCTATGTATCCATCTTCAAGACAATTATTTATAAACATTGCAACTTTTAGAAAGATATTTCTATTTTTTCTTAGATCAAAAGGTAAAGAGGGGGGACAAGGCCACCATATTCCTTCCTGCATTTCTTCTTCATACTTTTTAAAATAATCAAAGTTTGACAATAAACAATGTCCTATTTCGTGAAAATTCAGGCCATTGACAATAAAATATTTTCCAGTATTTGTTTTATCATTTTCTGAAATTATATTTCTTATATTAATTTCAATTGTTTCTCCTGTCGTTCTTGCTACTATTTCTAGAGCTGGATCATTATAAAGCTCATAAATCATTGAATTGCTCAGATACATCCTTTTCATTATCGCATTGCAAGATTTCACCAAATTAGCTTTGTTCTCATCACTAGATAATACGTCATTAATATCTAAGCCTTTTACCTCTTTAATGATTTTTCTTCTAAATTCAATTGCTTTCATTTCTCAAATCCTTTCGCTTATTGGAGGCATTTCTATAAGACTTGTCTCTATTATGTTAATAAACAAATCTTCCATTATTTCTTCTTCCATCGTTGCAGCAGTTAAAATTGTATGCTTTGCTGCTTCTCTTGAACATCCAATAATTTCAGTTAGTTTTACCCAGCTGTATAAAGCTCTAAATCCAGATGTTCCTTCTATCCCGTTATTTTTTATATAATCTTTAATTTTTTTATTAATATTACACATATTTTTTATAATTTTATCTGGCAGACACGTTCCATTTTTTTTAATTCTTTTATATGATTCTTCTTCCGTTAAATCATTTATGAATATTTTTAAGGGAAATCTATCCATCAAAGATTCATTTATTCTCTTGGTACCCTCATAAGATTCATTCATTGTCATAATCACAATAAAATTTTCGTGTGCCTTAATTATTTCTCCATTTTCCAGTCTGGTTTCTTTTTTACTTGTATCTAACAAATCATTTATACTTGTTAGGCATTGAGAAAGATTTCCTTCAGCAATTTCCAAAACATAACCATTTTTGGCTGCTAAAATTATTTGTGATTCAACAAATTTAAAGTCCTTTTTTTCTACATCAGTCTCAGGAATAAAGGATCCTAATAAATCATTTCCTTCCGTATCACTTCTCATAGAAAAATTTAAGTAGGGAAGACCAAAAGTTTCTGCACAATGTTGCGCCATATATGATTTTCCTGTACCAGCTGGCCCAAACAATATAGCAAACCTTAACCCATTCGCTATTGCTTTTATTAGCATCTCGGAATTTTGAGTTTTCTCAAAGTTGGTTAATTTAGGAACTAACTTTTTTTCTTCTTCTCTTAGTTCTCTCTCTCTAAAAGGCTTCATTTCATCTTCTGTTGCTATCGTTCTTATTCCTCTGCTTTTATTATATTCTTTTTCAACCTGGAGAAAATATTCCTCGTTGCATAAAATACTAATTTCATTAATACTCCCAAACGGGTTCATTTCTTCCTTTTTATTAGAAAATAAAATTCTCAAATCGTTCAAAACTTCTGTAAAGTCTATCCCTTTTAATAATTCGTTGTTTAACATCTCTCTATAAATAGCATCTGACAAAATAAAGGCAGCTTTTTTAATTTTTTCTGGAACCAAAATACCAGGTTCTGGTTTTGTGTAATAATTAGCCAATATTTCATAGTTTTCCCTAAAATCATTTGATTCTTTCTTTAAATAGGGAATTAAACATCCTAGAATTCCAATCCCATGATGTTTATCTAAATCATAGCTTTTTACTAACTCGCTTGGTTTACTACTATTAAAAACTCCTCCGTATATTTTATTTTCTTTAATCTTTAATAACTGTATTTCTTCTTCTACTTGATATTCCGAAAGTAAAATCAAATTTTTTTCATCATACCAATATCTGAGATTACCTGCTCTCTCCAAAAGAACAGCCTTTAGTAAATTTGGGGCCAATGTTGCCAGTCTTTTTTTCGCACCACCTGATTTCGTTATTTCGCACAGATGCTCCGTGCTAGTGTTTTTTTCGAAACCCTCCATTTTTCTAGAGTGATCAAATCCTAATAAGTCTACAATTTTCTTAATCATTTTTTTCTCCTTTAATTGATTTTTTTAATCGTTTTTAAATCTTATTTCTCCTTTCTTTAGATTTATTTATATAAAAAAAAAGTACTTAAAAGAAAAACTTCTAAATACTTCTTTGAATTGAATACAAAAAGAGCTACCTATCGGCAGCTCATTAATTTACTTATTTTTATGTTACACTTATGTCGTCATTATACCATTTTATACTTTTCATAGCAAGATCCCTATTAGATATATTTAATATTAAAGTTTTACTTATAGACACTGCTAGATTTCTACTTCGGTAGCCATTTCTCTTTCTTTTTTTATTTCTTCTTTTCTTTTCTTTACAAAACTTCCAAAATCACTAAATTCATTAAAATTAATGATTTCTCCTTCTACTTGAACATCATCTCCGACTTCTTCAAAATGAACTTCTTCTGCTTCCAAGTCTTCCATGTCTTCTTGATTTAATATTCTTTCTAGTTCTGCCCATTTTTCTTTTCTTTCATCGAAAAATTTATTCTTCTTAATCGTGAAAACAAGAGAATGAAATTTTCTTCCTTCTTTTTTTATCACATAAGATACTTCAATATCCGTGTTGTCATTTATATCTTCCATAACTACATCTAGTATTTTTCGCTTTAAATTATTGAACGCTTTATAGTTTTGTGCTGTTAATAGGTCTTTTAGCTTTTCTATTGTAATTTCAAAGCTTGTCATAAACTCTTTGCTTTTAAATAATTCGTATAGCCGTACCGAGTATTGGCTTTTAAAATTAATTGTATAAATATACCCATATTGAGTGAATTTATTTTTTTGATTCAAAAGATATGGTTTCATATCTTTACTCAAGAGCATTTCAATTGTTCCACTGTTTTTATCCAATACGACATTTTCTAACCAGCGTAGGGGAGTCTCTTTTTCGTTTTCTAATTTAACCCATACACTTTTGTCATAAAGTTTTTTTATATTGTCTTTAATATTAGCATACGTTTTTCCTGATCTAGAATTTATCCCACACACTTTGCAAAACTCAGTTATTTTAAATTTATAAACTTTGAGTTCTTCATCGTTAGGCTTGATTTTACTAATGAGAAAAAGAAGTATCTTTTGTTCTTGTAAACTCAAATGATATTTGGCGTCCTGGATCAATATATTATTTTTTACAACAATGTGGTTTCTTGCTGAATCGACATCGAAATTATCAATAATGGTTTCTGCCATGATAGAACCTCCAATTTATATAGAGATTGTATAATCTAATTAATTAATTGTCAAACAAACAAATAAAAAAATATATAGCTCAAATTATTGCTATTTAATATATTTATATTATTTATTTATTTTGTTTTATTTATTATATTTAATTATTTATATATTTAGAGAGGTCTGTAATCAAGTGATAGAGCCAGTTTCAAGCTCTAACTACTACCTTTGGAACACTAAATACTACTTTTAGAACACTAACTGCTACCTATGGAACAACGAAGTACTACCTTTGGAACATCTAACTACTACCTATGGAACATCGAAGTACTACCTTTAGAACACCTAACTGCTACCTTTAGAACACCGAACTGCTACCTATGGAACACTAATTACTACCTTTAGAACATCTAACTGCTACCTATGGAACAACGAAGTACTACCTTTGGAACAATTTGTGATAAGTTTTTTTAAAGCTAACTGCTACTTTTGGAACAACTTAGTGATAAAATCAAGGATAGATTTAACGATAAGTATTTCAATAAATACAATATAATTTATATTAAGTATAAATTAGAACGCTTTAAATTATATTTATTACTATGTAGAATTAAATTTAATAAATAATAATTGTGAGTAAATTTATTAGAATCTAATATTCTGGAGGTAATTAAAATATTAAAAAAACCTATGAATAGGCGAATGAAAAACTACCTTTAGAACATCAGTAATAATAAGAGAATAGCATTAAAAACTACCTTTAGAACATCAAATCGATAGAATAATTAGGCTAATTATTAATCGAAAAACTACCTTTGGAACACCAATTAATAAGAATAAGAAAAGGAGCATTAGTTAAAAAAATAGAAAGAATTTCGGTATAATTTAATTTTAGAATGAGGTAATTCATGAGCAAATAGGGAAGTATAGAAACAAATAGTATCATTGAAATATGGGAAAAAACATAAAAAAAAGAAGAAAAATGAGAAAAGTAGACGGTATAATAATAGGAGCTATTCTTATATTCATTGGTTTTGTTTCAACAGAGAATTATAGTGATAGCAAGAAAGATATATATCTTCCAGAAGTAGATATAATGAAATTCGGGTCTTATACAGGTGAAATGGTAGATTATGAAATAGAAGGTACAAGACAAGAAGGAAAAATTTCAGTGAATGAAGTAGGGAGTTTCGTTGTTTATGACTTTGATATTTTAAATGGGGAAGATAGAGAGGTCTTGATTAAGAGTATAAGAATAAAGGTAGAAAAATTCAAAGAAAGTGTAAAAGTTTTAATATCGAGGGAACAGGTGGAAAGGGAAAAAGTGAGTATATTATATTAAGAGGGAATGTTGAAGTGAAAGTAGGAGTGTACTCCACATATTCTTATAAAGATGATAAAAAGAATGAAGAAATTTCAGGTGAAACGGGTGAGGTATCAATTAATAATGATACTTACCCTAAATTGAGTAGGATGGGAAATGATGCATTTATAGTATATGCAACGTTTGAAGATAAAGGATATTATAAGTGTTCAGTTGAAGTTGACTATTTATGAGGAAAAAAAGAAGATACAATTTATTCAGATGCACTTGAAGTTATTATTTATTGAGAAAAAGATGCCGCCCATATATGCGTATAATGTAAGTTATACGCATATATTTTTTTTAATTGAAAATTAGGAGTTTATAATGAAAACGTTTTATATTATAATAAAGTTGGATGGGCTATTTATATTAACTAGGAGGTTTTAATATGGGAATTTTTAAACCCGCATGGCAAGGAAAAAACGAAGCAAAGGCTGCAAAGGCAGTTTCAAAGATTTCAGACAGGGCGAAACTGGAAGAAATTGCAAATAACGCACCTCTAGATGTTGTGCGATATATTGCGATAAAAAAGATTTCATCCATGCCGAATACTTTTGGTGTTGCCGAAAGATTATTTAGTAGCGCAATAAATACCCAGTCTTTTTTGCAAGATGTTGCTTTAAATGATGGTGATAGAATGTTCCGCCAATATGCCGTTGAGAAATTAACAGATCAGACTCTTATTGCACATATTGCTAAAAAGGATAATAATGAGTGTGTTCGTAATATAGCGGTAAAAAAGCTCACTGATCAAAGTGTGCTTTCGGATGTCTCTCAAAACGACCCTGAGTGGTATGTACGTAAGGAAGCCGTGATTAAGTTGACAAACAAAGAATTGCTTTCACATATTGCGAAAAACGATAGTCATGGGTTGGTCCGTAGTGAAGCCGTTAACAAAATAAGTGATCAGTCTGTATTAGCTGATGTTTCATTAAATGATCAACACTGGGAAGCACGTTTAAGCGCGATAATGAAAGTAACAAATCAATCTGTTATTGGTCATTATCTTGTAAATGAATCAAAACGAGAAGGCTCTTATAAGTGGTTTAATCAGCATTGTAATCCCATAGGATTACTAAGTAAAATAAATACACCAGCTATTATTGCATATATAGCCGAGAATATTGAAGACGATACTGTTGGTGAAAAAGCGGTAAAAATGATAACTGATGAAGTTACACTTATTGGCATTGCAAAAAGCAGTGAGGCAAATATTAGCACACGATTAGAAGCAATTAAGCTGATAGAGGATGAAAGAGTACTTACCGAATTGGCATTGAAAATTTCAGAAAATCCACAGATTCGCCAAGCGATAATTTACAAAATGAATGATCTGGCGTTACTTTCCGAGATAGTTAAAAATGATAAGGATGAGCAAATTCGAATATCTGCATTGCATAGAATGAACAAGTTATGTTTACACAAATGGACCTATGATGACCATTGTCGCAGAAAATGTGATATCTGCGGTGTGTATGAATATGACCACGATTATGTTCAGACTAATGTGATAGAATACGGAGGAGCATCTCATAGTATAGATTATGAATGTAAAAAATGCGGACATAAAGCGAACTATTCGCAAGGCGAATTAACCGCACATGATGGAAGAGAAACTGGTTTTATTTTAGAATAACAACATTAAGTAAAAGAAAAAACCACGAATTATAAATCCGTGGTTTTTTTGTTAGAATTTATTTACATTCACAGAATTTGTTAAAGATTGGTTATTTTATAAGTCTTTCCTTTGCTTTTATATTTTCTAAAAGAATTTTACCTAACTCATTAGGATTATCAGACAAAATTTGTGCCTCCAAAATAAAACTCTGGTTATCAATTTGGTAAGTGCCTTTAAAAAAATTGTCGTTAATTTCGTAGATAACATTGGATCCTATTGTATGTCCGAAATATTTCTGGCAGCTTGATTTTAAGACTGATTCCGTTTCTTTTAGAGTGTAGTCAGACATTTCCATGAAATTATTGAAATCATCGAGAAAAACTTGAAAATTAAGTGAGTAAGAAGAGCCACCTAAGTAGTGAACCTGATTATTTTCATCAATATATGAAAATATTTGTTCGGGTTCATTTAATATCTGTCCTCTAATGTCTACAATCTCTTCAGGTAAAGAAACATAATTTGGAGATCTTTTGTCCAGGTGGAATATAAATCCATGCTCAAAAGGTAAATAATCTAAAGCATCACTCAAAGCGACTTGCAAGTAATCACATACTTCATCATAAGATAAGTCTGTTAAAGGGCTAAAAATCCACTGTTTACTACATTTTTCTTTAAATGGTAAGATTCTTTCGATATAGTATTTTTTAATCATTAATTTTTTCTCCTATAAATTTTACTTAAAAAATAAAAAGAGAAGTACTAAAAAATAATTTTTAATACTTCTCTTTTTTAAATTGCTTGAAAAGAAAACATTCTTTTTTCTCAATAACTTTTTTTGAAATCGATTCTGAACATGCGAGCGTAATCCTTTTGTGCTTCGAGTTCACACTCTGCTATCAGCTTATTAAATGGATCATCAGACGAATTCTTTTCCCGTTGTGCTATCACTAATGCACCAATATAATCCATTCGTAGGATCGGCGGTATAGATATAACACAATATCCTTTGTTCACAAGAATTAGGTTCATCAAAAGCCGTGCCGTTCTACCATTGCCATCGGCATAAGGATGAATATCGACTAGGTGCCGATGAGCATATGCGGCGAAAAGCACAGGATGCATTTTTTCCTTTCTTTCATTAAGTTGGTCAATGAAAGCCATCATAAGTCCAGGCACATCCTCTGGTGATGGAGGGATGTATTCTGTACCGGTGATAAACACCTGATGATTACGATAGCATCCAGCTTGATTACTATCAACGCTGTTGTAGAAAAGAAAATGCAACCTTTGTATCATGTCCTCGGAAAAGCAGAGTCCCTCTTTACGTGCTGTTTCCAGCATGAAGTCATACGCCTTTGCATGTCCTGTAGCTTCGTAAAAGTCCTTGATAGGCTTTCCACCTACAGTAATTCCATCCTCCAACAACACCTTAGTTTCAACCAAAGTTAGGGAATTACCTTCTAGCGCATTGCTAGAGAAGGTGTTACCAATTTTAAAATACTGGTCGAGTTCCTTTACTTCTTCAGGTGAAAGCGGGCGACGGTCGTTAATCATTTCACGGTTTGAATCTATACGTTGTAGAAGTTGATTGATTTCCATTGGATCACCTCACATTTATCTATTAGTACACCACATCATTCTTCACGTATTAAAGATTTATCTAAACTACTTGATATGAAAAACATTCAATTTCTAACTCTCTTAGCCATAAAGGAGGAGTCTTAGTAACCATGATTAATTTTCTATTATGCACCTCTGCTACTTTTATAAAACCATTTTTATTATCATAAAATTCAGCTTTATCACAATAAGGGATAATTTTTTTCAAGTATTTAAAACGGTTGTTAAATCTTCTGATCACATCTTGTGTATCAATGTGATGACCACCTTCGGAAACTCTGTTTTCTATTCTCTGAATACTTTTTTTAGCGGAATCTAATCCGATATAATTCAGTTCGATAAAAAAATTATTTTCATGAGCTGCTTTAACGGTTTTAAAAACTTGATTGCTCATTAAAGTCGTTTCTTGTGTGAAATTCAAACCATTTTCTAAGCAGTATCTTATTTTGCTTAAAGCAATTTTTCCTGCTTCAAAATTGGAACCTATCTCCTTTGCGATTTTATCGACATCTATTGTTTCACCGAGATCGTCTCTAAGGGGTTCTATGGCACCAGTGTAACTTGACTTCCCCACCCCATTTATGCCAGCTATAATGATGTATTTTTTCATTTAAACTGTCTCCTAAATTTAATTTGTAAAACTCTGTTCTTCTTTAACTATTATACATTCTGAACATAATAACAACAATACTATCATGTGTCAAATAACTAAAGTTAGAAAGAATTACTAAAATCTGTGGTTTCCTCTAGATCATAAAAGCCAAAACCACCATTTTGTATCGCTTGATCGACGATTGCATTCTTTTCAATTGGATCTAAATTCCTTATTTTTTCCCAGGCTTCGACGGGATTGTTTGCTTCAATGACAGCCAAGCCATCAATTGTAAAGTATATATTGTATTCTTTCATATTTAACTTAAACCCAACATCATTTTAATTTCTGATGTACGAACATTGTAAATAGAGGATATGATGCTTATCAAAAATGAGATTTCACTATTAATTCGTTCAATATCTAAAATGAGTAACTTAAAAGCAATTGGATCCGAACTGTTAGTTTCCATCATCTTTTCACTTTCTAATTGGTAAGATAATCTTAAATAAGTATTTTTCTGTTCAATTCCAATTTCTAATAATTTTTCAAAAACCTCTTTTGAATCTGGATAATTCTCTACAATATTTTTAAATTCATTTTTCATTTTATTTTTCCTTTCATAAATAATCATTAATTAGTGCTTGGGCCAATATACTTTTTAATCTTTTGTTTTCATACTCCTAGCTCACCGTAGCAAATGATTAATAAATTTTTTTATATTTTTCTAAATAATTCATGTGTGCCATTCATTATTTTTTCTTCTTCATCGGATGTTTTATAACCTAGTATTTCTAATAAACTGTATGTAAAATCTAACTCCTTATTATTCTTATATTTATAATTACTACTCCAATAAGTTTGATAATCTTTATCAATTTTAATGAAGAATATTGTAAGCATGACTTTCTCAGTTTCCCGATCTGCCTTCCTGTTAAATGCTCCTTTTGTTTTAACGCCAAGGATTTCATAAATAACATTTTTTTTGTCTCCATATATCATTAGGTGATCCTCCATTTCAGTTTTAATTATCAATTTTTTAATTTCTTTATCTTTATCTTTTGCTATAGTTTGAGTGACATTTTTTATAAATTCGCGTCTTGTATTTAGCATGTTTTGCCAAATGTCATTAAACTTATTTTTTATTTTTATCGCTTCTTTTTCATCTTCCGTTAGTTCTCTTTGCTCCCCATTATTTAGTCTTTCAGCATATAAAGTAATGTAACCAGTCCCAACGAAGAAAAAATACTTCCTTTTGCCTGCATCTTCGGGTTTTTTACAGTCATGATCACTTTTATCTAGATCAAATAATTGGATATAAGATTTATCCATCATGTATTGATCGTCAAGTTTTTCCGCGAATTCTTCTAATTTTCCGATTAATTTGATTTTGTTTTCTATTATTTTCTCATTTCGGATCGCTTTGTTTAGTTCATAGTTAAAATTATCAGTACCGACACTATCGAGAACCTTGTTTCTTTCTTTTACAGACTTGATTTTGTTTAACTCGATATAATCCTGAATTGTTCCCCCTCGTTCAAACGATTCGTAAAGTTTCTTATTATCCAGCTCTAAAAGTTTTCTACGACGGTTTATTTTGTTTTTAGATAGTCCCGTCTTTTCGGAGATCTCATTGGTATCGCTTCCCATGTCAAACATCATCTGGATCCCTTCAGTCTCTTCTTGGATTGTCAGGTCTACTCGTTGCATGTTTTCCATGAGCATTGTAGCTACCTGGGTCATTTCATTCATATCAGAAATGATACAAGGAACTTTTTTTAATCCAGCTAACTTTGCAGCTTTTAATCTTCGATGTCCAATGACTGCTAAATACTCATCAGGAGATTTTTCTGTCAGTTTTACTACGGTTAAGTTTTGCATGATCCCATTTTTTTTAATGCTTTCCGACAATTCTGTAAGATCACCTGCATCTTTCCGTGGATTCTTAGGGTGAGCCTTGATTTTTTCGATTTCCAAATAAACTATTTTTTGTTCGTCCATGATTTAATCCTCTTCTTTCTTTAAATATAAAACCTAATTTACTTTATTTACTTAAACCTAAATTTCTTACTAAAAGAAAAAAGGCCGTAACTCATCATTATGTATTTCGTAACACATGGAAGCACAATCAAACCTTATGTAATTCCAGTCACTTGCGTTATAAACAGGTAAGCGTTCTATTTGTCCTGCTTTTCTTATTTCACGGTTTTTGTTAATCTCTTTTTTGCTGACCCAGTGGTGGATTTTAATTTTGGATCGTTCAAAACCATAAACTAGACAAATAAGATCTAACGCCTCTTCATCGGTTAAAATGCGTGTTCCACTGGCCGTTGCAAGTTCATGATAAGCACACTGTCTAGCATTAAAGTTGCTTTCGTAGTCTTTCCATTCAAGTTCTTTCTCAAGTTTTTTCTGGGTTTGCGTTAATTCTTCAGCAAGTAAACGAAGATCCCTTTCTAAGTTATAAAAAAATACGTTAGCATTATTAGAAATTTTTTCAGCAATGCCATTCGTGTTATTAATATAAGCTTTGCAGAAGTCCTCCTTACCCAAATGACTTTCCATGTAACTGGACTCGATCATTTGATAAAGTTCTTTAGTGGGATAAATGCCAGTAAGTTTTTGAAATTCTTCAATCATCATAGTTTTTTTCTCTCAGTTTATTAATAATAAAGAACCGCTTAAAAAGCGGTTCTACTTATGTTTAGTTACTATTTAAATTTAGAAACATTCCTTGAATATAAAAAGAAATAAAGCTTCTTCTATCCCTTCTAGTTGAACTAGTTCATAAATACTCAAATTCATGTATTTTTTATAAAGTTCTTTTTTTTCATTCTGTGTAAGTGTCAGTATTCTTTCAACGGCTTTCATTTGATTCTCAACATCTTTTACAGTAGCCATACCTTTAATTCTATCTTGTGAATAGTAGCCTTCGATATAAACTTTACGACCTTCTTTTATTAAGAATTGTCTATAGCCACCGCCATATAATTCATCCTCAATAAGTTTCCATCCATTATTTTGTGCATTTTCAATTAATCTTTGCATTGTGTTATCTCCTTAAAATTTAATCTCTCTTTCGAATTAAGCAGTCCGAATTAATCCGCCATTTTTTGAAGCAACTTGGATATAACCATATTCAGAAAAATCTGGGTAAGTGATGTTCTTGGTGTATACGAAAACGATGTTTTCGTCTTTACCAAGTTCCAGGTCTAAAAGGTCTTCACTTGTTAAAATCAGATAATCCTCAAACTCCATCACCGTATCATCGCTAAACGTATAGTTTCCTCTGATTACATGATAAACAAGGGAGTTTTTAAGTTCCAATTCCTTGATTTTTTCCTTTTGATTCTCTGTTAATTCCCTAAATAAACCACCATAATTACTGCTATAGAGAACATCTTTTTTAAAAAAATGCTGAATCGCAGTGTTGGAAAGTTTTAACGTTTTTAAACGTTCAACTGCCAAAATTTTCAATTTTTCCTTCAAGCTCATTTCACTTTCTTCAAACATTCGATTCTCCTTTTTGAATTCTGTTTTTTCCATTCGTCTTTCTCCTTCTAAAATTTATTTTTTATATAAAAAAAGAGAAGCAAAAAAACTTAATGTTTTAATACTTCTCTTGAATGGGTACAAAAAGAGCCACCTGTTGGCAGCTCTTTAACTTACTTTATATTTTTTATACACTTTATGGTTTAATTATATCAAAATGATTAAAAAAGACAACTGTTTTTTATTTGAAGAATATTAATCAAATAGATCACTATGTGTCC
>JBOFGH010000009.1:0-18424 GCA_051649025.1 Eubacteriaceae bacterium
GGCATTTTATTCCGTCCACCTTTATAATCATCAAAGGACAAGTGGAGAAATGTTGGCCCACTTAAATCAAAGGCAACACAAAGATAATCAGGTTGATATTCTTCCTGAATTTTAACCAATATATTTATAAACCCATAAATTGCATTTGTTGGTATCCCTTTCGAATTTGACATTTCTCTTATTCCATAAAATGTTCTATAGATAAGGCTATTCCCATCAATTAATATACTTCTCATTTTTTCCTCTTTTCGAAATGATATGGTCTTATTATATCAAATAATTTACTTATATGAACATACTTTAAAATTTAATTAAAGATAACTTTTTCCTAGTCTTTAAAAATTCTTAGCTCTATTAAAAACATTTAATTATTATTTAATTTCAAAAAGTTTAAAAACTAGATATTCTATTAATTATTGTGGATTTATACCCTTTTCTCAAATAAAAAAAGTTTTTTTTGATTTAAAATATTAATTGCTGACATATTTATCATTTAATGTTACAATAGTGCATATAAGTAGTAAATTTTATGCGTACTTAAATTATGCAAACTAAAAGTAAGGAATATACCATGAATAAATTCAAACAACTTAGAAAAGAACTCGGGTTTTCACAGGTGGCACTCGCTGAAACCCTTGGTGTTACACAAACGGCTGTTAGTCAATGGGAAACTGGCAAAAGTAATCCAGACATTGAAATTCTTAAAAAACTATCTAAGAGTTATCATGTCACCATTGATTATTTACTTGATGCTACCTCGCCTTCAGAAAAAATTCAGTGCTCTATCCCTATTTTCAAGGAGATCGTTAATTTAGAAAGCTTTACCGATCCTTCGAAAATTCTCAAATATGAATCAAATGATGATCTTAGCAATGATGGTTATTATTATGGCATTAAGCTAAATGATGATAGTATGCATCCCAAGTATGAAAAAAATGATACGATTATCATTTTAAGAAAACCATCATTCGACTGTAACGACGATGTCTTAGTTCAATTAAATGAAGAAAAAGCGATTCTAAGAAGACTCGTTTATTTAGAAAAAGGAACATTATTCCAACCACTTAACCATGATTTTTCTCCTATTTTTTTCTCTAATAAAGAAAAAGATGCCTATCATATTTTAGGAGTCGCCCAAGAAATAAGACGTTCCCTCTCATGAGACAAACAAAAAACGGATTCTGTTTAAAGATCCGTTTTTCTTTTCGAATACAACTTAAAATGAGTTTGAAATAAAAAAAGACCCATTATTGGGTCTTTTTTATTGAGTAAATTTAAAGTAATTTTAAACCAATTTTGGTTTTGGAGCATAGGTTGTATGAAGTAAATGATGGGCTTTATGACCGTTTGGTTCTCCCAAATATTCTTCATAGATTTTAACAATTGAAGGATTTTCATGTGATTTTCTGTATACTTTCACATTTGCATCTTCATTATACAATGCTTTCGCTCTTTCTACTCGAATATCAATGTCCATTTTAGTTTTCGCATCAACAATTGGTTGTCCACCACCGTTAACACATCCACCTGGGCAAGCCATTAATTCGATAAAATGATAATCATCAAGCTCTCCAGCTTCTAATTGTTTCATAACTGTTTCGATATTTGCTCCCCCATGGGCAACTAAAATTTTCACTTCTAGGTCTGGGGTTACTTCAACAGTGGCTGTTTTAATTCCTTCAACACCACGAACAATTTCGTAATCAATTTCTTGAATATCTTTTTTATTTAAAACATCTGCAACTGTTCTTACTGCTGCTTCCATTACACCACCTGTAGCACCGAAGATAACGGCAGCTCCAGTTGATTCCCCATAGTATGGGTCAAAATCTTCTTCTGGAAGACGGTCAAAGATCAATCGAGCTTCTTTAATCATACGAGCTAATTCTCTCGTGGTAATTGATGCATCAACATCCTGTAAGCCTTCAACACTAAGTTCATCCCGTTGAACTTCGTATTTTTTAGCGGTACAAGGCATTACTGAAACTACAAACATTTTCTTAGGATCAATGTTATTTGTTTCTGCATAATGGCTTTTTAGTAAAGCACCTGTCATATTTTGAGGTGATTTACAACTTGATAAATGCGGAATTGAGTCTGGATGATAGGTTTCAATATACTTAATCCAACCTGGTGAACATGAAGTAATCATTGGTAATACTCCACCTTTAGTAACACGGTTAATAAGCTCTGTTCCTTCTTCCATGATGGTAACATCTGCACCAAAATCGGTATCAAAAACTTTATCAAAGCCCAGTCTTCTAAGTGCCGCTGCCATTTTACCAGTTACAGAAGTTCCCATTGGGTATCCAAATTCTTCCCCTAATGCAGCTCTTACAGCTGGCGCTGTTTGAACAACAACATATTTGTCAGGGTCTGAAATAGCATCCCAAACTTCAGCAATACTTGATTTTTCTTTTAACGCTCCTACTGGACAATTAATGATACATTGACCACAATTAATACATCCAACATCCGCTAAAGATTTTTCGAAAACAGGTTGTACTTGTGATGTAAATCCGCGACCTACACTACCAAGAACTGCAACGTTTTGTACTTTACTACAAACTGCTACACAACGCTTACATAAAATACATTTGCTTTCGTCTCTTACAATCGAAGGTGAACAATCATCTACTAATTTCCCAGATTTTTCTCCTTCAAAGGGAATTTCAGAAACACCTAAGTCAGTTGCTAGTGTTTGTAATTCACAATTTTCACTTCTAACACAGGTTGTACATTCACGATTATGATTCGATAGAATTAATTCTAAGTTAACTTTTCTTGCTTTTCTAACCTTTGCTGAGTTTGTTAAAACCTCAATCCCATTAGCTACTGGATAAACACATGCCGCCTGAAGGGCTCTAGCGCCAGCAATTTCTACTAAACACATACGACAAGCACCAATTTCGTTTATTCCTTTAAGATAACAAAGTGTTGGGATGTCAATATCATTTAATCTTGCTGCTTCAAGAATGGTTGTTCCCTCTGGAACAGTAATATCTTGGCCGTTTATTTTAAAAGTAATTTCTTTCATTATATTACCAACCTCCTAATCTTAAGCCTTTGAAATGGAGCCGAATGGGCAGGCTTCAATACAGGCACCACATTTAATACATTTTGTAATATCAATTTCGTATGGTTTTTTCTTTTCTCCAGTAATTGCATCTGCTGGACATTTTTTAGCACAAAGTCCACAACCTTTACATGTTTCTGGATCAATTTTGTAATCCAATAAGTTTTTGCATACGCCAGCTGGACATTTTTTGTCTCGAATATGTGCTTCATATTCATCTCTAAAATAGTGAATGGTTGAAAGAACTGGGTTTGGAGCAGTCTGTCCAAGACCACAAAGTGCGGAAGCTTTAATGCCTTCTGCAAGTTCTTCAAGTCTTTCGATGTCGCCTTCGACCCCTTGACCATCACAAATGCGTTCTAGAATTTCAAGCATTCTCTTTGTACCAATTCGACAGGGTGGACATTTACCACAAGACTCATCTTGTGTAAAGTCTAAGAAGAAACGAGCAACATCAACCATACAGTTGTCTTCATCCATTACGATAAGTCCACCTGAACCCATCATTGAACCAATGGCAATTAGGTTGTCATAGTCAATTTTTGTATCTAATAATGAAGCAGGAATACACCCACCAGAAGGTCCACCTGTTTGAGCTGCTTTAAACGCTCGACCGTTAGGAATTCCACCACCAATTTCATAAATGATTTCTCTTAAGGTTGTTCCCATTGGAATTTCCAACAATCCAGTGTTATTAATTTTTCCACCGAGGGCGAAAACTTTAGTTCCTTTGGATTTTTCAGTTCCTACTGATGCAAACCAAGCCGCTCCATTAAGGATAATCGCTGGAATATTTGCATAGGTTTCTACGTTATTAAGAACTGTTGGTTTTCCAAAAAGACCTTTATTTGCTGGGAATGGAGGACGTGGACGAGGTTCTCCTCGCTTTCCTTCAATCGAATTCATAAGTGCTGTTTCTTCACCGCAAACAAATGCCCCAGCTCCAAGACGAATTTCTAAATCGAAGCTAAAATCTGTTTCAAAAATATTTTCTCCTAAAAGACCATATTCTTTTGCTTGATCAATTGCAATTTGTAAACGAGTCACTGCGATTGGATACTCTGCACGTACGTAAACATAACCTTTAGATGAGCCAATTGCATAAGCAGCAATTGCCATTGCTTCAATTAAAGCATGTGGATCTCCTTCTAAAACTGAACGATCCATGAATGCCCCTGGATCTCCTTCATCTGCATTACAGCAAACGTATTTAACACCATCTTCTGAAACTGCATCATGCGCAAATTGCCATTTTAAGCCGGTAGGGAAACCACCGCCCCCACGACCACGTAAGCCTGAAGCTTTGATTTCATCAATAACATCCATTGGAGACATTTTTAGCAATACTTTTTCAAGTGCTAAGTAACCGTCAAAACCGATATATTCTTCAATATTTTCTGGGTTAATAACGCCACAATTTTTTAATGCAATACGTTTTTGCTTTTTGAAGAATCCTAACTCATCAATTGATAGTGGATGCTCTCCATCTGCTTTTTCACTGTAAATCAGTCTTTCTAAAGGACGACCTTTTACAAGATGTTCTTCTACCATTTCTTTAATATCGCTAGCTTCAACTCGACTGTAGAATGTGCCTTCTGGGTAAACAATAACAACTGGACCCAATTCACACAAACCAAAACAACCGGTTACAACGATTTCAATTTCGTCAAGAATGTCATGTTTAACCAATTCTTTTTTCAACTCTTGAACTAACACCATAGAACCAGAGGAAGTACATCCTGTGCCTCCACAAATCAGTATCTGGGAACGTTTAAATGCCATCTGTTCTTCTCCTCCTCAATTAAGCCTTCTTGGTTGGTTCAATAACTTTACCGTCAACAACATTCATGGTATATTCTTCTACAACCTTACCAGTTGCCAAATGTTCATCTACAATACGTGTTACTTTTTCTGGAGTCATTTTTACATAGGTTACTTTTTCGCCATTTTTATCAAAAACTTCAACAATCGGTTCCAACCGACAAACACCGATGCATCCAGTTTGGGCAACCGTAACGTCTGATAAACCTTTTGCTGCAACTTCTTCCATCAGTTTAACCATAACAGGACGAGCACCAGCCGCAATCCCACAGGTTGCCATACCAACAACCACTCGATAGCCTTCTTTACCAGTTCTCAAATTTATTTCGTCTAATTTTTTTTCTCGAATCGCTTTTAATTCTGCTAATGACTTTGCCATTTTACTCTACCTCCATTATTTCTTCGAGACCTTCTTGCACGAACTCTCTTATCCAATTAAGAATGTCCATTTCGTTTAAGGAGTCCACTCCAAGGGTCTCTTTTATTTCTCGCGTATCAAAAATAAATTCTTCTTTATTATACTTATGTTCGTAAACGAGGTCTGTCTCTCCAAAAGACATTACCATAGTCACAATCGTATCAGCCATATTGCCCAGTGGGGCACGATCGATATGATCTCGCTTAAAAACGACTGTTACTTTTGTTCCCTCACCCAACATTGATTGAATCTCTAAATAACCATCACAGCCTTCAGCTGCCGATTTAAGTAAAGACAATCCCAGTCCAACTTTTCTGGTTGTTCTCGAGGTTACAAAAGGATCAGTAATGTTGACTAACATTTTAGGATCAATCCCAGTCCCATTATCTTCTATCACAATTTTAAATGAATTCTCAATGGTTGATTCTTCAATCAATAACGTGACCAAAGTCGCTTTTGCTTTTATTGAATTCTGTGTAATATCCAAAATGTGAAGTGACAATTCTTTCATATTTTAGTATTTTTCGATAATATCTGGAATG
Source organism: Eubacteriaceae bacterium (assembly GCA_051649025.1). Classification (GTDB taxonomy): domain Bacteria; phylum Bacillota; class Clostridia; order Eubacteriales; family Eubacteriaceae; genus Acetobacterium. Next base: position 5,858 of record JBOFGH010000009.1, read on the forward strand.
TCTTTGACTTCCAATCTTCCAAAAACTTCTTCATTGATCATCATAACAGGTGCTAGTCCACATGCTCCAACACAACGTGTTGCATCTACTGAAAACTTACCATCTTCAGTAGTTTCTCCAACAACAGTGCCCAAGATACTATTTACTTTGTCAATAATTGGCTGTGAGCCTCTAACATAACAAGCGGTTCCTAGACATACACCAATTTTGTATTTTCCTTTTGGTTTAAGTGTAAACTGCGAATAAAATGTAGCAACACCATATACTTCTGTTAAAGGAATTCCTAATTCATCTGCAATGGTTCCCTGTAGTTCTAGTGGCAAATAACCATACTTTTCCTGTGTTTCTTGCAAAATTTGCATTAAACATCCAGGTACATGTTTATGTTCCGATACGATTGCCTTTACTACGTCCAAATTTTCAACTGGTATTAATTCAGCCAATTTTCAAAACCTCCTAAATAAATATTCCAAACCTTTATGCTTTTGGATCGCATATCTTTTAACGATGTCATTATAACATAAATTATTTTGTATTTTTAAAAAATAACAGATAAAATTTTTACTCTTTTTCTGTTATTTTTTTATGAAAACCTTTAAATCCCACCATTTTTTATGGTGAATTTCTACTCATTAGTGTTTTTTACAAAAAACAGTGTAATTTTTCATTAAAAAAGCAAGGGTAAAATTCTTACTTTGAGAATTTTACCCTTGCTTTTTCTTTTCATATTCTTAACCCAAATATTTAATCAGTGTATTCCTTTGCATATCAACTAATTCTAAAAAAAATTCTCTTTCCGCAATATCCTCTAATTGATGTGCATCGGAGCCATGAATAAATTGATATTCATTAAAAAAACGAAATTCTTTTGTGATCCCATCGATGGGATGATTTTTTGAGACTTCACAGGTTTTAATCTGTAAATTCGGGGGAATAAAGCCTAAGGATGCAACAAGACTGTAGGATTTTCTATCAATGTGAGCTGGCACAATAATACCTCCAATAGTATTAACAGTCTCCCACAAGGTATCGATGCTGATATTTGTTGCTGAAATAAGCAGTTTATCGATTTCCCCAATGATCTCATCCTCTTTATTCATAATATATTGTGGCCCAAACACTTCTTTTTTATTCATAATTTTAGGTAAATGATCATATAAAAGTTCGTCCAGTTCCATCACCCCATCAAGGCTAGGAAAATAAGCTAAAACATGAGCATCTTCTTTTGTCGTCACTTCGATTCCTGGAAGGATACAGAGCCCTTCTCCACAATCTTTTGCGACTTCCATAATTGCTGGTAAATTTTTGCTTGTGTTATGATCAGTCACAGCAATAAAGTCTAACTCTTTGATTAATGCCATATTTACAATATTGTTTGGCGTCATTTCTTCTTCTCCACAAGGAGAAAGACATGAGTGAATATGGAGATCTATGGCTACCTGTTCCATCGCTACACGCCAATACTTCCTAACACTTTACACACCTCATAGGCCGTTAATTCGGTTTCTAAAATAGCAATCCCTTCAGAGGTTCCACGTTCTAATGCATCACTTTCGATTTGAGCTCCTTCTGGGATAATAATACAAGCCATCTCCAATAAAGTGGCAACAGCAATAATATTGACATGGGTTTGTATGGTCACCCATGCACAATCATTTTCTGCATTTGCCATAACCCAACTCAATAGATCTCCAACATAGCCACTTTTAATTTCTTTTTCGGTTCCAACTTCTGGGTTTAAACATTTGAATACATCATTTCTTAACAAGTCACTAATTTTCATCGTTTTCTCCTTATATTTTATTTATTCTTTTTCATCCGTATTTTTTCCAGTATGATGCCCGACTTGCAGCAATTCGTTGGTTAAAAAAGATAACTCCATCACACGATCTTTAAGGACAAAGACACAATCAATTTCTTTGGCTTTTCCTGTTACAATATCCTCAGCAAGTGCTCGACATCCTGGCGCACCACAAGAACCACAATCAAGACCAGGTAGTTGCTTTTCTAAGATTTCGATTTCTCGCATTTTTGAGATCGCTTTTTGTATATCTTTATCAAGGGGTTCTGGGCTTCTTGGTAAAATTCTTTCCTTGACATGCATCATCCCTGAGTTATAAATACCTTTAACATATTCTTCTGATAAATGAAGGTTAGAGGTTTGTTTTATTTTCTTCGCCCGATCTTCAATATACATTTTTGCAACATAGTTGTTTTCGACAGTTAAACAGCCACCTACACAGCCTCCGATACAAGCTAACCCTTCGAAAAATTCGATCGTATCTAATTTCCCACATTCGATTTCTTCTAAAACATTAATGACATTTTGAATACCATCCACATGGAGAACATTTTTGCTTTTTAAGTATTCACTTTCCCCTCCCGATAGTGCCCAACTAAAAGACTCCGAGGTAGAGTTATGAATGCCTTCGACTTCTTCCGCTTTGCTTAAATAACGCACCATGTCGCTAAAGACATCCTTAATGGCGATTGCACCATCAATATTTGCATAAAAGTCATCTTCACAAACCTGAGGGTTGTTAACCATTGTGGCTTTTGCCGCACAAGGTGTAATAAAGAAGATGCCCACGTCTTCGTTTCTAAAAATCTTTTGTTCTCGCAATTTTTTTCTCACAATTCGAGCCGTTAATGCCATGGGTGATTTCAAACGACATATATTATCAGTAAGCTCTGGAAAACGAACTTGAATGAGCTTAACAACCGCTGGGCAAGCTGAGGAAATCAATGGTTTAGGATAGCGTTTTGCATGATATTCATATTTTAAAGCTCTACCAACAATTTCAGCGCCATACGCCACTTCCACCACATCATCAAACCCAAGGGATTTTAATGATGAAAGAATTTTTCCAATGGTGTACTTTGTTTTGAACTGACCAATGATTGCTGGTGCTGGAATTGCTACAGTATATTTAAAGTCTTTTAATTTCTTTATTGAGTCTGTTCGAGCAAGTTTTGCCTGATGGGGACAAATGCGAATACATTCTCCACAATCAATGCATTTTGATTCAATAATCGTTGCCTTTCCTTCTCGAACTCTTATGGCACCTGTGGGACAATTTCTTAGACAGGTGGTGCACCCTAAACATTTGTCCTTATCTAAATAAACAGAGTGCAATAATTTTTCCACTGTTTCCCTCCTTTTCCCTATTTATTGAATGTTAAAATTCATAACTATTTTCGTTCCAACATCTACTTGAGAAGTAATTTCAAAACTATCTGCATTTTTTTCCATATTCGGCAAACCCATTCCAGCACCAAAACCCATTTGTCTTGCTTCATCTCCTGCTGTCGACCAACCTTCTGTCATTGCTAAATTGATATTTGGAATGCCTGGTCCAATGTCTTCTATTAAAAGGGTAATTTTGTCTTCCTCTACGTCTAATACGATTTTTCCGCCGAGTGAATGAATTGCCAAGTTTATTTCCCCTTCGTATCCAGCAATTGAAACCTTTCTAATAATCTTATTGCTAATTCCTAGCTGTTGCAATGTTTTTTTGATTTTTCGCGAAGCTTCTCCTGCTTTATTAAAATCACCTCGGTCAACATCAAATGCTAGTTCATAACTCATATTGTATGTGCCCCTTTCATGCCGTTTTGAAATAAAATGCCCGAGGTCTCAAAAAGAGAATAATCCGTTGTCAATATAATACGATCAATATCTTTCGCCATTTCAATTAAATCCTTGCCTGGAAGTTTTCCCCTTACAAAAATAATCCCAACCATATTTGCCATGTCAATGGTATTAATGACTTGATTATTGACTAAGCCTGTTAATAAAACAGAACCTTCATTTGCGTAACGTAAAACATCACTCATCAAATCACAACTGTATGCGGATAAGATTTCTTCTTCTAAATGTTCTTCCCCAGTCAATAGGTTTGCGTTCAAAAGTTTTTTAACCTCTGCAAATTTCATACATTCACTCTCCTTTTGTCTCAAAGTTCTTTGTCCTTAATTGTAAAGGATTTCTCTTAATTTAGGGAATATTTTTAGGGTAAATTTTTATTTAAAATTGAAAAGATTGGAAAGACAAACTCTTTCCAATCTTTTTTATAAGTTTATTTTTTTTAACGCATACCCAAAATCCTCTAAAATTTGACCATCTTCATTGTTACACGTAAACAGAATAATTTGTTTAAAATGACTTAATTTTCCTAAAAGAACAAGTGCCTGGGATTTTCTTTCATAGTCATATCGAACAAAAGGTTCATCCAATATAAAAGGCATCGGATTATCCATAACACCACTAATGCCATACCTAAAAGCAAATTCCACTTGGTCAATGGTTCCTGCACTCAATTGAGATGTTTTTTTGAGGTTTCCCTCTAATGGATCAACGACCTTAACTTCAAGACCTTCTCCAATTTTTACTTCATTATATTTTTGGGTTATTTCCCCTAAAGCTTTACCAACAATCCCATTTAATTCTGGGGCCGACTCATAGTGTTTTCCTTTTTGAATTTTTTGGATAATTTTAAGGGCTTCATCACAGGCCTTAATATTTAATTCATTATCCATAATCTGGGCCTCTAAAGATTTAATCGATTCTTTAATCTCGACTGGTAAAGAAACGCCTTTTAATAACGTGTTATTTTCCCCTTCGAGCCGAGCAATCTCTTTTCCCAGTCTTAACAATTCATCAGTATGAGGCGCACTCATTTGTTTTAAATGCTCTTCTATTCCAATTTCAACTTTTACATTTTCATAAAGACTTTCCAATAATTTTTCATTATTAGCCAAACGATTCTTCATTTCTTGCAAGTCATTATTTTTCTTAAGTCCTGTTTCATAGGCTTCTAAAGAATTAACCCCATAAGACATCAATCGCTCTTGGCGAGTTCGTATAATTCCCCGTCGTTGTTCAAATAAGACTTCATATCCAGCCCGTCGTCGAGATTGTTGAACCGTCAAAAGTTCCCCTTCATTTTTCAATTGTTCTAAATCGTTTTGTATTTTTCGAGCTCTTATAAAAAAATCTTCATACTCTTCTGGCGTTTCTTTTCCGTACTTTAGTAAAACACTATGCTGGGTCTCATCTAAAAGGTCTCTGCCTCTTCCACTATTATTTCTTAATGAAACACTTGCAGCAAACCCTAGACCAACAATACTTGATAAAACAATAACCCCACCAAATGTAAATAACATATCCGAAACACTTTGCTTAATCGCTGAGGAAAATAAGACTTGATTCCCTAAAAAGATTAGGCCTACTAAAAGAAATACCGTTGAAACTATCCAGACTCCTTTTGACTTTTGTTTTTCTTTAGGAGCCTCCATTTTTTTCTTATGGATATAATAGATCTCATGATCTTCTAGAATCGTCTCCCACGAGATTTTTCCTAAAGCTATTCGTCTTGCTTCTTCTTGCTGACGTATATTCCTTAATTGAGTTTCAATATCATTCATTTCTTCATCTATATACTTAATTTGATAACTGAGCTGCTCAATTTGATTTTGAATTGTTTTTAGTCCTTCCAGGGCTTCACTATTAAAAACTTCTAGTCCCTTCCATTCTCTAATTCTAAATCTTAATCGATCATTTTCCTTCTCTAAAACTTCTATTTTTTTATGATTCTCAAGGAGTTCCTTTTTTCGACTTAAAGCATTTTCAAAGGCTAAATTCTCATGATCAATCTCAATCTGAGCCATTTTTCCTTTTAATGCCTCAATGGTTTCTTGGTTTTTTGAGATTGTAGCAAAAGCCACTTCACTTTCTTTGAGACTTAATAACAATTTTTCTCGTGCCCTTATTGCCACACCGATGGGAGACTTGCTTTGACCCGAGCGCCCTATATTTTTTTTCTTTTCTTCTAAGCGACGTGTAATCCCTGTGAAGTCAACTTCTCCGCTATTTTTGTTCTTTATTTTTCCAAAGCACTCTTTTAATTCTTCCTTAGAGCTGTTTTCAAATTCTCCGAAATGTTGTCGACTATTAACCGTAGTGTTGTAAACAACTTGAGATATCCCTAACCCTCCTAGTGGTTCATTTTGTCTTGTGACACCATCATATTGGAATTCTCCTGTTATTTCTTCTCCTGTTTTATTATCATAAATCTGAAGACTATCTTTCCCCCTCAAAAAGTTACGTTCTAATCTAATTTCACGTCCCTCAATTTCGTAGACCAATGCACCACTATAGTCAAATTGATTCCAAGGTAAATATTTTTCATATTCTTTACTATAGGTTTTCTTCTTACGGTAGGGTTTGTAAAACCCAAAAAACATCCCCTGCATAAATGCTTGAGTCGTTGTTTTTCCTGCTTCATTGTTACCCTGTATTAGATTAAGTCCTGGAGACAGCTCAATGGTTTTATCTTTAAATTTTCCGAAAGCTTTCATCCTTAATGTTTTTATTCTCATTGCAAAACCCCCTCTCCTGCCATTGCCTCAATGCCAAAGAGGATTGCTTTTTTTCTAAGTGTAGGATCTTCGATCATCCGAAGCTCATTTAAAAAATCACCTATTTGATTCCCTTGATTTTCTTTCAAAAGTTTTTGAAAATCAATGTCTAATTCCAATTGATTCGTTTCAATTTCAACATAATAAAAAGCATCTTCGATGTCATCATTAATCCATTCAAGATGAATTTCAGGGTCTATAAACCCGTAAAAACGAATTCTATAATAATATTTTTGCCGTTCCCACTCGGGATCACAATTAATTACTTTTTCTAAAATATCATTATAAGTATTTTCAGGAACAATTTGGATATCTTTTGTCACATATTTTCTTGAAGAAATTGGGCTAAGCTGATTTGTCGTAACAAATTTATGTTTATCATAATCAACTTCAATATTAGAAATTAAAAAACCATGATCTCCAGTTTCACCAAAGTTTAAAGGAATAGGAGACCCACAATAAGCTGTCCCATTTGGAGTGATGCCCGGTTTATGAATATGACCAAGGGCTATTGCATTAAAGCCTTTTTTTTCAATCAAATTAACATCTAAAGGAAGGTACTCCCCACCAGCAATATCACCATGGATCATTAAAATATTATATCGAGTATCATTTAATTTTATTTTTTTAAAGGCTTCTTCGGGAAAATTTGGATATTTGTTTTTCACCCAAGAAAACCCGAAAATCTCTGTATTGAGTTCTTCGATAAAAATTGATTCAAATTTATCAACACCGAAAATATAAACATTTGGGGGCCATTTTGTCTTTTTATATGGAGATTTTTCCCCATGGTAATCATGGTTTCCAGTGACAATAACCACCCTTGTTTCTTCTAAAGTATTTAAAAGATCTGAAACTCGTTTCACATCCATTGTAAGCACTTCTACCGAATCAAAAAGATCTCCAGTCATTAATATAAGAGGTATTTTTTCTCGATTGGCAAACCCTACTATTGTTTCTAATGATTGCCATATTTCTTTACGTTTATCTCTGCCGTAGTAGCTTCCCTGTTGTCGAAAGGTAAAGGGGCGTCCTAAATGAAAATCGCCTGTATGAATGAACGTTTTTAGCATCCTTTGCCTCCTTATTTATAAGTTTTTCTATCATTTTAATTATAACATTTTTGACCACTTTATACATTTTTTTTTTACTTTATAAATATTTTTGATTTATAAACATTTAACAAATTTTATTCATTTTATTTAAAAATATAAAGCCCCTCAAAAGTTGAGGGGCTTTATATTTTTAAAAGACTTAATAAGCTGATTGGTAAATCGCAATAATATCCTCTTTTGTTGGAACTTTTGGATTGCCACCTGTACAAACATCCGCAAGGGCTAAATCAGCTAAAGCTGGGAAGTCCTCTTCTTTTACTCCAATTTCTTTTAAACCCGAAGGAATGCCGACATCTTTAGATAGTTTCTTAATCGCATCAATTGCCATAATATTGATCTCTTTAGGCTCTCTGCGACTAATGTCTAATCCCATTGCTACTGCAATATCTTTAAGTCGATCCCCAACGGCATCCGCATTAAATGCAACAACATGTGGCAGTAAAATTGCGTTACATACCCCATGTGGCAGATCATAAAAACCACCAAGTTGATGGGCCATTGAATGCACAATCCCTAATCCACCATTTGAGAATCCCATACCTGTTACAAATTGTCCATAAGCCATTGCATCTCTAGCATCTAAGTCTTCACCGTTATCAACCGCTGCTTTTAGATTTTTTGCAATAACCTTAATGGCTTCAAGATTAAAAAGATCCGTGAATTGAGAAGCTCCAGCTGTTGTATAACCTTCAATCGCATGGGTCAATGCATCCATACCCGTTGCAGCTGTGAGTGCTGCTGGCTTTTTAATCATGAGCGTTGGATCATTCACAGCCACTGTTGCTAAGCAATTTGGATCTACAATAACCATTTTTAATTTTCGTTCTTCATCGGTTATTACATAATTAATGGTTGCTTCACTAGCTGTTCCAGCTGTTGTGTTAATCCCAATAATTGGAAGAGATTTGTTTGCTGTTTTTCCGATTCCTTCATAATCTCTAATATCACCAGGATTCGTTGCTAAAATTGCGATACCTTTGCCAGTATCTTGCGGAGACCCTCCACCAACGCTGATAACAAAATCACATTCATTTTCTGTAAGAACTTGATAACCGTCGTTTACATTTGTGACTGTAGGATTTGGTTTTACGTCCGAGAAAACAACATACGGAATTTTTGCACCATCCAAAACATCTGTAACTTCTTTAACAATTCCAGCTTCAACTAAAACCTTATCCGTTACTACAAGGGCTTTTTTAACATTCATTCTTTGAATTTCTGGAACAATTAATTCAATTGCTCCTGGTTCCATAATAACGACTGGTGGAAAATAATAGGTTCTTGCCATAATAGTACCTCCAAGTATTATTCGATGGCTTAATTATATGCGATTTAATTTTCTGAATAAATGGAATATTTTAATGGTTTGAGATACATTATCGAAATTTCTTTAATCTAAATGAAACCTTAAAAAATTCCCCAATGGTAACGGATCGATAATATTTTGACAAAAGAATATGTTATAATGATAAGCATCTTAATTAAGAAACAACTTATAATTTCAGGGTTAAGAAAGATTAAAAAATGAAAATGAAGAGGATAAAATGAAAAATATTAGCATTATTGGCTCAACTGGCTCAATTGGGACACAAGCCCTTGAAGTGGTGGCAGAAAACAGAGATGCTTTAAAAATTATAGCTCTAAGCACCCATCATAATATCTACTTACTCGAAGAACAAATAAAACTTTTTTCACCTACCGTTGTTGGAGTTATGGATCGAGATGCAGGCGTTAAATTAGCAAAACGTTTGAAAAATAATGGCATAAAAACAGAAGTTGTTTTAGGCATTGAAGGCTTAATCATTGCTGCAACTGCGACTGGAACCGATATGCTTTTAACTGCTGTTTCAGGTATGATCGGTTTACAGCCAACCCTTGCGGCAATAGATTTAGGAATTGATATTGCCTTGGCCAATAAGGAAACCTTGGTTGCCGCTGGTAAAATTGTGATGGATGCTGCCGCCAAAAAAAGAATTTCATTACTTCCTGTTGACAGTGAGCATTGCGCTATTTTTCAATGCCTAATGGGTAACCAACATCAAGAAATTGAACGAATCATTATTACAGCTTCTGGCGGTCCTTTTCGTGGAAAAACTTGGAAACAGCTTCAATCCGTTACCTTAGATCAAGCTTTAAAGCACCCTAATTGGTCTATGGGTCAAAAAATCACCATCGACTCAGCCACATTAATGAATAAGGGTTTAGAGGTTATTGAAGCCAAATGGCTTTTTGATCTTAAAAATGATCAAATTGATGTGGTGGTTCACCCTCAAAGCATTATCCATTCCATGGTAGAGTTTATTGATCACTCCACCATGGCACAGCTTGGAATGCCCGATATGGCACTGCCTATTCAAATTGCCTTTTTTCATCCCTATCGTATTTCAAATGATCGACAAGCCCTTGACTTTCATCAAGTCAGAGAACTCACCTTTGAAGAACCCGATTTAAAAACATTTTCTTGTTTGCAACTAGCCTATGATGCTTTGGAAATTGGAGGATCCATGACCTGCGTTTTAAACGCAGCAAACGAAATCGCCGTCGCCAGATTTTTGAATAAAGAAATTCGTTTTGTCGATATTCCACGTATCAATCGTATTGTTATGGAAAAGCACGATGTTCTTTTAAATCCAAATTTAGAAGATATTTTGTCTTCGGATGCCTGGGCTCGAGAAATTGCATTAGAGATTAAATAAAATCAGAATGAATTTTTCTAGGAAACAGCGTCAATATTCGTCTTAGTTCAAAAATAACCCTTTAAAAAAAGAAACCCTGTCTCCCCTGACAAGGTTTCTTTTTTTCTCCTCATTATTTTTCTTTTTTCTCTCGCACCTTTCTTTCGGATATGATGAGTCCAAGTAAAGTCAAGAGAATCCCAACGGCTCCCAACGAAGTTACTTTTTCCTTTAGAATAAGAACCGAGGTAATAACGGTTACAATCGGAACCAGATAAATGTAAACACTGGTCTTAACAGCTCCTAAGACTTTTACTGCAAATCCCCATGTGACAAAACATAATGCTGATGCACCAAGCCCTAAATACAAAATATTTAACAAATTCACTGGTTTTAAAAATCTTCCAAGATCCCAATTAAAATCAAAGAAAAACAATGTCGGTATCATAAAGAGTATTCCATATGCAAACACACGTCGGGTTGTTTGAATGGTGTTATATCCAAAACTTGATATTTTTCGTGTGAGTACCGAATAAAATGCCCATGCAATGGCAGCAAGTAGGGCCAGAAAATCTCCCATAGGATTTATTTCTAAAGAATTTCCACCAAAGCTAATCAAAGAGATACCCGTAATCGCAATCACGAATCCAATGAAAAATTTAAGGCTCAATTTTTCATCATTCTTCATAAACAGCTTTGTAACAATTGCTGTAAAAAATGGAGCCACCGAAATGATAATACCCACATTTGATGCTTGTGTATAAGTAAGGGCAATATTCTCTAAAAGGAAATACAAACATACACCCGAAAGCCCTGCAAGAATAAAAAAGACTTCTTGTTTTTTATCACCTATCTTGAGGTGCTGGGGATAAATTAGTACGAGGACTGCAAAACCCATGACAAAACGGAAAAATAAAATCTCGATGGGTTGAAAATCAATGAGTAGTATTTTAGTCGAAACAAAGGTCGTTGCCCAAATAAAAATGGTGAAGATTGCGGCTAAGTGTGCGGTTTTTACTTGCGTTGTCACAGGTGTTTTCCTTCCTCGTTTTTATTTTTGAAAATATCACGATACACCCCAGGGGATAGACCGATAAACATCGTAAAAAATTTTGTAAAATGACTCTGGTCAGAAAATCCAGTTTGCATTGACGTTTCGATGGTTGAAAACCCCTTTTCAAGAAGTTTTTTAGCAGCATCTACTCGAATGGTTTGAAGATAACGATATGGGGTCATCCCTTTTTCTCTTGTAAACCCCCGAAGCAAAGAGGATTTTGAGAACCCCGCATACTTACAAATATCATCCAAAGAGATCGATTCTGTATAATGGTTTTGTAGAAATTCACAAATGTCCTGTATTTCCTTTTTACAATCGCCCCTCTCTTCTTCAAGGGGGGCGCAATATCTATTAATTAATAATTCAAACATTATTAATAGTAATTCTTCATTTTCAAACTCTCCAGAATCTTTCAGAATATTTTTGTGGAGTGTCTGAAAATAGCTAACAATTTCTTGGTCAGAAATCACCGTTTTCGTAAAATGTGGAAGCCTTTGGTTGTCAAAGATTTCCTCAGTTAAATTAAGCATCTTACTTTTAGAGATATTAAGTCCAAGATAATCGAGGGGTTCGTCTCCCGATCCGGCACAGGTGTGGTTGTCTTCTGGATTAAAGAGGACAATATCACCTTTAGACAAGATATACTCCTTGTTTTTACAGGATAAATATCGCTCCCCACCCCTCATATATCCAATAACATAAAAATCATGAAAATGATTTGGAAAGGGTTTTAGATACCCCTCTAAACAATAAACTTCTACCCCAGTCTTTCGTCATAACCAATTGTTCTAATTCCTTTTTTCAAACCATCACCTCCTCGTATTGTTATTATTATAATTTTATTAAAAAATAAAATCTTGTATGATATCTTCATTTAGTTAACTCATAAATAAAAACACATATATGAGTTCATCACTAATTCTTCTCATGCTATGAATTTTTTAATGCTATCATAATTCATCTTAAAGGGGTTTACTTCACATTCCTGAATATGCTAAAATGACGGCTAAAGAGATTTTTAATCTCACGGCAATATAATTTCCTTTTAAGATTTATACCAAAAACAATCATCCTACGTTTTCGAAAAACAATAGAGACATTGAAGAATACCCCCCTCTTCTATGCCTCTATATTTTCATTTACCCAGCGAATTGCAGAATAAGCATCGTCAGCATACCCATCTGCCCCTATATTCATTGCAAATTCCTTGGTGACAGGACTTCCGCCCACCATAATTTTCGTTGTTGTTGCATCAATTTCTTTATCTTCCCGAACGGCTTTCACAACTTCCCGCATTTCT
>JBOFGH010000010.1:0-51317 GCA_051649025.1 Eubacteriaceae bacterium
TTTGAATCAGGGGATTTATGAATATATCTTTGACTGGTATAATTACCGTCGTCCTCACTCATATAATGACGGTAAAACACCATTTGAAATGAGGTATTCAAACTAGCTTTCGGTATTACAATTTTGCTTGACTAGAACACACCCCATTAACTTAAATTCACAAAAATCCACATAACAGTATTAAAAATCCTCATATTTGACGATCCTTGCACTTTTAATATAACACTCTCTATATGAAAAATCAAGAAGTGTTTGTGAGTTATTACCTAACATACTTTTCAAAGCAATCCGTATAGAATTGTGTTAGGTGGTGGCTAATATGAAAAAGATAAAATTTGATAATGATATTTATAACACAATAAGAAAAAACATCAGAAAATATCGCAAAGATAAGGGGATTACCTCAGCACAGCTTGCGGAAATGGTTGATCTTTCCCATGATTTTATAAGGCAAATTCAAAGTGAAAAAACAAAATATAATTTTTCAGTTAACACTTTTTATAAAATATCTGTTGCGTTAGGTGTTAGCCTTGATAAATTGGTAGAAAAATAACAACAGTGGTTGCAAAATACAATGCAACCGCTTTTTTTATAAATATTAAGTGAGTGAGGTATCTTTTCGACTGTTCAAATCTCATTTCAGGGTTGCCAATCCACATATTTAAAAAGGCTTTGGATCGATATTAAGCCGAAACACATCACAGAAATCATAAAAGATTGTTTCCCCCAAATTTAAATAAAAGCCCGTAATATGACATGCTGTTGTCATATCGGGTGGTTTATAATGACCTTAATGACTTACATAATGCAAAAATAGATATTTATATTGCACTAAAATAAGAAAGAATAGCGATCAACTAAGCGATATTTTGGGCGATAAAGTGTTAGATAAGATGGGTGATCCTGAAAAGACGTTTTTTAGGATCATCTACCCCTACTTGAAAGAGAACAAAGAAATAAAAAGAACATCACCCTGTACTTTTCAGTCGGAAAAGGTTACAGTAATAGAAAAGATTTATGGGTTTTAAAAAAGCATTTTTCGTTTTGCCACATGTGGGTTTTTCTCATGGCGCATTTGGTTTTAGCGGAAGCAATCAATCCACTTTTGCGGAGCGCGCGTCTAATGACTATGTCTTTGCAAATACTAGAAAATTAATCAGGAAAGGAAAAGAAAGTTTTGTTTAAAAAATACATTGAAAATATTAAGCTAATCAAAGGAAATTTAAAAACACTAGTTGCCTTCGAGCTCATTTATAAATTTGTTTTACTGGGTATTTTCACCCCCATTTTACTAGGTTTGTTCCAATTATCCATTAATCTATCAGGGTTTACTTATTTAACCAGTAGTACACTTTTAGAATACTTACTTGTACCATCAACCCTAGTAATTCTATTGATAATTATTGTGGGTATTACCTTTATTACTTTATTCGAAATTATCTCAGTAATTCAATGTTACCATGCATCGTATAATAACGTAACGATTAGTCTTAGTCAAATGTTTCGAGGGGGACTAGATGGTGCAAAACAGGTTTTGAATTATAAAAACTGGTCCATCGTTATTTTCGTTATATTGATTATTCCCTTAACCAATATAGTCGCTGTTTCTGGTTATGTGACTTCCATAGAGATTCCTGAATTTATTTTAGACTTTATCAGTAACAATTACGTGCTACTCATTCTTTTTTTGATGATTATGACAGGGTTAGTAATATTTGCCTTTCGCTGGGGGTTGAGTTTTCAAGTCTTTACCCTTGAAGGTGGGGGCTTTAAAGAAGCAAGAATAAAAAGCCTTAAGCTCATGAAGGGGAATAATTTTAGATCCCTAATCAGTATTATTTTTTGGGAGTTGATTCTTTATGGATGTGGGGTTATTCTCGCCACATTATTTTCAGGAATCGGAATTTTAATAATAAAACTTTTTGTTTCACAAGAATTGAGTTACGCGACAGCGTTAGTGACAGTGTACATGATAATAATGGCTATTTTTGGAGGAATGAATTTTTTTGGAGTGTCCTTTGTTTTTGCTGACTTGACGACTTTGTATTATGATTATTCACAAAAAAAAGGGTTTGCAATTCCCCAATATGTGCAACACAAAAAGATTAACATGAATAAATTTTTAGCAGGTGCCTTAGGTGTCGGGGCTTTCATTATTATTGTAGCAAACCTTGGAAGCTATTGGTTTCTTAAACTCGATGACTACCAATATGGGAAAGAATTACTTAACCGTCCAGAAATTACGGCCCATCGGGGAAATTCGATGGAAGCACCAGAAAATAGCTTGCCCGCCTTTGAAAAGTCAATTGAAGATAAAGCAAACTGGATTGAACTAGATGTCCATCAGACAAAGGATGGTGTTGTTGTTGTGACCCACGATGAAAGCCTAAAGCGGATTGCAGGTGTAAATAAAAATGTTTGGGAACTTACCTACGAAGAGATACAGGCCCTTGATGTGGGGCTATGGTTTTCGGAAGAGTATAAAGGTTTAAAAATAGCCACTTTAGAAGAGGTAATTAAGGCAAGTAAGGGAAAAATTAAAATTAACATTGAATTGAAGCCAACAGGTCATGAAAAAAACTTTGAAAAAAATGTAATGAAAATCATTGAAGAGAATAATTTTAAGGATGAATGTGTTTTAGCATCCCTTGATGGGGACATTCTTAGGTCGGTTAAAAAAATTGATCCAAGTTTTCAAACAGTTTACATTATGGCCATAGCAGTAGGAGATATTATTAGTATTGACTTTGCAGATGGCTTTAGTATAGAAGCAACCTTTGTCGATCGAGAACTTGTTGATGGAATTCATGAAGCAAATAAAAAAATATATGCTTGGACGATTAATACCGAAGAAAATATTGAAAAAATGGTAGAAATGAGAGTGGACAATATTATCACTGATGATCCTATTTTGGCAAAGGAAATCATTTATGGAAATGCCATGAATGATGGATTAGAGGAAATTGTCAAATTGTTTTTTAGTGAATGGGATAGTTAAGTTTGAGTTAAATAAAGAAAATTATTGAATGATGAAAGTTTTGTGTTATCCTTTAAGTCAAACAATATAAAGCTTCAAATGAGGTTATATTTATTTTGGTGATAATTGAGTTAAAAGAGAGCTTGGCTAAGTGGGATCTTAATATAATGGGGGAAAAACGTGCGAACAGTTTTATGGTTTATTCATTTTTGGGTGTATTTAGTATTTTTAATTCCTCGGCATCGACGGGCTAAGAAGCTTGCAAAGGAAGGGCAGATTGAAGCCCATGATGCTTTAGTAAGGGATACCGTTGGACGCTGGGCAAAAAGGATGATAAAAGTTGCCGGTGGTCATGTTCAGGTTGAAGGGTTGGAGAATCTGCCAACATCCCCTGGGATATATGTTGGGAATCACCAAAGTTATTTTGATATTCCCTTGGTTTTAGGTTATTTAGGGGAGGATACAAAGCCATTATTGGCACGGCATGAAATTAAGAAAATACCACTGATTAGAGGTTGGATGGAAGATTTACATTGTGTTTTTTTGCATAGGGATAATGCTAAAGAAGCCATGCGAGACCTTAATGAAGCTGGGGAATGGGTTGCAAAGGGATATTCGATGGTGATTTTTCCAGAAGGGACACGGTCAAAAACTGGAGAAGTTTCTGAGTTTAAAGGGGGGGCCTTTCGAATTGCAAAAAAGAATAAGGTGCCAGTTATTCCCTTTTGTATAAAAGACACCAATAAACTAATGGAGAGAGACAACCTTTGGGTTCACCCAGCTTCAGTATCTCTACGAATTTTAAAACCCATTGATACCAGCCAATACGGCAAGGCAGAATGGAAAGCCCTTCCAGAAATGGCAGAAAAAGCGGTTCGTGATGGACTTAAGGAAATGTGAAAAATAATAGTAGAAGAAACTCATTATTAAAGTTAATAAAAAAATTGGAGGATTTTAGATGAAAAAATTACTTTTTTTAAATGCCTGTGTTAATAGAGAGACGTCAAGGACATACCGTATCGCAAAGGCCTTAATTTCTTTACTTCAAAAGAGTGATGCATTTGAAGTAGATGAGTTGGTATTGGAGGACATAAATATCCAAGGTTTGACGTCAGAAACATTAAATAAGCGACTTGAATTAATAGAAAAGGGCGATTTTTCAAGCGAAATTTTTGGGTTTGCGAATCAACTTAAAGAAGCGGATTTCATTGTAATGGCAGCACCCCATTGGGACTTTGGTTTTCCAACAAGGCTAAAGGCCTACCTTGAAGCAACAAGCATTATAGGACTTTTGTATAAGTTTGATGAGACGGGTCAGCTTATTGGGTTGTGCAAAGCGGAAAACCTATATTATGTAACCACCCGTGGGGGCTACTGGGGAGACGAAAATGATTTGGGTTTTTCCACAATAGTAAGATTTGGGGAATGCTGTGGCATCAATAAAATAAAATGCATCAGCAGTGAAGGTCTTGATATTTTCACAAATGATCCCGAAGAGCTTGTTAATAAAACAATCAGTGATTTGCCTAATCTTGTATAAAGAACCCCTGGAATGCGATTGGATTTGGGTTTGAAAATAGAAATAAAAGGTTAAAAATAAAGGGTTAAGAGCTTTTGAATAGGCTCTTAACCCTTCTTTTTGTGTCTAAAATTTTTTATTTAGTTTTAATTTTCTTTTCTTTTTTTACTACGATAAATTGAGATGCCAGCAACCAAAAGGACAATGACGATAAAGGCAATGCTGCCCCAGATAATAAGTTCTTGATCGAAAGCTTGTTTGGCTTCGTCAACAATAACAACGGTTGCGGTTGCTTCGGTTGGTTGGGTATCGGGGTTACCTTTATATTGAACTTTGACGGTTTGTGTTCCAACACCATGATTAAAGGTTAATTGGATATCATCTTTTTTAAAATCAATTTTATTGTTGTTTTCGTCCACCAATTGAATATTTAGGCCTTGATAGACATTATCATCTAGTTTTGCCGCATCTTTGTTGTAGTTAATTTGTGGTGGATTGGCAGCTAAAATAAGACGTGCTTTTTTTATGTCGGTAATTGTGACCGTTTGGGTAGCCGTACTTCTTTGGTGGGTGGCATCCCCTTTATAAACAACGGTAACGGGTTGTTTTCCAGGAGCGTGGTTATAACTGATTTCGATGTCGGATGGAGCAAATTTAATATTTTTATTGCTACTGTCCAAAACTTGAATATTGAGATCTTTATAAACGGCAGCGTCAAGATCTTGTGGTGTATTCGTAAATTTTACAGGGTCTGGTTTAGGGGATAGGACAACAGTTGTATTTGTATTTACAGGGGGTTGACCGACAAGTTTAATATGTCCTGTGGTGGTGCTACCAAGATAACTGCCATTTCCTTGGTAGGTAACGGTGACATCCTGATTGCCAACAGCGCGGTTATAACTAAGTTTAATGTTGGAAGCATCGAAGGGGATGCTGTTACCATTAATGTCTTGGACTTTGATTCCCATGCTGGTATAAACCTTTTGATCTAATGCATTGGCATCTGTTGAGTAGTCAATGCTTGGGGTATCGCTGGTTACAGTGGTTTTACTAGCGAGTTTATCCATAATGTTGACGAATGCAACGGCTGTACAAGGTGAATATTTGTCATTTCCTTGATAAGTGACAGTCACGTTTTGTTGCCCTCGAACAGGATTAAAATCAAGCTTAATATCATTTGGGGTAAAGCTAATGGCTTTATTATTGGTATCCATCAATTGTATATTTAGGGCACTATAAATTTCTTGGGTAAGAAGGGCTGGATTGTCATTAAATGGAACATTTGGTGAGTTTGCAGCTAAGACGAGATGCGAATCTTCTTTTTTGTTATTGTCTAAAATTCGAATGGTAGCTGTCATTTGGGAAGACGCATAAACATCGGTCCCGTTATAAGTAACAGTGATGTCTTGATCTCCAATTTGACGTAGATAATTAAGTGTAATGTCATGGGCAGTAAAAGGTATTGGCTGTTGTTGATCATCAAAGACATTTAAGAGAAGGGCATTATAAACGTCGGCATCGAGAAGATCGCTTCGTTGATTGTAGGTAACCGTTGGGAGGGTTGTACAAAGGGAAACAATATTTGTAGGGACTTTCATAAGTGGGGGGATTTCACCCTCGGCATAAATGCTCATTGGAACCAGCAACAAGAAAAAAACCGAAATTAATAAAAGAAAGCATTTTTTAATCAACTTTGAAAATTTCATTTTCGTCTCCTTTTTCTAAAAAATTTATTGAATCTATCATACCACGCTCGAAGGTCGGAAGGAAAATAATATTTTAAAAAGTTGCACAATTGTTACATATTTTTTATGGAAGCTTTTTTAATGTTAATGTACAATCATCTTTATAGATGATAAA
Organism: Eubacteriaceae bacterium; assembly: GCA_051649025.1. Lineage (GTDB taxonomy): Bacteria > Bacillota > Clostridia > Eubacteriales > Eubacteriaceae > Acetobacterium. The sequence continues at coordinate 6,357 of JBOFGH010000010.1, forward strand.
GGGAATAGAACTTTTTAATTCTAAAAACAGAGAATGAAATAAAATCATTATGGAGTGTAAAACAATTGAAATTTCAAGGAGAAAAGGTGAAGAAGAAAAAAAGTAAAATTAAATCAATGCCAAGATTTGTTACAGCATGTGCAGTAACATTAATTGTATTGTCAGTTGGGATTACATCGATTGTGATGGCAGCAGATCTTATAAGTAAAAGCAACGAAAAAACTATGGAAGAATCGTCTTCTAAGAAAGAGGCGAATCCTCTGGAGAGTGGGGTAAGTCAAAAAGAAGTGGTAAAACAGGAAGCAGCGACACCAGTGGCTGATCCTCTTGCAGAAACAAAACGCCGATTGATAAATGGTGATACTGAGGGGCTAAAAGTTGTTTTCTTAACCTTTGATGACGGTCCAAGTGGGAATACAAACGCTATTTTAGATGTCCTTAAAAGATACGACGTTAAGGCAACCTTTTTTACATTGCTTGATCAAAGTGAAGAAGGGGTTCAGGCAGTTAAACGGATCGTTGAAGAAGGGCATACGTTAGCTAATCATACGGCATCTCACAATTATAGCTTGTACGATGTCCCATCACAATTTTTTGCGAATGTGGAAGTTTTAGATGGATTTCAGAGAGAGACAATTTTAGATGGGAAAGAAACCAGTAAGATTTTCCGTTTTCCTGGTGGTTCGACGAATGCCAATGCGGCTTGTATTCAGGGGATTTTAGAACGAGGATATAATTATGCAGATTGGAATGTTTCCTCAGGGGATGGTGGATCAAACCTTTCGAAAGAGGAAGTTGAACAAAATATCATTGGAGGCTGCCGTGAACATTCGGTTTCGGTTGTTCTTTGCCATGCAGAATTAAAATCGGGGACACAGGAAGCGTTGCCAACGGTGATTGAAACCCTGAAAGCGGAAGGCTATATCTTTTTACCGATGGAAAAAGAATATAGCTATCCGAGGCATGCAACAGTTTAAGGGATTAGGACGCTGAGGTTTCAAGGGCAAGTTCAATCACCGAGTAGTAGCCAAAATCAAAGATACCTTGAGAACAGACCTTAACGGGATAAAGGAATTCTGGCCCGTTTACGACAACCGTATGGTATTCCCCATTTTCCCCACAGACATCAATGCCTTGGGAACTAAAGTAATCAAGGGCTTTTGAATCTAAGGGCTTTCCTAAAATTTCCCGGGATAAAAGGGAATGATCAATACATTTAATCAAAGCCGTGTAACCGAGTGCCACAAATTCATGCACAAGGGTTTCACGGTTTTCTTGCCATAAAGGAAAAATAGCTTCTAAGCCAACGGCATCACAACGGTCTGTACACCATTTTCGATGGGCTTCAATGTCGATATCTCCAAAAACAACGCCTTGAGCGCCAGCGGCTTTCCCTTGTTTGAGAGTGTTTTCAAAATCTAAATGGTAGTCATCTCCATGGCAAACACATGTCATTAATGGAAGATTAAGGGCATTGGAAATTTCTTGAAGCAGTGGTGGGGTAACGCCGTGAAACCATGAGCGTTTTTCTTGGGGATTAATGGTGACAAGCAACCCAAGGAGGGTATGCCCATCTTTCTTTACACGGTGAAGTGCAAGGGTGCTGTCCTTACCACAGCTATAGGAAACGATTAATTTCATAAAACCTCCTCGGTTTGTGTTTTAAATATTATTTTAACCTTTGCGATATTTTAATAGATTAAGGGCATCTTCAATTTCAAGGTCTTTTAAACCCGCCAAGGATTCTAGGTGATGGGTAAATTCGTGTAGTAGCACTTCCCTTAATTTTTCTCGAAGAAATGCTTCATCACGATGGGCATACATTTTAGAAAAGGAGCCATAATAAATTACAATACTTCGTCCAATATAATGGTTGCGCTGGTATTCGCCCATAATATAAAGATCATGGTGCCGGGCTTCGGGGTGTATTTTTGTTTCCTCTGAAAGGATAATACCCCCATTAAGCTCTTTATAAAAATCTTGGGGGAGCTCTTCAGCAATTTCGTCTAAAATCTCATTTGCACGGTCAATGGATATCATAAATACACCTCATTCTATTTCCATTATTGTCTAAAATACATTTGTTTAAAAGAACTTCATTTCTAAAAAACTGAAAAGCTTGATGATGCTCCCATTATAAGGCGAAAAGCTTAAAGTTTCAAGATAAATGGATTTTGTTTAATTTTAGAAGTATTGAAGTAGGCATTAAGCAAACAGGGAATAATTTATTTTGTGAGGTGGAGCCATGGAATGGTAATGCATGCAATTTAGGAGATAGAGAACTAGTTCTTGAAAAAAAACAAAAGAAATGATATGATACAGTATACAATTTTGAGGTGCAGGGGTTAATCCTTTGGAGCTCTGTTTTTTAGAAGAATGTGCTTTAGCGGGCTAAAGGAACAGGGCGACTTACGGTACCGAATGAATTTAAATAATTTTGGAGGAATCCATTGAGTAATTTGTTAGAAGTAAAAAAATTAAATATCGATTTTTCCAATGGGAATCAGAGTGTTCGAGTTGTTTCAAACGTTTCTTTTAGCCTTGGACAACATGAGTGTCTTGGGATTGTTGGAGAGTCAGGCAGTGGAAAAAGTGTGACCTCTCTGGGAATAATGGGATTGTTACCTAAGAAAGGCTCTGAGATTCAAGGGGAGATCTTTCTTAAAGACACAAATCTTCTTCAATTAAGCGAAAAAGAAATGGAAGGGATTCGAGGAAATAAAATTGCCATGATCTTTCAGGAACCCATGACGTCTTTAAATCCGATCCAAACCTGTGGACGCCAGATTATGGAACCAATTCTTTTACATACAAAAGCGACTAAAAAAGAAGCTGAAAACCGAGCCCTAGAACTATTGGAACTCTGTGGGATTCCAGATGCAAAACAACGGCTAAAAGAATATCCCCACCAACTATCTGGCGGAATGAGACAACGGATCATGATTGCAATGGCTTTGGCATGTAATCCAGATTTACTCATTGCAGACGAACCCACAACAGCACTGGATGTTACCATACAGGCTCAGATTTTAAGCTTAATGAAAGACATTCACAAAAAGACTAAAATGGGTATTATTATGATTACCCATGATTTAGGAATTGTCTCTGACTTTTGTGATCGAGTAATTGTTGTTTATACGGGAGAAGTTGTGGAAAGTGCACCCGTTAAGGAACTTTTCTCATCGCCATTACATCCTTATACACAGGGGCTTATCAATGCTTTACCAAAGCTTACAGATCAGGATAGTAAGCTTGAAGCCATCGAAGGGATGCTCCCTGATGCAAGTGATATGCCAGTAGGGTGTCGCTTTAATCCGCGATGTAAATATGCAACCGAGCGATGTCGTAAAGAGAAACCAGTGCTTAGAAAACTGTCCGAAGGTCGAACGGTTCGATGTTTTTTGTTAGAGGAAAAAGCGGAAAACTTTGAGAAGGAGAAAAACTGATGGGCAGAGAAGTTTTGCTAAAAGCAGAGGGGATTAAACAACACTTTGAGATTAAGCAAGCAAAGGGAAAAAAAGCAACTCTTTTTGCCGTTGATGGCATTAATCTAGAATTGTATAGAGGAGAAGCCTTTGGCTTAGTTGGAGAATCGGGTTGTGGGAAATCAACCCTAGGAAAAATGTTTTTAAGGCTATATCCAATTACCGCAGGAACCATTACCTTTGACGGGGTTGATATTTCGAAGCTAAAAGGAAATGACCTTAAGGATTTTCATCGAAAAACTCAAATGATTTTCCAAGATCCGTCGTCCTGCCTTAACCCTCGACGAAAAATCATAGATATTTTAGTGGAGCCTTTTATCATACATAAAACATACACAAAAGATCAATATCGTGAAAAAGCAGAAGAACTATGTGATATGGTGGGGTTATCAAGAGTCTATCTTGATCGTTTTCCCCATGAATTATCCGGAGGACAAAAGCAACGGATAGGGATTGCGAGAGCTCTGGCTTTACAACCAGAATTGATAATTTGTGACGAACCAGTTTCGGCTTTAGATGTTTCAATCCAAGCTCAAGTCATTAATTTGTTAGAGGATTTGCAAGAAGAATTTAATTTTACCTATCTTTTTATCTCCCATAATTTAAGCGTCGTTAAGCATTGTTGCCAAAGAATTGGGGTGATGTATCTTGGGAAAATTGTGGAGTTAGGGGAAGCAAAAAGCTTGTATGAAAAAGCAAAGCATCCTTATACAAGAGCCCTTATTTCTGCGATACCAATGATTGATGATGGCGTAAATCAGATGGCTAATCAAGAAAAAATTGTTTTATCAGGAGATTTACCAAGTCCAGCAAACCCACCCAAAGGGTGTGCTTTTCATACCCGATGTCCTTATGTTATGGAAAAATGCAAGTTGGAAGTTCCCAAACTCATCGAAATTGAGCCAGAGCATTTTGTGGCTTGTCATTGTTATGGGACAAATGCTTAATCTTTTAACCCATTGGTCTAATAGAGGGGAAATCCCTTGTTATAGAAATTTTAGGAGGAAAGAAAATGAAGAAAAAATTAGCAGTAGTTTTGATTGTCATGCTTTTTGCCATTAGTCTGACGGCTTGTTCCGGAGGAAATAGTGGAAAGGTAGAAACAGAAACAGGAAACGGAACCGTTGTCATTGGAGCCCAATCAGACCTGATTACTCTAGATCCTGGAAACATGTATGAACCTTATGCGAACATGGTATCTTATGCAACCTATGACATGCTTTACCAAGTTGAAAGCGGCACAATGGGAACTCCAGTACCATCAGTTGCTACAGGACATAGTATTGATGCATCGGGTAAGGTTTACACCTTTACGCTACGAGATGATGTTGTTTTTGCGAGTGGAAATAAACTGACAGCAAAAGATGTTGCATGGAGTATCAATCGTGTACTCAACATGAAAGAAAGTAATGCCTATTCGAATGTGAAAATTATTGAAAAGGTTGAAGCTCCCGATGATACAACTGTAGTCTTTACCCTTTCGGAAGCAGACGCATCCTTTTTGATCAAAACAACTTCAAATGCTTATTGTATTCTTGATAGCGAGTTAGTTAAACAACATGGTGGTTCAGACACTGGTAATGATACAGCAAAAGCTTGGTTAGATACAACCTCAGCAGGATCTGGTCCTTATGTGATTAAAAATTGGACACCAAAAGAACAGCTTGTTTTAGAAAAAAATCCTAATTATTGGGGTGATGCAAAAAATGTTGAGTCCATCATCTTAAAAGAAATGACCAGTGTTGATGCTCAAATTACAGCACTAAAAAACAAAGAGATTGACATTGCATTAAGTTTAGATAATGAAACTGCTAAACAAGTTGAAGGCGTCTCTGGCATTACAACTAAAACCGGAGAAACAGCCCTAGTTACTTTCTTGGTAATGAACCGTGATACCACACTATCCCCAGAAATGTCAAATCCTAAAGTACAAGAAGCGGTAAGATATGCTCTTGATTACCAAGGTTACCTTGCTTTAGCAGGAAAAGATGCGACGATTCCACTTAATATTGTACAAAAAGGTTTTGTGGGGGCATTAACAAGAGATGCAGATTTTAAAAACATTGAAAAAGCCAAGGAATTAATGGCTGAAGCCGGCTATCCTGATGGGTTTAATATTACCCTAACCTGTGCAAATAATAATTCCGAAGGATTGGAATGGACAACCATTGCCCAAAAAGTAAAACAAGATTTAGCTGAAATTAAGATTAATACCACCATTGAAACCCTTGAAGCAACCCTTGTTTATGAAAAGATGCGAGAAGGAACCATGCCGTTTTATATCATGTTCTGGACACCAGACTACTACGATATTAATAATCAGTTTGCATTTTTACCAGGAACAGGTGAAAACGGAACGGTTTATGGGAACCGAACAAAATGGAGTGTTACACCAGAAAATCAAAACCTAGTGGATCTTGGTGCTAAGATTTTTGTACAAACAGATGAAGCGGTACGAAGTGCTGAATCAGAGGAACTACAAAGAGCCTACGATAAAGACAATCCATTTGCATTCTTATTACAACATCCAAAAACATTTGCATACAATTCAGAGGTTTTGGATAATGTAACCTATAATGACCTTTGTAAAATACAATTACGTGATTTAACTCTTAAGTAAAAATATTTTTGTAACGTTTCAGTCAATAGAGTATTTTATCGCTGTGCCACCGTACGGCGGATAGAATGCTCTGTGGCTGAAAGGTTATTCTTTTTTTAAACCAAATTTATTAATGATGGGAGGTGCCCTTTTGTTTCGTTATATTCTTAGACGTCTTGGTTTGATGGTTGTGCTACTTTTGGGGGTTTCAATTATGGTATTTTTAATTTCTCATTTAGTTCCTAGCAATCCTGTTTCAGCAAACCTTAGCCAAACTGCGTTGAGTGACCCTCAAATTGTTGCAGCTTACGAAGCGAAGTGGGGTCTTGATAAACCATTAGTTGAGCAATATATTATCTATATTTCAAATGTTTTAAAGGGAGACTTTGGAACATCGATTCGAACAGGACGCCCAGTGCTTCAAGATCTAGGGCAATATTTTCCAGCAACTTTGGAATTGTCCATTTTTGCTATGGTGATTGCCATTGTCCTTGGCATCAGTTTCGGAATAGCTTCGGCAATTTTTCAAAATAAACCCATTGACCAAATTCTACGAACCATTTCGGTGAGTGGTGTTTCACTTCCAAGTTTTTGGTTTGCTCTATTAGTGATGTCCATTTTTTGTGGAACCCTCAAATGGTTTCCAAGTGGTGGACGTATCGACCCACGGGTTTTTAGCCCCTCTGGGGGAACTGGACTTTATGTTTTAGATTCAATATTATGGGGAGATTTTAGTATGTTAGGGGATGCTCTCGCCCATCTCATTCTTCCTGCCATTGTCCTTGGATTTTTTACCATGGGGCTGATTACAAGGCAGACACGATCAAATCTTTTAGAAACCATGTCAATGGATTATATTAGAACCGCAAGATCAAAAGGAATGAGCGAAAGCCGAGTGGTGTGGAAGCATGCCTTAGGAAATGCACTCATTCCCGTTATCACGGTCAGTGGCATGGGATTTTGTAATCTTCTTGGAGGAATGGTTTTTGTAGAAACTATTTTTTCCTGGCCAGGGATTGGTCAGTATGCCTATTTATCTGCAACCACCCTTGATTTTCCTGCGATTTGTGGGGTTTCATTGTTAATTGCAGTGACCTATGTTGTGGTTAATCTATTTATCGATATTCTATATGGGGTGATTGACCCAAGAATTCGATATCAATAGGAGGAGAAGGAAATAATGAAAATGATACAGCAGCTTTTTAAGCAAAAGAACTTTATGTTTAAGCTTGGCATTATTATCTGTCTTTCTTGGATTTTAATCGCAATTTTGGCCCCTTTACTAGCTCCTTATAATCCCATTACAGATCAAAATATTGCAAATAGATTTCAAGGCCCAAGCTTAACCCATCTCTTTGGAACCGATAGCCTCGGACGTGATGTGTTTAGTCGGGTTTTATACGGGAGCCGTATTTCCATTACCGCAGGAATCATTACGGTGTTAATTTCATTTGGAGTTGGCATTGTCTTTGGTGGTATTGCAGGTTATGTTGGAGGATACTTAGACGATATTATGATGCGTTTTAGTGAAATGGTTCAATCATTTCCACCGCTTATTTTAGCAATGGTGATTGCAGCAGCATTAGGAGCTGATATAAAGAACTCGATTATTGCAATGGCAATTATTTGGTGGCCCAATTATGCTCGGCTATCCCGAAGTATTGTTATTTCGATTAAAGAAAGTGATTATGTTACCGCAAGTCGAATTCTTGGAGCCTCTCATATCAGAATTCTAACAACAGAAATTTTTCCAAATAGTTTAGGGCCCATGGTGGTAATGTGTACACTAGATTTGGGAAATGCAATTTTAATGTTTTCAGGGCTATCATTTTTAGGTTTAGGCGTTCAACCACCGATTCCAGAATGGGGAGCGATGGTGAGTGATGGGGTTTTAACCTTTAATTATTGGTGGATTTCAACCTTCCCTGGCCTTGCAATTTTTAGTGTTGCTATTGGTGCGAACTTCATTGGGGATGGGTTAAGAGATTACCTTGATCCAAGAATGCGATCTCGGATGTAGCAGTTATTATTACACCCTTAGAAGAAAGAGAAAAGAATGAAAAAAATAAAATTAAAAGAAATTCCAGTCAATGGTATGCCTTTATATGAAATGCAACAACTTTTTCATATTACATCTAAAAGTGATGAGATGAAATTAAGTTACATTACTTTATTACCAGGAAAGCGAGTTCCTTTAGCAGGGGTTGGTTCCCATGAAGAAGATGAGTATTCATTTTTTATAGAAGGGGAAGTTTATACTGAAAGTGGAGATTTTAAAGGGATTTGTAAAAAGGGCGATGCAACATTAATTCCAAGGGGTGAAATGCACTGGTGCGAAAACCGAACAGAGGAACCCTGTCGAATTATTTGTCTTTTGTGTAGGTAAAAAACAGGAGAAACAAATTGAATAAACAACGAATGAATCATGTTATTTTAAAAATGAAAGAAATCGGTTTAGAACAGATACTGGTCACGTCGACAGCATCTGTTTTTTATCTTACAGGCTATTGGATTGAACCCCATGAACGGATGATGGCTCTATATCTTCATGTCTCTGGGGAAGCAGTTCTTTTCGGAAATGAAATCTTTGGTTTGCAATCTTCAAAAGGGCTTCCCTTTATTTCACATAAAGATAGTGATAACCCTGTAGAAGGTTTAGGGAAAATACTAAGGTCAGGAAAGATTGGAATTGATAAGTTTTGGTACAGCAAATTTACAATTGACCTCATGGTTTTACGCAAAGATATTATCCCAGTCCATGGATCAGACCCGATTGACCAAGTAAGAAAAATTAAGGATTTAAGTGAGATTGAAATTCTAGAAAAGAATTCTAGAATTAATGATTGGGTTATTACGGAAATGATTGGAAGACTAGAGGAAGGCATTCAAGAAAATGTGTTAGCTTCTCAGGTTAATCAGCTTTTCTTAAAGAATGGAGCAGATTCCGAAGGGGTTCAATTGGTTTGCTTTGGGGCAAATGGAGCAGATCCTCACCACGTAGGAGATCAAACAACTTTAAAGCCTGGAGATAGTGTTATTTTTGATTTATTTACACCCATTAATCATTATTGGTGTGATATGACCCGAACGGTTTTTTATCAAAAAGTATCCCAAAAGCAAGAACAGGTCTATAATACGGTTTTAAAAGCGAATTTGGCTGCAATCGACAAAGTTAAACCGGGTGTTTTATTATCAGAGATTGATAAAGCTGCGCGTGAGGTGATTGAAAAAGAAGGTTATGGAGACTATTTTACCCATCGCACGGGGCATGGCATTGGGATCGATTGCCACGAGCCTCCAGATGTTAGCCATGTTTCCCAAACAAGACTAGAACCAGGAATGTTTTTTTCCATCGAACCAGGAATTTACTTACCAAGGGAATTTGGAGTAAGAATTGAAGACTTAGTGATGGTTACTGAAACCGGGGTTAAGGTTTTAAACCAAGCCTCAAAAGAATTACAGGTGGTGAAATAAAGAAAAACACAAACCCAAGGAATTTACGGGTGTTGAACTTGTCACTTCTTTGCAGGTTGATAGGCGAACATGCTTATTAATATCATTGAACAAATCATTGAAATAAGGGGGCAATATGAAAAAAATAGTGATTGGGTGTAGCGTTATTCAGAAGGAAATAATTAAATACCTTAATAATTCCTTAGAATTTGAGTTCATTTGGTTGGAAGATCATCTCCATAATACCCCAGAGTTACTTCATGAAAAAGTGCAGTCGGCAATTGATGAGAGGTCTGATGCTGACGAGATTTTTCTCTTATATGGGCACTGTGGTCAATCCCTATGTGGGGTTCAAGGGAGAACAAGTCAGCTTATTTTACCGAAGGTTGAAGATTGCATTGACATTTTACTATTTAATAATGCTAGGGTTGGTGAAATGCGAAAAAACTCTTATTTTATTTCCCAAGGATGGTTGTGGGGGAATGAAAACCTTGGTTATGAATTTGACCGTATAAAAGAAAAACATGGGGAAAAAAGAGCCTTACGGGTATTGAAAGCCATGTATAAAAATTATCGCTATTTGATGTATGTTAATACAGGGATTGAAGAGGAGCGTGTACGGAGAGAATGTACCACAGTCGCCGAGCGTTTGGGTCTTGAAGTTCAAGAAACCCCAGGGGATGTTCAATTAATTCTTGATATGTTAAATGGTGCACGGGATCATCGTTACTTAGTGATTCAGCCTGGAGAATGCATTACAGAAGAAATGTTTAGACGATAAAAGGCAACAAAACCAGTTGCATTTTAGACACCTCTTTAAAAGAGGTGTTTTTTCACTAAGGAGCATCAAAAGTCCTGAAATTTGACTTTGCAGATTCAGAAATGTTATAATTTTAAAAATTGTAAAAATTATGTAGGATGAAAGGAAGAAATTGATCATGAATAGAAAAATAGTATTTGCCTTATTAACTTTGGCTCTAGGGTTAGTATTAATGGGGTGCACTAGTAAAACAGGCACTACAGGAAATGCACTCGAGGTACTTGATGGTACATTGAAAAGCTTTTCAAATGGAAATGTTGTTGTGGAAACCACCGACAATAAGGAATTGACTTTTGATGTTTCTAAAGCAAAGATTTCTGGAGAAAATATGCTCTCAGGAGACAAAGTCTCTGTTTATTATGAGGGAAGCATCGACGGAACAGATACCAGTAAGGCAACGGTAACAGAAGTAATTGATACCAGTGCTAAGGATAATAAGAAACCAGACCCACCACAGCAACAAACCATGGTAGGAACGGTAATGGAGTTAACCCAGCATTCGATTACTGTAAAGGTGCAAGATCAAGATGGGACGGAGTATAAATTTTCGACAGTAGGGGCAAAACAGACCTATAAAAACGGGATTGAAGATGGCAATTGGGTTCAGATTACTTATGCAGGACAGATTAATGGAACGGATACTTCGGGAGCAAAAGTAATCGAAATTATTGATGATGCAGACAATATTAAGGATCAACAAGCAAAAGTTAACATCACAGCAGTGTCAGAAAATGTATGGGCAACAGATACGGTTAATGTTCGATCTTCCTATTCAACAGATTCGGATGTGTTAGGACAATTAGTGGCTAACGACGAAATTGGAAGAACCGGAGTTTGTGATAATGGTTGGTCGCGGGTTTCATACAATGGTGGAGATGCGTATATTTTCTCAAAATACTTAACCACAACACCACCGGCACAACCAACCCAACCGGCACCAGCTAATCCAGCCCCACAAAAATCTCAACCCGTGCAACCAGCCACGGATACACCACCAGCCACGGATACACCACCAGCCTCAGATACGCCGCCAGCGTCAGATACCCCACCAGCATCGGATACCCCACCAGGAACCGATACCCCTGCCGCAACGGTGAACACAGTGGTTGGTGTAGTTACAAGTTTTGCGAATGCTCAATTGGGGATTCTTGTTGATGGAGATGTGAAAAATATTGATATTACAAATGCGCAACAGAATTATACCAATGGATTACTCATTGGAAACGAAGTAACGGTTACATACACAGGTGATACCACAGACCCAAGCACTTGGGTTGTTTTGACGGTAACGGATAGCAATGCAAACCAAGATAATCTTTCCACTATTTCGGGAACGGTGACATCGGCGTCAATGAATACCATCGAAATTTTAACAGCAGATGGGATTACTCTAAACTTTAATACGACCAACGCAAAAATCAATGGAGATGGCATTCAAAACGGTGATCAAGTAACGGTGACCATTGATCTAAGCCAAGGGGTAACCTCTTCAAATGTCTTTATTGCGTCTCAAGTGGACAATAGCACAGCACACAGTAATCCTGCACTTCAAACCGAGTCAGGACCAGCAACAGATCCAGGGGCAAATGCGAACGGCGATGCAACCACCCCAGATCCAGCAACAAATGCGAACGGCGATGCAACCACCCCAGACCCAGCAGCAAATGCGAACGGTGATGCAGCAACCCCAGATCCAGGAACGGATTCAGGGCAATAGCCAAAGGATAGTTGTGATTAATAAATAAATGAAAAGAACCGAAAAAATACGCATGAATGTTTCACGTGAAACTAAGGAGGGATAGGATCTTTTGATTTAAAATATAAAATGAATAAAAAACAGATGCGATCATTTATGAAAGCATCTGTTTTTTTGATTAAATTGGTGTGTGGATTTTTCCGAAATTCAGTTTTTTGTTAACTAAACATGTTTGTGATAAGGAAGACATTTATAGACAGAAACACTTCGACTTAACATAGGGATGTTGATTTGCACCTTGGGAGAGAGAAAAGCAGGGGATAGAAGAAGCGACCGACTGCATTCACGGAGACCTCCAAATTCAGGCCATTCACTATGTAAAATCAATTCTAAATGAACTGGAATATCCAGAAAAACACTCGAAATGTGGTTGTTCTGTGGATGGAAATTAAAGGCGAAAAGGGTATCCCCTTTAAAATAAAGAATGGTTTTATTTTCTTCGTCAATTTCTTTTAAATCTGAGTTTTCATTGAGAAGGGGACTGTTTTTAACCAATTCAATCATCACGGTATCAAAGGCCTGTAAAAAATGATAGCGGAGGTGTTCGTCATCCGCTAAGTCCCAACGACGACGGGCATAGAAATAACTCCATTGGTTTCCTTCTCTTGGAAAATCGACCCATTCGGGGTGTCCAAATTCATTCCCCATAAAAGTGAGATAGCCTTCGCCAGCACAACTACAAGTAATCATGCGGATCATTTTATGAAGAGCCATTGCTCTGTCGATGTTAAGACTGGGAGTATCAGTGGCCATGTGGGTATACATTTCTTTATCAGCAAGCCAAAACATCATGGTTTTATCTCCAACCAAAGCTTGATCATGGGATTCGCAATAGCCAATGGTTTTTTCTTTAGGGCGTCGTTGTGTTAGTTGATGCCAAAGGGTTCCAAGTTCCCAATCTTCGTCACGCTTTTCTCGAAGGGTTTTAATCCAAAAATCGGGAAGGCCCATTCCTAATCGATAATCAAAACCAATCCCACCATCCGAAATAGGGAGACACATCCCTGGTAGCCCGCTCATATCTTCTGCAATTAAAATACAATCGGGGTTAGTTTCTTTAGCAAGTTCAGTGGCTAATTGTAGATAGGTAATGGCTTCACAATCCGTATTAAGGGAAAAATATTTTTGATAGTTATCAAAAGCTTCCCCTAGGCCATGATCATGATAAAGCATGGAAGTCACGCCGTCAAACCGAAAACCATCAAAATGATACTCTTTCATCCAAAACTTTATGTTTGATAAAAGGAAGTGGATCACTTCAGGCTTTCCGTAATTAAAGAGCTTTGTTTTCCAAGCAGGATGAAAGCCTTTTGACCCAGCATGGAAAAATTGAACTTCAGTGCCGTCAAAAGCCCCAAGACCTTCTAAAACATTGGTTGCCGCATGGGAATGGACAAGGTCAAGTAGAACGGTGATGCCTAGGTTATGAGCCGTATTAATAAGATATTTTAGATCCTCTGGGGACCCAAAACGTGAAGAGGCAGCAAAAAAATTCGTAACCTGATAGCCAAAAGAACCATAGTAAGGATGCTCGGCAATGGCCATGAGTTGTATGGTGTTGTAACCTAATTTTTTAACATGAGGCAAAACAAAATCCGCATAGTCACGATAGGAGGAAATTCCCTCCTTTAGACCAGACATTCCAATATGGCTTTCATAAATCAACAGTGGTTCTTTAGTGTTTTTGGGAAAATGGTGATCAGTCCAGATAAAAGGGGTTTCCGGATTCCAAAACTGACCGTCAAAAGCCTTGGTTTCTGGGTCTTGAATAACCCGTTTACAGTATAATGGAATGCGGTCAAACTTGCTGTCGGCAGTGGTTATTTCAATTTTTATTTTTGATTGATGGGGGATGGTGTTAATTCCTGGAAGATAGATTTCCCAAATCCCTGGAGAGATTTCTGCCATGGGATGACTCTCCCGGTTCCAATGATTAAAATCACCAATTAAAGCAATGTTTTTGGCGTTTGGAGCCCATTCACGATAATACCATCCTTCATTATCTTTGTGGAAACCAAAGTATAGGTGGCCATTGGCAAAGGATGATAAAGACGTGTTTGGGGAAAGCAACCTCTTTTTCGTATTTTTATAGTTTTCCATTCGTAGCTCAATATCCTTGGCATAGGGCTGTAAATAAGGATCAATGGTTAAGATTGCGTACTCATTTTTCAATTTAAATTCCTCCGATTCCAAATTTGTTTATACTGAAGGGACAGGGATGTTGATCATTGTTATTTTTATGCTTTGATTATAACCCTAGAAAAACTTAATGGCAAGAAATCATCAAGATTTCAGGGGTAAATTTTAAAAATACGGAACAAATAAGTAAAAACAACCTAAAAAAGTAATCTTTAGTGTTAAGATCGTATTTCACAGATAGCTTTTAATAGGGGATGATGTTAAAATAATAAGAAAACCTCTAACAGTTAATGTCTTGAAGGAGATATAAAAATGACAGATCAGCAATGGATGGAAGATATTAAGCAATTAAAAGAAACCCTTCCTAAAGTTCATGTGGATTTTTTTAGAAATCATAAGGCACCTCTTTTTTTTGAAAAAATAAAAGCCCTTGAAGATAACCTCGAAAATCTGGAGACTCGGGAAGTGGTGGTTTGGCTGGCGGAAGCCGTTGCAACCATTGGGGATGCCCATACTGTGGTGCAAATTCCACAGAGCTATCGTTTTCCTTTTGAGGTTTATCCCTTTGAAGAAGGGGTTTTTATTACAAAGACGACGAAGGCACTTGAGGGAATTTGTTATGGAGAGATTCTAAAAATTGAAGGTTTAGAGATCTTGGAAGTCATTCAAGGGTTAAAAGAAGTGATTTCCCATGAAAATGATGTGTTTGTTTGGTCCGTATTGCCTAATTTTTTAACCTGTGGGGATTTTTTGTATGGGGCAGGGTTAATTGATGGTTTGGATAATATTCGGTTCACCATCAAAAATATCAGAGGTGAAATGGAGGAGGTTGTTGTAGATACTTTGAGATATCAAGAGTATCATCCAATTAAGCCAAAGATCCCACAGCCTTTATTTATGGAAAATCCAAATGCTTATTATTGGAGCTATGGAGAAGATGATTGGCTCTATGTTAGCTACAGGCATTGCAAAGATATGGAACACTATAAAGTATCGGATTTTTGTGGAGATTTAATAGAGACTCTGACAACTCAGAAAGGGCATAAAAAACTTATTTTAGATTTTAGAAATAATATTGGAGGAAATTCTCAACTCTTCCTTCCTTTTTTAAAATGGGTTTCCGAGGACTATTCTGGTAAACTTTATGTGATTGTAGGTCGGGATACTTTTTCTTCAGGCCTTTTAAATGTTTACTATTTAAAACTCAAGAATAAAGGGGTTTTTGTGGGGGAGCCCACAGGGGGGAAGCCAAATTGTTTTGGAGAGGTTAAGGTTTTTTCTCTCACACACTCAGGGTTGTCCATTCGCTACTCAACACAGTATTATCAAGTGATTGAAGATGATCATTTAAAGAGTTTTTATCCAGAGATAATCTTTAAACGCACTTTCAAAGATTATCTTAAAGGAAGAGATTGTTGCTTGGAATGGATAAAGAAACAAAAATAAATAAAGAGTATGGTAAAATAAAATTAACGTGAGGAAATATAGGATTGAAATTTTTTAAAAAATCGGATGCTTTCATTATTTTTGGGATAATATTATTTGCAGTCATTATTTGGCTTTTTTACAATAAAGTTATGCCACAAAGCCAGGGGATTGCTGAGATCTATTATGGTTCAGAATTGGTTAAAACCGTTCCCTTAGATCAAAAGATAGAAGAATCCTTTTCGTTACCACAGGAAGAACACGTAATCTTTCATTTATCAAAGGAAGGAACCATTGCTTTTGAGTTTTCAGATTGTTCAGATCAAATTTGTGTTCGTTCAGGGGAATTGTCAAAGGTTGGGGAGATGGCCGCTTGCTTACCGAATAAATTAATTTTAAAAATTGTTCCAGTCGATGGAAATAATAATGACAATATGGATGTTATCATTGGATAAAAGAAAGGGCAAAGGAGTTTTGAATAGATGAAAAATGGATCGCGAAATCCCCAAAATGAAATTAAAGTTTTAATCAATGTTGTTTTGGCAACCGCCCAAATATCCATTATTACTGCGTTTATTTTAAGTTTTTCAGACTACACAAGTAATGCTTACTGGACTTTAAAGATTATTTCGGGGTTGGTTGTTCTTAACATTATTTTTCGAAAAAAATCAGCTTCCTACAAAATTTCTTGGATTATTTTTGTGTTGCTATTACCAGTTTTTGGGGTGGTGCTTTACTTTATTTGGGGAGAACAACGGGTGACAAAGAAGACAAAAGCCCGTTGGGAAGAGGTTAATCAAGAAACCTATCAAAAGCTGGTTCAAGATGAGGCGGTTTATAATGAAATTTGTAGCCAGTGTGATCAAGGGCCTAAAAAGACCATCGACTTAGTTCGGAGACTCGCAGATTTACCTGTTTGGAAAAATACCAAAACCACCTACTTTAAAGTCGGAGAAGAAATGCACAAAGCCAACTTAGAAGCCATACGAGGAGCTAAGCGTTTTATCTTTTTGGAGTATTTCATTGTTTCCGGCGGTAGAATGTATGACGAGCTTATGGCAGCTCTCATCGAAAGAGCACAGGCAGGAGTAGAGATTCGAATGATGGTTGATGCAATGGGGAGTCTCACCACTCTACCAGTTCACTTTTTTGACGATTGTGCCAAACATAACATTCAAAGTATTCCCGTGAATCCTTTGTCGGGTTCCTTTTATAAGTTTATAAGTTTTCGTGATCATCGAAAAATGACGGTGGTTGATGGAAGAATTGCGATTAACGGTGGAATTAATATCGGTGATGAATACATCAATGCCATTGAGCGTTTTGGGCATTGGAAGGATATGGCCATTCAAATTGAAGGGGATGCTGTGTTAAGCTATACCGCCATGTTTTTGCATATGTGGTCTTTTCTTACCAATGAAAAATTAGAACTGGATAACTATCGTTGTGAAAATGAGAAAATCGATGCTGAGGGATTTGTCATGCCATTTTGTGATGGCCCAATGAATTATAAAAATCCAGCGGAAAATGTTTATATGAATATTTTTGCAACGGCAAGAAAGTATGTCTATATTTCTACGCCATATCTTATTTTAGATTCAGATTTAACCAACTGTATTTTAATGGCGGTTAGAAGTGGGGTGGAGGTTCGTATTATTACCCCTGGCATTCCGGATAAAAAATTAGTTTATGCAACGACTCGAGCATTTTATGGAGATCTACTAAGGGAAGGGGTTAAGATTTATGAATATACCCCAGGGTTTAACCATGGAAAAGTATTAGTCGCAGATGACACGGTTTCAATCGTCGGGTCAATTAATATGGACTATCGGAGTTTGACATGGAATTATGAATGTGGGACTTGGATACATGACGAGAAAAGAGCACTGGAGATTAAAAAAGATCTCCTTGATTGCACAAGTCAAAGCAAAGAAATTCGATATAAAGAATGGGAAGAAAACGGATTTTTGCAAAAAGTGATGCAGTCTATTTTAAGAATTGCCGCCCCGCTAATGTAGCAGTGAAAGTAAAGGAAAAAGTGATGAAAGTTAAAAAAGGAATGAAAATAGGAATAATTTTAAGTATTGGCTGTCTGCTCCTTGTTTTAGGTGGATGTAGCCAAAGTAAAGGGGAACAAGTGAAAGCAAATTTTACAAAAATTTCTTCAGAAGAAGCTAAAGAGATGATGGATACCCAGAAAGATCTTGTGGTGGTGGATGTTCGAACAAAAGAGGAATATGAGGGGGGACATATCAAAAATGCTATTTTGATGCCGCTTCAGGAGATTGAGGCTTTGGCTCCAGAACAGCTAAAGAACAAAGAGGAAACCATTTTAGTGTATTGTCGAAGTGGACAACGCAGTGCAGCGGCAAGCGGAATGTTAGCATCAATGGGGTATACAAATGTTTTTGATTTTGGGGGTATTAACAACTGGCAATACGAAGTTGTTAAATAAATGGAAGGAAGTGAGACAATGAAACAAGTGGAAGAGGCTTTAAAAAAGTTAGTAGCAGGGAATAAAAACTATGTGGATTCAGGAAGCAATACTGGGGTCATTTCGAAAGAGCGTCGTTTAGAAACAAGTAAAAATGGACAAAGTCCTTACGCAGTTGTGATTACTTGCTCAGATTCTCGAGTACCACCCGAACATATTTTTAGTGCAGGGATTGGAGATCTTTTTGTAATACGAACAGCTGGAAATGTGATTGGAGATTTCGAACTCGGAAGTATCGAATATGGCGTCGCTCATTTAGGTGCAAAAGTGATTTTAGTTTTAGGGCATACCCATTGTGGGGCTGTGGCGGCGGCGATGAGCGGCCATGGAGCGGGGTATATTCAAAAGATTTTAGATGAAATTGTTCCAGTTATCAAGGAAGAAACAGACGTTTGCGAATGTGAAAACCTTAATATAGCCAACAGTGTGTCAAAAATAAAAGAAAGTAAAGCCATTATGGAGAAAATTGAAAAAGGGGAGGTCGCTTTAGTTTCGGGGAAATACAACATTGAAACTGGTCTTGTATCGTTGAATGAAAAATAGGTTAAAACTAATTTTTTCTTGTTAATCACAGGAGAATTGTGTTAAAATGCTAATAATTCAATAAAACAGAGTAGATAAGATGCGTGAAGTGCTAAAGAATGGGAAGTTGTCTTTAGAGGAAATGGTTTCATTGCGATATCTTATTGCAACCGCTGGATCCTTTAATGTGATTGCATTTCTTAAATCTGTTTTAATTGAGAAATGCTTTTTTTATTTGGTTTTAGAGAAAACCATTCCAGACAAAGATACTTCCTCTTTTGACGGCGACAGGAGAAAAAATCAAAGAGTTAAAAAATAGAGTATAGTCATGTTTTTTTGTTGTGCTTTGGTTATAAAATCGTGTTGTTGAAAGAGAGAGTCGATGTTAGATAATAATTTTAAGGCTTCAGATTTAAAATCTGGAGCTTATTTAGGGGCGTTAAGTTTTCTTTTAGTGGGGCTGATAATCATACTGTTTTCACCCTTCGAAGGCTTAAGTGCTTCAGGACATATGGTGTTGGGATCCATCTTAGGAGCCCTTGGAATTTGGATTTTTAAACCAGGGAATATTCCCTATTTTGCAGGATCCATTGTGATTATTTTTGGATCTGTTTTAGCAGGAGTGCCTACAAAGGTAGTCACCGCTGGCTTTTCTAGTCCTTCAATATGGTTGTTAATTCCAGCCATGTTTTTTGGGTTTGCACTCAGAAAAACAGGGTTGGGGAATCGGATTGCATTTTTTGTTTTGGAAAAGATAAAGCCTACCTATACCAATATTTTGGTTGGTTGGTTTATCATTGGAACTTTGTTTTCGTTTCTAACCCCTTCAAGTACGGTTAGAATGCTTATTTTATCCACCGTTGCCGTTAGTATTGCGGATGCATGCCAATTGGAAAAAGGTTCAAAAGGACGTTCTCTTATTGTTATCTCAGCTTGGTTTACTGCGATTTTTATAGGTATTGGGTGGTTTACGGGCTCCCTTAATGGGCCAGTATTGACAGGGTTTTTACCAGCAGAAATGCAAGCAATGATCACCCCAGATCTTTGGTTAAAAACCATGGCGCTTCCTTGGATTTTTATTACCATCGTATTTTTAGTAGGACTGTTTTTTGTTTTAAGACCTAAAGAAAAATTAGGGGTTACTAAAAAAGAAATGGGAGAACTGTACAAAAACCTTGGGCAAATTACCTCGGAAGAACGGTTAACCTTAATTGTTTTAACGGGTGTCTTCATTTTACTTGGAACCCAAGGCTGGCATAAAATACCCTCAGATATTACCATGCTTGCAGGGATGTTTTTCCTTATGTTTTTCAAGATTATTGGAGTATCAGAAATAGGAACAGGGGTTAACTGGGATATTATCATTTTTATTGGTTCAATTATGGGGCTTTCTGGAGTCTTTGCTGAGGCTGGTATTGTTGAGTGGATTAGCTCAGGAATTTCACCACTGACCTCTGTTTTAGCCGTCAATCCCTTGTTCTTTGTATTAGGGCTCATGATTTTATTTTCGTTATTACGATTTATGGATATATCATGGGGATATTCAACAGTGGCATTATTGGCAACGGCAACCCCAATGCTTTTAAATGTTTATGGAATAAACCCAATTATTTCCCTCTTTGTTTTTGCAGCAGGGGGTGGGGTATTCTTCTTAGGCTATCAACAACCATGGGTTGCCTTAACAGAATCGGTAATCAAAGATAATGGATGGCATGTAAAACACATGCAAAAAGCAGGAATTATTTATTTTTCAGCGGTGTTATTGGCAATTATCGTATTTATTCCATATTGGCAATGGATTGGTGTATTACCTAAATAAAAGAAAGGATTACGGTGTGTTTTAAACATCCGTAATCCTTTCTTTATTCAAAAACAGTTTCTAGACTGGCGTGGTCACTTGTTAAGTTAAAAAGACAGGTATTCTTTTTATAAAAGGTGTAGTTAACTTTGCTAGCAATGTTTTCCCGAATGGTTCGAGACATCTCCCCTTGGGTTGGAGCAAAAAGAGGCTGAGGCGAAGCATCAAAGAATGTTGCTTCTAAACGATAGGAACCTTGGGTGATAATAGCACCTTTGTGATTGCATTTTAAAATTTTAACCCCTTTGTAGGTTGCAAGTCGATATTCCTTATTTTTATAGTAGACAACAGCAATACATCCTTTAAAGGTTTTCCCTAGAAAAGGAATATCGGCAATGGAAATCATCACGGAAGTATTGGGGTCTGAAAAAAGGTTGCATTGTGTCCATAAATAGTTTTTGGGAAAGGATCGCCCCCAATCCTTTTCGATATATCCGACGCCACGATCAAAATTTAGGGTAACCCCATTAACCTTTAAAACACCAGTGATATGATGGTTTAAGCTGAGAATACCATGGTTACATTCCATTGAAGGAAAAATGGAAAATGGCCCCATAATATCATATTTTAGTGGGGTTGGAGAGGTATAAGTTAAATGACCCTTAATTCTAATTTGAGGGGTATTGATATTCACAGAAATTCCTGATTTTTGAAAAACTGAATTTCCGATTTGAAAAGAGAAGGCATCGGGTTGAGCTTTAAATTCTGAAAAATCATATTCGGCTAAATAAGATTGGCTTGGGGTAATGATTTGAATAAAAGCTTGTTTATTTCCCAGAGCGTCAATGTTGATACCAGGAATAAAGGCAATACTTCGGTCGTTTGTTTGATTTTTGAAATACCATCCTTCAAAGAAGGTTCTTTTTTTATGGATAAATTGAAAATTCTTCATAAGACTCCTTAAAACTTTATATGTTAATGATACCCCTAAATCCATGATTAAATCTAAATTGTTAAAGGATATAAAATATTAGGAAGAAATCAGCCTGGTATCCTTGCTTTTTTTTAAATTAAAAAGTAAGATTAGCTTACTAAATAAAAAAGATAGAAGTTGTGGCTCAGAAAGTTTTGAAAGAGCTCATTTGAAGGAGGAAACTAATTTGTGGTTAATTGAGATTTTAAAAGCCATTATTCTTGGCGTGGTAGAGGGAATTACAGAGTGGTTACCCATTAGTAGTACAGGACATATGATTTTGGTAGATGAGTTTTTAAAGCTAAACATGACACCAGAATTTTTAGAAATGTTTTTTGTGGTAATTCAACTTGGGGCGATCTTAGCGGTGGTTCTCCTTTACTGGAGAAAACTATTGCCTTTTACAAAAAAAGAAAATAAAATTTTAATCAAATCCCATACCCTTGAGCTTTGGGGAAAGATTTTAGTGGCATGTATACCAGCGGCGGTGATTGGTTTATTGTTTGATAAAATTATTAATGCTCTTTTTTACAATTATATTACCGTAGCATTGATGTTGATTTTGTATGGGGTTTTATTTATTGTTATCGAAAATCGAAAAAAAGGGGTCGTTCCAGAAATTAGAAGCCTTTCCCAGATCACCTATAAAACAGCATTGTTTATTGGAATTTTTCAAGTTCTATCCCTCATTCCAGGAACATCTCGATCTGGGGCAACCATTATTGGTGGAATCTTGGTAGGAGCATCACGAACAGTCGCCGCCGAATTTACTTTTTTCTTAGCCATTCCCATTATGTTTGGAGCAAGTCTCTTAAAGCTTGTAAAATTTGGGTTTGGTTTTACAGGGTTTGAAGTGGTTATTTTGTTAGTGGGAATGATCACCGCTTTTATTACCTCTGTTTTTGCCATTCGCTTCTTAATGACCTACATTAAAAAACACGACTTTAAAGTGTTTGGATGGTATCGAATTATTCTTGGGATTATAGTCGTATTGTATTTTATCTTTTTCGGTTGAGATTTTGTTTTAAGGGAATAAATTGAGATAAAAATAAGGAATGGGAGAGAGTACCAATGATTGAAATTAATCAAGAGAAATGTGTGGGTTGCGGACTTTGTGTCAAGGATTGCTTTCCACTGGATATAAAAATGGATGACAAAAAAGCGAAAGCCCAAAATAGAACCTGTATTAAATGTGGGCATTGTGTTGCAATTTGTCCCCAAAAAGCAGTCAGTATCACCGATTATGATATGGAAGAAGTGGTCGAATACGATCAAGAAACTTTCGACATTTCTAGTGAGAAATTACTTAATTTTATTAAATATAGACGTTCTGTAAGACAATTCAAAGATACTCCCATTGAGAGAGAAAAACTAGAAAAAATTATTGAAGCAGGTCGGTTTACACCGTCAGGAAGTAACCGACAACCGTTATCCTTTGTTGTTGTTGAAAGGGAGATACAAGAACTGACAGGTTTAGCCTTAGAAAGTTTAAATGCATTGGGAGACGAGGTTCTTGAGGATCCAAAGAGTACACCACTTTTTAAGAACTATGGATTGCGATGGAAAAAATGGTATGAAGACTATTTGAAAAATCCAGAAGAAATGACAAGTCTGTTCTTTAATGCAAAAGCAGTCATCATCATTAAATCGGATTCCCCAATTGATGGTGGGCTTGCAGGAAGCACCATGGAGCTTATGACCAACGCCCAAGGCTTAGGGATGTTCTATAGCGGATTTTTTGTTAGAGCAGCAAACCGAAGCGAAAAGATAAAAAGATTTTTGGAGCTTAATGAAAATGAAGGCGTCATTGCCTGCCTTGTTATTGGTTATCCCCAAATTGTTTATCAACGAACGGTTCCACGGAAGAAACCAATGATTTCTTGGAAATAGATCCATGAAAAGAAAAATGCGATTTATTGGGTTTATCTTATTAATAACCCTTTCTTTAACAGGCTGTACCCAAAGTGATTTGTTAAAGGCAAAGGATAAAAGCATCCATTATTTGATTCAAAGACAAGAAGCAAGCGAAAGCGGAAAACGTGGAGTTCCTGGGTTTATTATTTCCTATGAAATAGGAGAACATAAAAACGTGAGTGAGAGTGGCTTTGATCACCGTGCTTACGCCTATGATAATGCGTTGGCAGCCCTTGCTTTTATTTCTGAAAATAAAAAAGAAGAAAGTAAAAAAATCCTAGATGGCTTTATTAATAGCATGAAAAATGATGGGGGCGAAGGGAAACGAATCCATAACGCCTATGACGATCGAGATCCTAGAGCTTTTGAGGTGGTGACAGATCCAAAGCATTTAGAAACATATCCAGAAACAGAGACAACCATTGGCACGACCACAGGAAATGAAGCTTTTGTTGCAATAGCGATGCTTCAATACTATCACCGATATGGTGGTGAAACCTATCTTCAAACTGGAAAAACCCTTATGGATTGGGTTTTAAGTGAGTGTGAACCTAAAAGTGGGGATGGCTTCTTAGGAGGATATTATGGTTCTTTAGAAACAGCGAACTTAACAGAGCTTACCTATAAATCCATTGAAAACAATGTGGATGCCTACAGTGCCTTTACCATGCTTTACAAGATTACAGGAGAAAAAAAATATGAAATAGGGGCGACTAGTGCAGAAAATTTTATTAAAAGTATGTACAATAAAGCCGATCATTATTTCTATGTAGGAACCTTAGAAGATCAGACGACCATTAACACTAAAAACTGTGTTTTAGATGCTCAAGCTTGGACAGCCCTTGCCTTAGAGAAGAATTTTAAGCCCTATGATAAAGCCTTGGATTACACAATGGATTATTTTAAACAACCCGATGGGGGCTATGCGTTTGACAAAAATAATGTCAACGGCGGAACCTGGGTTGAAGGAACTGCTTTTACAGGTTTGGCCTTTATTTTTCAAAACCGAAAAAAAGAAGGCGAGTCAGCCTTAGAAGTAGTTAAATCATTACAGCTTTCCAGTGGAGGGTTTCCAGCAGCGACAGTAGAGAATTTATCCACAGGCTTTGAAAATAATCCAGAAGAAGGAAGCTATTCAAAAATGCCCCATATTGCTCCAGGGGCGTGGTTTGTTTTAGGTGTTAATCAGTTTAATCCCTTTATTTTAGGAGGGAAATAAGAGAAAAGGATCCCAGATGATCGAATATCAAGAGATTAATTTAAAATTTAATGAAAAAGAATTGTTTAAAAACTTTAGTTTATCTATTTCTAAAAACGAAAAAGTATTATTAACAGCGCCATCAGGTAAAGGAAAAACAACGTTAGGAAAAATGCTTCTCGGATTTATTGTTCCAGATTCTGGAACAATAGCCTTTGATGGAATGGTGTTGTCAGGGAAAAATGTAAATCATATACGAAAAAAAATAGCCTATGTTAGCCAAGATGCGGATATTCCAAAGGGGGTTGTCGAAAATGTTTTTCAGGAAGTTTTTCAATTTCAAGGAAATCGGCATCTTAAATATAAAAAAGAAGATTTAAAAGAATGGCTCTCAGAGTTTTCTTTGGAGACGGAGACCCTGAAAAAAGAAGTGGATAGTTTGTCAGGAGGAGAGCGTCAACGGTTAGCTCTCATTATGGGAATTTTATTAGACCGTGAGGTGTGGATACTTGATGAAGTTACCACAGGACTAGATCTTACATTAAAAAGAAAAATTGTAGAAACCATTTTGTCTTACAATAAGACCATGATCATTGTGTCCCATGATGCCATTTATGAAAACTGTGGATTAAGGGAGGTGTGTTGGTAATGGGTGTTCATGAGATTCCCTTTTATACCCCTTTTTATTTAATTCTTTTTATTGTTCCCATGGTGGTTATTAACTACAAAATGGGAATTAACTTAAACAAACGTCTGATTTATTCCTTAATTCGAATGTCGATCCAGCTCATTCTTGTGGGATTTTTTTTACAAACTATTTTTATTTTCAATAACCCATGGATTAATTCAGGCTATGTAATCTTCATGATTTTTGCCGCCTCACTTTCGACCATTAAAACTTGTGGTCTCACACGACAACAATTTATACCCATTTTACTTGGTTTTGGAATTCCAAATATGGTAATGATTTTGTTTATCAATCAGTTTATTATTGGTCTGGGTAATATTTTTGATGCCCAATATTACATTCCACTTATGGGGATGCTTCTTGGAAATACGCTCAGTGGCAATATTATTGGAGTAAATACTTTTTATAGTGGATTAAAAAAAAATGAGCGCCAATATAATTACCGATTGGCTCTTTCGGGGAATCAGTGGGAGGCGACATTGCCTTGGTATAAAGACGGGGTAATTGCTTGTCTTAATCCGATTATTGCAACCACTGAAACCGTTGGTTTAGTTTCATTGCCAGGAATGATGACAGGGCAAATTTTGGGAGGATCAATGCCAATGACAGCCATTGTCTATCAAATTGTTATTATGGCGGCGATTCTCATTGCCCGATATTTTAGCATTCACCTTTCTATTTTGCTCACCCGTAAAAAAGGGTTTGATGCCTATGATCGCCTTGTTTTTTAAAAATAGCCCTTGTTTATTAGGTAAGAGACACAATGCTTGTAACAAAAAATGGACGATGAATAAAAAGGGATTCAATCCCTTGACATACATACTTTTAGTATGTTAAAATGCATACATACTAAAAGTATGTATGCGGTTTGAGGAGGTAAAGTTATGGCGAGAAATAAGTATCCGGAAGTAACCGTAAGTCGTATTCTTGACGTGTCCGAACAGCTTTTTCTTGAAAAAGGGTACGAACATACGACCATTCAAGACATCATTAATGCTCTTGGTAATTTAAGTAAGGGTGCTATTTATCATCATTTCAAGTCCAAAGAGGAAATCGTCATTGCAGTTGTTGATAGGCTATACGTTAGTACAGAAGAGGGTTGTGCTAAAATTCAGGAGGATAAAACCTTAAATGGTTTAGAAAAACTTCGTAAGCTTTTCTATCTTTCTATTGGCAATCCAAATCATGGGGTCGTTTTTGAAACCATGCCTAATTTTTTTAAAAATCCAAAATTTTTGGCCATACAACATGAACAAACCATGAATGAGTTGGCTCACAAAATAATCGAACCAATTATTTCTGAGGGAATAGCCGATGGTTCAATAGAGACCCAATACCCAAAAGAACTTGCGGAAGTAATATCATTGCTTTCAAATATCTGGCTAAACCCAATTATTTTCAAATACACACCTGAGGAACTGAGTAGTAAATGCTTTTTTTTCAAGCTGATAACTGAAAAATTGGGGGTTCCCATGTTTGATGATGAAATGGTAGAAGCGATAACACAAATAGGCGAAATGAGAAAAAAATAAGATGTCTTAATTGGCATTTTTATTTTTAGATATATACATACCAACCGACGGTATACAAAATTAAAGGAGATCATATGGAGCAACAGTTTGCAGTAAAAACAAAAGGATTATGCAAAGAATTTGATGGAAAAGCGGTACTAAATCATTTGGAAATTCATGTAAAACATGGGGAAATCTACGGTATACTTGGAGAAAATGGGGCAGGAAAAACCACGTTATTAAAGGTAATTGCAGGGCTTTTAGAGCCGACCGAAGGTGGTGTAAGGGTTCTTGGTAAAAACCCTTGGCAAGACAGAAATGTGCTTCGAAAGATTGGAAGTTTAATTGAAGTGCCAAATTTTTATGAGCATCTATCGGCAAGGGAAAATCTATCCATTCACCTATCGTATATGAAGGTATCAGGGGATATAGGCAAAGCACTTGAGGTGGTAGGACTTGGGGAGGTTGGAAATAAACCAGTATCAAAATTTTCTCTTGGTATGCGACAACGTCTTGGAATTGCAAGGAGCTTTATCCATAAGCCCAAGGTATTACTCCTAGACGAACCCATCAATGGTCTGGATCCTGTGGCAATCAGAGAAATGAGAGAATTATTTATTGCCCTTAAAAATGCAGGGATGACAATACTCCTCTCAAGCCACATTTTAAAAGAGGTTGAGCAGACAGTGGAAAAGGTTTTAGTCATTTCAAAAGGACACCTGGTGCTTGAAGCTGAGATGTCAGTGCTAAAGGCAACGCATCAAAATAATTTGGAAGATTTTCTTATTATGAAAATGAAGGGAGCATTAAAATAATGATTAAATTAATAAAATTGGAGCTTAGAAAAAATAAGATCAGTACATATCTTTGGGCAACTTTGTGGATTTTTATTGGGCTCCTTGGATTATGTTTTATGTTTGGCTTTATACCAAGGCTTGAAAGTGTTGATGGTGTGGTTCCTGCTGATATTAAAATTATGCAACAGTGGGAGAACTTCATAGCTTTTGTTTCAATCTTAACGGCAATGTCTTTTAGTATTTTATCCGCGGTGATGCATACAAAATTTACGGTTGAGGAATATACAGGTAAATCCGCGGCATTGCTCTTTTCCTATCCTGAGAGCAGAAGTAAGATTTTATTTGCAAAATGTAGTTTGGTGTTTTGTTTTACAGCAGTGTTTTCATTGATCAGTAATTTAATTGCGGTTAGTATTTTTGGATTTTTTTCAAATGTTTTTGGAATAATGCCGGAAATATTTAGCCTATTCCTCTTACCAAAGTTATTATCAGTATCAGGGGTTTGTAGCTTATTGGCTGCAGCAATTGGCCTTATTGCCATGCGCATTGGGTTTTGGAAAAAGTCCATCGTTGCAACCGTTGTAGCGGCAGTGATTATGGTTGCACCTTTTGGAAACATTATTTCTATTGTGCCTCAATATTCGGGGATTATCCATCTTGTTGGCATGCTTGTTTTGCTATTTATTGGATTACTGATTGTTACGGGACTGATGTCCAAGGTTAATAAAATGGAGGCTTTGTAGTTTGGAACAAAAAAAACTATTTCATAAAGATTTTAATTTGGTGGTCATTGGTCAGATCATATCCCTATTTGGAAATGGGATTGTGCGTTTTGCACTCCCCCTTTATTTACTCAATCAAACAGGTTCTGCAACCTTATTTGGGATTGTAACAGCTTTGTCATTTATCCCCATGATCCTCTTAACACCGATAGGGGGGATTATCGCAGATAGGGTAAATAAACGAAATGTTATGGTTGCACTTGATTTTTTAACGGCTATTTTAATGTTTGTATTTTTTATCCTCCTAGGGAAGGTGGCGTTGGTTATACTGCTTATTGGAACCCTGATGATTCTTTATGGAATACAAGGGACTTATCAACCAACGGTGCAAGCCAGTATGCCACTTTTACAGAGCAAGGAAAATCTGCTTCCAGCCAATGCAATCATCAATCAAGTAAGTGCTCTTGCAGGATTGCTGGCCCCTATTCTTGGGGGAATTCTCTTTAGCCTTTGGGGGCTAAATCCAATTATCATTGTTGGTGCGAGTTGCTTTTTAATTTCGGCGGTTATGGAGATTTTTATAACCATTCCTCACACAAAAATAGACGAAAGACAAGGTATAATCAAAATTGTAAAAAAAGACTTTTCCGAAAGCCTTTCCTTTATTCGAAATGAAAAACCAGTCATTTTAAAAAGTATTGCGATCATTGGTGCTTTTAATTTGTTTTTAAGTGCGATGATTATAGTGTCAATGCCTGTATTGATAACCCAAACACTTGGGTTATCAGATCAGCTATATGGGTATTCTCAAGGGGCTCTTGGGTTAGGGGGACTTTTTGGGGGCGTATTGGTTGGCGTGTTTGCAAAAAAATTGACTGTTAAAAAAATATATCTACTATTACTTATTGCTTCTGGACTTCTTTTTCCCATTGGGTTTTCTTTATGGCTTTCTCAATCATCATTTGTTAGTTATTTAGTCATTAGTATGTGTTGCTTTTTAATGATGAGTTCGGCAACAATGGTGACTGTTCAATTACTTAGCTTTATTCAACGAGAAACACCCACAAATCTTACGGGAAAGGTATTGTCCTGGGTTATGGCCTTTGCTATGTGTGCACAACCCCTTGGACAAGCCATGTACGGCTTTTTATTTGACGTTTTTCAAACCACACCTTACTATGTTGTATTTGGGGCAGGAATAATTTCTGGATGCATTGCGATTTTATCAAAGAAAGTGTTTCAAAATATAGAGTGAATTTTTGATAACTGAAATTGGGGAGATTTAAGGTGAGCCAACTTAACAATAGATTGCATTCGTACATAAACTGTGATATAACGAGTTATACTAAAATTAGGGTGATTGAAATAGCTAAGAACTCTAGCATATACATTTGATGAGGTGAAAGAAATTGAAAAAGCGACTCACGTTTTTGTTTATTATCCTTTGTATTTTTTCGTTTACTGGTTGTAACAAATCAAATACGGTAGATTATTCTTCGGCACAAAATTGGGCTTATTTATCGGAAACTAAAGACAAAGAAGTTGATGTTTTCTTTATATGTCCAACGGTTGATATGGGCGGAGACGATAGACACAATATGAGCCTTGATGATGATAAAATCAAGGAAAAATTTATTGGAGCAACTAATATGGAATTGGGGATTTATAACGAAACTTGTAATGTATTTGCCCCTTATTATCGACAGGTGGTTCTATCAGCTTTGGAAGAAAGTGACAATAATACCTACACTGATCTTGCGTACCAAGACGTGAAAAATGCGTTTCTCTACTATTACGAAAACTTTAATGACGGACGCCCATTTGTTTTAGCAGGTTTCTCCCAAGGGGCAGAGATGGGGACGATGCTGATGATGGATTTGTTTCGGGAAGAAAAATATTCAGATCAGCTTGTTGCAGCCTATTTAATCGGTTGGGGTATAACGGAAGAGATGATAGCGGATAAACCTTGGATTAAAATGGCAAAGGGAGAAACGGACATTGGTGGTATAATCTCTTTTAATTCTGAAGCCCCAAATGTAACCTCTTCTTTTATTGTTCCGGAAAATGTAAAAACCCTCTCGATTAATCCTCTTAATTGGAAAACCGATTCAACCCCTGCAAGTGCTTCCCAAAACATAGGGGCTTGTTTTACCAATTATTCAGGGGAGATTGTAAAAGAAATACCTCATTTGACAGGTGCTGTATATCTTGATAATACTCGTGGCACATTAAAGGTTCCTGATGTTTCAGTGGAAGATTATCCCCCAATCCTTCCTATTTTCTCCCCAGGGGAATATCATTTATATGATTACGAATTTTTTTATAGAAATTTACAAGAGAATGTCGCAAAAAGAGCGACTTCTTACTTCTCTATGGCTAGCATTTATGACTGAAAATAAAATGGTATAAAATTGCTCTGTAAGACAACAAATAGGTTTTTATTTAAGACGTGTCGATTTTAAAAAAGCGAAGCATCCAGCAACTCGAAAGAGGTTTTTTTAGTATGCAATTAGAGCTCAATTTATGGTCTTTGCTCCTAGGATGATATCGGGCGAACCCATATTTCCATACTGGTGGTGTCGGCAGTATGGCTTTTATATCGCTCGGCACAAAAAGGTTCGGTAATCAAATGATGATTAGGTAGCCAAGTGCCAAAGAGATACCCCTGTGCTTTATAAAGAGCATCCATAAGTTGCTCAAAGTTTTCCCCTTCAAAAGTACAAACGATATATTCTCCATGAGGGAGTTTCCAATGGGTGTAGCCGTCAACCTTGTCATTCGATTGTGCTAGGGCACCTGCAAAATAAGTGAAATAACCTTCTTCTTCACCCATCATAGAAACCCCTAGTTCATCACCATTTGCGACTAAAGCTAGAATAGTTGACTTACTTTCGTGAAAATCATTCCACAGCTTGCCAAGTG
This sequence comes from Eubacteriaceae bacterium, assembly GCA_051649025.1. Lineage (GTDB taxonomy): Bacteria > Bacillota > Clostridia > Eubacteriales > Eubacteriaceae > Acetobacterium. Next base: position 37,573 of record JBOFGH010000010.1, read on the forward strand.
TGTCCACACCTGTTTCCACACCGACTGGAATTTGGGCGGTTGTTACTTTCGCAGTAAGTCCAATAAAATGCTCAGGGGAGGAAAGCTGTTTTCGCGTGATTTCAATTACAATTTCGTTCGTAATCAAAGGGACATTTTCATCAACCAGTTTGTAATTGAGCAAAAGTTCGGGCTTCCCAAAGTTGTTTAGTCGAACAGGGTTTTTGCGAAAGTCCTCTGGTGTAATGCCGAAGGCTTCCTTGAAAGTTCGTGTAAATGCTGTGTGAGCTGAAAAACCAAATTCGAGTGCGATATCAACAATACGTTTATCCTTGTCGGCTAACACCTCGCAGGCTCTTGCTAAACGGCGAAGCTTAATGTATTCATTCACAGGCTTTTTAACCAAACGACGGAATAACCGTTGATAGTAAAACGGCGACAGTGAAGCAAGCTTTGCCAAATCTGATATTGCGATCTTTTTTGATATGTGGGTTTCAATATAGTCTATTGTTATTTGTATCTGTTCCCATGCGTGCATAGTGAGCACCTCCTTATATGATTATGTTAACATGCAATTATGCGGCACGCTTTACACACAATGCTCTTTTTTAGGTTAGAAAAATGTTTTTATCACTAATTTATATTCAAATTATACAGTAATCTAAAGGAGAAACCTACACCATTACCTTTGTTTTTACACTATTTAAATATCCTTGCTTTTGTTGAAGTTTCAATGCCTGTTGGGCCTTTATACCCATTCCCCCATTTGCTATTTGATGTTTTACCGTCTTTTGGGATTGATACGCCGTTCATCAAGGTTTTTCGCTTCAATGGTCGGATTAAATCGCAAGTTTTTCCAGTTTTCGAGTAAAAAGTTATACACTGCATAATCTTTAACTGTGTTTTTAACTGTGTTTTTTATGCAAATAAAAGTGGTTAATTTAGAGTAGATTTCTTGTAGTTACGGGATTTTATCTTAAAAACACCATAAATGATGAAGATCGTTGTTTAAGCCTATTGCGTATAGGGACGTTCCCATTCTTGACAAAAAGGTCAGTTGTTGTATAATTTGTGTAAATAATACGTTTACAAGGAGAAAAAATGAGAAATCGTATCGTGGCATTTATCGTCTTTTTATCGATTTTATTCACTTTCTTACCCGCTAGCGCGTTTACTGAAGAAAATGTGGTGCAAAACACGACACCTGAAATTTTAGTGCCAGGGAATAATGAGGTCATAGCCAATAAACCAGAGGAGATACCTTCTTTGGTAAAAACACAAGGGGTAAATCCGATTATTAAGGAGCCAGTTGATTGTACCACTAAAATTCCAGAGAGTGCAAAATTTTCGGTAGAAGTAGATAACCCGACCGAATACACGTTTCAGTGGCAATTCTATGTTGAAGGCCTTAATCAATGGGATGACCTGAGAGGTCCTGAATCCCAGACCCCCGAATTGTTTTTTTCCATCACTTCGTATAAAAATGATAATGATAAGTATCGATGTATTGTAACAGACGCAAGTGGCACCTCATATATATCAAATGAAGCCTCAATTATTTTAACAAACATTGATACGATCGGTGCCTATTTAATTGTATGTGGGGTAGGTATTTCACCTGGAGAGACGAAAATCTTTGGTGAGGGCACTATTTCTCTCAGTGAAGATGGCGACACCATTACACTAGACAACGCGACAGCGTTTCAAAAGCAGGAGGATGTTAAATATCATGTTGATGAATCCCAAGGTTGTATCAATTATAACAACCTTCGAGAACAGCCCAAGGAACTTAATCTTATCGTGAAAGGTACCAACACTTTGACCACTTTGTTTAGGGACCCATATGGTGGACACGCAAACGGTTCGAATACAGTGATGTCTTATCCAAATTCCCCAAAGAATATTCCAGATTTGGTGATTACAGGGGATACATTAAAACTATTTGGGGGAGAAATCGGCATTCGGTCTGGCTCGGGAGGGAGTGAAGATGCCGTTTCAAATGTTACCATTGATGCGGATGTTACATTAGGAACGGCGAGGGATGAATTTAGCACAGGCATTTTGAGTCATAATTTTGTGTTAAAAAGCGGTAAAAACCTTACCGTTGATCGTACCAATTCGGCTCTTGTTGCTTATGGCAATATTACATTTGAGCCTAACAGCACCTCTAAACTCACCCTTACACCCAAACCCATCAATGTGACCAATACGGAGGTAGGCGTTTTGGAATGCTTAGGCACTCTTATGGTTGATCAAGCGACGGTAGAGGCATCCGTAAAGGTTTTGGAAGAGCACTTTCCAAGGCAGAAAAGAATGCTTTTGACCTGTATGGAAATAGGCGAATTGAATATTCAAAAGAGTGCGTTTAAAGTCGGTGTTACCTCCTATGCAGCAGAGGAGCCAGTGATTATTTTGCCAGCGGTAATTGCCTCCGAGGGAAATGTGATCATTGATGATTCGGTGGTGGATGTCTTGTTGGATTCACAGGCGGCAGCAGGAGGCAAGGGCATTATTTCAATGCAAGATATTACCATTTGTAATGCCTCCCAAGTGACATCTTATGTTCGTTCGCTAACACAGATCGTGGGTATTTATTGCGAAGGGAATCTAAAGATAGACAATGCAAATGTAGACAGTGAGGCAATTTCTATCGATGATGATCCCATAATGGTGATTGCCTTATCGAGTGGGAAAGCTGATATTAATATTACTGATCCAAAATATAAAGTGCGAGGAAAAACAAATCATGGCATGGCTATGGGGCAGCACCTTCGTTTTACCAAGGAAAAAGTAGATTTTGATCCCAACTACATAGTAACAAACACAAATCTAACTGGGGATGCCGTTTTTTTAACTCCAGGAGATGCAAAGATTAGTACAGGGAGTTTTTTAGTTAACGAAGACGATCACACCATTCAAGTGTTTGAAACCCTCTATAGTTTAAATAACACAACGCGTTTTGCTGAAGAAGTAATGATCGGCACTAAGGGGATCACCCCGATTGTTTATGAGGTTACAAAACAATTTGGTACATTTAGCGGATCGGGGACGGTTTACGCCGTAATTCAAGGAGACCGTCAGGATTTTCAGGGGCTATTATTAAACGATAAAGCTATCGATCCCAAGAATTACGTGGTATCAAATGGCTCAACGGTAATTACCCTTAAAGAGGAGTATCTGAAAACACTTTCAAAAGGTAATTATAAATTTCGTGGAATCTTTGTTGATGGTTATGCAGATTTAGCACTTGCAGTTAAGTTGCCCACGCCACCCAATCCATCTACAGGAAATTTTGGATCAATGCCGACAGCACTTTTTATGGCACTGACGGTTGCAACCTTCTTAGGGATTGTGGTTTTGGGGTATAAATTCTATGCTAACAGAGCAAAGTAAACATTAAGGTTACGGGATTACATGATCAAAGGTAGAAAGCATATAAAATCTATGGGTTGACAAATGGTTGCTTAAGTGTCATAATGTCGTAACATATGGCACACAAAGAGGTAGTTAAAATGAGTTATATTTTATCAAAGACAACTGTATGGCGTTGGTGGAACTCTGTTGAATTAAACAGGGTCACTTTGCTGTGCAGAGGATTTGCATGAGATAGCTTTAATTAATATAAGGCTAATCAGCCCCTCGGCTCACGTAAGTGAACCGAGGGGCTTTTTGTATTCTAAAGGAGGTAGCCATGAATAAAATAAATCTTAACTTAGAGGAAGCTCAAAAATTAGCAAATGATTATGATCTGTTACCAATCAGTCTTGAAATCCCATCAGATGGAATTTCTTCCATTGAAATACTGACATCCCTTAAAAGCACATCTAGTCATTGTTTTTTACTCGAAAGTATGGAGGATTCTAAACAATGGGGTCGATACACATTTTTAGGTTATGAGCCAAAAGCTGAGATTACCTGCCAAAATGGTATAATCCAAAAAAATGGAAAGACAGAAAAGGTCTCTAATCCTAGTGAATATCTTAAGGGCCTGCTACGTAATTTAAAGGCGCCAAAGTTTGAGAACTTGCCCCCATTCACAGGTGGGCTTGTAGGGTATTTTGCTTATGATTATATTAAATATTGCGAAGCGTCCCTCGTTCTTAATGCAAAGAATATTGATGGATTCTACGATATGGACCTGATGTTATTTGATAAGGTAATTGCATTTGACAACTTTAAGGGGACGTTGTTTATTATTGTGACTATTGAAACGAAAAACATCGATGATGCGTACCCAAAAGCGGTTGAGAAAATTATGGAAATCGGTGAATTAATTGCTAACCCACTAAAAAATAGCTTTGTAGGAAAACTGAAAACTGAATTTAAGCCTTTATTTTCGAAGGATGAATATTGCAAAATAGTAGAAAAAGCAAAGTCATATATTTTTGAAGGGGATATATTTCAAGCTGTGCTGTCAAACCGTTGGGAGGCTGAATTTGAAGGAAGCTTACTTAATGTCTATAGAAAACTTAGAATGATAAATCCATCACCCTATCTGTTTTATTTTAGCAGTGATAAGATGGAAATGTCAGGCGCATCCCCTGAAACCTTAGTAAAACTCGAAAATAAAACCCTTTCTACCTTTCCCCTTGCCGGAACAAGGCCACGAGGGAAAACAGCAGAAGAAGATTTATTACTTGAACAAGAGCTTTTATCAGATGAAAAAGAGCTGGCCGAACATAATATGCTTGTTGATTTAGGACGAAATGATTTGGGGAAAATCAGCAAATTTGGTAGTGTAATAGTGGAAAAATACAAATCTGTTTTACGGTTTTCCCATGTCATGCATCTCGGTTCGACGGTTAAGGGGGAAATAGAGGAAGGGTTTACTGGGATTGATGCAATAGAAGCGGTGCTACCTGCTGGAACTTTGTCAGGGGCTCCTAAACGAAGGGCTTGCGAGATAATTAACCATCTTGAAAACAACAAACGAGGAGTTTATGGCGGAGCAGTTGGATATATTGATTTTACTGGAAATATGGATACCTGTATAGCTATTCGGTTTGTATTTAAGAAGAATGGTAAGGTATTTGTTCGTTCTGGAGCTGGAATTGTAGCAGATAGTATTCCAGAAAATGAATTTATAGAATGTCAAAACAAAGCAAGAGCGACAATTGAAGCAATAAGAAAAACAGCTGGAGGTGAAGGCTAGTGATACTACTAATTGATAATTACGATAGTTTTACTTACAATTTATACCAATTGATAGGTAACCAAAATCCTGATATAAAGGTTATCCGAAACGATGAAATGTGTGTAGAAGCGATAAAAAAATTGTCCCTTACACACGTTGTTCTCTCTCCAGGTTCAGGTAAGCCCCGTGATGCAGGAATTTGTATTGATGTGGTGAAGCAGCTTGGTGGAGTAATGCCAATTTTAGGTGTATGTCTAGGGCATCAAGCGATCTATGAAGCTTTTGGTGGAACGGTTTCATATGCTAAAAATCTAATGCATGGTAAGCAATCAGATGCTTTGCTTGATGTAAATTGTTCGCTTTTTACAGGCATAAAAAGTATGATCAAGGTAGCTCGGTATCATTCGCTTGCAGGTGTTGTTGACACCTTACCCAGTTGCCTTCGTATTGCTGCAAAGACGATTGAAGGTGAAATTATGGCGGTAGCACACAAAAAAGAACACATTTATGGGCTTCAGTTTCATCCAGAATCTATTTTAACCACCGACGGCGACAAAATCATTAAAAATTTTTTGGAGGTACACTATGATTAAAGAAGCAATCATAAAACTCTCGAAGCAAGAAAATTTGCGTTATGATGAGGCGTACACAGTTATGGACGAAATTATGTGTGGTAGTGCAAGTGATGTTCAAATTTCGGCATACCTAACGTCATTATCCCTTAAAGGAGAAACGATTGATGAGATTACTGCATCGGCGGCAGGAATGAGAAAGCACTGTGTCAAACTTCTTCATGAGCAAAATGTACTTGAAATTGTAGGGACTGGCGGTGACCATTCGAACAGCTTTAACATTTCAACAACGGCAGCACTGATTGTATCGGCAGCTGGCGTACCCATTGCAAAACATGGTAATCGAAGCGCATCAAGCAAGTGTGGCTCTGCTGACGTATTAGAGGAACTGGGTGTGAACATCCATATATCACCAGAAGCCAGTGCAAAAATCCTTGAAGAGATAGGAATCTGTTTTATGTTTGCACAAAACTATCATATCGCAATGAAATATGTTGCCCCTGTGCGTCGGGAACTTGGTATCCGAACAGTCTTTAATATTATAGGACCACTTTCAAATCCTGCTGGGGCAAAAATGGAACTTTTGGGTGTGTATGAGGAAGCCTTGGTTGAGCCGATTGCGAAGGTACTCGCTAATTTGGGAGTGCAAAATGCGATGGTGGTTTATGGTAAAGATGGACTTGATGAGGTGTCGCTTTGTGAGGCTACCGTTGTTTGCGAGGTCAAGAACGGTTGGGTGAAGTCCTATGAAATTACACCTGAGCAGTTTGGCTTTAAGCGATGTGTCAAAGGTGAACTTGTCGGTGGCAATTCAGTAGAAAATGCCGAGATTGCAAGAGAAATTCTAAATGGAAAAAGGAATGCAAAGCGTGACGCAGCAGTACTTAACGCAGGGGCGGCTCTTTATGTTGCCAAGGAAATTTCCTTTGATTCTGCAATAATGCTTGCCCAAGAAACAATTGACAATGGTAAAGCAGCAGAACAGCTTGAAAAATTCATTAAGATGTCAAATGAGGTGCATGTATGAGTTTTCTTGAAAAAATTGTTTTAACAACGGAGCAACGCATAAATAATTTAAAATTGGGGGTTGATTTTCCCTACGAGAAAGCCCTAAAAGGGGAAGAAATTTCTTTTATTTGCGAGGTCAAAAAGGCGTCTCCGTCTAAAGGGATTATTGCTGAACACTTCCCCTATCTTGACATTGCACGTGAATATGAGCAGGCAGGAGCTACAGCAATTTCTGTACTTACCGAGCCTCAATATTTTATGGGGTGTGGCGAATATCTTAAGGAAATAAACTGTGCTGTGGAAGTGCCTACTCTCTGCAAGGATTTTATTATAGACCCATTGCAAATTTATGAAGCGAAAGTTTGGGGAGCTTCTGCGGTATTGTTAATTGCCGAAATTCTCAATGAAAATAAGCTGGCGAATTTTATAGAAATTGCTAATAATATTGGTTTATCAGCACATGTTGAGAGCCATAGCTTGCCGATGCTGGAAAAATCTTTAAGGGCTGGAGCAAAAATTGTAGGTATAAACAATCGTAATCTGGACACATTTGAGGTGGATATTAACACCAGTATTAGACTTCGTAAGTATGTTCCCAGGGATGTTATTTTTGTTGCAGAAAGTGGGATATCCACGGCGGATGATGTAAAGAAACTTCGTGAAAATGGTGTGAATGCCGTACTTATTGGCGAAACGCTGATGAGAAGTAAGAACAAAAAAGCGATGCTTGAACAGTTGAGAGGTAATGTGTGAAAATAAAAATTTGTGGGATTTCTAGGGATTGTGATATTGATTATGTTAACGAGGCGCAGCCAGACTATATAGGTTTTGTATTTGCTAAAAGCAAACGAAAAGTTACGATGGAGCAAGCAATAAAGATGAAGAAACGTCTTGATAGCAGTATAGTATCGGTGGGGGTGTTTGTTAATGAAGCTGTAGATGTTATAAATGAAATGTTACGACAAGGTGTTATTGATATTGCACAGCTCCACGGTAACGAGAGCGAAGAGTACATTTCAAAGTTGGATATGCCTGTAATAAAAGCAGTGCGTTTTGGTGAACGGATGCCCAAAAATGCGGATTTCATTTTGCTTGATGGTGAAAATCCAGGGAGTGGGGAGGTTTTGGATTGGAAAGAACTACCAGAAATAAGCAAGCCGTTTTTCTTGGCTGGTGGAATTAGCCTTGAAAATATAGAAGAGGCAATGAAAATAAAATCATACGGTATTGATATTTCAAGCGGTGCAGAAACAGAGGGTTTTAAAGATAAAGAAAAAATTTCTGAACTTGTAAGGAGGGGACACAATGTCTAGTAGCAGGTATGGTATTCACGGAGGGATATACATCCCAGAAACCTTGATGAATGAGATTATTAACCTTGAAAAAATGTATGAATTTTACAGAAGTGATGAGGCGTTTAATGCAGAACTCACCTCATTATTAAATAATTATGCAGGCCGTCCGTCGCTTTTATATTTTGCTGAAAAAATGTCAAATGACTTAGGTGGTGCTAAAATTTATTTAAAGCGTGAGGACTTAAATCATACAGGCTCTCATAAAATCAACAATGTTTTGGGGCAGGTCTTGCTTGCAAAAAAAATGGGTAAAACAAGGGTTATTGCGGAAACAGGAGCAGGACAGCATGGCGTTGCAACGGCAACAGCGGCGGCACTTTTGGGGCTAAAATGTGAAATTTTTATGGGGAAGGAAGATACGGAGCGGCAAGCACTTAATGTATATCGTATGAAACTTTTAGGGGCAAAAGTACATTCCGTAACAAGTGGAACGCAAACCTTAAAGGATGCGGTCAACGAAACAATGCGGGAATGGACTTCCCGGGTTCATGATACCCATTATGTAATAGGATCTGTTATGGGGCCACATCCTTTTCCAATGATTGTACGTGATTTTCAGTCTGTAATCGGCCGAGAAGCTAGAGCACAAATACTCGAACAAGAAGGAAAACTTCCTGATGTGGTTATTGCTTGTGTTGGTGGGGGAAGTAATGCCATGGGGATGTTTTACCCCTTTATTTCCGATAAAACTGTGCGTCTGATAGGCTGTGAAGCTGCGGGACATGGCATTGATACTGATATGAATGCCGCAACAATTGCTAACGGGCGACTTGGGATTTTCCACGGAATGAAGTCGTATTTCTGTCAGGATGAGTGTGGACAAATTGCGCCTGTCTATTCAATCTCGGCAGGTCTTGACTATCCTGGTATTGGACCCGAGCATGCTTATTTATACGATATAAAAAGAGCCGAATATGTGCCAGTTACCGATGATGAGGCGGTAGAAGCCTTCGAGTATTTATCCCGCACTGAGGGTATTATTCCAGCAATAGAGAGCGCACACGCGGTAGCTTATGTTAAAAAAATTGCGCCACAAATGGATAGAAATAAGGTTGTAATTATTTGTTTGTCGGGTAGAGGCGATAAAGATGTTGCTGCAATTGCAAGATATAAGGGGGTAGCAATTAATGAGTAAGATTGAAAATGATTTAAAAGACAAAAAAGTGTTTATAGGATTTTTAACAGCAGGTGATCCATCACTGGAAAAAACAGAGGAATATATTATTGCAATGGCAAATGCAGGCGCCGATTTAATAGAAATCGGTATACCATTTTCAGATCCGATTGCTGAGGGAAAAGTAATTGAAGCAGCAAATTTACGGGCTTTATCGGTGGGAACAACGACAGATAAAATTTTTGATATGATTTTAAACGTGCGTAAAAAAGTTGATGTACCCTTAGTTTTCTTGACCTATTTAAACCCTGTTTTTAGTTACGGATATGAATTGTTTTTCAAACGTTGTAAAAAAGTTGGTGTTCATGGTATTATTATTCCCGACTTACCTTTAGAAGAGCAAGCGGAACTTCTTGATATTGCCAACAGTGAAAATGTTGATGTCATTTCTCTTATTGCACCTACTTCGGAAAAAAGAGTGCTTAAAATTGCGAAAGACGCCAAAGGTTTTATCTATCTTGTCTCTTCAATGGGTGTGACTGGTGTTCGCGAGGAGATAAAAACCAATTTACAAACCATTGTCACAAGCATTAAATCGGTAACAAATATTCCTGTTTGTGTTGGCTTTGGCATTTCCACACCCGAACAAGCAATGGATATTTGGCAATATGCTGATGGTGTAATTGTTGGTAGTGCTATTGTCAGAATTATTGAAAAGTATGGCGATAATGCAGAGCAAGCAATTAAGGATTATGTTAGTAAAATGGTGTTGAGCAATAAAAATTGAATCAACAAATACAGGAGCTTTGGTACAAAAAATTCCTGTTATCCTCTAAATTAGTTCATTTATCTTTAAGTGATTGGGTGATACAATTATAAACAATCATAGAAGGGTGGAGTGGACTGTGGCCTATCGAGATTTAACACCAGAAACAGCGATTGAATATATACAAATGAATACGGATATTTTTGATAAAAATTCAATGTTGGAAGTCTACGAAATCGGTGGCGGTGAAGACGATGGCGATGGATTTGTTAATCATGTCTATCGTATTTGGGATAACACTGGAAAATCGGTGATCTTAAAGCAAGCAAAGCCCTATCTTAAGGTTTTTGGGGAAGCAGCAGCTTTAGGGGCAGATCGAAATTGGAGAGAATCAGAAATCATAAAATTAAGAAGTGCCATTACACCTGAGTATCTTCCTAAGATGTATCATGTCGATCCTAAAAATAATCTTTTTATTTATGAAGATTGTGGACGATTAAAAATTATGCGTTTTGAGTTAACAAAAGGAAAGTATTTCCCTGAATTCCCAAGGCAAATTGGGGAATTTATTGCAAAATCAAATTTTTACACATCAGAAATATATTTAGATCAGACAGCTCATAAAGCTTTAGAGGTTAAGTTTATTAATCCCGAAATGCGAATTATTATGGAGACCATGCTTTTTCTAAGGGATTCATTTGTTGAAGCGGAGCTAAAAATTCCATTGGAAGTAGGGGATCCAAACCATGTAGCCATGGGAAATCTCCTTTGGAGTAAACGAGAACTTCGGGTTGAATTACTCAAGCTTCGTGAGATTTACATGAAAAAAAGCGAATGTTTGATTCATGGAGATTTACATACCTCCAACATCATGATTGACAAAAATGAAATGAAGATTATTGATATGGAGTATCCTTTTATGGGGCCATATTCTGCGGATAGTGGTTATTTAGCTGGAAATATTATTTATGAGTATATTGCTTGGTATCATCATACCGAAGGGGACAAAAATTCTCGAAAAAAATATCGGGCTGAAATGTTAACCTATTTAAGAGAGATGATTAACGAATACCGACGAGTTTTTTCAGAATGTTGGGATAAGGATGCCAAAGATATTTATCGTGACTATTTTGAGCTACGGGATTATTTATTAGAAAATTACGTGAAGGAAGTTTGCGGGTTTGCAGGTTGTCAGATTATTAGTCGGGTTGGATCGGTGGTTCCGTTACCAGATTTTGATGTTATCCAAGATATTTCGAGTCGAAATTGTGCAAGACGGTTGGCACTACTCATTGCAGATAACCTAGTGATGAAGCGGAATGAAGTCACATCTGTTGAGGGGATGATTGATTTAATTGAAGGAACAACAAAGAAATATTTTAAGGTAATGAAAGAATTACGTCAATTTAATTTATAGGATATTTAATAACCCTTTTTCAATGGAAAACCTTTGAAAAAGGGTTATTCTTTTTAAAAAAATTAAAAAGAATATTGACAAATTAGAAAACATGTATTACGATAAGAAAAAACAAACCGACCGTCAGTCGACAAGAAGGAGGGGAAAATGCGCGTTGTAAAGGAACCAGAAGAACGACGAAATGAAATACTTGATGCAGCAGAGAAGCTTTTTGTTACAAAGGGCTATACCAAAACGACGATCATCAATATTTTAGATGCCATCGGAATTGCAAAGGGAACCTTCTATTATTACTTTAAGTCAAAGGAAGCAGTTCTAGATGCTGTCATCCGTAGGATTGTTCAAGTGGATGTTGCATTAGCTAAGGAGATTGCTAAAAAAACTGAAATTGGTGTTATTGAAAAGATTTTTTATATTCTCTTAGCTCAGCAATCAAAGATTGGGGAAGTAAAATATGAATTAATTCAAGAATTTCACGAATCAGGGAATGCTGAAATGCATCAAAAGTCAATTGTAGAAACTGTTTTTGGTATTACCCCTGTTTTAACTGAAGTGATTGAACAAGGAATTCAGGAAAAAGTTTTTCATATGGAGTATCCAAAAGAAACGGTGGAGTTTTTATTAGTTGCAGCAGAATTTATTTTTGATAGCAGTTATTTTAAATGGACACCGGAAGAGCGGGCTGAGAAGGTGAAAGCATTCATTTTTATTATGGAAAGATTGTTTGGAGCCGAAAAGAATTCCTTTGAGTTTATGGCTGAGATATTAAAAGGGTAGGTTAAAAATCTGGGAGTCATGAGACTCCTGTTTTTGGGGAAATAAACGACCGACAGTCGGTCTAAAAAATGGAGAATCAGGAGAAATGATTGAAAGAAAAGGATCGAAAGATTTTGTATTGTTGGTGATTGGTCAAGTGATTTCTATTTTTGGCTCTTCATTATTGCGTTTTGGATTGTCTTTGTATATTTTAGATTTAACAGGAAGGGCTGATATTTTTGCAATTTTATTTGCTATTTCCAGTCTGCCTCAATTGTTTTCACCAATTGGTGGAGCCATTGCAGATAGAGTGAATCGAAGAAATATGATAGTTGGAATAGATATTCTTAATTGTGTGATTGTTGGTGGTTTAATGCTGTCCATTGGAATGGGTTATCCTAATGTTTTGGTTGTGGGAATTGTGATGTTTCTATTGGGATTGGTTAATATGGCGGCACAACCCGTTGTCCAAGCAAGTGTGCCATCAATTGTTCCAAAAGAAAAACTTGAAGAAAAAAATGGTATTATCAGTGGTGTTGGGGCTTTGTCTGCCTTGATGTCTCCAGTTTTAGGAGGGCTCTTATATGGCATCTTGGGAATTGAATTATTTGCAGGAATTTGTCTGGCTTCTTTTTTTCTAGCTGGAATTTTAGAAATGTTTATAAAAATACCCTATACGAAAAGGGAAATAGCAGGTTCAGTGTTTAGAACGATCTTAGGAGATCTCAAAGAAGGGTTTATATTCATTGGAAAACAGTCTTTAATACGGAAATCCATGATGTTAGCGGCTATTTTAAATTTATTACTGACGCCCTTTTTTATCGTTGGAGCTCCAATTATATTACGAGTAACCATGGAGAGCAATGACACAATGTACGGTATTGGGATGGGTGCTTTAGAGTTGGCTACAATTCTTGGAGCGTTGTGTGTAGGCTTTTTTATAAAAAAAGTGAAGGTAAATCGATTATATCGTTGGTTAATGATGATGGGATTATTATTCTTGCCTATGGCTTATGCCCTAACCCCTGTTTTTTTAAGTCACGGCTTTTATCCTTCGTATCTTTTGTATTTATTATCCCTGATTCCTGTGGTGATGGCTCTTACAATTCTCTCTATTTATATCATTTCGACAGTTCAAAGAGGAACACCCGACAAATTACTGGGTAAAGTAATGGCGACTATTACTGCGGTTGCTCAATGTGCTGCACCGATTGGTCAGATTGTTTATGGATTTTTGTTTAAGGAAATGCAGACAAATATTTTTACATTATGTTTAATTCTTGGGTGTGTGTTAATGGGGTTAGCATTTTGGATGAAGGGTTTATTAATGAATGAAACAGAGATAATCTAAATAAAGTAAAAAAGGCTCCTAACCATTGTGATCTGCCCCCTGTCAAGTAGACAGGTCAAATATCTAAAACAAGTGCTGATGAACGGCCACACAAATGTGTGGTCGTTTTTCTATGCACACCATTTTTCTTTGTATTTCTCAATTCGTTTATTCCGAGGAATTGGATAGGATTGAGCCAGTTCTGCTCGAAGTGCTTCATTCCTGACTTCTAGCGGTGTTTTGCAATGATATCTATCCTGGGGACGTTCTGTCGAGTAAAAATGTATGTAATCGTTGATTGCGTGTCTCAGGGA
>JBOFGH010000011.1:0-12345 GCA_051649025.1 Eubacteriaceae bacterium
TCCCTGAGACACGCAATCAACGATTACATACATTTTTACTCGACAGAACGTCCCCAGGATAGATATCATTGCAAAACACCGCTAGAAGTCAGGAATGAAGCACTTCGAGCAGAACTGGCTCAATCCTATCCAATTCCTCAAAATAAACGAATTGAGAAATACAAAGAAAAATGGTGTGCATAGAAAAACGACCACACATTTGTGTGGCCGTTCATCAGCACTTGTTTTAGATATTTGACCTGTCTACTTGACAGGGGGCATATCACCGAGCTCAATCCTTTAATATCATTAATACTTTTGTCTAACTTTTTAGGTCCACTTCACTTTATGATTGGTGGTCCAAATTTATTTATAACATTTACCTATCACAAAGGAATCTCCTTTTTAGGTATTATCGTATTTTAAATTTGAGTTATCATTGTTATAGTTGATATAGTTTTCTTAATTCTAAGCTTCAGGGGCTACAAGGGGTTCTCCTTCTTCATCAATCAACACCGTTAGTCCGCTACCTCCAAGTCCGTCAAAATAATAAAGATAGTTAATCCCTGTTTCTGTATCTTCTATTATCCTACAACCCGAGCCATCATTATTCATTTCATCACATGCAATTTTAAAGCGGTTTTTTTTCTGTTTTTTAGCCTTCATCGTTCCTCTTCTTTCATTAATTCTTGGTAAGTTATGGTCATTATAACTAATTCTTCCAAAAAAATCAATTACCCCTTAGCTCAAATTTTTTCTAGGACACCATTTTCAATACAAATACTGAGATTCATTTTCTTTAATCCCCCTTTTTCGAAGTAGATTTCGGCAATTTCTCCATGCATACTTTCAATCTTCCCTAACCCAAAACGTTGATGGATTAAAGTATCGCCATTTTGATAGTTCCTAAAATCAAAATTAACTACTTTTCGATTATTTTTGAATATTTTTTCAACAAAGGATTGTTTTTTTCCGAAGCTTTCTTTTTTCGATGTTCTTTTTTGAAGGTTTTCATGATTTTTCTTTTTAGGCAATCCTTCCATAAGATAATTTATAAAATGTGATGGTTTTCCAGAACGAACACAAAGAAATACTAATTCTTTTTTTGCTCTGGTCGCACCAACGTAAAAAAGTCGAACTTCCTCTGAATAGAGTCCTTCATTCCCTAGAACCATTGATGTTCCATTTGGCAATTGTCCTTCCGTAACATCAATCATAAAAACCTTCTCAAACTCTAAACCCTTGCTCGAATGAAGTGTTGATAATGTAACTTTATGCTTCTCTCCTGTATGAATCTCTGTTTCTCTTAAACGAATTTCTAAACTTTTTAGATGATCAAAAAGTTCTTGAAACGTCTTAACCCGACCCCCAAGAGTTTTTAAGACTTCAATCTTTTGCTCAATGCTTTCTTCTGATTGGCCAGAACTAATTCTAAAATCTAGGTAAGACCGATACCCAAGGTCACCTAAAATACAATTAATCCCTTGGATTGGAGCTATATTCTTTAGATTTTCAAATCCCTTTTTTAAAGCCTTTACACGTTTTATTCCCCAGGGTTTATCTGCTATTAGCTTTATCAATCCATCAAAAACACTTTCATTTAATCTAAGAGTTTTTCTTAAACGAAGAATCGTATCCCTAGATAATGCTAAATCCATTTTATAGGATATTTGCTCAAAAATTTCATAATCATTTAAATTGTTCGATAAATCGTAAAATAATTCAATGTCTTTTAATATAAAATGGGAAAAAAACAAAGGATTATGCTCCTTAATTTGGTAGGCTATCCCTTCCCGTTCAAATAAATCTACCAATGGAATTGCAGATTCATTGTTTCGATACAAAACAGCCGTTTCTTTCCCTTCTTTACGAAGGGACTGTAGAATAAACTGATACTGTTCTTCATTGCTTTTTACCCATTCCCGTGCAATGGGAACTCCCTGTGGATTTTCGGTATTCATCTCCTTTGCATACCGCTCTTGTTTGTTTAGCTTTATGAACGCATTTGCTTTTCCCACAATTTCTTGGGTACTTCGATAATTTTTTTCCATTAAAAGAACTTCGCCTTTAGCCCAAATTTCTTGAAAAGTTAGAAGTGACTGAGGAAAAGCTCCTCTAAAACCATAAATACTTTGATCTTCATCACCAACCATAAAGATATTTCCCTTTTTTCCAGCCAAAAGTTCGAGTATTTTAAATTGAATTTTTGATGTATCCTGGGCTTCATCTAAATGAATGTATTCATATTTTTTTCTAAAAAAACCCAAAATTTCTTTATGCCTTTTTAGAAGTCCCCATGCATATTTTAAAATATCATCAAAATCCATCAATTGATTTTCCTGTTTATAGATTTCATAGGCTTTAAAAATTCGTTGAAAATCAATTTCCATCTTCGGCAAAAGATTTATTTCATTTTCCGTTAAAAGCATATTCTTACAGTAACCAATGCGTTGAACAATCTCCCCTAATTCAATTTCACCTGGATATCCTTTAAAACAATCTCGATATAAATCTCTAACGACTGAGGTTTGATTACTCAATACTTTAAATGCTTTTCTTCGACAGGCCCGTTCATAATAACGAATCACTCCCAATGAAAAGCTATGAATAGTACTAAATTGCACTCTTGTATTCGTTTCTTTACCAAAGCTCTTTTCAAAACGTTCTGCTAAATCTCTAGCCCCCATTCGACTAAATGTTAATGCTAAGATATTCTCAGGTGGAACATTTTCAACCAAAACCAAAAAAGCTATCCGACAGATAATAACCGTTGTTTTTCCACTTCCTGGAACTGCTAAAAGTAAGGATTGTCCTTTTGTTCTAAGCAAAGCAGCTTCCTGTTGGGGATTTAGCGTTAGGCCAAACTTAGTCTTAAATTCTTTATAATCTTTAATTTCTATCATTATCTCTCAATTCTATTTTATTCATTTTTACATTATAAGCCAAAGACTTTTTTAAAGCTACCCATTCTTCCACTATTTCAAGTCATTTCTCTACTTTCCTATACACGTATGGATATTCACAATACTTTTGGGGACAAAAGAATAAGGGCATTTAAGAATACATTTTTTCAAATTATTTTGGAGTCAAATAGTCTAACGATAAATGCATTCTTATGTTATTATAGTAATTACTTACATAGCTGATAATTTCCAGATTAGCCTGGGCTTTTGTTTTAAATTATTCTATCTCTAAGGCCTCTCTTTTAAAAGTTTTATAAAAACACTCCATTACAGTATTGTCATACGGATTAGCTTTTCGTCTATTACTTTGGACAAAATTATATTCTTTCTATAATTCACGAAAAGCTGATCCAGTATAATCGACTAAAGAAAAGGGATTACTCCCTTCCCCTCGCCCAAGAACCGTAAATGAGAGTTTTTCTCTCATACGGCTCAAGCAGTTTTTCGCCTTTTCAAGTAGCATTTATCCATTAAATCTTAATTTTCCTCTCATGAAAGTATTTCCTATCTAAAAAGGGATTCTTTGCAATCTTAAGATTCGGATGTCGAGCAATATGAATTGTCCGAAGGTTCAGGAGTGTCTTTTCTTTAGTAGAGAATAGTCATGGCTTGTTCCCACTCCTGTGCCAGTATTTATTAAGTCTCCATCAACTACTCTTGTTGGGGTGGCGATGTTTTGCCCATCTCTATAATAGTAGGTATAAGGCATTGTTTACATTTGAAAATACTTTACTTGCAACTGGGTGCTTATGATAATTAGTCCAACCTCTTATGACGGAATTCAATCGACGAATCATATCAGTCTATGCGCTGGCTTTGCTTTTGGAGGTATTTATAATATCCAGATCGTGATACTTTGAAAAATGTGCATGCATGTTGGATTGATACATTTTTTAGATGTTTTTTTATGTATTCATAAATCACTTTGGGTTTTGCTTGAGAAAGGCCTGAAACTTTTTTAATATCTCTAATTCCTCCTTTAACCGTTTGTTTTCTTTTTAAAGTTGTTTCAATTGAGATTGTGCAATGAAATCCCTGCATCCTTTTCCTGGAAATGCATGTTCTCCATGTTGCTCGTATTCTTGAATCCAACGATACAATGAGTTTTTATGAAGATCTAATTTCTTGGCTACAAAGGCAACTGGATGTTGCTGTTTTAGCACCAACATTACTGCTTGGAGTTTGAATTCTTTTGAATATTGCTTTCTTTTCATATTTTCGTCCTTTCTCGTTTTTTCTTATCTTTCTTGTCCACTTTATTATAACCACTCCACTTTGACTTTAATCTTTTTAATATCAAACTTATTTTAACAAGTTTAATTTATTTTCATTATAAAATTGCTTTATTTCATAAAAAAAGTTATAATAAATGAAAAATTAGATGAAAGGAGAATACATTGGAAAAATATTCTGGAAAAGCAACAGCGTCCTTGGTTTTAGGCATTATTTCAGTTGTTCTATTTTGGCTAGGTTGGTTTGCAATTTTAAGTTTTATTTGTGGGCTTATCGGTATTTTATTATCATCCCAAGTTAAAAAAGCTGGACAAATCGAAGATTTCACTCCTAATGGTATAACCACAGCAGGTTTTGTGCTATCGATTATTGGATTAGTGCTCTCTGCTTCTTCTCTTATTATTTGTGTTTTATGTGCAGGTGCCCTTGGTGTTGCTGGCACTCTTTAATCAACCTTTATAAAAAGAAGATGGTAACCTACCTCTTCTTTTTATTTTTTAAGGAAAGGATAAAAATGTACCCCTTTATAAAATTTTTCAACTATACAATTCCAACCTTCAGTATTTTCTTTATTCTAGGTACTGGGTTTGCTTGTTTACTCGCATTAATCACACAAAAAAAGTACAAGTTATATTCGTTAGATACTTTTCTTTTTGGTCTTTTTTCTCTAATTGGCGGAGTTATTGGAGCAAAAATTTTATATATTATCATTTATTTCCCAATATTAATGAAAGACCTAAACCTACTATATGTAGTTTTAAATAGTGGTGGTGCCATATATTATGGCGGTGTTCTGGGAGGAATTATAGGAGGCTATTTATATTCAAAGGCTTACAAATTAGCTTTTTTAAAATTTTCAGACATGTACACTCCATGTCTTGCTTTGGCTCATGGTTTCGGAAGAATTGGATGTTTTTTTAATGGTTGCTGTTTTGGAATTCACTATGATGGTATTGGCGCCATTCATTACCCATACGGTGGTCTTGCGCCCTCTGGGATTGGCATTTTCCCCATACAATTAGTTGAATCGGGGTTTCTTTTTTGTTTAGCATTTCTCCTTCTTTATGTATTGAAAAACAGTACCTATCCTGGAAAAACTACTTCTTTGTATCTTATCTTATACGGAATTATTCGCTTTTTTAATGAATTTTTAAGGGATGACCCTAGGGGTGGGCTTTCTGTTTTTTCAACATCACAATGTTTGAGCTTATTTTTTATTTGCCTTGGATTTTTCTTCTTGTTTAATCTGAAAAACCAAGATAAAATTAAAAAATTTGAGTCCTAGTATTATTCTGTCCTTGCTGAAGAATCTTATTATATTTCTACCACTTTAGGCTCTATTTCATGATATATTTAAAAATATAAAATATAAATTTAGGAGAATCAAAATGGCAACTGCTAAGGTTTGTAGTGGTATCTGTGGTTTTAATACAACAATTGAAGGCAAAAAATCTGAGGGATCGATGGTCGCTTTGGAAATTAAATCAGACTGTTCTATTTTTCAAAAAATTGGAGGAGAGCTCAAGGAAGTTGATGGAATCCTTGCTGTTTTTTCAAAATTAGGGGAAGGACCTATTTGGGAAGCTTGTAAGATTCATTGCAAACACTCTGGGTGCCCTATTCCAACTGCGATTATAAAAGTCGTTGAAATCACTAGCGATCTTGCGCTTCCTAAAGATGTCAGTATTTTACTTTCAAAATAAGTTTCTTTAATATGACAGACAGCTGTCATATTAAAGCCTTTATAATACATTTAAAGAATAAGTATTAATTTAAAGGAGTATTTTACAATGTTATTTGGAATTAAATTTGAAGAAACTGAAAAACCTCAACCGACTTTAGTTATTAGAACACAAACAAAAATTGACAACTTGCCAGCCATTATCGGAACCTCTTATGAGAAAATTATGACCTATATGCAAGCGTTAGGTGCAAAACCTGCTGATGTCCCTTTTGTTGGATATTTTAATATGGATATGAACAATTTAGATGTGGAAATCGGCTTTCCCGTTGACCAAATTTACCCAGATAAAGATGATATCAAGTCTTCCAACATTCCTTCTGGAAAAAAGGTTAGCGGCATGTACAAAGGACCTTATCAAGAAATGGAAGAACCTTATCAAGAAATGGTTCAATGGGTTACAGACAATCACTATGAGCCACTCAATATTTCTTATGAGTTCTATTATAACGCACCAACAGAAGTTCCAGAAAGCGAATTATTAACAAAAATTGTTTTTTTACTTAAATAGTTAAATTAAGAAAGCCAAAACTTTCATTGCAAAGTTTTGGCTTTTTCAATGGGTTATCTCATCATTTCTTACACAATATGGTTATTCCGTTAACTCTCTATTTTTTCGCTAATTTGAGTTTTTTCAATCTGGGAATCATCATAAAAAACACTGACATAAAGATATTTGCGAATGAAAAAGATAAGTGCAATGGCAATGACGCCTAAAAGATTTTCGAATGAGGTGGTATGTTCAACCACCAGTTGTCGAGAGATCGCAAAAAGAAGGACTTCAATCACCGCTCCAGGGGTATGTTTAAAAAGCATTTTTAGAAATTCAATTCCAATAATAACTCCAAATGCTGTTCCTAAAAAAGTATTAAACCCATTTTGCATTTCTGGATTCTTAATGTAGTTAAAAAGATCAAAACTCAAGGAAACAATCGCAACAATGACTGCTCCCAAAATAAAAAATGCAATCACCATTTCTAAAATCTGCATAAACTTAATGAGCTTTTTCTTCATGCTTCACCTCCTCTTATTTTCTTTTTATTATACCTTATCTTTGCATTTTAAAAAATGCTTTTTAGGGATTTCTTATAAGTTTTAGCAAATTCCAAAGCTTCCAAGAATTACAATGGCAATTGTTGCCAAGGTAGGAATAACCAAAGCCACCATAAAAATATCAAAATAAGATTCTTTATGAGATAAACCACAAAGGGCTAAAAGCGTTAATACCGCCCCATTATGTGGAAGTGTGTCGAGCCCTCCTGAACCAACTGAAGCAATCCGATGAAAAGTTTCCAAACTAATGCCAGTCATTTCTGAAAGTTGTACGTATTTTGCCCCAAGGGCCTCTAACGCAATCCCAAGACCACCAGACGCACTTCCAGTTGCCCCAGCAAGTAAGTTCACAGCCACAGCCTCTGAAATCAAGGGATTTCCACCAATATCTAATACTCTGTCAGTAATCATCGAAAACGCTGGGACAGCTTTTACTACCGCTCCAAAACCTACTGCAGCAGACGTATTCATAATCGCAGCAAGGGAATTGTTTGCCCCAGAATTAACGCATTTAATAATTGATCCTTTTATATTTTTAAATCCAATCCCTATTCCAGAGAGGATTCCCACCAATAATGCAACAACAACATGCCATTCAAAAACATTTAGACAAATAATGACAAGGGACAAAGGAATACAAGCAAGAAAGGGATTAATCTCTTTTTTCTCTTCCTGATTGTCGGTATTAAACTCAAAATCTCCAAAACCAAAGCCACTTGCCTTAAGACGTTTTACCCGATAAATAATCCAAAAATATCCTCCAATTCCCATAATGAGAGCTGCAATAATTCCAAGTGTTGGTGCTGCCATTGCAGTGGTTCCAAAGTATTTCATTGGAATAAGGTTTTGGATTTGAGGGGTTCCTGGAATCGCCGTCATGGCAAACGTGAAGGAGCCTAAAGCCAAAGTTCCTGGAATTAATCGCCTTGGAATATCAACTTTCTTAAAGAGCTCTAAAGCCATTGGATAAATTGCAAAAATAAGCACAAACATACTTACGCCACCATAGGCTAAAATCCCACAGGATAAAACAATGGATAAAACTGCAAACTTTTGTCCTAATTTTGTAATCACTAAATTTGCAATGGCTTTCGCAGCCCCTATTTCTTCAATGACTTTCCCAAAAATCGCCCCTAGCATAAAGATCGGAAACCATGCCATGGCAAAGCCAACCAATCCACTCATATAAGTTTCTAAATAGGTAGGTAAAATTGGCAAGCCTTGCAAGGCTGCTAGCAAAACAGCACACAGAGGGGCAATCCACAAAATAGACATTCCAAAGTATGCCATAACCATTAACAATCCTAAAACAACAACTATTTCTAACATTACGATTCTCCAATCATTTTTATGTCATCTAATTTCGCCTGAAATACTCAACGATTATGCATTTCAGTCTCGAACAATTTTTCTAAATAGAAAGCTCCCATAGCTTATGCTTTGGGGGCTTCTATCATCTTTATATATTTTTAAGAATTACATTTTTTGTTAAACCACTAAACCCATTTTTTCTGGGAAGAAGATTCTAGAATCCATTAACTTTAAGTCTTTATCAATCATCGGTTTAAATTCCATTTGACTAAGAATATCTTTTTCAAGATCGATTCCTGGTGCAATTTCCGTTAATGTTAAACCATCTTTTCGAAGCTCAAAGACTGCTCTTTCTGTAATGTAAAGCACTGGTTGCTCTTGCTCCATGGCATATTCCCCACTAAAGGTGATTTGTTCAACTTCCGGCTTAATTTTTTTAGATTTTCCTTCCTTTTTGATTTCAATTTTTCCATTTTCGATGGCGACCTCTAATCCCCCTGCCGTGAACGTTCCACAAAATACGACTTTTTTTGCATTTTGAGAAATATTAATAAAACCACCACAGCCTGCTATTTTAGGTCCGAACTTACTTACATTAACATTTCCAATTGGATCACATTGGGCAAGTCCCAAAAAGGTAATATCTAATCCCCCACCATCATAATAATCAAATTGATAGGGTTGGTCTAAAATGCAATCCGGATTAACTGCGGCGCCAAAACTTAAGCCACTTGCTGGGATCCCCCCGATGGGGCCTGACTCAAGCGTTAACTGCATTTCGGTTGCTACCCCTTCTTCCGAGGCAACTTTTGCAATTCCTTCCGGTAACCCAATACCTAAATTTATTACCGCATTTGGAATTAATTCCATTGCAGCACGACGTGCAATTATTTTTCGCTCACTTAACCCCATTGATGCCACTTGATTCATAGGAACTTTTACTTCCCCTGAGTAGCTAGGATTAAACTGTTCTCCATAAGTTTGCATATGGTTTTCCTGGGGTGCAATCACAATGGCATCAACGTAAATTCCTGGAATTCGGACTTCTCTAGGATTAAGAGTTCCATTTTCAACCACCCCTTCAACTTGAACAATAACAACCCCTCCTGAGTTTTTAGCCGCTTGACACATTGATAAAGCTTCAAGTGAAACCGCCTCTTTTTCAAAGGTTACATTTCCTTTTTCATCTGCATAAGTCCCTCTTACAATGGCAACATCAATTGGTAGCGCTTTATAAAAAAGTTGTTCCTTTCCATCAATCTCAATCAACTCAACTAAATCATCCTTTGTGACACTATTTAGTTTTCCCCCTTCAAGTCGAGGGTCAACAAAGGTTTTAAGTCCAACATGGGTAACACTCCCCATTCTTCCTGCCGCAATATCTCTAAACAAATGAGAAATGGTTCCCTGTGGAAAATTATAAGCTTCTACTTTATTTTCAATGGCTAATTTCGATAGTTTAGGAGCCAGTCCCCAGTGTCCACCAATAATGCGCTTTAATAAATGTTGATGCCCCAAATGATTTAAGCCTTTATCTTTTCCATCCCCTTGACCTGCTGCATAAATAAGGGTTAAGTCCAAAGGTTTGTTTTCCTCTAAAAAAGAAGTCTCTATTTCAGAGGAAATCTCTTCGGGATGCATACATCCAACAAAACCTCCAAAGGCAATGGTATCGCCATTTTTAATTAAATCAACTGCTTCTTTTGCTGTTATTACCTTATTCATTGTTTGTATCCCTTTCCAAAATCACTGCAATCCCTTGGCCTCCGCCAATGCACAAAGTTGCCAAACCTCTTTTTAGATTTTGTTTTTCCATTTCATGAAGAAGTGTGACTAAAATCCGAGTCCCACTTGCCCCAATAGGGTGTCCAATTGCAATTGCTCCCCCATTAACATTCACTTTATCCGAATCGAACTGTAGATCTTTTGCGATTGCAATGGATTGCGAAGCAAAAGCTTCGTTGGCTTCTACTAAATCAATTTCATCAATGGTAAGATTTGCTTTTCCCAGTGCCTTTAGTGTTGCAGAAACAGGCCCATATCCCATAATTGTTGGGGAAAGCCCAGTTGAAGCAGAGCTAACAACCGTTGCCATTACTTTTAAATTTAACTCCTCAGCTTTTTTTCTGGACATCATTACCACCATTGCTGCTCCATCATTAATCCCTGAAGCATTCCCTGGGGTTACAGTTCCATTTTTTTCAAAAGCAGGCTTTAATTTTTCAAGTTTCTCCAATGTAATATCATGACGTATAAATTCATCTTCTTTGATAATGATTGGATCGCCTTTTCTTTGTGGTACTTTTACCGGCACAATTTCACTTTCAAAACGTTTAGACTTTTGTGCTGCACTCGCCTTTTTTTGGCTTTTTAATGCAAATGCATCCTGTTCTTCTCGTGAAATGCCAAATTTAAAAGCAATATTTTCTGCGGTTACTCCCATATGGTAATGATTAAATGCATCTGTTAATCCATCAAAAATCATGGTGTCTACAATCGATCCATCACCCATGCGTAAGCCATTACGCGCTTTTGGAATAATATAAGGTGCATTCGACATACTTTCGGTTCCACCAGCTAAAACGATTTCAGCATCTCCAGCTAAAATTGCTTGGACTCCCAAAACTAAGGTTTTTAATCCGGAACCGCACAATTTGTTAACAGACATTGCTGGCGTTTCTTCAGGAATTCCTGATAAAATCCCAATCTGTCTTCCAATATTTTGTCCTAAACCTGCTGACAATACATTGCCTATAATGACTTCGTCGATGCTTTCAGGATTAATCCCTGCCTTTTCAATCGCCGCTTTAGCTGCAAAAACACCAAGATCTATTGCCGATAAATTTTTAAAGGCTCCTGAAAAAGATCCCACGGGAGTACGTACTGCACTAACAATAACAACTTCATTGTTCATTTTTGTCATCCTCCTATAAAACCAATCCGCCATTAACAGACAATGTATGTCCTGTGATAAAAGATGATTCATCACTTCCTAAAAATAAAGCAGCATTAGCAATTTCCTGGGGTTCCCCAAGTCTCTTTAAGGCCGTTTTAGCTTTAATGGGATCAAGAACTTTATCCGGTACCGTTTTCATCATTTCAGTATTAACATAACCTGGTGCAATGGTATTAACACGTATCTTTTCACCTTTTCGAGGGAATTCCTTTGCCCATGTTTTTGTCATTCCAATCACCCCAGCTTTTGTTGCCGCATAATTGATTTGTCCAACATTACCATACTCTCCAACCACCGAAGCAATATTAATAATAGAGCCTTCTTTGTTTTCAAGCATCAGAGGAATGATTGCTTGAGTCATGTTAAAAACGCCTTTTAAATTAACGTCAATCACCACATCCCACATCTCTTCTGTCATCTTTACCGTTAAAGCATCTCTAGTAATCCCTGCATTGTTAACTAAGATATCAATTTTCCCGTAGTTTATTGCCATTTCCTTACTAAATGCATTTACCGCTTCTCGATCTGTAACGTTTAAAATGTATCCCTCAATGTTTTTGTTCTCAATACTAATTTTTCCCATATCCACTGCAATAACTTTCGCACCATTTTTAGCAAAACATTCACAAATACACTTCCCAATGCCTTGTCCACCACCAGTAACAATCGCAATTTTTCCTTCTAATCGGTTCATTTTTTTCTCCTTTAATTTACATATTTACATTCTCTGTCTTTTATAAAACATTAACATTGCAAAGAGCATGCCAATAAAAACGAAAAAATTTCCTGTTCTCAAGGGGTTTTTCCATGTTTTTAGGGACTTTCTACTTTTAAACTGTTAACTTTCTTAACACTTTTTTCAATCAATTAGGAAGAACTGTCAAATTTCTTAACACATGAAGGCTCATTTTCTTTGCTGTAAGAAATTCCTAACATCTCTAGAAACTGACGACAGGGATCCAATTTTCTCCAATCAAGTAGGAGGCTAGTCATTAATTGACTAGCCGACCTCTCACACCACCGTGCGTACCGTTCGGTACACGGCGGTTACAGAATTTTAATATGTGCATCTGAATATATCTTTATTGGGTTTTTAAGTCCGAGTTTTC
>JBOFGH010000012.1:0-4289 GCA_051649025.1 Eubacteriaceae bacterium
AAATCGCATCACCATCTTTTAGCAATGGTTTTAGAATTTCTGATCCTGCTTTCATTGCATGACAAGAGCAAAGAACTTCTGGAATGTAGAGTTCGTCCCGTTTGAATTCTTCTCCAACAATCTCCATTCCTGACATCATCGCCTCTAGAATTTCTTGGGCTGTATGCCCTTCAGCAATTGCTTTTTTTACTAATTCTGGCATGATGTATTCGTCACCGTCATAAACTGTTTCTTTGATTTTTTTTAGGTTCTCCATTAATATCAATTCCTTTTATTTTAAAGCCAATTTAACCAATCGTTCATAAACATTTGCCTTCGCCAAAGCTTGATAAGCATCTTTATAAACATTAAAATACTCGGTATACAACCTATGATTTTCCATATTGGGTTCACAATAACTAATAATTTTAACCATTTTTTCAACGGCTTCGTTAATGGTTGCAAATAAGCCTGCACCTTTTGCTGCTAAAATCGCGGCACCAAGAGAGGTTGCTTCCTCAATGGCTAAAATACCACAGGGTTTTCCATAAATATCAGCTTGTATTTGATTCCAAACTGGAGATTTGGAGGCTCCTCCACTAATAATTATTTCATCAATTTGAACCCCATTTGTGATCATTTGTTCAATGATTTCTCTTGTTTCAAAAGTAACGCCCTCCATAATTGACCTTGCTAACGTTGGTCGTTCATGGCCAAGAGTTAGTCCGATAAAAGTTCCGCGGGCGAAAGGATCCCAATTTGGAGCCGCCGAACTAGCAAAATACGGAATACAAATTAGGCCGTTAGCTCCTGGTTTAATGTCCGCAACTTGTTCATTAATATAATCATAAGGATCTTTTCCTGTTTCTTTAGCTAATTCTACTTCAGGTATTGCAAACTCATTTCGATACCATTTCAACGAGCTACCTGCTGCATTTTGTAAGCCTTCTGTTTCCCATTTCCCTGGAACCGCATGAGCTGAACATGGTAAACGCATGCTTTCATCGTATATAGCATCGTCCATATAGGCAAGGGTGACCGCAGCTGTTCCAACCGTTACCTCAATGACACCCTTCTTAACTGCGCCTGCACCTATTCCTGCACATTGTTGATCTCCCCCACCTGCAACCAGTAACGTTCCTTCTGAAAAACCTGTGAGTACTGATGCTTCTTTTGATACGTTTCCTACAACTTCTCCTGAAGGTACAAGCTTAGGTAATTTCGCTGCATCAATTTCCAGAAGATCAATTAATTCCTGACTCCATTCAAAAGATTTAATATCCATTAATCCTTGTAAAGACCCATTTGACCAATCTTCACAATATTCTTCTGCTCCAAGTTTTTTAAGAATTCTCTCCTGATCTAATGCAAATTTAAAGGTTTTATCATATATTTCTGGTTGATGTTTTTTAATCCACATAATCTTACTTACTGTCCAAACAACCCCAATTGGCAAACCAGTAATCTCATAATATTTTTCAGCACCTATTTTTTTATTCATGATATCAGCTTCTTCAAAAGAGCGACTGTCTTGCCAAGAAATAGCAGACCTTAATGCCATTCCCTCTTTATCAACGGGTGTAAACGTACACCGTTGTGTGGATAAGCCTATGGAAGCAATTTCATCGGGATTGATCCCCGATTTTTGAATTGCCTCCCTTGATGCTTCACATGTCATTGTCCAAGTTAACTCTCCGTCTTGTTCAACCCATCCTGATTGTGGAAACGTGCAAGGATACTCACGATAAGCACTACCAAGCTTATTTCCTTCTAAATCAAAAATAATAACCTTCACTCCCGTTGTTCCGATATCAATACCACTTACATATTTTTTGTTCATTTTTTTCTCTCCTCTTTTTAAAATTTCAGTTGGTTTTAATAGGATAGGTGCCATATTTTTTAGCACAGGATACCATATGAACTAAATTTTCTGCTGTCACATCGCTTTGAACATTATGCGCTGGCGATAATAAAAATCCTCCGCCTGGTGCCAGAGCTTTTATTGCATCCTTAACTTCATCTTCAATCTCCTTTTTACTTCCAAATGGTAAAACATTTTGAATATCAATATTTCCATGAAATACAATTTTTTCACCAAATTCTTTTTTAAGTGTGTACCGATCCATATCTTTTGCCCCTGGTTGAACAGGATCAAGAATATCAATTCCACATTCTATGAAATCTTCTATAAAAGGTTTAACAGCTCCACAACTATGCAACATCACTTTTGCCCTAGGATTTTTTTTAAGAAGATTTTCTTTTGCAGAGATCCATAGTGTTTTTAAATGTGGTTTTACAACTTTTCTAAATGTTTTAGGTGAAATTAAAGGACGGTCTTGCATACCTAAATCTTCACCACTAAGTCTTAAAATATCTACATTTTCTCCAACTGCATCAATACAAACTTCATCAATTTTCATTTGTATATCGCATACCTTTTTGAGAAGCGCATGGGCAAAAACTTGATTATTGATAAGGTCTCGGTACCATTGTTCATGCCCTCTCATATATGTAGCAACCTCAAAAACGGCCCCTGCAAATTTAGCTAAAATGGCTAAATCTGTTTTCTCTCGTACTTCTTCCATCTCTTCTTTCAAACCCTTGTAACGATTTGGATCCTCAGGATTTGGCCACACGTAACGCTCTAAATCCTCAACTGTGGCATTTGCCAAAGGTGGGTTTTGGAGTTCAAAATAAAAGTGTCCGCCATCAATGGTTGTTTTTTTCCAGAAACATCCCCACTCATCTGTGAAACTTCCATCATCAAATTTTTTACTATGAATTGAATTCCCTGATCTTGGCGAAATGTAATACATATCTGTCCCCAGTGCATTAATCATTTCAATGGGCATTTGGACATCTGTCCAATGTCCCATTCTTGGTGTTTCAGGCAAATGATCTAACCCCAGTAGTTTTTTCATATCTCGATAAACATCAATCGTTAACACCATATCAATTGGAACCCGATCTGGTTCTTCATGATTTACAGCCTTCATTACTCTTTCCCTTGACTTCATCTTACTCCTTCCTTACAGACTCCACAGGTCTTTGCAACTACAAACAATATTGTTTGCACCTGAGCGAATCATGGTCTTAACATCTTCTTCACTCGAGATTAACCCACTTGCAATAATAGGTTGACCTAATTCATTTTTCACCTTTCGAACAACTTTTGGGATAACACCTGGCGTAAGTTCTACAAAGTCTGGTTTCGAAATGCCTACTAAATTCATTCCACTATTTAAGGCAAGGAAATCCATTAAAAATATTCGGTGAACCGTTGTAATATTTTCTTGTTTACCGATCTTAATCATTTGATTTTTTGTTGATATTATCCCATCAATCCCAAAATTCTCAACTGCATAATGTATTCCACTATGATCCTTTCCAATCCCTTCAACAAGATCCATATGAAAAAACAACAACCGCTTATCTTGTTTAACCAAATCAATTTCTTTTTTAACTTTAAAAACATCCCCTCCTACCATAAAAATAACCTTAACCTTTGAATTAATGGCACAAAAATAGTCTTCACGAGTTCTTACGGCTGCAATGACTGGATACTCCTTGAACTTTTTAAAATCTTCTTTTTTTATCATTAGTTTGACCTTTCCACTAAATTAATTCATTTTTGGGTAAATAAAAAACCACGAAAAACAAAAGCATGCAGCTAGCAATTGTTTTCGTGGTTTCTATCGTCTCAAACCAAATTTATATATATTTTGAGTATATCATAGCACCAAATGAAAACGCTGTCAATGCTTTTGAGTGCTTTTAAATCTATGAAAAAAGTTTCTTTATCGACACAATTCCACTGCTAAAGCTGCAGCTCCACCAGCGTCTTTGGCATAAGCATCACAACCCATTCGGTCGCAGAAATCTTGGGTAATAGGTGCGCCTCCAATCATTATTTTCACCTTGTCTCTTATCCCTGCATCAACAAAAGCTTTAACTACTTTAGGGGTCTCTGGCATTGTTGTTGTTAATAAAATCGAACAAGCGACCACATCTGCCTTGTGTTCTATGGCTGCTTCAACAAATTTTTCTTCAGGAACATCAATCCCAATATCAATGACTTTGAGCCCCCGTCCTTCGAGCATCATTCCCACGAGATTCTTGCCAATATCATGCATATCTCCCTTGACACTTCCTAAAATGACCGTCCCTTTTGAAATCGCATCACCATCTTTTAGCAATGGTTTTAGAATTTCTGATCCTGCTTTCATTGCATGACAAGAGCAAAGAACTTCTGGAATGTAGAGTTCGTCCCGTTTGAATTCTTCTCCAACAATCTCCATTCCTGACATCAT
>JBOFGH010000013.1:0-11966 GCA_051649025.1 Eubacteriaceae bacterium
GGAGGATTTAACAGAGGAAAATGTGGCTCGCTTTTTAAACAGGCTTATGGATATGGGACATGCATCACCAATCGAACATGCAAGCTTTACTTTTGCAATCGAAGGTGTAAGCCGTGCATTAACCCATCAGCTTGTACGGCATCGTATGGCAAGCTTTAGCCAAAAATCCCAACGTTATGTAACAGAGGGGCAGTTTAATTATGTGGTACCTCCTGAGATAAAAGAAATCCCAGACGGAGAAAAAATATTTGTAGAAGGAATGAAAAACGCTCAAAAAACTTATGATCTTTTAGCTGAAAAATTAATTGAAAAACATAAAAAATCCCTTATGGAAAAAGGATTATCAGAAAAAGAAGCAGGGAATGCTGCAGAAAAGATTGGAATAGAAGATGCACGTTTTGTTTTGCCAAATGCTTGTGAAACAAAAATTGTGGTAACAATGAACACACGTGAACTATTGCATTTCTTTAATCAACGTTGTTGTAATAGGGCGCAATGGGAAATTAGAAAATTAGCAACACAAATGCTGATTGAATGTAAAAAAGTAGCCCCTATTCTTTTCAAAAATGGAGGACCACGATGTGTGGAAGGACCATGTCCAGAAGGAACCATGACTTGTGGAGAAGTAAAAGCAGTTCGGGAAAAATTTAGCAAATTATAGAAAGTCTTAATAAATAGAGAAGAGGTTGTGGAGAAATGGAAGGTATTAGAAATCCTGAAAAACAAAAGATTGTTTTGTCACTTTTAGGATCAATCCTAGGATTAATGTTAATTTTTGTTCCTAATGTAATCACATTTGTTGCAGCATACCATTTTTACTTTGTTTATTTTGGGATTGTCATCATCCTTTTTGGTTTAGGGTTTGCACTTTTTTATTATAAACGATTGAAAGACTTTAATCGATTTTTAGAACAAAAGGATCAATTTTTAATTTGGGAGTATGAAGAAGAGCATTATACTAATTTTATTGGAGAACTTAACCAAATTCAAAAAAATGTGAGTAAGAAAAAGGTATGGACACTCCTGGGAATAGAGTTGGTCATTACGGTTTTATTATTTGTAATGTTGGAACCTGGTTATAAATGGTTAAGTGTTGTATTTTTAATTTTCTTTGGAACGGTATCCTTAATTTTTACATTAGTGATGCCTCAGAGTTTTAAATACAGAGCCATGATAAAACCCTATGTCTCAATTATTAGTGTTGATAGCGCGTATATTATGGGGCGTTTCCATAAATGGTCAAAGGCAAAGGCAAAGATTAAAGATCACGACAATGGCGCCCATGTTCACAAAGTTTTAGCAATCAATTATGAGGCGATGACGAGAAACGGAAAACTTTTCCAAGAGTGGACCGCATTAATTCCAAACCCTACAAATAAGGATGAAATGTTAGAAGCAAAAGCTTGGGTTAATAAGATTAATAAACGTAGTCGGGAGTATGAAGAGGAAAAAAGAAATCGTAAATCCTACTTGGAGCGTCTTTTTTATCGGATGCTTGGTAGAAACGAAGATGGCACAATTAAGGTGAAAAAATCGGATAAAGAAAAATAAAATAGAAAAAGTGTTTATAATTAAGAACCAAAAGTAAATTTGGGAAATTATAAACACTTTTTTTAGTTGGGATAAACCATATTTTTTTCTTCAATGTTTTCCAAAACTTCAGTTAAGAATTTTTTTGCTTCATATTTAGCCATGGGTAAGTTCATGTCTAAATAATTTCCACAATCCCTTGGATGAGCTCCAGGAATGTCATCATCAAAATCAGCCATAAATTCATAGAGTGCTTTAATTAACGGATAAATTTCGTTAGGGGTCTTTTCCCCTTTGATTAATAAATAAAATCCCGTACGGCATCCCATAGGGCCAAAATAAACGATCTCATCACTTAGGATAGGGTCATTTCTAAGGTAGGTGGCTCCTAGATGCTCAAGGGTATGTAATTCCGCAACGTTGATCACAGGTTCACGATTGGGCTCTTTCATGCGAATATCAAAAGTGGTAATACACGCATCTCCACAATAATCTTTACGAGAAACATAGATACCTCGTAGTAAATCAAGGTGATTTACTGTAAAGCTTGCAATTTTTTTCATTTGGTTAATCCTTTCTGGTTAGATAATAGTTAATGGTTTCTAGATAATGAATAAGTATATTATGGGAGGGATAAATTCGCAAGTTTTGATCAAAATCTTTATAAGGAATTGACTTACGGCCTCCATCTTGTGCAGATTGCCAAGCGTTTTTTAGTGTTTCAAATGGCAGAAGAAAAATTTCATCACAAAATTTGAAATGCACAATTAAAAATGAAATACCATCTTGTTTTTGAAAAGCATCCATAAAGTCCATTTGGTGTTCATGAATATTTGCAATTGGAAGTCTCTTTTGATTTGTTTCCTTTGCATCAAAACAAACGGGAATTCCTTGGATGTTACCTAAATAGTCAACGGTACTTTTTTCTTCAAAATACGCAAGCTTAATGGTTCCTTTGCCAGGATCCAGTGCAACAGGTTTAATTGCCGTTGGTATTTTTTGAACAACGGCTAATCCTTTTTCAAGATAAAGTTTATTGGTTAAATTAATTAATTCTTCAAGCTGGCTTCCCCTTAAACCACGACTATTCCAATAGCCCATTGTGCACCTCTTTTAAAGCAGTATTTGAAAAATGAAAGAACTTTAAAGCCCGAATAAAGTGTGGTGGGTAAGGGGCGATAAAGGTTTGATTCTGACTAACAAGGGTAAAGCGATAATTATGCAAAAGTTGAAATTTTAATTCGAAGTCTTTGTTTAACGCTTTGTTTAGAAGAAGATCACCATACTTGGGATCCCCAAGAATGGGGCAACCAATTGAAGCAAGTTGAACCCTAATTTGATGGGAACGTCCTGTGATAAGATCAATTTCTAAAAGCGAATAACCAGAGTGGCTTTCAATTGTTTTGTAGAACAACTCAACTTTTTTTTGAGCCCGAGAGGTTCTTGTTTTAGAAAGAGAAACGTTATTTTTTTCGGTATCTTTTTCGAGGTAAGCGGTAAGCCTTTGAGAGGGTGGTGGGGTACCTTTGACGAAGGCCATATAGATTTTTTTTGTATTTTTTTCTCGAATATCTTTAGTTACTTGTTGTAGTGTTGGGTAATCTTTTGGGATAAGCACAATACCAGTGGTGTTTTTATCCAAACGATTGGCACATGCTGGCGAAAAAGTAAGGTTTTCACTGGGATTATATTCGTTTTTTTGTATTAAATACTCTGTAGCTAAATCGATGAGTGTCACTTCATTTTTATTATCGGGATGAACCAAAAGATTAGGGGGTTTATTTAGGACTAATAGTCTGGAGTCTTCATAAAGAATGTCAAACTTATAAGCACTAAGATCACTTCTCTGTAATGGCGTTGAACCTTTGGATGCTCTTCGAAAAGATGCGAGGGTTTCTTCCGAAAAAAATATTTGAACACGATCTCCAGACAAAATAATTTGTTGTGGTTCAGATTTTTGGGAGTTGAGTTTAATGCGTTTTTTTCGTAGCATCTTTTGAATAAAGCTTTTCGATGCTAAAGGCATTAGTTTATTTAAATATCGATCGAGTCGTTGATTTTCTTCATTTCTTTGAATTAAAAATTCTTTCATCCGAAATCCTTTATTTTTTAGAATCATTATAACATTTATAGGGGAGAGGGGAAACTAGTAAACCACAAAATTTTAAGTATGAAATTCTTCTGGAAACGAAGAAAGAGATCGTAAATAATTACAATCTCTTTTTTAAAAAGTTCACATAGTTAAGGACTATCTTTGATTACTTGCCCCTAAAACATTTTTGATTTTATGGGCAACCATTGCTTTAATTGCAGTTCTTCCAGGTCCTAAATATTCTCGTGGATCAAACCAACCTGGATTTTCAACAAAAATTCTTCGAATAGAAGCCGTCATGGCTAAACGTAAATCGGTATCAATATTAATTTTACAAACCCCTGATTTTGCAGCTTTACGCAACATTGACTCAGGAACACCTTGGGCGCCAGGAATTTGACCACCATATTGATTACATAAATCAACAAATTCTTTCGGAACAGAAGAAGCACCGTGAAGAACCAATGGGAAACCAGGTAATAAGCTAGAAATCTTATCGAGTCTTTCGAAATCAAGCTGTGGATCACCCGTAAATTTATAAGCACCATGACTTGTTCCGATAGCTACCGCTAGAGAATCACAGCCAGTACGTTCTACAAATTCGACTGCTTCATCCGGATCCGTATAGGTTGCATCATGTGCCAACACATGCACTGCGTCTTCAACACCAGCAAGTTTGCCTAGTTCTGCTTCAACCACCACACCATGATCGTGGGCATATTCAACTACTTTTTTAGTTAAAGCGATGTTTTCTTCAAACCCATGTTTGGAACCATCAATCATGACTGAGGAGAAACCAGAATCAACACATGCTTTACAAATTTCGAAATCAGCTCCATGATCTAAATGTAAACAGATATCAAGTCCTGTAACTTCAATTGCAGCTTCAACAAGTTTTCTTAGATATACAGGATTTGCATATTTTCTTGCCCCTGAAGAAACTTGTAAGATTACAGGCGCTTGTTCTTCTTCTGCTGCTTCAACAATGCCTTGTATTATTTCCATGTTGTTGACATTAAATGCCCCAACAGCGTAACCACCTTCATAAGCTTTTTTAAACATTTGGGTCGTTGTTACTAATGCCATAATCAAAACCTCCTAAGTATTCTTTTTTTGTACTAACTACAGGTTAAGTATACTCTTTTTTAAAAAAATACTCAAGTGTTCATAGGTAAAATTTACAATAAGTGCTATATTTTTTTGCATTTAGAAATATTGTAAAGATAAAAAGGGGTAATTATTCGTTTTCATTAAGACGGAGAATGAATAGAATCAGTGTCTTTTATTCGTCATTTAGTACAGGTGCCAAAGTATTATCTTGAAAAAAAGTGTTCGCATTATACAAATAAAGGACATCTGTTATTTTTGAGTTAATCATCAACTCATTAATATCATTGTAATAATAACGAGGGTCAATCAAGGTAATTTCACTAAAGTGTGGAGTTAAAAAAGGGACAAAAGCATTAGCATAGGAGTCTTTTATGATTAATAGATTTCTTCCGTTGTCCACTGGATTTTTAATGTTGACTAAGGGATGATTTCCATCAAGAAATAGAGCATACTTATCTTTTTCATACAAATGTTGAATAGCGTAGAGCGATGGGGATTTCTTTTGTTCATCAACATAAGTAACAACTGAATAATCTTTATCGCTTTTAGGGGTATAAACCTCAATAATATCTGTCGAGTTTAGTGAATACCCACTTTTAGAAGAAAGTGCTCCAACAAAATCTTTGGTGACGGGATAAACGTCATAAGCATTGGGGTCACTTTTTATGGATAGATCAGGGGCCACTTCTTGAAACGAAAGCCAGGCACCTAGGGTTGTCCAGTGATGATCGGTTTTATAGTACAAAGTCTGATCTTTATTGGTTTCTAAGGTTTTGATTGGGTTTAAGACTTTAATCTGAGGATTTAACGTCTTCACAAAACTTTCAATGACCTCAGTTTGGCTTTTCACAGGGGAATTTTTAGGAAGGAGGTCTTTGTTAATGGTTATAGCCGTGGGAACAATCATAAAGTAATGATTTACTTCGGGGTTTTTATCTAAAAAATGATTAATGGCTTCTTGTTTTTTGTTGATATCCTCACTTCCTTGTGGAACAAAATCTTCAATAAGACTTTTATCAGAGCAAAGATATACGCCATTGGAAGTCTTTTTCCCCATGAGGCGATCCATATAAGTTTTTGTATAAATCCATGAATTTCTGCCTAGGATTTGATCTCCAACATATTTTTCAACTTTTTTTGTATAGCGACCTTGAAAGAAAGCCTCTACTGAAAATCGGGGGTTTTGGGCAAGTACCCGATTTTCTTCAGCTGAAAAACTCTGATCAGGAAGAAAAAATCCAATGAGAGGTAAACCTAGAATAATTATTACAAAAAATAAACTAAGTAAGTTTAAATATTTATTAAAGAAAATTGGGCGTTTATTTTTTCGTGATCTCACAGGTTCCTCCTTAGAAACGGAAATAAAGAAATGGATTATAGGTTTCGGTCACAAGGTAAGCGACAGATAAAAACATAACGACAGCATTAATTATCAAAGCCGTAGGAATAATCCAAGGCTTTTCTTGATGGATAAGTTTTTGATATAGATTATGAATCAGTGGGGTGGCACAGGGAATACAAATGATCAACAAAATAAAACTGCTACTTAAATAATACAAACCAAAGCTATCAATAATCGGTTGCCCTGTCATAAAGAATAAGGTTTTCAAAAATTGTAAAGCGTAAATTAAATCTGGACTGGCAAAAAAAACCCAACCAATAATAACAAAGGTCATGGCATAAAAATGTTGGAAAAACTTAGGGGTTTTTTCTAAATATTTGATTAAAAATACTTTTTCTACAAATAATAGTAAACCATAATACCCACCCCAAACAACGAAGTTCCAGCTAGCACCATGCCAAAGCCCCGTTAACAACCAAACGATACAAAGGTTTAAAAACAAACGAGGGAGTTGAACACGATTTCCACCTAAGGGGATATAGAGGTATTCTTTAAACCATGTTCCCAAAGAAATATGCCATCGACGCCAAAACTCAGTGATGCTTTTGGAAATATAGGGGTAATTAAAATTTTCGAGAAAATCAAATCCTAGCATTTTACCAAGGCCAATGGCCATATCAGAATACCCACTAAAGTCAAAGTAAATCTGAAAGGTAAAGGCAATAATTCCTAACCAAGCAGTTAGAACAGAGAGTTCCCCAGTCGGAAGGGCTTGAATTATAGTCCAAAGGTAACCGATATTATTGGCTAAGAGAACTTTTTTTCCAAGACCTTGGACAAAGCGTTCGACACCTTCGCCAAATTTATTTTGATTTGTGGAGCGTTGTTGCAATTGGTCGTTAATATCTGAATAACGAACGATGGGTCCAGCAATCAGCTGAGGAAACATGGTAACATATAAACCGAGGGAAATGATATTCTTTTGAACACCCACTTTTTTTAAATAAACATCAATCACATAGGATAAAATTTGGAATGTATAAAAAGAAATTCCAATGGGGAGTGGTAGAGAGGCATAGGGAATGCCAATGTTAAAAATACTATTGAGACTTTCAATAAAAAAACCGAAATATTTGAAAAAGAAAAGGATGCCAAGATTAGCAATAAGAATAATGATAAAAATGATTTTACGCTCTTTCCCCTTTTTTTTCGACATTAGTAAACTCAGTGAATAATCGAATACAATGGTAAAAAGCATCAAAAAAACATAAACAGGTTCTCCCCAAGCATAAAAAACTAAACTCACTAAGAAGAGAAGGATGTTTCTTATTTTTTTTGGTGAAATAAAATATAATCCTAGGGTAATAGGTAAAAATGTAAATATAAATAAAATGCTGCTAAATACCATTGAAACTCCTTTTTATTGATTCATACTTTCGACAAAAATTTCTTTTAATGTAAGGGCATCTGGTGAAACGCAATAAAAAATTGTATTTCCCAGGATTTTAATTTCGTAGTTTTCTAATAAAGCAACTTGCTCAGGGCCATATCCACTAAAACTGTGAATTTGATTGGCATTACGTTCATCAATAGCGGATTCGATTAATTCAAGATCAGTGGGGTCTTTAGCCCGTATGATTAGAATTTCAGATACATCCATGTAGTTTTCTGGAGAGTAAACTAAAAAAGCTTCGAAATCTTGACTGTTTAAAGAATAAAAACGTTTTAGGGTTTTTGAATCACCTTTTTTTAGGTTGCTCACTTTCCCAGATTCTTGAAGCTTCATATCAATTGTTTCCAAAGGAACGTCGTAATTTTTTGTGCACCCAGAAAGGGTAAATAAAAATATTAAACAAAGACCTATAATCGCAATCTTTTTTTTCATAGTGGATTCCTTCTATAATCGTTTTGATAAAACACTGCTATTGACAAGGGTGTCAAGCCATAAAGGATAGAAAGCAGAAAAATAATGAATCCCATCAGGGTCGTGGAGCTGGGCATTAGCGTTTCCTAGAGTGTAGGTATCAAGATATTCTACATTTTTTTTCTTGGCTAATTCAACGAGAGCGGCATTATACTCTGGAATTTTGCTAAACTCTGGACGCTCAGCAATGAGGGAATCTGTAACTGGAAAAATACTACAGATATAGATCTTTGTTTTAGGAAGACCGAGCTGAATTGCGTCAATGAGTTTTTCGTAATTCTTAGTAAAGGTATTTACGCCGTCGTTGGCATCACTAATATCATTTAAGCCAAGTTCAATAAAGATGTTTTGGGGTTTTAATGCAATCAATTTTGGAACATCTTCCATCGCTAAGGTAGTGGATTTCCCGAGTCCTGCTACGAGGGAGGAAGGCTTGAGATAATTAAATAAACCTAACCCTTCTGCGATTGAGTCTCCTAAAACAACAGAAGAAGAAAAAAGTTGGGGGTAATCATTAGCGTCAACGGCTTTACGTTTGAGAAAATCGATGTCTTCTTCCATGGCAATGACGTCCTTTTCTTCCATTGTTTCCAAAACATTCATTCCTTCTTGGATTTCAGCATTTATTTTTGAATTTCTTTGAGAAAAGAAATAAAGGGAAATAATGATTCCAAAGGATAGCGTTAGGATCAAAATTAAAATTATGAGTTTATTTCGTTTCATTAGACACCTTTAGTTTTAAATTTAGTTACAATGATATTATCTCAAATTTTGTGGAAAATACAACATACTTTTTGTAACAAATTAAGATTAAAAAAGCACACTAAACAAAGTTTAGTGTGCTGAGCTTCGTGTTCTATAAATTTTAATTTAACATTTCTCCATTGTTCGGGTAGAAACAACGTTAATGCCCAAACCTAAAAGGTTTTCTACAACAACATCACCGGTTTTGATAGGTGCTTCAATGACCACTTTATTAATGACTTCCATGGCATCAAAAATTTTGCCCTTAGGAATTGGCTCAGCTGTTTTTACAGGGAGTCTTGGGAGCATTGCATTTTTAATAACCACCGTTGTAGGAATAACACGGGTTGGATTTGTCATTTCATTTACAGCATACTTAATTCCACGCTTACAAGTATTGCCGGTAACATCATAGGTGCCATCTTTTTTATCGACTACGGTCATTTGACAGCCAATGGGACAAACAATACAGGTCATCTCTTTTTTCATTTTTTTGCATCCTCCACAATAAATTTAATTTCACCAGGTGGATATTTTTCTAAAATATCTTTGCCAATTTTGAAGTTAACCATTTCGGCTGGTAAAAGCTTCTTTTCTTTTTTAGTTGCAACCAATTCACCGTCGATGTAGGCGTTAACCACTTTGTCCTTAAATACCTGACGGACACGCATATAAAAAGTAACCTGATCTTCAACGTTTTTAATGGCAACTTGTTGAGGTACAACATAACTAATGCCGTCACCATTGGTCGTATTAAAGGTAACTTGAGTATCGAGAGTTCCTTGAAGATACTTAGCAGCTCCTTTTCCAGCAAGAACAGATTCTTCACTAACAAAGTCAACTAAATCATGAACATGAACAACATTACCGCAAGCAAAAACACCAGGCATGGATGTTTGGCGGAGTTCGCCTACAATCGATCCATTTGTTCGTAAATCCATTTCGACACCAGCATTACGTGTAATTTCATTTTCAGGAATAAGGCCAACTGAAAGTAGGAGAGTATCACAGGGAATAAATGTTTCAGTCCCTGGAATTACTTTAAGTTTCTCATCTACTTGAGCAACTGTAACCCCTTCTAAACGATCTTTTCCATGGATAAAAGTGATGGTATGACTTAATTTTAATGGGATATCATAGTCATCTAAGCATTGAACAATATTACGGACAAGACCATTTGAATATGGCATT
The DNA here is from genome assembly GCA_051649025.1 of Eubacteriaceae bacterium. Classification (GTDB taxonomy): domain Bacteria; phylum Bacillota; class Clostridia; order Eubacteriales; family Eubacteriaceae; genus Acetobacterium. The sequence continues at coordinate 9,934 of JBOFGH010000013.1, forward strand.
AACTCGCAGACCGCATTAACATGGGCGCCTTCGAGGGTCATACGTCTTGCCATAATAAGTCCGATATCACCAGAACCGAGGATAACAACTTCTTTACCCGTCATGTAGCCTTCCATGTTAATGAAACGTTGGGCGGTTCCAGCAGTGAAGACGCCAGATGGACGATAACCAGGAATCCCAATGGCTCCTGAAGTTCTTTCACGACAACCCATTGTTAAAATAACAGTTTTTGTTTGGAGAATCATGTAACCATCGACTTCATTAATCACATGAACAAGTTTAAGGTCACCTTGGTCAACCATATCCAAAACCATGGTATCAAGCATATAAGGGATTTTTAGTTCAATTACTTGTTTAATATAACGTTCTGCATATTCGGGTCCGGTAAGTTCTTCATTAAAGGTATGAAGCCCAAAACCGTTGTGAATACATTGGTTAAGGATTCCACCTAATTCTCGATCTCTTTCGAGGATTAATACATTTTCTGCACCGTCTTTTTTTGCCTCAACCGCTGCTGCCAAGCCAGCAGGGCCACCGCCTAATATTACTACATCATAAATCATAGGGACGCCTCCTCTTTAGCAGATTTTGTTTTTCCAGAGAGAATATAAGTTGAATCTTGTTGATCATACATAATTTCATCGAGAGAGCAATTGAGTTCTCGAGCTAAAATTTCAACGACTCGTGGAGAACAGAAGCCGCCTTGGCAACGTCCCATCCCAGCACGGCAACGTTTCTTTACAGCTTTCACAGTTCGTGCTCCAGCACTTCGATGGATAACATCGATAATTTCGCCTTCGGTAATGGTTTCGCATCGACAAATAACCCGTCCATATTTAGGGTTTTCTTTAATGACCTCAACCTTTTCAGATTCTGTTAATTCGTCAAAACGAAGATGAGGACGAACTTTAGGATTAAATGTTGGATTTTCTTCAATGTTAGGAATCAGTGGTTTTACTAATTTTTCGACAACATAATGGGCAACAGAAGGAATTGAAGTTAATCCAGGGGACTCATAACCAGCAACATTAATAAAACCTTTTACTGGAGATTCTTCAATAATAAAATCCCCATCTGTTGTTGTAAAAGTATCAACGATAGGTGTATTTCTAAGACCTGCATAAGATCGAATAATCTTATTAAAAGGGAGTTCAGGACAGTTTTTTAGAGCGTTTTCTTTAATGTAGCTCAAACGTTCAGAGGTGGTAGAGATGTCGTCCTTTTCGGTAGGCTCGGCATCGGGACCAATTAATAGATTACCGTGAACGGTTGGTGCAACTAAAATTCCTTTTCCCTTTTCTGAGGGACATGGGAAAATAATGGAATGAACCATCGAGCCAGCTTCTTTATCAAAGATAAAATAATTCCCTTTTCTAGCAAGAAGTTGGAAATAAGGTTCGCCAACCATTTCATAGATATCGTCAGCATAAACACCAGCGGCGTTAATAATATATTTAGCTTCTATGGTTCCAGAGTTTGTAAAAATTTCGAAATGATTGGCTTGTTTTTTGATGTCAGTGACAAGGTGATTCAGTTTTAAGGTAACTCCGTTATCAACAGCATTTTCAGTGACTCCCACACAAAGTTCAAAAGGAGAAACAACCCCTGCGGTAGGTGCATAAAGGGCACCGCAAATGTCCTTATTTAGATTAGGCTCCATGGCATGAACTTCATCTTCAAAAAGTATTCTTAATCCAGGAACACCATTGGCGAGTCCATTTTTATAGAGTTCATGTAGTGTTTGCATTTCAAATTCATCATGTGCAACGACCATGGATCCACAGCGTTTAAATGGAACGTCCAAATCGGCGCAAATTTTTTCATACATAATATTTCCTGATGCATTAAACTTCCCTTTGAGTTTGTAAGAGGGTGCATCAAATCCAGCATGAACAATGGCTGAATTTGCCATAGTAATTTGGTTCCCCACATCATTTTCTCCATCAAGTAAAACAATATCTAATTTGTACCGAGAGAGCTCACGGGCGATGTAGGAGCCTGCAATTCCTGCTCCAATAATAGCGATATCATAC
>JBOFGH010000014.1:0-37307 GCA_051649025.1 Eubacteriaceae bacterium
CTTTGGCTTATTAAAGTCCGCCTATTTTCTCTTGTTTTATGTCAATTCAGAAATAATTCTGAATACTGACCTGTTTTCTTTCCTTATATAACCGAAAGTTATTCTCTCAATCAGATAAAATCATTTATCAATTACCTAATACTCTGATTCACCATTGTCCATAATATGCATTTTCACCATGTTTTCTAAAAAAATGTTTGTTCAATAATTTAGGATTCATAGGCGTGGTAGTTTTCCCCATTAGCATTTCTGTATGATAGGCCATTTGTGCTATTTCTTCTAAAACCACCGCATTTTCCACTGCTTTAATGGGCTCTTTTCCCCAGGTGAAAGGGCCATGACTTTTGACAAGAACCCCTGGTAAATCATACGGGTTTTTACCCTGGAACGTTTCCACAATTACTTTTCCTGTATTTAGCTCATAATGATTAGAAATTTCTCCTTCAGTCATTTCTCTGGTACATGGAACCGCTCCAGAAAAATAATCCCCATGGGTGGTTCCATATGGCTTGATCTCACGTCCACCCTGGGAAAAAATAGTTGCCCATAAAGAATGGGTGTGGGTAATCCCACCAATTTCTGGAAAAGAGCGATAAATTTCTAAATGGGTTTCTGTGTCTGAGGATGGGTTTAAGTTCCCTTCTATTTGATTTCCTTCAAGATCAACTACCACCAGATCGTTTAATGACATTTGTTCATATTCAATGCCAGAAGGTTTTATAACCACATAGCCACTTTCTTTGTCAAAACCAGAGACATTTCCCCAGGTAAAAGTAACCAATCCATATTTGGGCAATAACATGTTTCCTTCGTAAACCAATTGTTTTAACTCTTTTAACATCTTAACTTCTTTCTTTTCCTAATCGTTTTTAAAAAAACGTAAACACTCCAATGATAAAGAAAGGTTAGAGGTCACATAACCCCCAACCCTACAACACTGTGATTTATTGAACCGCTTCCTTGCGAATCTCTTTTAGTCGTTTCATCATATCGTTCGCACCTCGACCAAAAAGGTCATGCAAATGATCAAATTCAGCATACAATTTATCATAGACAGCTGCATTTTTTTCGTTTGGTGTATAGGTTAAATCTTTTAGATTTGCCATAACTCGCGTTGCATCAAAAATACTATCATACCCCCCACGATCAGATCCTGCTGCTAAGGCACCAAAAACTGCGGCTCCTAATGCTGAGCCATTTTCCGATCCTGCAATTTTAATGGGTCTACGGGTAACATCTGCATAAATTTGCATCATCATTGAATTCTTTTGAGAAATCCCACCAGTGGCAAATAACGCATCCACAGGAACTCCATAATCTTCAAAATTTTCTATAATTTTTCGTGTTCCGTAAGCAGTCGCCTCAATCAACGCCCGATACATTTCTTCTGGTTTCGTCGTTAAGGTCATCCCCATCATAAGCCCTGTTAAGTCGTTATCAAGTAAAACAGAACGGTTTCCATTCCACCAATCTAGGGCTATTAACCCACTTTCACCTGGGGCAAGTTTTTCGGCCTTCATTGTCAAATACTGGTGCATGTTCATACCTTCTGCTTGTGCCGCTTCCCAATATTTCTGTGGAACACAATTGTCGACAAACCAAGCAAAGTGATCGCCTACACAGCTTTGTCCACCTTCGTACCCTAAAAAACCAGGTAATAAACCATCTTCAACCACGCCAAATAACCCTGGTATAATTTTTTCAACCTTACTAATTAGCATGTGACAAGTTGAGGTTCCCATGATCATTAACATTTGGTTTTCTGCCGCTTCTTTTAAAGCTCCTGGCACCGCTGAATGAGCATCGATGGTTGCAATTCCAACAGCTGTTCCCACTTTTAACCCTGTTAATGCGGCACCAACTTCATTTATTTCCCCTGCTTTGCTACCAACAGGACTAATCGGACAATCCATTTTATCTTTTATTACATTTTCAAGCTTTGGATTTAGAGCTTTAAAAAATTCTTTAGAAGGATAACCATCTGTTTTACTCCAAAGAGCTTTATAGCCTGCAGCACAGGAATTTCGTGTGTGTTGTCCTGTCATTTGCCAGATAATCCAATCCCCAGCTTCAATATAATAATCCATATCGTCGTATAGGTCAGGATCTTCTTCACAAATTTGCCACAAACGAGGAAATAAAGATTCAGAGGAGGCTTTCCCTCCATAACGTGCTAAAAAGCTTTCATTACGTTCCAAAGCTATCTCTGTTAATCGATTCGCATAATCTTGCGCTGCGTGATGTTTCCAAAGCTTAACATAAGAAAACTTATTCGATTTATATTTGTCTTCAAAACATAGAGGCCTTCCATCTTTACGAACTGGAAAAACGGTACAAGCAGTAAAATCGATCCCGACACCAACGACATCTTCAGGAGAAACTCCTGTTTTTTCTAATAAAGTTGGAATTGTTTTTGTTAAAACGTCAATGTAATCCTGGGGATATTGCAATGCATAATCCACCCCAAGTTTTGTTCCGTCTGGGAGGGTTTCGTCCATAACACCATGTGGATAATCAAAAACTGTTGAGCCCATTTCTAAACCCGTTTGGTTATTTACCATTACAGCTCTTCCTGATAAAGTTCCATAGTCGATACCGATTACATACTTTGCCATCATTTCTCTCCTTTGATTTCACTTAAACATGTTTTTTATACTCCTGCTTATTTGACACTGAAATCTTAATCCATTTTGCAAAATAAAATAAGCAATGGTTTAAAAAATGTTCTCTTTGTGATATATTTGTTTGTATAATAGCACAAAACAAACTTAACGTCAATTTATTTTAACATAATAACCTATTTCCGCATTTACTTTTGCATAATTTCTGTGTTATGATTAAATCATTCAATTTAGGAGGTAAACCATGGGAAAAAATCAACGAAAAAAACAGATTCTGCAATTACTGGAACAACGCGGAACCGTTGAAGTCTCTCAGCTCTGTACCTTGTTTCATGTTACCCCCATGACCATTCGCAGAGATTTAGACACTTTAGAAGCCCAAGGAATCATCATGCGAACCCATGGCGGGGCAATCCTTAATAACACCGATGTTCTTCTTGAAAAACCCATTCATTTGAGATTAAATGCAGATGTAAAAATTAAAGAAAGTCTTGGAACACTTGCGGCTGCTTTGCTAAAAGATGGCGAGAAGATTTTTATAAGCTCTGGCTCAACCATTTATCATTTTTCAAAGCTTATCGATAACTCAAAACGTTTACTCGTTGTTACTGACGGCCTTAACGTTGCAACCGAGCTAAACAGTCGTAACAAAATATCAATTATTGTCATTGGCGGAGAGTTAAGAGAAAACACCCTTTCCACCACAGGAAGCTTTGCCGAAGAAATGATTCAACAGTTTAGTTTTGACACTGCTTATCTTGGCGTAACAAGTATCGATCATGAGGGGAATCTTTACCATGCCAGCACCGTAGAAATTGGGCTTTACAAACATCTCTCCCGACTCTCACAAAAGGTGATCGTCCTTGCAGCAGCATCGAAGCTAGGAAAAAAAGATTTTGTTTGCGTTGGCAAATTAAAACCCAATGATCTTCTTATAACCGATTTTTCAGCGGACCCTAATCTCATAAATCACTATCGTGACCTTGGAATTGAAGTAAAACAAGCATAAAAAAAAGATAATTCTAGAATACTGGATAGAATTATCTTTTTCTTTTATCAATTATTTTTAATTTCAGCAATAATTTCTTGAATTAAATCGTAAGAATAGCCCTTACTCACCATCCCCCTAAAACATTTATATTCAAGGGCTTTATCGACTAAACCCTTTTGTGTATAAACCCGCAAATATTTTTTATAATCACGTTTGGCTTTTTCATAGGTTTTTTGTTCCATTCTTTCTTCTTCTTCAGCTGATATCAAATCCTCATTTCCAAAATCAAGATGATTAAGGCAATCAAAGACCATTTCAGATGGATAACCTAAACGCAGGAGTTTATCAGCCATCTTTTTTTTCTTTTGGATCAAAGTCAAATTTCGAAAAGCTTTTTTTAATTTTTCACTCACAACTTCACACATTTCTTTTTCTTCATCTACAGAAAAGAGACTTGGTAAATTGTGTAAATCCGAATCTTTAATCCCTCTTTTTTTTAAATCATATAACAAACGTTTCGATCCATAATGGTTAACGTTTCGATTATTGTTAAGATAATTAAGGAGATATTTTTGATCATCAAGATATCGATAATCAATCAGCTTTAAAATAACTACCTCAACGTCCTCTTCCCCAAGATTCTTTTTAATAAGATAGGAACGCATTTCACTCACAGTGCGATCTTTAAAAGATAAATAGCGAAGAGCTAGATCCATGTTTTTCTCAAAATCTCCCATAACGGTCACGACTTCCCAACTTATTTTTTCTAAATTTTAATTAACTTTATTTATCGACTCAATAATCGCCGCAAAATCCTTCGTTTCACTTAACTTAACTTCTTTTTCTATATAATTTATTTTTGATATCGTAGGGAATAAATTATTTTTTACCTTTAAAATACGTTCTGCTTCATCTTTAGATCCTACACAGCCTACTGAAATATCATTGACATAAATCTCAGCACCATTTCCATAAAGGTTTAAAGCAGTCCCTCTAAGAACTTGTATCCATTCTTCTAAATCCATTGGATTGTCAACTCTCCCTTGAATAAGTTCAAAATTATTCTCAATTACAACCCCATCATTCCCGTGGTTTTGTTGTATTTCTTTCTCAATAGACTGAACCGCAGATTGAAATATTTTTTCGGACCGCACGGTTCCAATACTCTTACCATTCATAAAAACTTCAAACCCCTGGCTTTGGGCATTTACAATACCCACAGTTCCAATAATCAGTAATAAAGTAATTGCGAAAATCGTACTTCTTTTCTTTTTAAACTGTCTCATTTTTTTTCTTTTTTCTCTATCGTCATTAAAATTTGCGTACATATCCGTTACCTCTTGTTGTTTTTTTGTTACATTTTCTTTACAAGTATAATATCACAGAGTCCTCAATTCATCAAGTTTTTTCTAAATAAAAACATAAAAAAAGATGCCCATAAAGGCATCTTTGATCATTAATCAATTTTTAAATATAGCTTCCTGTTTGGTAGCTAAAATAGTTGGAAATTGGTTGTGCACTATCATTTATTAATATTTCAAAATGTAAATGATTCGCAGTTGAAGATCCAGTAGATCCCATTGCTCCAATAACCTGTCCTTGTTCTACATAGCTTCCTCGGCCGACATATAAAGATTGCATGTGTGCGTATAACGTCGTTACGCCGCCACCATGACTGATTTCAATATAATTACCATATCCTCCAGCACTATAGCCTGAAGCAATAACGGTTCCTGATTTAGAGGCTACAATTGGTGTTCCTGCACTATTAAGGATATCAACTGCTGCTCCAGCATAATGCTGACTGTAATAACCACTATAGTCGCTCAATGGACGCCATATTTCTCCAACTCTACCACTGGTAGGATTAATAAATCCTTCTGGCTCTGGTTCTGGTGCTGGGGCTGGTGGTTCAGGCGTTGGTTCTGGCGCTGGCGCTGGTGGCTCAGGTGTTGGTTCTGGCACTGGCGCTGGTGGCTCAGGTGTTGGTTCTGGCACTGGCGCTGGTGGCTCAGGTGTTGGTTCTGGCGCTGGCGCTGGTGGCTCAGGTGTTGGTTCTGGCGCTGGTGCCGGTTGTTCTGGTGCTGGCGCTGGTACCTCAGGAGTTGGTGCTGGTTCTTCTACTACCGGCCCTTCTTCTACAGGTGGTGCTTCTGGCTTTTCTTCTTCACCAGCCACTGGAGCCTCAGGTTCTTCCACTACAGGTGGAATTACTGGTTTTTCTTCAACTGGTGGAACAACGTCTTCTTTCTTTTCTTCACCAGTCACTGGTAAAGGTAATTCAGTTTTTGCTGCAACTTCAACTTTTTCTGTAATCTCTTTTTCTGCAACAGCAATTACTTTTTTAACTTCTTCATTATTTAGCTTTTCAGTTGATCTTCCTGGTCTTACTTCAAAAGCCGTTTTAATATCAACTTTTTTCGCTGTTTTTCCTTCATTAACGCGGTTCATTGCCAAATCAAAAACTTCTGGGCTATCAACGTACCCTACCGTTTTTCCATTATATAAAATTTCGTATGCCCTTGTTTGAGCATCAACAATACCCGCACCAGAAAGCACAACAAACGCACTTACAATAACACATGCGCTCTTCACTTTAAAGGCTTTACTTTTATTTCCAAACAATCGGTGAAAAAAGTTGCCATTTGTTAAAGAAGACGTTTCTTCTTTATTAGCTTCCGTCATTGACTCGTTATCATAAAAACGTTTTAGCGCTTCTTTAGCTCGGTCAAAATATTTTTGTGGTTTTGCCATGTCAAACCTCCTCGTTACATTTTATTTACAATTATAATACCATATTGTTTTATATGTGACAAGTTATTTTTGAAATTATTTTTCTTAACGCCACATACTTCCACTATTCATTCCATCCATGAATCTTAATTAACCTTATTTCCGGATATCCGTAAGCACTTACTGGATAATTAAGGCGATCTGTGGTATTTGAATCAATGAGATAATCTACAACTTTTCCTTTTGAATCTTTAATCACTTCAGAAATTATAACTGAATGACGCCATTCACCAAGGGCCCCTAATTGCAAAATATCCCCTTTTTCTCCTAGGAATGGATTGATATTTGTATCCGCAACTAGCCCAAAATCTGCATTAAGATTGGCATAAATCCAAAACTCCTCTACCCCAACCCAGGCATCCGTATAGCCACTTGGCTCTTCAAACCAACTAAATTCTTCATCATACCATTTCCATTGAGCATTATTCTCACCAAAATAATCTCTAGGGATTCCCCCTTCAAACAAGCACTGGGATATAAAATTGTTACAATTCCCTCCTGTAAAATCATATAATCCCCAAAGACTATTTCTATCAGCATTCTCTGGAATCGCCCAAACTTGAGCATACTCGACGGCTTTCTCTCGGTTATAACCATGGGTTGGAATCTTCCAGTCATTTTTGATATTTGTCTCTACCAATGCTCTCTCTTCATTTTGTTTTTCAATCGATGTCAAGCCAAACTCTAACAAGGTTTCATAGGAAAGACCTTGGGCTTGCACCTCTTCACATAATATAAAACTATCTTCTTCTTTATAGTGTTCAGCAATTTTATAATCATTCTCAACAGGAATCAAAACAAATCGATGTAGAATTTCTGCACTTAAAGCATTCCTTTCAGGGATATAGTTAAAATTTAATCGATTATTTTCTATGATCGTTATTTCAACTCTCCCATTTTCCCCCTCTACTTTATCCAAAATTTTAGCCGTAATTTCGTAATCATTTATTTTTAAATCAACATTTCGAGCTTTTCTCAAACTAATTAAAAAGTTTAAGGCATTTTGATTTAATAAAGCATTGTTATCATTTGAGTCTAAAAACAAGTCAGTGATGCTCTGTGATTCAAGCATCGACAAAGAAGTCATCGTTCTATCAAAATAAGTTTCTATGACCTCTAAAGCTTCACCTTTAAGATCAAAACCCTCCGATTTTATAATAATCGTTTTAGAAAAATGCTCCTTTACCATGACTTCTTCTTGTTCTTTATTTAAATTATTTTTATCAAACAAGGAACCTGGTAGAAAAATTGCACCCAAGGATAAACATACCCCAAGCAAAATTACTAAAGTCGTTTTTTTCATGTTGGCAGATCTCCATATCAAAACTTTTAATTTTTTATTTAGTAATATTAAGTAAAAAAAAAACAGCTTTCGCTGCCAAATTCTTGAAGTGGTGCCCAGAGGCGGAATCGAACCACCGACACGAGGATTTTCAGTCCTCTGCTCTACCGACTGAGCTATCTGGGCAATTAAATAATAAGTTCATTTTGTCTTCATACTTTTCCATCAAATCGCTTTGCCTAACTAAGTGATTCACACCAAATCAAAGATTTGGGTTCTCTACTTATACCGACTGAGCTATCTGGGCAATTAAATAATAAGTTCATTTTGTCTTCATACTTTTCCATCAAACCGCTTTGCCTAACTAAGTGATTCACACCAAATCAAAGATTTGGGTTCTCTACTTATACCGACTGAGCTATCTGGGCAATTAAATAACAAGTTCATTTTGTCTTCATACTTTTCCATCAAATCGCTTTGCCTAACTAAGTGATTCACACCAAATCAAAGATTTGGGTTCTCTACTTATACCGACTGGCTATCTGGGCAATTAAATAATAAGTTCCTAAAAAAAAATGGTGGGCCTTCAGGGGCTCGAACCCCGGACCTACCGGTTATGAGCCGGTTGCTCTAACCAACTGAGCTAAAGGCCCCCAAAATATATTTTTAAAAAAAATGGTCGAGGTGAGAGGATTCGAACCTCCGGCCCCATGGTCCCAAACCATGTGCGCTACCAAACTGCGCCACACCTCGATACAACGTTATTTATTATACTTTTTCTCAAGGGCTTTGTCAAGCCTTTTTGATTATTTTTTTATCAATCAATTCGCTATAAGAAAGCAACGTATCTTGACGACTTGCTTATTTTAGCACAAGTTAAATGATGATTGCAAGTCTTTTTTATGAAAGAATCAAAAAAATTGATTCCTTCATAAAAGACCGCATTTCATTGATCATAAAACATTTTCATTCTTGTATTTCCATTCGAAATACCATTTTTCCATACTTCTCGTTAATTTGGTTAGTAAGCAAAATAACGGCCAAATATCAATCAAACCAATTCCTAAAATAACAAACATCTTTATAGAATACGATTCGAAAGGAAGCATTGAGAAAAATCGACTAAAAAAGAGTATCGAAAAAGCAAAACTGAAGGTCATTAAAAAGAAAAGCAACCACCGTTTATTATCCATTGGTTGACTCACTCTAAATAAAACCACCAACCCAACAATGCCTGTTAACAATGCCGCTATCGTAGAAATCTCTTCTAATTTCAAACCAAAGGCATTTCCTAAGATCATCATCAATACAACATTTAAAACAATGGTTAAACCTCCTGGTAAAGCCTTGCTTAACACAGTCTCTAAGAAATTGCCTGTCACCCGATTCTTATTCGGTTCTAAGGCTAAAAAGAAAGAAGGAATTCCAATGGTAAGGGTGCTTATAAGAGTTAATTGTATTGGCGCAAAAGGATAAGCACCATTTGCGATAACAACTATAATCGAAAGTAAAAAAGAAAAAATAGTTTTGACCAAAAATAAAGAAGCTGCCCGTCGAATATTATTAATGACCCGTCGTCCTTCCATAAGAACCCGAGTCAGATTTGAGAAATCCGAATTTAAAAGAACCAGCTGTGAAATCTGACGCGTGACATCACTTCCTTCTGCCATTGCAATACTACAATCGGCTTCTTTGAGGGCCAAGACGTCATTAACCCCATCTCCTGTCATTGCAACGGTATGACCCGCCGATTTTAAGGATTTAATAAACGCTTTCTTCTGATCTGGTGCTACACGTCCAAAAACTGAATACCGAAGAGCAGCTTCTTCGATCTCCTCAGGGGTCTTTAGCATCGAAGCATCCACAACATTATCATAATCTAAAAGACCTGCTCGTTTTGCAATCTGCGAAACAGTCACTGGATTATCCCCTGACATAACTTTAATGGCAACCCCTTGATTTCTAAAAAAATCCAAGGTTTTTTTTGCTTCGTGTCGAATTTTATCTCCAATGGGTAACAAAGCAATGGGTTGAACCACTTCTGGCAAAGTGTTTTCGTCTAAAAAAGTCTTATCAGAATATCCAACAAGCATGACACGATTCCCTTGTTCTGCATAGCACTCAACTTTATCCTTTATTTTATAATAGTCTTTTCCGAGAATAAACTCTGGTGCTCCAATAACATAGGTTCCCATGGCTCCAAAATTCGCACCACTCCACTTTCTATTTGAAGAAAAGGGAACAATCTGTTCGCAATCCCATTGTGGTGGTTCCCCTTTAAAATAATCCGAAACCGCTCTAAAGGTTCCAGTATCATCTTTTAAGTTTGCAACCAAAGCTCGAAGACCTGGAACCGGTACTTTTGAATTGTCCAATATTTCCAAAGATAAAACTTCCATCGAACCTTCAGTTATCGTCCCTGTTTTATCCAAACAAAGAACATCAACCTGGGCAAGTGTTTCAATACAATACAGTTCTTGAACCAAAGTTTTATGACGTCCTAGACGAATAACACTCACTGCTAAAGCTACACTCGTTAAAAGAATTAACCCTTCAGGAATCATGCCAATCAGTGCTGCCACTGACCCAACGACCCCAACCTTAATGGTTAATTCTTGTACATAAATTTGTTCATATAACAATAACAAACCAATAGGTATAATACAAATCCCGACAACTTTAAGAATAAAATTTAAGGCTTTCATTATTTCCGATTTTGGTTTTCTTGCTGTTTTAACTTGATTTGCTAAATTGTTTGCATAATTATCTAATCCAACCTTTTGAACTTGAGCATAAGCTTCCCCGGAAATAACAAAACTACCTGATAAAAGCTTGTCCCCGACTCTTTTAATTATGGGTTCCGATTCCCCAGTTAGTAAAGATTCGTTGACTTCAATTTTCCCTTGAACAATCTCAGAATCAGAAGGGATTTGTTTTCCCTGACTTAGTAAAATCACGTCATCAATCACTATTTCTTCATAGCAGATGTCTTTAGGGGTTCCATCACGGATAACTTTTGCTAAAGGCTGAGACAACAATGAAAGTTTATCCACTGTTTTTTTAGCCTTCACCTCTTGAACAATCCCAATCACAGTGTTTATGATTACAACATTGAGAAATAAAAGATTTTGGTAGGACTCAACAAAAATAATAAGTAATGCAAGAATAATGTTGAGCAGGTTAAACAAAGTTAAGGTGTTATCCTTAATAATTTGACCAACTGTTTTTGTTTTACTACGGGGTTGGACATTTGTTTTTCCTTCTTTTATCCTTTCTTCTACCTGGCTTTGGGATAAACCCACAACAAGGTTGTCGCAATTGTTCATAAGTGCCTCCAAAATGATATTTTTTAGAATTATATCACCAAAAGCTTAAATAAACTTATAGGCACATTTCTATTTTTTTAACGAAACAAACAAAAAAAAGAGACCTGCATTAAAGCAAATCTCTTTGTATTTTTATGATAGTGTTAGCTGTTCTCTAACAACTTGATTCACGAGTTTTCCATCTGCACGACCCTTAACCTTCGGCATAAGAGCACTCATTATTTTTCCCATGTCTTTTGAATCAGTAGCACCAGTTTCTTTGATCGTTTCTTTTACAATTGTTCGAATTTCTTCTTCATTTAATTGTTTAGGAAGGTAGCTCTCTATAATAGCAATTTCTGCCCGAGCTTGCTGGATTAAATCGTCTCTCTGAGCTTTCTCAAACTCCGCCAAGCCATCCCGACGTTGTTTAAGTTGTTTTGCAATAATATCAAGAACGCCTGCATTATCCAATTCAATCTTTTGATCCTTCTCTATTTGTAAAATAGCAGCTCGAATCATCGTGACTGTGGATTTTTTTACTTTATCCTTGTTTTTCATTGCTTCTTTTAAATCAGCTTGTAATTGATCCTTTAATACCAAATGGTCACATCCTATCTTTTTTTCATCTTTCTTTTTCTAGCAGCTTCTGATTTTCTTTTACGCTTTACGCTTGGCTTTTCATAATGCTCTCTTTTTCGAATCTCAGACATCACACCAGCCATTGCAGTTTTTCTTTTAAAACGACGCAACGCGCTCTCAAGTGTTTCATTTTCTTTAATTTTCACTTCCGACATTTTTAACCCCCCCCTCTAATCCGATACTCATCAATGTACTGACTTTACATGGTTAGAATCAAACTATATTATATGTAAAAACTAGACGCTTGTCAATTTTAATTTTCTTCAAAATTTTAGCCTGGAGGCCAAGTTAAAAATCGTCCACCTAAAAGATGATAATGTAAATGTGGAACTGTCTGATTTCCGTGTTCGCCACAATTGTTAACTAATCTAAATCCAGTTTCTGCAATATTTTCTTTTAAGGCAATACGATTTGCAATCGTATGAATATGTCCAATAATATCATCTCCTGCTGGCACTGACAAAATTGAATCATAATGCGCTTTGGGTATAATCAAAATATGCACAGGTGCTTGAGGGTCAATATCTTTGAATGCCAACACAAGTTTATCTTCAAAAACAATCTCAGCCGGGATTTCTTTATTAACAATCTTACAAAATAAACAATTTTCCATTTATTCACTCCTTTCGAATCTTACTCCCCACATTCGTTTCTTATCTTTATACTCATATGATAACTTAACCAAAAGGATTTTACCATCAATTTTTTCTTTTGACTCAATAATTACAGGAATATAATTCTTAGTATGGCCTTCCCACAAATAACCATTACATTTATTTTCAATAAGGACCTCTTCAATAGCACCTTGATTTTTTTTCAAAAATTCTATTTCTAAAGTCTCTGAAACCTTAGAAAGGCTTTGGCTTCGTTCCCCTTTTACCCTGTCGGGAATCTGGTCGGGATACTCTGCTGCCTTTGTACCCTTTCGTTTCGAATACTTAAAAACATGTATTTGATAGAAAGCAACTTTTTTTACAAATGCGATGGTCTCTAAAAATTCTCCTTCGGTTTCTCCTGGAAATCCCACCATAATATCCGTTGTAATCCCCCCTAGGGGGAATCTTTCTCTAATTTTTGATACAATTTCTAAGTATTTTTCTGGCGTGTAATGGCGCCCCATCCGTTTAAGCACCTCTTGGCTCCCACTTTGTAACGACAAATGAAAATGGGGGCAGAAAGTACGTAATTTTAAAAGGCGATCCAAAATGTCCTCAGTAATAAACTTTGGTTCTAAAGAACCGAGACGCACTCTTTTTAACTGGGTTATTTTATCCAAAGCTTCTAATAACTCAATGAGCTTTTCTCCCTTAGGATTCACTGGATCTACCCCATAAGAAGCAATATGAATCCCAGTTAATACGATTTCTTCATACCCTGCTTTAACGACTCTCTCAACTTCATCAATAATGGCCGCCATCGGACGACTTCTGACAGGACCTCGTGCAAAAGGAACAATACAATAGGTACAAAATTGATTACAGCCCTCTTGAATCTTAATAAAGGCTCTCGTTTTTCCCTTTGATTCAGAGATGTTTAGTGGTTCAAAAGTTCCTTCTTTCATAATATCCGTAACAAAATTTCGTTTACTTTTATCTTCTTCGTGGGCACGAATAAATTTTAGGATTTCTCCACGATTTTTTGTCCCAATCATTAAATCAACTTCATCAATTTTCTTGACTTCATCTGGAGATGCTTGAACATAACACCCTACCGCACAAATAATGGCATCAGGATTTAGTCTTTTTGCTTTCCGCAACATATTTCGGGATTTTCGATCTCCTAAGTGAGTGACTGTGCAGGTATTTACAACATATACATCTGATGGTTGAGAAAAGTCAACAATTTCATACTGATTATTTTCGAAAATTTCCATCATTGCTTCACTATCATAACTATTGACTTTGCATCCCAACGTCATAAAAGCAACTTTTTTCTTTTCCTTCAAATTAAATCCTCCTTCCAAAAATTCAACTGACTAAGAACTGTTATCCCTGCGGTTTCCGTTCGAAGGATTCGATTACCAAGTGAAATACTTTTTATTCCACGTGCTTCACATTCCAAAACTTCCGACACATCAAATCCTCCTTCTGGTCCAATCATGATCCCAATTTTTAAATTTTCTTGCCCTGTTATTTCAGAAGGTAATGCACTTAAATATTTTTTTAAAGACCGTGTTTTTTCATTTTCATAGGCCATTAAGACCAAATGAAGCCCCGCTCCCCGATCGAGTACCTCTTTAAATGTAAGTACCTGAGAAACTTCTGGTATCCTGCCACGCTTCGACTGTTTAGCCGCCTCATAAGCAATCCGTTGCCAACGATCCGTTTTTTTATCTTTCTTTTCTTTTATTTGTGAAATACTACGTTTCGACTGAAAAGGGATGATCTCATTTACACCATGTTCAACAGATTTTTGTATAATCAACTCCATCTTTTGACCCTTTGGTAACCCTTGAAATAAAACAACCGTCATCCCTTTTGTCTCCCCTAGTGACTTTTGAGACTTAATGATTTTTCCAACGATCCTTTGATTCTCATCCCCTTGAATCATGACCTCGTAATCATTTTCTTCGCCATCACAAACTTCAATCGTTTCTCCAGATTTAAGACGTAAAACTTTTGTAATATGCTTATAGTCCTCACCATCGATCACCACATACTGATCATTAATTTGTGTTCTATCTACAAAAAAACGATGCATTTTAGTTTATCTTTTGAGCGACAACCCCAACCCATTCGCCCATTTGCTCAACATGTAAAATTTTAAAATCTTCCTTCTGTAAAGCTAATAAAACCCCTGCTAAACGTTCAAGAATAATCCCTGATGAAATAAATATCCCATCTTTCTTTAGGTATGGTTTAATAATTCCAGAGAGTTCTACAATGGCTTCTGCTAAAATATTTGCAACAATAACATCTGCAACCTCATCGATAACGTCCAGTAGATTTCCCTCACGGATTTCCACAAGATTTCCAAGGGCATTAAGTTCTGCATTTTCTTTTGCGATTTGCACTGCCAAAGTATCAAAATCAACTGCCACTACTTTTTTTGCCTTTAATTTTCCAGCAATTAAGGACAAAACACCTGTGCCACAGCCAATATCTAAAACAACATCTCCAGGCTTAATGTACTCTTCTAAACGCATTGCACAAAGCTGGGTCGTTTCGTGGGTTCCTGTTCCAAAAGCCATCCCAGGGTCAATATTAATCACAATTTCATCCTCATTTGGAACATACTCTTCCCAGGTTGGTTTAATGACCAATCCCTTTCCTACCTTTGTCGGTTTATAAAACTTTTTCCAAGAATTTGCCCAATCGTCTTCATCAATTTCAGTCACCATTAATTCACATTCCCCAGGATCCAGTCCAAAGCTTGGTAACGCCTTAATCCCAGAGATAAGGTTGTGTATGGCTTCATCAGTATCAATCGCTTCACTAAAATAACCACGAACAATGGAAGCGTTCGGATCAATTTCAAGTAATGATTCATCAATGAAATTAACACGGGGATCTTCTTGGATCAATAATACATCCTGTAATGTTTGAATAACAACTCCTTGTGCTCCTGCCGCATAAAAAGCATTTGTTACAGCGTCCTCAGCCTCTAATGTCGTTGTAATTTGAACCTCTTTCCAAAGCATTCCTTTACCTCCTGAATTTTTGTGTGTTCTATTATATGTCCTTAGACTTTGAATTACATTTACAAAATTGTATTTTATCCGATATTGATATAAAAAGAAAGTTTTTATTCATATTATTTTAGAAAGTTTCATAAATTCATCTAGATTTTTTTGCCTCCTTAATATAAATAATGGTTAAACAATGTTGTATCAATTAGAATAATGATATAATACCCCCATAAATAAATTCAAAACGAAAAGGTGACAAAAATGGAAAATGAAAAAAAGAACCGTTCCATACAAGAATATGTTCCTGGAAAACAAGTAACCTTAGCTCATATTATTGCCAAACCAAAAAGTGATATCTATATAAAACTGGGGTTGGATGATGAGAATAAAGATGCCATTGGTATCCTCACAATCACACCAAGTGAAGCCGCCATTATCGCTGCAGACGCTGCAACAAAAGCAGCTCCTGTTGAAATAGGTTTCTTAGATCGTTTTAGTGGATCACTTGTCATCACCGGTCGGGTAAGCGATGTTAAGGCTGCTGTTTCAGAAATCGTTAATACCTTAAATCAAATCCTTGGGTTTGATATCCCAAAAATAACCTACTCATAAAATGGCAACCAATAAAAAACGTGTCGCACTCATTGGCAAAATCGGCAGCGGAAAAACAACCTTGATGCAGTGCCTCGCAAAACAAGAACAAAAGTATTTAAAAACTCAAATGGTGAGTTACTACGATGATTTCATCGATACCCCTGGTGAATTTGTTGAGCTTCCCTTTTTTTGTCGTCAGGCGATTAATGTCACCTGTGATGCAGGTCTGTTAATACTTCTTAACTCTTGTATTGATAGTCAAAATTCCATTCCCCCTAATTTTATTCATACTTTCAATATTCCAGCAATTGGGGTTATTACAAAAATTGATTGTGAAAATGGCAATATCAAACGTAGCCGCAATTTTCTTTCCTATGCTGGTATAAACTTAAAAAAAATTTATGAAATTAGCGCAAAAACTGGTGAAGGAATCCCAGCTTTAGAAGAAGTTATTCATCAATCTATGGATCAATTTCGAAAATAAAATCATTAAAATTTTAAAAATAAAAAAGCTTTCTTACATGCCTATGTAAGGAAGTTTTTTTATTTAAATCACCATCACGCATTAAATATAAAAGAATTCCGACAATTTTTTTTACTTTTTTTCGGAGGTAAAAGCTGTTTATCAGATAATATTTATCGATAAACGATAAATATTTCTTGACAAACAAAATTTGAATCGTTATAATACCAATAAAACACGAAGGAGGTTCACTATGTATAAAAATAGTCCTGTGCATTACCTAACTAAAATTATTGTGGATATCTTATTCTACTCTGGCATTCTTTGTTGTCTTACCCTACCCTTCCTTATAAGATTTTTTGTAGGTTATGAATATTTTCAAATCGAATCCATAATTCTTTATCTTATTTTATTCCCTTCAGGAATCTGTGCCGTTTTTATTCTTTGGCAGCTCAAAGCAATCTTTAAAACGATGCTAAATGATAACCCATTTGTAAAAGAAAATATTATTTGCCTTAGAAAAATGGGCGTTGCAAGCTTTCTCATTTCAATCATCTATTTAATTAAAATCATTTTTAATTTTGAAATCTCCAGTGGGATTATATTTGTTGTTTTTGCTATTGCAACCTTATTTTGTCTAACGTTAAAAGATGTTTTTAAACAAGCCGTTGCTTACAAAGAAGAAAACGATTGGACGGTGTAATAAAATGTCTATTATTGTAAATCTCGATGTCATGATGGCAAAACGAAAAATAGGACTTATGGAACTAGCAGAAAAAATAAACATTTCCCCTTCTAATTTATCAATTCTCAAAAATAACAAGGCAAAAGCAGTCCGTTTTTCAACCCTTGAAGAAATCTGTAAGGTTTTAGATTGTCAAGTAGGGGATATTCTAGAATTTAGAAAGGATTCATAAAATGGAAAAACTACTTAAAATCAAATTACTATTGTATCTCTTAGTTTCGGCTTTCAGCTTTATTTATCTTATCCTTCTTGAACTGCCAGGACTCAGTGTTCCAATTTTCATTTTGATTCAATTTATCGCTTTGTTTTTTCTTATTCCCAAGAAAAAACCACTCTTTACGTTTATACCAATTTTCATCCTCGGATTAAATTCATTCATCAGCGGCAACAATATCTGGCGTCTTTCAAACTTCATTATTATTACCCTTCTATACAGTGTTATGCTAATGATTGCAGATAAGAATTTTACTTTTAAAGACACCACCCTAAAGTTTATGGGGACCCTAAGTAAAAATGTAATACGACCGTTTTCCTTTTTTATAATCCCAATCCAATGGATTCGATCCATAACAAATGGACGAACACAAAGACTTTTAATGATACTTTCTGGGATTGCAATTTCTATCCCTTGTTTATTAGCTATCATTCTCCTTCTTTCTTCAGCGGATCAGATATTTGCTAAGAGCGTTTCAAAGATTTATTTAGGACTTGGGTCGTCTTTAGATTTCTTGTCTCTAATCAAAATACCTCTAGGTTTTTTGATAGGGTTCTATCTCTTTGGAATCATTTATTCTATTTACCAACCTAAGCCTTTTCAAAACACAGTTGCCACTTTTGAACCTAAAAAGAAGAAAGATTTAACCATTATCAATATTGTTTTATGCTCCATTTTAATTGTTTATACACTTTTTGCTGTTATCCAATTTAAATATCTTTTTGCAAATAGTAATAGTTTACCCTATGGTTTAACCTACACCGACTATGCACGAAGAGGTTTTTTTGAACTCTTGTTTTTAAGTGGTATCAACCTCCTATTAATTTTTTTAACCCTTAAATTATCAGGAAATAACACGAGTTTTTGGGCAAAATGTTCAAAAGTCTTTTCCTCTTACCTGTGTCTAATCACTTTTATGCTCTTGGGGTCTTCTTTTTATCGTATGTGGTTATATAATCAAGATAATGGCCTAACCCGTTTAAGATTTTTAGTACTCGGATTTTTAATTTTTGAAGCCATTGGTCTCGTCTTTACCTTTATTTATATTATGAAGCCCAAATTTAATATTATCGCCGTTTATTTGTGTATAAGCCTCAGTTACTACCTCGTATTAAATATTATACCGATAGATTCGATCATTGCTAAAAATCAGATTGACCGATACTTTGAAACAGGAAAAGGCGATCTTGACTACACCTTAAGCCTGTCAACCGACGCTGCTTCACAAATTTCAAGGCTCTTACAAAGTCCTGATAAAAATGTTAGAATTGAAGCTGAAAACTATTTTGCATACAACACTAAAACTTCTGATGACCACGACTCTCAATGGCAACAGATCAATTTGTCAGTAGAAAAATGTCGTTTAATTTACCAAACAAACCTTAAAAATAACCTGAATGTAAATGAAAATTACTTTACTCCTAGCTCAAACCTTATTTATTACCCTAAACAATAACATTCATGAGCTGATATTCCTTGAGTTAAATATTAATAAAAAAAGAATCCCTCTCAAAAGATAAGTAAACACAAGCTTTTGAGAGGGGTTTTTCTTTAACTATTCTTGATTGGAATATTTAAATCCTTTATATAACGTGGTAATTGTATCTAAAGTGGCGGCAAAAGAAATGACGCCTAAAAAGATGTAGTTAATATTTTCAAAAAGGCCCATTACAAATCCATCCTCGCTAGTTAAAACTCCACTGATTTCCAACAAAAATTCAGGATTAATAATTTCAGGGTTTAAAAATAAGAAGAAAGCAATGATAATCGTAATTGTATTTGTAACCAATGCCACAATCCCTAATCGCATGGTATACTGTCCAATATAAATTTTGTAGCTTTCCTTTATTATGCCACACAATCCTAATCCGATAATTGAAGGCCATGCGGATCTAATCAAGTCAACATTAAAAAATGGTATTATAATTCCTTTATCTACAAAAGTTCCACCAACAATTTCTGGTACAAAAAGGAACATAATGGTAAAGATCACCCCAAATCCAATTCCTACAATGGGTTCCCATAAACTAATCTTTTCACTTTCCATTGGAACAGGAGGTAATTCAGCCATTCCATCATCAAAACCATCAATGGAAACGCCACGCCATTGCATAAATCCAAAGATAGCGGTAACAATTGCAAAAGCAGAAAACAAACTACTAATAATGGTACCAAACCAACCATAAATAGCCATATACCAAATTTGAGGTCGCCCAAAAAAAATATCGAGAAGTCCGATAAGTGTCATCCCTCCAGCAACTGCCACTAGTACTATTTTTAAAACAAATTTATATTTCATAAAATATGGAGGGCCAATTAAACACTTCACCTCATCTGGATTGTATTTTTCGGCTAAATCAGAAGGTTTCCCTAACTCGGCTAATACCACACGAACATCTCTTTCCGTAGGAACTAATCCATCGCAGCGTTCCTCAAGCATATCGGCAATCAATGTTCCTAATTCAATCCTAATATCTTCTTTTGATTTTCTAGGCAAATCTTTTGTAACCGCATAAATATAACGTTCTATTAAATCATTTCTCATCTTTTTCCTCCAAAAGCCCTCGAACACTTTTAACCGATGCGTTCCAATGTTCCTTTAATTCCCCATAGACTTCCTTCCCCATTTCGGTTGTTGAATAATACTTTCTTGGTTTACTCCCTCCAGTTTCCCAGGTGCTTTCAAGAAGCCCTTGGTTTTCCAAACGTCTTAAAAGCGGATACAAGGTATTTGCTTCAACGTTTAAACCATGTTCAGACAACGTCCTAACCAGATGGTAACCATACATTGGTGTATTCAACTGACTTAAAACAGAGAGTACAATGGTTCCTCGACGAAGCTCCATAATTAATCCTGAAATCACTTCTTCTTTTCCCATAAATTCCACTCCTTTACTGTTTATTGTATTATACTGTGTGATATACACTATGTCAATAGAAAAAAATCGATGTACTTTTAAAGCACATCGACGTTTCTAATCCCACATTCATAACGGAGATTAAATAAAATATTCACAATCCCCTTTTTCGTAATAACGTTTGACTAAATCTTCCAAGGTAATATTATCCACAACATGATCAATCGCTTTTTTTAATTGTTCCCAAACTTCAACCGTCACACAACGATCCGATCGGTTACAGCTTTGGGGATCATCAAGACACGCAACAGGGGATAATTCCCCTTCCATCAACCTTAAAATCATGCCTACTGTATATTCCTTAGGATCTTTTGCTAGTTGATACCCACCTTGAGCCCCTCGAACACTTCTTACAAAACCAGCTCTTGAAAGCAAAGTAATGATTTGTTCGAGATACTTCTCTGAGATTTCTTGGTTTTGAGCAATTTTTCGTATTGGTATATACTCTCCACTATTATTAACCCCAAGTTCCAACATTAATCGAAGGGCATATCTCCCCTTTGTAGAAATTTTCATTATGAAAAAAGGCCTGTGGAAAGATAACGTTCCCCAGTATCTGGTAAGATAACAACAATTGTTTTTCCTGCATTTTCAGGTCTTTTAGCAACTTCAGTCGCTGCATATAAAGCAGCTCCCGATGAAATTCCGACTAAAAGTCCTTCTTTTTTTGCTACTAGCTTCGATGTTTCAAAAGCAATTTCATTCGAAACCTGAATAATTTCATCGTACACCTCAGTATTTAAAATTCGAGGTACAAATCCTGCCCCAATTCCTTGAATTTTATGTGGTCCAGGATTCCCACCCGAAAGTACAGGAGACCCCTCTGGCTCTACAGCTACCACTTTAATTTCAGGATTTTTTTCTTTAAGGGCTTCCCCAACCCCAGTAATGGTTCCCCCAGTTCCAATGGCTGAAACTAAAATATCCACTTGACCATCAGTATCCTTCCAAATTTCTTGTGCCGTTGTTTTTTTATGAATCTCTGGATTGGCTGAATTTTCAAACTGTTGTGGAATATAAGAATTTTCAATTTCATTTCCAAGTTCAATTGCTTTTGCAATGGCACCAGCCATTCCTTTAGCTCCTGGGGTTAATACAAGTTCAGCTCCTAAAGCTGCTAATAGATTTCGTCTTTCCATACTCATTGTTTCAGGCATTGTTAAAATAAGTCGGTATCCTTTTGAAGCGGCAACAAAGGCTAATCCAATGCCCGTGTTTCCACTTGTTGGCTCAATAATCACTGTATCTTTCTTAATTAAGCCCGATCTTTCTCCGGCTTCAATCATTGCATAACCAACACGATCCTTAACTGAGGATAGCGGATTAAAGCTTTCAAGTTTCCCAAGGATTCTTCCTTCTGTTCCTACAAATCCATCATATTTTTCAAGCTCCAACAATGGTGTATTTCCAATGAGGTCTGTTAAACTTTTTGCTATTTTACTCATCACGTTCTCCTTTGTTTTAATTCATATTAATTCTATATGAATATCTTGTTTTAATTATAATCCCTCTCAACTTCTTTGTCAATCATAAAAAAAGAATATCGATTTTCATCGATATTCTTAAGAATTTATTCAGCACTATGGGCATTTTCTTTTTTTTCATTTTCAACAAGAGACCAAAAATGTTTTGCTTCAGGATGAACATCCATCCCTGTTGCATTCTCGTATTCTTTAAGAATACGTCGTTGTTCCCGTGATAATTTTCTTGGGACTTCCACCTTAACGGTAATATATTGGTCCCCACGTCCATGGCCATTCACATTGTGAACCCCTTTTGATCGTAATCTGAAAACTTTTCCATTTTGAGTTCCCTCTGGAATTTTTAGTTTTACCATACTATCAATGGTTGGTACTACAATACTATCTCCTAAAGTTGCTTGTGCATAAGTAATAGGCAATTCGTAATAAACGTCATCCCCTTCACGTTTGAAAATAGGATCTTCTTTAACACTGATGTAAACAAACAGATCTCCACTTGGCGCATTCTTTACCCCAGCGTTTCCTTCTCCACGCAATGGCAAAACCGAACCATCATCAACTCCTTTTGGAATCTTAATGCTAATGGTACGTTCTTTTGTTTCTACCCCAGAACCATGACAGTGATGGCAAGGTTTTTCAATAATCGTTCCTTCTCCATGACATTTATCACATTCCTTCACCTGTTGAACTGTTCCAAAAGGTGTTTGTTGTCTAACATAAACTTGTCCAGATCCACCACATTGATCACAAGTCTTGGTATCAGAACCCTTTTCAGCACCTGATCCATGACATTCAGGGCATTCTTCTTTACGCTTAATTTTAATTTTTTTGTCAACACCAAAAACCGCTTCTCTAAAGGTAAGGTTAATGCTGATTTTCATATCCGAGCCACGGTTTGAACGTCCGCGACCTCTTGAGGAACCGCCAAAACCGCCACCGCCGCCAAAAGCACTAAAAATATCACTAAAAATATCTTCAAAACCCCCACCACTAAAGCCGCCACTAAAGCCACCATAGCCACCACCAGCACTGCCATCAACCCCAGCATGACCAAATTGGTCGTAAGCCGCTTTTTTATCGGCATCGCTTAAGATTTCATAAGCCTCATTCGCTTCTTTAAACTTTTCCTCAGCCACCGAATCTCCAGGATTTTTATCTGGATGAAATTCCATGGCTTTTTTTCGATAAGCTTTTTTTATTTCCTCTGGACTGGCACCTTTGCTGACACCTAGCACCTCATAATAATCTCGTTTTTCACTCATTTATCTTTGTCACCTCTTATTATCATTTTTCATTCTTATAAACAACTTCTAATTATACCTCTAAATGCACAAGAGGGAAAGTTTTTTCGTTAAATTTAAAAAGTGGCAGCCAGGGCTGCCACAAATTTTTGGATAATTACCCAAGGCTTATTCTTTTACTTCTTCATATTCTGCATCAACAACGTCATCATCACCAGAAGCTTCTGCTCCTTGTTCCTCAGGATTTTGTTGAGCTGCAGCTTCCTCATACATTTTTTGCGCCAATGGGTAGAAAGCTTCATTTAACTCTTCCGTTGCTTTTGTAATCGCTTCAACGTCATCGCCTTCGCTTGCTGTTCTTAATTTAGCCATGGCTTCTTCAACTTTTGCTTTATCTTCATCAGAAACTTTGCCTTCCATTTCTTTTAAAGATTGCTCTGTTTGATACACCGTTGAATCCGCTACGTTCTTAGCTTCAATTAAAGCTTTGATTTTTTTGTCTTCTTCAGCGTGTTGTTCCGCTTCTTTTACAGCTTTATCTATTTCGTCATCGCTCATATTAGTGGTCGACTTAATCACAACATTTTGAGATTTTCCAGTTCCCATATCCTTTGCAGATACATTAACAATTCCGTTAGCATCAATATCGAAGGTTACTTCAATTTGTGGAATTCCACGACGTGCAGCAGGAATACCTGTTAATTGGAAACGACCTAAAGTTTTGTTGTCCTTAGACATTTCTCTTTCCCCTTGTAAAACATGGATGTCTACAGCGGTTTGATTATCTGCAGCGGTTGAGAATGTTTGACTTTTCTTTGTTGGAATTGTTGTATTACGATCGATGAGTCGAGTAAAGACACCACCAAGGGTTTCAATTCCAAGTGATAATGGTGTAACATCAAGAAGTAATACATCATTGACTTCTCCAGCTAATACCCCCCCTTGAATTGCAGCCCCAATCGCTACACATTCATCTGGGTTAATGCCTTTGTAAGCATCTTCTCCAGTAATATTTTTAACGGCTTCTTGTACAGCTGGAATTCGTGTCGAACCTCCAACTAAGATTACTTTGTCTAATTCATTTTTACCAATGCCAGCATCTTTCATGGCTTTTTCTACAGGTCCTACCGTTGCTTTAACTAAATCTGCTGTTAGTTCATCAAATTTTGCTCGGGTTAAGGACAACTCTAAATGTTGTGGACCTTCTGCTGATGCAGTAATAAATGGTAAGTTAATGTCTGATTTAAGGACTGTTGATAACTCAATCTTAGCTTTTTCAGCAGCTTCTTTAAGTCTTTGAAGTGCCATTTTATCTTTTTTAAGATCAATACCATGGGATTTTTTAAACTCATCTGCCATCCAGTCAATCACTTTGTTGTCGAAATCATCTCCACCTAAGTGGTTATTTCCATTAGTCGCTTTTACTTCAAAAACACCATCCCCTAATTCTAGGATTGAGACGTCAAATGTTCCACCACCAAGGTCATAAACCATAATTTTTTGGTTGCCATCTTTGTCTAACCCATAAGCAAGAGCAGCCGCTGTAGGCTCGTTGATGATTCTTAAAACGTCTAAACCTGCAATACGACCTGCATCTTTAGTTGCTTGTCTTTGTGCATCACTAAAATAAGCAGGTACTGTAATAACCGCTTTTGATACGGACTCTCCTAAATAAGCATCTGCATCTGCCTTTAATTTTTGTAAAATCATTGCAGAAATTTCCTGTGGCGTATAATTTTTGTCATCAATTTTTGTTTTATGATCGGTTCCCATTTCTCTTTTTATGGATGCAACCGTGCGATCAATGTTTGTTACAGCTTGTCTTTTTGCTACTTGTCCTACTAATCTTTCCCCATCTTTTGTAAAAGCAACAACTGATGGTGTAGTTCTATTTCCTTCTGCATTAGGGATAACAACAGGTTCCCCACCTTCTAAAACGGATACACAGGAATTGGTGGTTCCTAAGTCAATTCCAATAATTTTTTCTTTACTCATATCTAAGTTCCTCCTAAATAGTTGAATTAATTTATTCTTATTTTTATTTTATATATTACCCTGAAATATTAAGATTTCTCAGAGTTTTAAGCTTTTTAAGTTTTTTCTCTACTTGTTACAAACTTTAACCATTGCAGGCCGTATTACTTTCTCTTTAAAACGATAACCCTTTTGGAAAACCTCTAAAATATCCTGATCTGCTTTTTCTTCGGATTCACCAACGGCTACCCCATGATGAAAGTTAGGATCAAAAGCACCCTCGCAATCAACTTCTTCAAGGCCTTCTTCTTTTAAGACATCCTTTAGTTGATTAAACACCATCTGAATCCCATCAATATAGGTTTTTCCTTCGGCATCCATTCCTTCTAAAGCAGCTTCTGCTCGCTCTAAATTATCCATAACAGGAAGTAACTTAGTTGCAAAATTTTCTGCTGCAAATTGATAAATTTCTGTTTTTTCCTTTTGAGTTCGTTTCTTGAAATTTTCGAAATCTGCTTGTAAACGCATCAGTCGACTCAAAATTTCTTCATCTTCTTTTACAATTTTCTCTAAAATTTCCTCTGACTTTTCTTCAACAACATCCTCTGGGTTTTCTTCTTCATTTGAAACATCATCCACCGATGCCTCATCATTCAAAATTTCTTCTTCCTGAATTTCAGGCTCTATTTTTTCTTTTTTACTCATAAAACCACCTATTTCATTAATAAATTTGAGATATGCAAATTCAATTCATTTCGCATGTAGTCTAACACCGAAGAGACATTATCATAATTCATTCGGGTGGGTCCAATAACACCAAAAGCTCCCATCATTTCCCCCTCCAACTCATAAGTTGTGGTGATAATACTAAAATCCTTTAGATTTTCATTGTCATTTTCATTCCCAATCTTTATATGAATTACACGATTTCCATCATTAGTATTTAACATTTCTGATAACACCTGTTTTTCTTGAACGATGTTTACCAATTGTTTGATTTTTTCAACATCACTAAACTCAGGATAATTAAAAAGATTTGTTAATCCCATGGAATGTATCTCCGATTCCTCTTCCACAAGGGTTTTCTTTAAATACGGAATAATTTCACTCACCAATTGTCCCTCTTCAGGGGTTAATTCCTGAATTTGATCAATAAAATCAGAGTTCATATCATTTAACAACGTGTTTTTTAAAAAACTATTGACCACATTACTCAATTTTAATGCCAGTAGATTATCTACTTCTTGTGAAAGAGTCATCTCCACATTTTTGGCAATGCCTTCTTTGGTTACCACAATCATTAAGACTCTGTTCTTAATTAAAGAAACAATCTGGATATGTTTACAGTTAAAATTTGAAACCCGAGGCGCTAATACCACCGAGGTATAATTCGTTAACTGAGAGATCACTTTTGCTGTATGATCCATGGCGGTTCCAAGCTCGGTAGAATAATTAAGATAACCCCTATGAATATCGGTTCTAATCATTTTTTCAAGCTTTTTAATCTCCATTATTTCATCAACATAGTAGCGATAAGCCTTCTGGGAAGGAATCCGCCCAGCTGAAGTATGGGGTTGCATTAAAAAACCAAGATCCTCAAGATCTGCCATTTCATTTCGAATGGTCGCAGGGCTAATGCCCAAACTATACTTTTTAGAAATGGTACGTGATCCAACAGGCTCTGCTGTGTTAATGTAATCTCGAATAATAACTTCAAGTATTCTTTTTTTTCGATCGCTCAATTCCATGTTCCACCTCGTTATTAGCACTCACGATTATCGAGTGCTAACATCTATTCATAGAATAACACCCTGTTCTTCTTTTGTCAACTTGTTTCTATAATCTCATGCTCAAGTTTTAAAGTTTTCTTAAGATTGATTCGGTTCCAGTATTTTCCTACAAAAAAGCCATAAAAACTTGATTTCCAAAGTTCTGTCCTTCCCTCGTCAGTTTTAACCAGTCTCCTTTTTTTTCCAATAATCCTTTTTCTATTAATGGATTGATGACATTTTTATATTCTTCAAAAAAATCCTTTCCAAACTTTTCTTTAAATATCATGGCATTGATTCCCTCCAACTTCCGTAATCCAAGAAAAACCCATTCCTCTTTTATTTGTTCTTCCGAAAGTTTTTCCATTAACCGACCTTCAAATTTATTTTTAATTAGCTGTTTATATTCAAGGAGATTGTCCGGATTCCCATAACGCTCCCCATTGATATAGCCATGGGCTCCTGCACCAAAACCAAGATACGGAACCCCCTCCCAATATTTTAAGTTGTGCTTACTTTCAAACCCGGGTTTTGCATAACTCGAAATTTCATAATGCAAATAACCCTGAGCCCCTAAAAAATCATTAATTTCCCAATGCATTTTGCGTTCGTGGTCATCCTCTGGTAGCACAACTTCCCCTTTGCTTTCAAGAAGGCTCAATGGGGTTCCTTCTTCTAAAATTAAGCTATAACACGATAGATGTGTTGGATTAAAGCTCATTATTTCATTCAATGTTTCTCTTACATCTTCTAAGGTCTGGTTTGGCAAGCCATACATAACATCAACAGAAATATTATTAAACCCTACTTCCTTTAGAACTTCCATACTTTTTACAAAGTCCCTTTGGGTATGAATTCTTCCAATCTCTAAAAGCAACCTATCTTGCCAAGCTTGAAGCCCCATACTCACCCGATTAATTCCGGCATCAAAATACGCCTTTGCTTTTTCCAAGGTCAATGTCCCAGGGTTGATTTCTATGGTTATCTCTGCCTCTGGTAACACCCTAAACCTTTCCCTTATTAATGTCAGAATCTCTCCAATGTATTTTTCATGGATCGCAGACGGTGTCCCTCCACCAAAATAAAGGGTGTCAACCCAATGCTCCCTTTGTCTTTTTTCTCCCTCTTCGGAACAAAGAATAATCTCTTCAATTAAATTTTTAAAATAATGATTAACACAGCTTTCGTCCCACTGGCTAAAAGATGGAAAATCACAATAAATACATTTTTTTATACAAAAAGGAATATGACAATAGATTCCTATGCTTTTCATAAACAAACCTCTTTTTTTAAAGACTTTTTTAGCTTAAACTGATATAATCATAACATAAAAGAACAAATAAAATGAATCATTGGAAGGAAACTATTATGAAAAAAACAACTGTCATCCTTTTCGCTGGACTTGTGGCTGCAATTCCTGCCTTTATTTACACCCGAAAACAATTTACAAATAAAAAAGCTCTCAAAATAGCCCCTCCCCAAGAAAGCCCCGAACCTGAGGTTTCCCCTTTTGAAAGCCCTATTTACGATTTTAAAAGTGAAGACAATTTAATCTTTTGTGATGAAACACAGTTAGGAAAGCGCTTAATTCAACTTGAAAACTCAATTAATATTCGAGATATTGGTGGTTATACAGGTTTTGATGGGAAAAAAGTTAAGTGGCGAAAAATTGTTCGTAGCGAAGAACTTGCCCATCTTTCCGAAAATGATGTAACCTATTTCGAAAATCTTGGACTTAAACATGCCTTTGATTTTAGGGACTCAGCCAAAGCTAAACGCAACCCTGACCGTCTCCCTTCAACCACCCAGTATCATCCCTCTCCAGTCTTTGATTCAGCAACACTTTCCCCAAAAGAAGTGGACTTTAGAGAACCTGGCTCGGTTGATGCTTTTATGCAAGAAGTTTATCGCATTCAAACCAAAGAATGTCCCCAGGTTTATGCCAATGTTTTAAAATACATGGCCGATTCAAAGCAATTTCCACTTTTATATCACTGTACCAATGGGAAAGATCGAACAGGCTTTATGACCTATCTTCTCCTAAGTCTATTAGGGGTAAAAGAAGAAACCATTGTCTCGGATTATACTTTAACCAACCTTACCGTTGATGAAAGCTATCAACTTCTTGGCAGTATTTTATCTACCGAACTTAATGTTGATCCTCATTATCTTTGGGAATTTTATGGGGTAAAACCAGCCTGGTTAAAAATCTCCATTGATTACATTAAAGAAAACTTTGGAAACGTAGAAAACTATTTACTGTCAGAAACTGACCTCACCGAAGAAGATATCCAAAAAATAAGAGACAATCTCTTAGAATAAAAGGAGACCATGATGAATATGCTTGCAAAAGGACAACTCGGAAGAAAATCTGGCATTGAGCTTGCAGGAACCGATGGAAATATACGAAATAATGCTCTAAAAGCCATTGCGGAAACCCTCGAGGGAAATATAGAAAAAATTATTCAAGCGAACCAAAAGGATATTGAACGAAGTCAATCAGAAAACTTAGAGGGTCCCTTATTAAAGCGACTTCTTTTTGACGAAGCTAAAATTAAGGATGTTATTCAAGGAATCTACAGCCTAATGTCATTACCAGATCCTTTAGGGGCTACCCAGCTTGGAACACAATTAGACGAAGGATTAGATCTCTACAAGGTCACTTGTCCCATCGGTGTCATTGGGGTCATTTTTGAATCTCGTCCCGACGCCTTTGTTCAAATCTCAACCCTTTGTTTAAAAAGTGGTAATGCCGTTTTACTAAAAGGTGGTCGTGAAGCACTCGAAACTAATCGTTGTTTATACCAACTGATTCAAGAAGCAACCCAAAATGCCAACATTCCCCCTGGCTGGATTCAAAATCTCGAAACGAGAGACGATGTAACCGCCATGCTCGCCTTAGATACATACATTGATCTTATTATCCCACGAGGATCCAACGCTTTTGTTAAATACATTATGGATCATTCCAATATTCCAGTCATGGGACATGCCGATGGCATTTGTCATATTTATGTTCACGATGATGCAAATATTTCACAATCCATCAAAATTATCGTTGATTCAAAAATCCAATACGTTGCCGCCTGTAACACCCTTGAAACCCTACTTGTTAATGAAAAGATTGCACCAAAACTCCTTCCAGAACTAAAATTAGCATTGGAAGAAAAGGGCGTTCATCTTAAAGGGGACGAAAAAACGAGGGCAATCATCGATATTCAGCCTGCGACGGAAGAAGATTGGAAAACAGAGTATCTTGATTACACCCTTTCGATTGCCATGGTTTCCTCTATGGAAGAAGCCATTACCCATATCAATACCTATGGCTCTGGACATACCGATGTGATTCTCACCGAAAATAAAAATTGTGTAACAAATTTTATGACATTAGTGGACTCTGCTGGTGTCTTTTGGAACTGTTCAACACGATTTAGTGACGGTTTCCGTTTTGGTTTTGGTGCCGAAGTTGGCATTAGTACTTCCAAGCTTCATGCAAGAGGTCCTGTTGGCTTAGACGGTCTCTTGAGTTATAAATATAAGCTTCTAGGACATGGGCAATGTGTTGAAGATTACGCCTCTGGCAAAGAAAATTTCACCCATACCCCCCTAGAAAAAAAATGTCCACTATGAAAGGAGAAACCATGAAAATTAAAAAAATAACCCTTTTTATCTTGTTGTCTTTGCTTACCCTTGGTCTCATAACGGGTTGCACGCAAAAGGAAGTTCAACCACCAAATGTCGATCCACCAGAGGTTGGTCTTCCAAATCCAATGGAAGAGAAAAATTCACTCGAAGAAATTAAAACAGCGATTGGCTTTACCTTTGAGTCAATTCCACAAAATCTAACAGGGGTAAAATACTACACCCTTGCTGGCTTAGCACAAGTCATGGGAAATTTAAATAACACCGAATACACCCTACGTAAGGCAACTTCAGAATTCGACGACATCTCTGGTATGTATAATGAATTTAAAAATGTAGAAACCCATCCAAACGCCAACGGTATTGAAGTAAGTTACCATTACAATGCCAACGCAGAGGGTTTTGCTTCTTGGAAAGAAGGGAACTATCAATATACAATTACAGCAAATAACAACTTTAACCTCCAAGATGTCGAAGGGATGACCAACAGCACCCACTAAATTTTAAAAGACACCACTAAAAAACAAAAACCCGATTACAGCTTTATTTCCCTGTAATCGGGTTTGTCTTCGCTCTGACCATTCTTTTATAGAATGGTTTTTTTATGCTGATCCTTTATCGTATACCCTTCAGGATTTTTGGTTTGCCAACGCCAAGTATCTCTACACATATCCTCTAAGTTTTTTTCAGCAACCCATCCCAATATTTCTTCAGCCTTAATAGGGTTTGCATAACAGGTCGCAATATCTCCAGAACGTCTTGGCATAATGATATAAGGTATTTTTACCTTATTCACTCTTTCAAAGGTTTTAACCATATCAAGAACACTATAGCCCACCCCAGTGCCAAGGTTAAATATTTCTGTTCCTAGATGTTCCTGTGCGTATTCAATGGCTGCAACATGTCCCTTAGCTAAATCCACCACATGAATGTAGTCCCTTACTCCAGTCCCATCATGGGTTTCATAATCATTCCCAAAAACACGAAGTTCTTCCAATTTACCCACCCCTACCTGTGAAATATAGGGCAGCAAATTGTTTGGAATTCCATTGGGGTCTTCCCCAATTTCCCCACTTTCATGGGCTCCAATAGGATTAAAATATCGTAACAAAACCACAGATAATTCTGACTTCGCCACTGCCACATCCTTTAAAATCTGTTCTCCCATAAGTTTTGTAAAACCATAAGGATTCGTACACCAAGTTGGCATCTCTTCATTTAAAGGAACTGTTTCTGGAATACCATATACCGTTGCCGAGGAACTAAAAACAAAGAGATTAACCCCATATTTCCCCATCACTTCCAATAAGGAAAAGGTGGAAACTAAATTGTTTTCATAATACTTCAGAGGCTTTTCAACGGATTCTCCCACCGCTTTTAATCCTGCAAAATGAATAACACCGTCTATTTTATATTGAGAGAAGACTTTCTCTAAAGCTTCTTTATCACAAACATCACAAACCTCTAAAGGAATCGGCTTTCCTATAATTTCTTCAACCCGTTTTAAAGCCTCAGGTTTACTATTAGAAAAATTGTCAACCACCACAACTTCATAATTTTTTTTGATGAGTTCTATAATGGTATGGGTACCAATATACCCCCCACCTCCAGCCAAAAGCACTCTCATAAATGGCTCCTTTTCTTTTTGCTTCATTTTAACATATCTTTTATGATTTTGCATTTTAACTTTTCTTTTATTATTTTAGCTCAACTTCTCTGGTTGCAATAAACTTCATCAATGAGTCGCTATGGGTCACTGCAATTAATCCAATTTCCCGTTCCTTAACCTCTTTCAAAAGAAAATTCCAAATCTGGCTTTGGGTCACTAAATCTAACATGGTACTTATTTCATCGGCTAAGATAAACTTTGTTCCCTCTCCCAATGCTCTAGCAATGCAAAATCGTTGCATCTCACCGCCACTAATTTCCAATGGGTAACGGTGGTACCAGTCTTTTTCTATCCCTAAGCCTTCAATAATTCTTTGTGGAATATTCTCCCCTTCTCCTAAAACATCTTTCATCTTAAGCCTTGGATTCACAACTCTTTCTGGGTTCTGCCAAATCATTTGAACGGGACAATATCCCTTTTTAGGAAGGGGAACCCCATCAAGTAAAACCACACCAGAATCTGGAGACAAATAACCTCCTAAAATCTGACATAAGGTTGTTTTTCCAACACCGCTAGGGGCTACAATCCCAACCCGTTCATGACTTTCTGCACTTAAACTAAAATTTTTAATCGTTGGAGGGTATCCTTTTTTATATCCAAAAGTAATTCCTTTTCCTTCTAAAATCATGACTAATGACACTCCTCTCCATGATGATGATGAAAGGTAACCTCATGGGAGTGAGGATCTTCATGAACATGATGTACATGGGGCTCACCTGGTTCCCCCTTAATGCAACGTACCGTTCCACAACGCACTAATTTAAGGGGAATTTCCCCTAAACAAATCTCAGAAAATTCAGAACATCTTGGCCCAAAGGGACAACCTTTAGGCATCTCCTTAACATAGGGTTGATTCCCAGGAATCGATTTAAATCCATTTTGAGGTAAAGCCCGCCACAATGCTTTGGTATAGGGATGACGTAGGGTTTCTTCACTTTTAAAATCTTCTACCAAAGCTTCTTCCACTGTTGTTCCAGCATAGAATACTGCAATACGATCGGCAACCTCAAAGGCCAGTTCAATATCGTGGGTAATCAGTAAAACACCCTTGCCTTCATCTGCAAATCTTCTAAAATCTACCATTGCTTTTTTTGCTAATTCAATGTTAAGGCCTGGCGTTGGTTCGTCAGCAATAATTAATTGGGGGTTCTCCATTAAAGCCGTTGTTAGCAAAACTCGCCGAGCCATTCCCCCTGATAACTCAAAGGGATACAGGTTTTTTGTCTTTTCGGGTAGACCATAGCTCTTAAACAATGCCTCTTGGCGAATCATGGATTCTTTATTTCTATTGCTTTTTCTTACCTGTGATCCTACTTTCATTAGAGGATCTAAATAATTAACACTTTGGGGAACTAAAGCAATCTGGGTTCCACGGAGGGCTTCAATTTTTTCCGAATCTAAAAGTTCATTATTATAAAATATTCTTCCTTTTATCTCCGCATTTTTAGGAAGCAAACCTAAAACAGCATGTGCAAGAAGGCTCTTCCCCGAACCACTCGCACCAACCACCGCCACAATTTCCCCTTGATGTACCGAAACATTAAGGTTTGAAATCACAGGCAAGTCAATTTGACGTAGCCCTTTTTCATATTGAGTAAAGGAAATCGAAAGATCTTCAATTTCTAAAATATGGTTTTTTTCTGCACAACTCATGATCTCCCCTCCTATTCCTGGGCACTATTGGGGTTCATTAATTTTCCTAAAGAACCACCAAGCATATCAAAAA
Source organism: Eubacteriaceae bacterium (assembly GCA_051649025.1). GTDB lineage: Bacteria > Bacillota > Clostridia > Eubacteriales > Eubacteriaceae > Acetobacterium. The sequence continues at coordinate 33,699 of JBOFGH010000014.1, forward strand.
GAACAACAATAAAAATAAGAGCAACCCCTGGGAAAAAGGCCTGCCACCACATCCCTGAAGAAAGATAAGCCATACTTCCAGAAAGTATAACCCCAATGGCCGGTTGCTCTGGCGATAAACCAAATCCTAAAAAAGTAACTGCCGCTTCGTGTAGAATCGCATGAGGGAATAAAAGAATCAGTCCTACCACAAATTGCGGAAACACATGTGGAATCATATGCTTCGTCGCTATCTCAAAAGGTTTCTTCCCCAATTTACTTGCAACCTTCACATAAGGCGCTTCTTTAATCTGCAAAACCTCCCCGCGAATCACACGTGCGAGGCTTGGCCAATGGGTTAAAGAAACACCAACTGCCACACCCCAGAACCCTTTTCCAAGGGCATAAGAAATTAAAACCAAAAGTACAATGTGAGGAATTCCCATAACAAGGTCAATCACCCATGTAATGACACTATCTACTTTCTTTCCAAGGATCGCTGCCATACTCCCTAAAACACCTGCAATGATTCCACTCATCGTTGAAGCAAAAACACCAATTAAGATACTGGTCGATAATCCCTTAAACGTAAGTATTAGAAGGTCACGTCCCATCCAATCGGTTCCAAAGGGGTGGCTCAAACTAGGAGGAAGATTTTTTTCTGTAAAATCAGTGACCATTGCCGCATCTGTGAGTAATAGCCCCATAATTGTAATCCCAATTAATAAGCATAAAGAAAAAATTAGGATAAATAAGGTTTTCTTACGCTGATTAAAATAAGGGCGCTTCGTCTCTTGGAGAATTGGGATCATTGTTTCTAAATTATCCATTAAGCTCTCCCCTTCTAATTCTCGGATCCACCATGCCGTATAAAATATTGGCCACCATATTTCCTGTAAATACTAGTGCCGCACTCACCACAGAAATTCCTAAAAGCAATGCCATATCTCCACCAAGGCCTGCTGTCACCGCTGCTTGTCCTAAACCAGGATAGGAAAATACCTGTTCAACCAATACAGACCCTCCAAAAATTTCACTAATTGCAGCAAATTGTAGGGTAATGGCTGGCAATAAAATGTTACGAATCCCATGGTTTTTAACAACCTCAAAACGACTCTCCCCTCTTGCCTTCGAAAAAATAAAATAATCACTTTCCATGATCTCAATCATTTTTTCTCTTGTATGCAAGGTAATGTTGGCAATTCCAATCATACTTAGGGTAATGGCTGGTAAAATAAGGTGACGTATACTATCAAAGATGGTTACTTCGTCTGAACTAACACCAATCGGCACACTCATTCCAAAAGGAAACCATCCTAACCACACCGAAAAAACCATTAACATTAAAAGGGCAAACCAAAAGGTTGGGGTGCTTGCAAGAATTAAGGCATAGCCTTTAATCAGTTTGTCTGGCCATTTCCCAGAAAAAACACCTGCGACAATCCCAAGGATAAACCCTAAAATACCTGAAAACACCCAAGCAATGGTCATAAGAACCATGGAGTTAAAAAATTTATTTCCAATCACTTCAGAGACAGGTCGATTGTATTTTAAAGAGGTTCCCATATCACCTGAAATAAAATCTTTAGCCCAATTCATATAACGCTCACTTTGGGGAGTGTCAACTCCCCAATAAGATTCAAGCTGAGCTTTTTTTTCAGGGCTCATATTATTGTAGGCTGTCGCCCCTACATTCATCTGAATGGGGTCGATGGGAGAGTTAGAAACAAGCAAGAAAGCAATAATACTCACTCCAATTAATAACGTAACCCCTTTAAAAATATTTTTAGCAATCAATAAAATCCAGGTTTTAACGTTCATCTTATTATCCAATCCTTATTATTTTAAAACAATACAATCTTTTTACTCCCAAGACCATGTATCCACATTGTTAACCAAAGACCATCCATGACCATGAGGATGTAGTTTTTGCTCCCCAATGTTAAGACCATCCCTTGTAAAGTAAAGATGATCCACATTTCCAAACCATACCCATGTTGCAGCCCCTTGTGGAGCAACCCCTTGGGTACCATCCCACTGTGCCTTTTTCCATAAATCATAGGAGTCTTCAATTTTTTCAGTTCCGAGAGCCGCATCTATATAACCATCAATGGTTTCATTTTTATATTGAGAAAAATTTCCCCAACCCGTGCTATAGATCAAGTTATATATTTCTGCTGGGGAATTTGCACCCCAGCCCCAAACCACAGGATCACTATACTGATGTGGGTAAATGTCATCCCAGCTTGCCCCTTCAAACCGAACGTTTATTCCAAGTTCTTTCATTTGATTTGCAAACTCTGCTGCAATCCCTTGTCTTACTGAATCTCCCGTTGCATAATACAAGGTAAATTCTGCATTAATGCCATTTTTTTCAATGATGCCATCGCCATTTCCATCACTCCATCCACCATCAGATAAAATCTTTTTAGCGCCCTCTTTGTCCGTTGTCACCTTCATATCCTCAGATGCCCAAGGCATTCCATCCGAAACACTATAACCGACGGTTCCATATCCATTAAGAACATTTTCCATCATAGCCTCCCGATTCACCCCAACATTAATGGCTTTGCGAATGGCTAAATCGCTGGTTACGTCATTTCCCACAACATAACTTTTTCCATTGTCCACAAGTGTTCCCCCTGCTTTTTCAGTTGGCAAGGAAATACCACGGCTATCCACCGACATAACAGCATCCAACCGGTAGCCATCAATCTTTTGGTTAGCATAAGTTGCTGCAGTATAAGCGATATCCACTTCCCCTTTTTTGGCTGCAGCCAAAGCCGCATCTTCTGCCATAAATACAATCACCACTTTTTTCATTCTTGGGGTTTCCCCATAATAATTTGGATTAGCCGTTAAAATAATCTGTTGTCCTTTATCCCATTGTTCTAACATATAACGTCCAGAGCCAATGGGTTTTTCGGCATAGTCTTTTCCATAGGAATGTTCTGGCATAATCCCAACCACCGCAACCGAATACAAAAAAGCATTAAAGGGTTTCGTCAATTTAATTTCTACTGTTGTATCATCAATGGCAGTGGCTCCCTCCATCATGGTTAAATCCAATTCAGAATTTTCAGAGTTTTTAATGGTATTAAAGGTAAAAGCCACATCCTTAGCAGTTAATGCTACCCCATCAGTAAATTTTACATCTTCCCTTATTTTAAAAGTCCATGTTAATTTATCAGGGCTCACGCTGTATTCCGTTGCAAGATCGTTAACCAACTCCATATCCTTATTCGTCGTAATTAATGTGCTTTGAATTAATGGCTCATGGCAATGCTCTGCACATCCCCAGTTCGTGGAGGTATCAAAACCACCCGCTGGCTCAGAGTTCGTTCCCATTGCTATAATCACCGTTTCTTTATCTTTTTCACCCGGGGTGTTCTCTTTATTCGTACACCCTAAAAGTGTAAAAATAATTAACCCACACGCCAACAATAATGCCAATTTCTTTTTCATTTTTTTCTCCTTTTTATTAAAGTATAGATAGGCATTTGATAAATGCCGTAAGCCCTTGATTTTACTGGGCTTTGTTACTCATTTTATATAAATTTTCTCTCCACAAGTGGTATAATATAGGTACCAACAATACATTTTACAACCTATGGAGGAGAAAATTTATGGC
>JBOFGH010000015.1:0-28267 GCA_051649025.1 Eubacteriaceae bacterium
AAGAACCTCGTGAGTAACGAATAGGCATCCCTTGTTTCTTTTGCCTGCTTTTGCAGGTCTTTTTGTAATGCATAATAACTCTTCCATTATTCGTGAAATATTTTTCTTTTGCCTATTGACTTTTGATAGTTGGTCTTTCAACGTACTAATTGGCTTTAAAGAATCGATGACCACCAATCATCCCTGTGTAAGTGAGGGATTCGTGCCAGGGGCTACTCACTGACCCAGGTGCATAGAAATACTGGGTTTGTGGGTCAAGGACTCGAAGCCCATTTAAGGCATCATTCACTGCTTGAATCACCATTTCCGAAGGGGTAACACGATTGATGCTCCCATCAGAAACAACGGAGTATTGGTTCGGAGCTGTGATGGTCTCTGTGATGGATATTCCTTTGACCTCTGAGGTATAAATAATCGCTGAAGCGACAGCGACCATCCCTTCATAGGATTCTCCTCCTGCTTCTGCTGCCACTGCACGGTAAAGAAAATCTAAATCACTTGCATTGGCAATGTAAGAACTTCCCGTTGAAAAGTCAAGACCACTCCCTTGATTTTTTCGCCATGTAGGATCTGTGAGGCTAATCCACTGATCCATCTCAACATTGAAGTAATCCTTGATAGTTTGTCTCTCGCCATGGTAAAGAAGTTCAAAATGAACGTGGGGTCCTGTGGAGTTTCCTGTACTCCCCATGAGACCTACTACCTGTCCTTTTTTAACAACTTCTCCCTCATTTGCAATAAGCTCTGACAGATGACCAAGAACGGTACTAAAGCCTGTTTCTGTGTTTTCAATTTCAATGGCATTCCCATAACCACCGTTATACCCAGATAGGGTGACAGTCCCGTCAAAAGGAGCATATATTTCTGTCCCTGTATCGTTGGCAATATCTAAGGCTCTTCCCCCGTCGTGGCTTCCTGGTTTATCAATGGAGGTCACAATCCCTTCAGCTGGTAGAATGATGTCCATTCCCTGTAAAGCACCACTCCGATTTTTAAAAATGTTGGGTTCACTTTCTAAACTCACTGCGACGACTTGCTTTACTGGTTCTTTGGTGATGGTTTCACTATTGATCACCCGATCACTGCTTTCACCATGAATGGTGGTAGTAACTTCTCGTTGTACTTCTCCATTTTCTCCTGACTGGATCACATAGGACGGATCATCAAAGTCAAGGTCTTCATCAATGACGGTTTCGGTGTCAAAAGGAATCTCTTCAACCTCAATCCCCTCCTTTTCAATCACAACGTCTAATTTTGTTTCGATTTTATTTCCTTCCACAAGGGGTTCGACGGTTTGGATTTCCGTAAGGGCGGTTGCCTCAATGGGATTTTCAATCACACCCAAGGTGGAAACTCTTTGCACACCTGAGTTTTCTTGAGGTTGGTTCTTCTCTTTTTTAGCCATCATTTCCTGTCCGATTTTTGAATCTTTACTAAAGGACAGTTCCGTGATTGGAAAATCTGCTTCTTCAATCTGAAGATGGTTATTGATGCGACTGCCCTTGAGTGTTTCTCCTTGTTGTAGGTTTGCTTTTGAAAGGATGGTGTTTTCAATGGCTTTTTGTGCCTCTATCTCGGTTTCAAAGTATTCTTGATGTGTATCATCCAGTTTTAAAGCAACCCCTTTCACATGGAGCGTTAATGCTTTTTTGCCGATATCTTCATTAATCTCTTCTACAGTAAGATTTACCTTTTCAGGTGAAAGAATCCCCGTTTTAATCGATGTTTCATTGGCGATGTAAACATGGTTAAGCTCCAGTCTTTCATTGATTTTTCTTTCTGCCTCCTCCATGGCGGTGGTTAAGGTCTTCGTGGACATGGCAGTGGTGACGGGGTGGTCATCAATAAAAAGGGTATATCCTCGGTAGTTCGTTGATAAAACCCCTAGTCCGATGGCGACTACCATCCCAGAGCAAATGGTGATCACTCGACCCTGTTTTATTATTTTTTTAATCAATTTTTCCTCCTTTATTTCTTGTATGTTTTAATTCACCGAGTGTCTCTGTTATCTCCTCATTACAAAATAATATCTCTGTTTCTTTCTCACTAAAATCTAAAATTTCTGTTTCGTTAGCTTCCAACAGAGCAGTAGCATAATCCTCCAAAATGTTCATCTCCTCTTTTTTTTTCACACTTCTATTGTGTTTAAAATTATTCTTTATGGTTAAACTATCAAAGATACTCCTTAGAGCATCTTTGATTTCTAGATAAAAGAAAAGAAAGATTGATATTGAGAAGAAGAATACGAAAGCCATAAAGCAACCATAAGCAATTATTTGATTGTGCAAAATTATACCTCCACGCCTTGTAGCTGAAACAATGACCTTAACGATGAATATTGATCTAACTGGCTCTTAGTCATTGTATTTTGAAGGGTTGATAGTTTATTAAAACTATCAACGCAGATTGAATAATCTCTTTCAGCTAGTGGTTTTTCATTTTCACTTTCTAAACTAGTTTGAGCTAATTTAAGTAAAATTAAAACATCATTCGGATCGTCAGTTGATAATATTTTCATACAGTCTTCTTTCATTTTTTCCAAATAATATATTACTGAAGATGTATCATTAATTTTTCTATAGTAAGCAACATACTCACGATTTAAATTAAACCGATTCTCCAGAAAATCTTTATCCTCTATACCTCCTATTTTTTCAACATATGAATACCATTTTCTGGAACAATCTAACAATTCTTTCTTTGCATCTAACTCTTCTTCGTAAGAACCATTTACAAACATGTAACTTGCGATCATCTCATATAATTCTATTATTCGATTAAAAGTAAAATTCTCATCACCTCCACTTGTCTCGATAACCATTCTTGTTTCTTCTCCAATTTCGTTTATTTCACCACTTCTATTACCATTTTCATCAGCTATAGTCATTATGGCTATTAATAAATACGTTGTATTGACCTTTTCGTTCATGGTTAAATCATTTTGAATTTTTTTTACTTCATTAATTTTTTCATTCATTTTTTCCTTAGAATTACTTTCAAGTAACAATTCTAGTATTTCTAAAGTCAATGACTGATTATTACCTTTTTTTGCTTCTTTAATTAATGCTTTTCCAAAATCAAAATATTCATTTTCTTGCAAATAAGCGATATCTTCTATTAATAAGACTAAGAGTTTTGACGAATTGCTTAGTTCTTCTATGCTGAATGTCGATTTAAAAAAATCGATAATTTCTCTTGATCTATCAAACGTATTCATTTCTTTACAATCATCTTTTTTTAAATAATATAAATTAAGAAATATTTTCTCTTCTGGTTTTATTTTCAATGCTTTTATGTATTCTTCCCTAGCAAAGCTTTTATTGTTTTTTTCGTATTCTTTTCCTAAATTGTAATGCTCAGTGTATAGTTGCTCATTAAATTTTCCATAATTTTGAAATGCAAATAATGTTAAAGGAATAAAAATTAAACTAAAAAAGAAAGCCACAAAAAAAATAGTAATTTTCTTTGTGGCTTTCTTCAAATTTCCACTTTTGTATTCCCTTAATGTTTTTAAGTCTTTAATGAGAATATTTATGCTCCCATATCGCTTTTCGGGTTCTATTTCCAAACATCTTGAAATAATAGCATTGAGTTGCCATGAAATATTTGGGTTTATATCTTTACAATCTAAATTTTTTGAAGTTGGTTGCCCTAAAGTAATACCCGTACTCATTTTATATAATGTTGCTCCTAAACTATAAATGTCGGTCCAAGGTCCTAAAAGGTGAGAACCATTTGAGTATTGTTCAGGTGCTGCATAGCCTTTTGTTCCTAGACTATCTTGTGTTTTTTTGCCTATTTTACATATTTTAGCAATACCAAAATCTATCAGCTTCGCCCTGTTGTCTACTATAATTATGTTTTTGGGTTTTAAATCACAAAAGATTATAGGATCTTCTTTCACCGTGTGTAAATAATTAAGAATATCACATAAACTAAGAGCTATATTTATTACGTCTTCTTCATTTAAGTATCCCTCCTTCTCAATTTTTTTTTCGAGTGGTTCTCCATCAATATAATCCATGATTACATAACCAACAGACTCCTCTTCAATGAATTCAACAATTCTTGGTATATCAGCATGATAAAGGCCTGCCAACAACATTGTTTCATCCCTTACCATTTCATTGTTGGTATCAAATGCCTTTACAGCCCAGAGTCTTCCAATCTTAATATCTCTTGCTAAGAATACCGTTGAATTTCCACCTCTTCCTATCTCAGCCAGTAGCTCATACTTTTTTTTCAACACTTTATTTTTATTCATTTACTAACCGCTTTTCCCCCCTTTCTCTTAATTGCCACTTATCTTTCAAAAGAACAGAATTTTCTGTTTTAAACTTTTTCAAAAACTGGGGATTTTCTTTTATACAATCAATTGCCCTTTCAAAGCAACACATTGCTTTGTTATCTTCTTTTAAATGGATAAAAGTGTGTCCCATTCTTTCAAAACTTAAAATTTTCGCTCTAATAAAATAGTAATTATTCTTTAATTCTTCATTTTCTTCAACAATTGCTAAAGCGTTACTTTTCTGATACGCTTCAAGAGCTGTTTTTAACTGGCTTTCTCCTAGCAACGAATATAAATCACCAATTCTTTCATAGCAAATCATCATATCAAGCACTAAATTTGTGTTTTCTATCAATTTCAGAAGTGTTCCATAGTACATCAAAAGATTAGGTACCGTAAATTCTGTCTTAAGTACATCTCCTAACCTCAATAGAATGATAAAATATGTATGTCTCTCTGCTTCCTCTAGAATGCTTTTTTCATTCACAATTAATTTAAGTTTGTGATAAGCAGTGAGGTAAGAGTTTAATGCTTTTTTTTTATCTTTATTATCTCGGTAAACATCTCCTATTGAGATGTACCTGTTAACTTTTTCCATGGAATTCTCCTTTTCTTGCATTACTTTCCCTTATTTTAAATTCTCAGCTACTTCGATTCAGCTTAAACATACCTATCATATCTAGATAATAATATCCATCTGCTACTTCTTCAGGAATATCAATAACAACATACCCCTCCTTAGTAAATTTCAAGTCTTTAAGAGGAGTTATTCTTGTAATATCGTCTACAAATATGCGTGTGTCACATTTAGCTATAAAATGTGAATACATTGTTCCATTATAAACACCAATCTTGTATTCTTCATCCTTTTTAAGCCCCTTTATGCTTCCAATGGAGGTAACTTCTGTCTCTGTTATCTTCTTTTCTCCAATATCCGTTATCCGTGTACTTTCGTTGTTTTTAGAAGTTTTAAATTCTTGATTAAAAGAGGATCCTTCACAAAGTTGTTTATACTTGTCCTTAGATATTCGCCAGGTATCCGTCTGCACATCTTTATAAATAGTAGCTCCCAAAGTGTAACCATAATCATCTAATTCGTGTAATTCGAGATCTGTTGGCAACGCTTTTTCAGACTTAAAAATGATTATATCTTCTCTTGTATACTCAGGAATTAAAGGATCACTATTAGCAAACCAAATGAATTGGTATGAACCACTCAATGTTGGGGAACGAGTTGTATTTTTATTAAATTCCACGCCCTTTGACATAAGTTTAATATATTCATCTCTTTCTCCCTTTTTAATATAAAGCCCTTCTTCCAATTGTGATTTTTTATAAACTGTTTTTTTTGCATCTCGTTCAGAATCAACCCCACCTTTATTTGAACATCCACCTGCAAACATCAGTAATATAATAATTAGAAATAAAAATTTTTTTTTCATATCTCTCCTTAATTTACTTTAACAAAAATCTTAGCAATCACATCATTTTTTTTGACATATGGATCTTTCCAATATCTACTGTCATAAGAATTTTCTCTATTATCACCACAAACATAGAAAGAATTCTTGGGAATCACGTTAATTTTGTCTCCCTCTTTTTTAATAACCTCATCTTCAACTCCTGAAATTCTCTTAACCAAAATCATATTTTCCCTCTTAAAGGCAATCACATCGCCTTTTTTGTAATCTCCATTTCTGTAGCCGATAACAAAAGATTCTGCTTTAATTGTAGGTTCCATTGATTTAGTTGTCACATAAGCAATAAAAAAAACTCTGTTCGTTAGAAATAGCATAAACAATGCGGATATTATCACGATTGCTATTTCTTTTCTTAAATCATTCATCTCCATCCAGTTCTTCATTTAGCGCATACTCCATTAAAAATCCATATTCGTTTCTAATCTTTTTTTTGTAGTAAAAATGGAACATAACCGCTTCCAAAACACACAACAACAATACAATGGTTATCACATATGAATATTCCATTCCATACACGTTTTTTTCATTTAATTGTCTCATTGTAAGAGGCGCATCAATATCCATTTCTACCGAAGCTCCTTCTGATATATTTTCTTTAAATTTCGCCTTCCCCATGGCATCAATTGTAACAGTCTCAAGAACTTCTCCACTTTCATCAACAATCCTTACCTTGTGACCTTCTAACGACTTTAAAAGGTTTATCTCTAACCCACTACTCGCTTTTACTAAGGGGCTTACTTGCAACGTAAAAAGCATCAAAAGGAATAGTAGAAAGGTTAAGTAAAAATTTATATTAATTCTAATCTTCTTTGAAAACATTGTAATACACCTCTACCGCTTCATTACCAAAATCATCGATGATTTTTTCTAGGTCTTGCAAATTGCACACCCCTTTAAATGGAACTTTCTTTTCGTAGATAATTTTTCTATTTATTATCATTACTTTGCCTTCACTTTGCGAATTAATTCTATTGATATTCGCAAGTTCTTTAGAACTGGTTTCTTCAATAATACCAGCCTTATACCTCATTACTAACATTGGCATAGTAAATAAAAAAGTGATCCAAATAACGCTTTCTTTATATATATAGCGATAAATGTCTGGGTGATCACTTTTTAAAACTTTTTTTGAAAGCAGAAAATTTTCGATTGTTTCTTTAGTTTCATTGTTTTTTTCAACCATGTTTTTAGACAGTTTTTATTCTGCCTTTCCTCCTAACTACTATCTACTACTGAAAATTTTGACAATTCTCGCTCTAACAAATTCTTTTTCAACATCAATAGTGAAAGGCTTAATAATTACAATATCTCCAACTAAAGGATTTTTCCCGTCTTTTGGGTATAAACAGAAACAATCGCAATAATCATTAATTTTTACATATATGCCCTTATCGCTTACATAGGAAACTACACCTTTAATATTGCTTCCTATCTTTAGTTTTTCTATCTTTTCCTTCCTGACATTCGGTTGGGCCTGCTTAATTGATGCTCTTATTTCTATATCATTAGTTTCTTCATCAACAACAATTGATAAAATCTTTGCGAGAACTCTTTGTCCTGGACTAAAGTCTACACTTAGATCTGTAGCCCTCAAATAAGTAGCTTCTTCTACCGGTATATTCGTTTCTACTCCAAAGATTTCAATGGTCAATGTTTTTTTCGTCACAAGTACAACTCTTGCTTCTACGATCATTCCTTCTCTGACTCTTTCGTTACCGTGTTTCTTTCCCTCTAAGTAGAACTTTTCTCTTAAATACTCCATTGCTTCCAAACGACTTGCAACCGCTATAAAGCTACCACTTTCCTCAACTACTTCTTTGATTATAAAGTCAATCTCTGCACCAAGAAATTTCTTTATAATGATATTTTCATACTGATTCTTTGTATATCGTCTATTTGGATTATTTGGATTAAAGTATACTGGTTGCCCTTTTTCATCTACATCATCAGGCTCCCTCGTTTTTCTTATTTCGTTTGCTGGAATGTAAACCGTTGCTTCTTTATAAGTGACGCAAGCTACTACGCCAAATGAATTTTCATCAATCATGTCAATTTCACCAGTCAAGGGAGTCCTCGTCTTTTGCGAAGTAGATAAGGCTATCCGCGTCTCTGCTCTCTTCTTGCTTTTAGTTTCTACTGCTAATTTTCCATCGATTGACAATATTTTAGGGGTTCTTCTTTCAAAACTAGAGTTAGATGGTCTGTTTTCATTTTCCGTAGCTGGTTCTACCTCTTTTATAATATCAATTTCTTCAAGTTTACTTTCTTCTAAAATTTCTTTTAATTCTTCTTGGCTAAATAGTTCTTCCTTTTTGTCTTCTTTATTATTTTCATTTGCTTCCACAACACTCGATTCTATTTTTCCCTCACCCTCAAATTTCATAGTTTCCATATCTCCTCCCTTTTCAACAGCTGCTTCTTCCATTAAGTAATTTTTCATGTTTTCACCTTTCTTTTTTTATTTTTTAAATTTTTCGCACTTTCATGAATGCTAAAAAGCAAGAACTCAGTCTTGCTTTTTTATTGATCTTTTATTCTTTTCGCTACATAGCATATCTTTTTCTTCTTACAGTTGATCTTCAAAATCTCCTAAATCATCAGTTTTTTCACAATTAACTACGGTTGCTGCATTCAAAAGGTTGATGCTACTTTTTTTTATTTCAATCCTCCTATCTATTTTCTCTTTATTATTTATTTTTTCTACATCCTCATGCTTGCCAACGATTTTAATTAATTCTGGAAAATCTTCATCACTACCTATCTCTATCTTTCCATGATTCTCATTTTCTCTCATCCTACTCCTTTTTTCTTTATGCACAAGAAAATCCTCTATCGTAACTTTGTTACTATCGTCATAAAGAGGATCCATTTTATAAAAAAATTTTTTCAGCCTAAACACATCAAAACCTTGTATTCTCACTAGAAGTTCATCTCTTTTTATTTTTCCTACTTCGTCTGGAGTCAATAGATTTCTACCAGCTCCGCCAATCTGTTTTTGATATTCAGGATGCATCTCTAAAGGTGCAACGGCTTTTTTACTGTACCTTTCACCTTCTTGTTCAATCGTTGCGATTCCTGTTATCGTTGAAATATACTCTTGTGTATCGGTATCATTCGCCCCCATTACGATTAATGTCCCGCAATTGGCAATCATACTTTTCCAATCATCAGGATATGTAGTATTGAATTGATTAATATCCTGAATAACAACCGCTATTGCGATATCACGACTTCTTGCAGTGGCCATTCTCTGTGGAAGATTCGGTATTTTTATCCCACTAAGTGCCTCATCAAGAATCAAATTAATTTTAACTTTACATTTTTTATTTGGTTGAGCATCAGCATATTGTGTTGTTCTTAAAAAAAACAAATGGAAAAACAACGCAACAATAAAAGCATTCGAATAATCTTGGTCATCCATGACTACATAATATGCACATTTTTTTTTGGCTGGTTCTACTAAGGATATTTCTGGTTCGTTTAGCATATTAGCAATTGGTCCAGACTGAAGTATCCCCAATCTAATCCTTAAGCTTGAAATTACAGATTCCTTAACCACTTGTGGTGCCTCGTTAAAAGAAAGTAAAGGTTTTAAAATTGGATGAAATTTATCTTTATTTCTAAAACTTTGAATATAGCTTTCATCCGCAAATTTTTCGACTGACATTTCCATGAGGTGATGATATGCATATGGCAATGTTCCTGGATTAGCTTCAGATATGTCCCTGATTCTTCCCTTATTTCTTCTGACATTTCCATAGTCTCGACACTCTGTTTGAGCATCAATCGTTTTGTAGAGAAGAATATAAAGCAGATTTGTCATTCCAGACTCCCAAAATTCATTTGGCCTTCCAGCATTTATGGGCGTTGTGTTGTCTAATATCGTCGTAGCAGTAGACCTGACAATCCCCGTGATGTTTGGATCATCAATATATATTCCTTCAAATATATTTACAGAATCTGAAAGAAGCGGGTTCTTTATATTTAGTACCTTGGTATCAAAGCCCTCTTCTTCAGCCAACTTAACCGTTTCTCCATACCCCTCTGCCTTTGGGTCTGTTAATAAAAAGCTTAGACCTAATCTTATACAAGCATAAATCTTATTAAAAACATAGTTCGATGATTTTTTTGCTCCTGTTGGTCCAAAAACAATTTCGTTATCATTGCTTATTTCATTTGGATTAATTACACACGCCAAACCTTCATCTGTTCCAATTATTTGACCTTTAGCATTAGAAATGCTTGATTTAACAATCAATCTATTTCTATCTTCTTCCTTTAGCCATCTTGCAGACCCTGCAATTGGAACTTTGGCCAAACGAATTCCTCTTTCATCAAGAAGTTCGCCCTTTTCCAACTCCATTCGTGCTAATTTCCAATAAGCTGCATAACATAACAATGCCAGTATAATTAAATTTCCAATACCACCGTTAGTTAATGCGATATACCATACCTTAAACGGATTAAAAGTAAAAAAGCGATCTTCTCTAAAAATACTTAGTGTATAGATAAAGAATTCTGATATTAGACCTGAAATGTAAAGCAGTGTCAATGTAGTGATTGACATAAACTGAAGGAATTTTTTAATACCTATTTTTTTCACATAAACTTTTACATTTAATTTGGCTAATGAAATTCTTTTTCTAAATTCCTTCATACTCATACTCCATTAATTGAAAAAGTCTTTCTGCCTTTATTGTTGCTATCTTAAAATTTTCTCCAAAATATGACCTTAGAAATTTTTCTTGCCAATCAAATCCATACACCATGAATTTCTTATCCTGATTATTCTTGGCTCCTTTTTTAAATCGAATTAAGCGATTCATATTAAGGTCGAAAGTAAACAACAAATACTCTCCGTTATCTGTAATGCCATCCCTTTCTAAACCAGTATATATATTTTCATGGGATGAAAATGTCATCATTTTTAACTTTTCTAAATACTCTTCTATTTTCATTAATTTCAAAATATCATCAATTCTCTCAGTCCACAGAAAATGAAAATTATTAAAAACACCAAATACTTTGATAGATTCTCTTGCAATAATATCTTCATTTTTAATTAAGATTTTTTCTAGTATTTCAAAATCATCCATTATTAGTATTCCATTGTTAAAACAATCCTCATCCTTTTCATCAAATGAAAGAGGATGAAGAAATTTTTTTATAATATATTCCGTTGTACTAATTAATCTTCTTTCATTCTCATTTGACCATTTCGCTGTATCACTATCAAACCCATAAACATTATAATATTTTCCGCCAATTCCAAATATGCCCTGAGTACGTCCTTGATGAATCGCTTTTGAATTATGGCCAGCTTCCGATGAAAAGGCCCTCTTAATATCAATATTTTTTACAAAAAAAGGTAATTTACCTAAATTTTCTATTTCTTCTAAAGAAACACATTCAATGTCATTTTTTCCCATAAGAAAAATGGTTTTAGAGAGTAAGTGATTTCTTTCTATTGACATTTTATTGTGCGAATAGTTAAAATTTTCACCGATCATACGCTCATAATTCTTTTGCTCTCTCTCCCCTACTAGCCTTAATAATTTTTTTTCATAAGCATCTTTCGTCAGCCTTATCGTTTTATGAATACCTGTTCCTTGTGTTGTTACGGCTCTTAGTGGACCGACTACTTCACCACAATCACTCTTGTATGTATTAATTTTCTTCATTTCACTTATCGTATTAGCATATGTTTTTTTATTTTTCCCTTCTATTTCTAGTAAACTAATTATCTTCGGAGATATTTCTGTTGTATAAGACAAGAGCTTCAGTATTTCAAATGTGGGTAGATCTTTACTTACTTTCTTCATCATACCTCTCCTTATTAATCCAAAATATAAATTCTTCCTTTCCAAAAACATGAATGATTGTTTCATTCTTCATGCTCTGTTTCGAACAAAAATACAAATCGATAAAATTAGGAGAATCATCAAAGATAAAACACTTAGTCAATACATTTAAAATGCTACTCACTTCTATATTATCGTAATCGAGAGCTTTCGATGACATAAATGCAAATTCAAAAACTACAATCCTATTTTTGAGAAAAAGCGGCTTTTTTATATAATGTTCTAAACAAATGCTTAAAGTTTCCAACAAATATCGGTCTCTTTTTTTCTTGAGAAGCCGTAATGGTAGATTTATTGTAATATGGTTCTCGTCGGAAGTATCACAACCTACCTCTAATATCTTTCGTGTTGTATTCTTAAGTTCTTCTTCTGTATTTTTCTGCTCAACTGAATAGTCTAGAACATAAAGATTCCTAATCTTTAATATATATTTTTCTGCTATTTCTAAATATTCTACTAAAAAATTGGTTGAGATTTGAAGGTTTAGTTTTTTTAAGGTTTCTAGTTGATTTTGTAATTCACCCAACCTTTTGATATCTTTTTTCATTAGCTCTCCTTTTAAGACACTCTTCTTAATAAATCAATTCAATACTAATCTGACTTTTCAAAATCAAATTTTTTCAATCCAACTTTTTTCACGTTTTTCAATATTTCAAAGTTTTCAAATTCTTTGTACCCTTCATCTTTAAGCACTGCAAAATACCCACTCATGCCTGAAAAATCTATTCTTTTATAATCCTCCTTTTGAAAAAGAAAGAAGATGTTTGTAAAATCTTTCTCTCTTTCTTCCTTGAGTCGATCAATAACATATTGGTTTTGATTATGAGTATCCAGTATCTCGTCCAAAATCGTTAATTGAAATCTTTTTTCCTTATTCGTGAAAATTAAATGATTTCGATTTCTCGCTAAGTCAATATTTACATTGTAAAAACTTATATCAGAGAACAAATGCAGATGTAAGAAAAAGCATTTATTGTTTACTTCTACAAATTTATCTTTCGTTACCTCTTTATTCACTATTTTCGCTTGTTTCGTTACTAATCCATCTTTATCAATAAAAAAATATCCGACGTTTTGCATTCGTCGGATACTTGCATTAACTCTTTCATATGCTGTATTAATTAATTCATTCTTATTTTTAATTTTTGATTTGTTTTCTTTTAGAAAAGCGAAAATTCCGAAGGCAAAAAATGACTCATATCTAGCAGCTCGATACATCTCAATCATATCAACTAGATCTTTTTCATATTCTCTTAACCCCATTTCATTATTCCGCCCTTTTTTCTTTGTTTCTCAATGCTAAATCCAATAATTCATCCCGTTTAGTCGTAAAGGTTTCGTGTTCTTCTCTTGAGGCGATGATATTAATTGTCCGACTTTCTCTTCCTGTTATAATAATTCCTCTCCTTGGTTCTCCTTCTTTGGGAACAAAAGATGCAACTTCCATCTTTTGTTTTTCATTTAAGCCGAGGAGATTCACTCCAATATCAATTTCTTGCGGTTCTAAATAAAGCAGAATCTTAGTATAGCAGGAGGATAAAATACTTCTTGTATAATTGTTTTTATCTAAATCTTTCAAGTCTTGGGTACCAAATAAAACCGCCCCTCCTAAACCTCGAATTACTTTTACTATCGTTTGAATGAATTCGCCTATTTCATTAGAATTTCTATTTTCTTTGAAGAAATGCCAAAGCTCTTCAAAAACAACAATTTTCTTTTGTGTAATATCGAAATTCATAAAAGCTCTTATATGTGCCATTGCTAAAATCATTCCTACGGGTATTAACTCTTTCCGAAAAGACGAAAGGTCTATCACTGTAAATTTATTGCTCATGTCCACATTCGTTTGTTGGTTAAAATCAGAATAAGTTCCAGAAACGAAAGGTTCCAATGCTTCTACAAGATCTTGACACTCATTTGATTCTACCAATGCTTCATACAAGTCCCCTAGAATCGGCATTCTTTTTAAAGTTTGCCCATCTTTGTTCAAATATATCGAATTACGATCATTTGCATATATTCCAAATTTGGAATAAGTTATTACTAAATATCGATCCAATTTCGCTGCATCTTTTGCATCAAAATCTTCTTTAATTGATTTAAAAAATAATTTGATGTCATTAATTTGCTCTTGATATGGTGATATCTTGTATTCGTCACCATCTAAATGAATGCTATTTCCTCTACTAAATTCTGTTATTCCCATTATATTGATACAATTTCCTGAACCTGGTGCAAACGACACAAAACTTCCACCTAGTTTTTTACAAACTGAAGCAAATTCGTGGCCTTTTATAGGTGAAACAATTACTACTGGTACATCTAATAAACGATACCGTGTTGCTATCATTGATAGCAAGTAAGTTTTTCCTGCACCTGAAGAACCAACACAGAAGAGGTTCCCATTAAGATATCTTGCAGTATTAAATAGATCCATCCTCTCAACCTCATAATTATTTGAAAGTCCAACAATTATTCCTTCAGTATCGACACTTTGGCTATTAGTAAAAGGATACAAAGAAGCCACTCCTTCCGAAAGAGAATTTCTTTTTATTTTTTCAAAGATAGAACCTTCTATTTTGTTAAGAGGCATGGTCGCATTAAAGAATGCTTCTTTCTGATGCGATGTCTTAAATACTTGCATCCTATTTAGCTTTCTTAGTTTTGATTTAGCAGTAGCAAGACGTTTTTTTAACTGAGTTAATGTTTCTCCATAGATTGTTAATACGATAGCAAAATAATAAAACTGATCTTTATTTGCTAAAGCCCTAAGAATTTCTTTCCCTGCCTCATGTTTATTAAGCAACGCGTAGCCAGTGGTTGTATTACCACTTTCTTTATTTACTTTTATCTCAGTATCACCGAGCTTTCTTTCAATTCTTTCCTCAATAATGCGATTATTCTGTTTCCTGATAAAAATATCAAGATCAAAACCTTCTCCGAGATTCGTTAAATTGTCTACCCACCCAAAATAAACTTCGCTACTAATAGATTCTGGATCAATCGAAAAGTAACTTTTATAAACACCATCCGTAAATTCATAATCTGCATTAGTAAAGTCAATGCCCTTTGGTGATACTAAGTCTCTCATATCAAGTTGTTCATCATCAAAATTCAATGCTTTCTTAACCCTTTTAGTATCTTCATAAACCCTTCTGTATCTTTCTTTAAAAGTCTCCTCATTGGATCGCTTATTCAAATGAAAATATAATATTTCCAATGTCCTTTTCTTACTTTCACTTTCTGAATCATAGGAGATGACAGTATTACCCATTTCCCTAAAAGCACTTACTATTTTTTGCTCCTGTGTAACTAAGTCAGAATAGATTTCCTCGAAACTCACATACTTTGGATTCATTTCATCATATTCATAAATTATAAAAGCTCTTCTTTCTAAACTCGTTGTCGCAAGTGTTGCGACATAATTAATATAAACCTCTCTAAATCTATATACTTTATCTTCTTTTTCGTTGCTCTGAAAATTTTTTAAATAATTCAGATATTCGTTCTGATTTGCTTTGGACGTTATTATTTTTAATTGATACGAATTGGGACTAATATTCATCCAACTTTGGTAACTCTGCTTAACTTGTTCGAATTCTTCATCCGACAAGCTTCTAAGATTTAAAGGTAAAATCTCAAGAATTTTTACATACCGATTATCTCTGGTGACAATAATGCCGTGTTGAATTTTTTTAAAAGGCAACGCTTGTTGAGTGAAAAATTGTTGTGATCTATTTTCCCTAACACTACTAGGAATAATGTTTTCTAAAAGCTTCTGTAAGTAATTAAAACTTTTGTCTTTAAAGTTTTCTTCGTATCCATTATTTATAACGTTCTCTTCTTCATTTTCTTCAGTATGAGGTTTTTTCTTTTTTTTATTATTCTTTATTTTTACTCGTTTTAATATCCTTCTGTATTTCAGTTTCCTCTTATTTTTATGAAAACCAATGAATATCATAGCATATTGAATTAACGAGTAACCTCTTATCCCAGTGATTCCAAATATTAATAAAGGAAGGCAGGTTAATACCATAAGAATAAGTTTAAGGTTTAATGAAAGTGAAACTACTTTTAATTCTAGATATCCTATGAGAAATAACATAATTGTTGTTTCTACCAGGTTTCTTATGTATAGATATTTAAAAACTTTACCTTTTACCGAAAAGTTTTCAGGAATTACAATTCTCCTATCTTTCATTTTTTAAGTCTCCTTTCTTTTTAATACCCTACTACATCACTGGGATGGTAATTTGCTGGCGCTGTCAGATAAGCATCAAAATATTCTGCTCCTGTAAATCCACCAAGATCACTACTTGAGTATGAATTTACAAAAATATCAATCGTTCCTACCACATTGTTTTCCCTCATCGAATTGAGCGTTTGTTCTTTGTCAGGCCAATCTGTTTCTCTCGAATCATATTGAGCGCCACAATAGTCATGCACGATAAAAGTTCCCGACGGATTTCCTAGCCTGCCTGCTGCCGCAGGTATTCTTACCGAAGTTCCAAATGGCAACCCCGTCCACCCTGCACAGGAGTATCCTGCACGTAACGGGCCAGGGTAATTTCCCCCATTATTGAAAAAATACCACGAACCAACGCTACCCGCTGGGGCGGTGTAATAAGTGACTCTTACTCTCACAGGCGTTTGTCCTGTTAGGTCAACAGAACTTGTTGTTGCTTGGTATAGTAACATTGGATCATAAGATTCTCCGTTTACATGACAACCAAAATGTAAATGGTTTCCGTTAGATCTCCCAGTTGTCCCAACATATCCAATGATCTGCCCTTTTTTCACAATATCACCTTCATTTACTGCCGTTGATATCATATGTGCGTAGAATGTCATAACGTTTTTTTCATGTTGAATTTCAACTTTGTTCCCATACGCACCAGCATCTGCCGAATAAATTACTTTACCTTCTTTCGCTGCAACAATTGGTGTTCCTTCTGGAGCTGGAATATCAACACCATCATGAAACGTCACTGTTAATAATATCGGGTGAAATCGATCACCCCAATCATCGTCATCAGCACCTCCCATTGGATATCCTTCGGTTGGCCAGACATACTCCCCACTGCTAATTCCCATGCCGTTCTTTTTTCTTCGCGAAGTATCTATGGTTTTCTTCATTGATTGTGAAAGATATTCAATGCGTTCATCATACGTTGTTTTTGTAAAAAAAGCACCTTCCATTATATCTGTCAGCTTTTTGTCAGAATCAAAAAAAGCCTCAAATATCAATTTTTTTTCAATCGGTACTTCTACTTCTTTACTTTCAACCACATTCTCAGTTTTTCCCTGTTCCCCACTGATATATTCTTCCAAGCTTATGTCCTTTTCATTAAGCTCAACTGATAAAGGTAAGCCAACATATCGATAGTGCCATGATTCAAAAAGAGAGCTGTCTTTTCCTTTATAACTCATAATGAATCCATAGTTATGAGCATTGTTTCTCATGAAGTTATCTTCAATCGTGCCATCGAATTGGTGATCTATTCGCATACCAATATTAATACTTGTGACATCAATTGCCAATCCAAGCTGATGCTCGCTTATCCCAGGTGGTGCCACCTCCCCTCTACCTTCGTCATTCTCATACAAATACGCTTGAACTGCATAATCTCTATACCCAGAACCTGCATACAAAGAATCGACGCCTTGTCGATCCGCTTCATCAAATAAATTTTTGAGTGCTTCTGAGGCGTCTTTTCGCAAAAGCACTTCCTGACTGGTTCTTCCTTCAAACGTTACTAAGTCATTAGGTTTATAGTCCTCTGGTAACGGGTTCTCAGAATTTACTAATTGAACATAACTACCAATTGCTTCTTGCGAATTTTTGCCACCATAAACCACTTGTTTTGGCGTATTAGGCACAATTGAAGTTAGCCGATTAAGTATCAATTGAGGCAATTTAGAAATAAGTTTTCTTGATAAATCAACTTTATAGCTCTTGCTAAGTGTGTATTGATTATTCATATCTAAGTTTGCATTAAATTTATTATCCGAAGAAGTAAGCTCTTCATTCTGAGAAGGATTTAGTTCGTACTGTTTCATGGAAAGGGAATAAGCAGATAAAACATATTCTGTTTCTACTCCAAATAAATTAATTAAAGCACTGCTTTTCGCCTTCTTTACTTCATCTTGAGCGTTTTGAAGTGACTCATCTAATTTCGTTGCAGCAATTTGGTAGTTTTGATTTGGATCCGTTGTGGTTCTCATTTCAATATCTTGCGCTTTGTAATTATAACCAAATGTACCATTGAAAACATACGAAGGTAGAGAAGTGACAAAAGCGTTGAAAACAAAAAAAATACCGCAAATTGCCAACAACATTTTTAAAAGAGGGATAACTACTTTTCCTGCCACTTTTCCAATAGCAGTACCAACAGGTCCAGCTATTGCAGTACCTGCTGATGTAGTCGCAACCTCAGTCGCAACTTCTACAGATTTTTCGGTCGCTTTCTCTACAACTCTTTCAGTTGCTTTTTCAGCCGTTTTTTTTGTTGTTTCCTCGGCTTTTTTAGAAATTCCTTTTTTAAAAGCATTATCTGGCATCTTTTTTGATACATCTTCTTTATTTATTACACCTTTTTTTCGATCTGAAGGATTTCCTTTCTCTTTTTTTACTCCTTCTCTAGGTTCTTTAATTTTTTTTTTTTTAGGGATTTCCGACCTGTTTTGTGTGGGTGTACTGAAATCTTCGGTTTCGCTAGTTTCTTTGCTATTTTTACTTTTATTTGCAATTTCCTCAATTTTTTTTGCGCCATTATAGCCATTGTTCAAAGTATTTTTAACGCTTCTTAAATCATTTTCATTACTATTTTGATTATCCTGATTATTCAATTACACCCTCCTCCCATCAAAAATCATTAAATTCAGTATGTATCTTCAATATTTTTCGCTGTTTTCATAGACTTAACTCGTGTACCAGTAAAAGATCCATCTTTAGATATTTCGTAGTAAGCTACTTGGTTCTCTCCACTTGTCTTGCTCAAAGTTCCAAATTCCTTACTCGGCTCTATAATCGCTGGGTCGTAAATCCTTGCCATTTCACCCGAAGATAGTGTTACATCTGCATAATCATAAATCCCATCACTATCTTTGTGTAATTCTGCTTGTTCAATTGGAATGCCATTAATTGAAAAATCATTATTCAAACTCTTAACCACTTGTGTATCTTCATTAAATATACCATCTACATTTTCTGTTACCATATCAGGAGTTATGCTAGAGAAAGTATTTCCACTATAAGGCTGTATACCATATAAAACACTGTCTTCTCCTTCAAATACACTCCCTTCATAATTTCCATCAACCGTTCCTATGGGAAACAATTCATCTATCCCAGTTCCATCAGCTCTACCAAGTAAAGTTCTTCCATCATCTCTAATCGTTAGTCCATTATATGCATTTAAGTCAATACCATTAATTGTTCTTAACGCTTCTTTCGTTTCCCTTTGATCGAATGTCCTTTCTGCGACCGAGCTACCTTGTGAACCAATTCCAAAATTCGCTTTTTCTCGGATCGCATTTGGATTCCCAAAACTTACGTACCCGTCAGATCCATCTCCCAATTTAATTTTCTGATGCGCTCCTGATAATGGCTTTTTATTAGAAATATCAAAAGTAGTTGCGTGTCCACCCTTAGTTATCATTTGGCCCGTCATTTTTCCTGCACCACTAACCAAGCTATTAACCTTACTTCCTTGCTTTAAAAATCCAGGTGCATTCATACCAAGTACCGCAGTTGATGCTCTTGGGTTTATCGTTGATCTAGAAGGCCCGTTCATCTGTTGCATCGCAACTTTTCTATCAATATCATTTGGTTTATTTTGTTCTAATCTTTTATTTGCATTTCCTGCTTGAGAACCTACCAGAAGATTGTTTGCTTTACCTCCTGTTTGAGCGGTTAAGGAACCCGCTTCACTTAGCGTTGGTCCACCTCCCATAGCATTTGATAATGCCCCAACAACACCTCCTCTACCTCCCGTAAAGGCGCTTCCTGCTCTACTCGCCATTAGTCCAACGGACATTATACCTCCTAATATTTCTCTTCCAACTCCTTTACCTGTTGGAGCGGCATCTAATCCCAACCTGGACAAGAGATTATCAGCTTGTAATGCAAGCTTTATAAACATAAGGACGACTACCATCAAGAGGGTAGCGGATCCAATTCCTCCAGATCCAATTCCTATCATTGGAAGATCTCCTCCTGTCCCCAAGGTAGTTAAATTCACAATCAATAGTGCTAAAGTTGAATTCACTATTCTTAAAAACCATACATTAAGAAACATTAATACTAACTGAGAAATGAATAATTTCACCCAAGTGTGAAAGATTCCAGCACTTGAATCAGCTGCCCCTGTTGAAAAAGCAAGCGGTGACGTATATGATATAAATCCTAAATAAACATATCTTTCCAAGATTTCAAACAACAACTTTATATAATTTAAACCTATGAGCAATATAAATATTGCTTGAAATAAACTTTCTATCGGTCCTGGTAGATGAGGAATGTTCATCTCATCTATTTTTATACTTCCAACACCTGTTTTAATCGCATTCCCTAACTCTTCGAAGTCAACGACTCCTTTATTCTCAAGAGAAAGACTCACTGAATTTGCTTCTGTAATTAAACCAAAAGGACCTTTTAGGAAATCAAGAACAGCAGTTATGATTTCCAAACCAAAGACAATCAAAAAAACAAATACAAAAAATCTCAAAATCAATTTTAATAGGTTTTGCTTACTTTCTGTTATTGGTCTTAGAAGAACACAAAATATATTAAAAATTGTTATTACACTCAATATTGCAATCCCCAAAGATTGGATGATTGTATGTAACAATGCCGCTTCAGGAAACCATGCATTAAAATTAGTAAGATCGGGTCCAACAATCGATAGAAAAACAAGTGACAAGAGATTTAATACCGATCCAATGGTTGTTGAAATAAATTCGATTGTATTTTCTATTAACCAAGCCATAATTACTCCTTTTCAAGAAATGAAAAAAAATAAAACTGGTGAGTGGTTCCAGTTTTATTTATAATTTTAAAATGTTATATTCGAGCCGTCTCCGATGATCCCTCTGATAAACTCCAATATCGCAGGCCACAACAAGATCAAAATAAAACTAAAAATTACTCCAAACATAAAATCAGTTAAAACTTTTTTTGCCTGTACATTCTTCGTAAACATCTTTGCTATACCTATACCAGTAAGCATTGCACTAGCAATTGAAAAAGAGATACCAACCAGCTTAGCCCTCCCACTATCAAACACTCCTTCTGCCACAGCAAAAAGGTCAACCGCAAATGCATTATGAATGCTACACATTAGTATGATTCCCATAGTTGCGATACTTAACAACCCACACTTCAACATTAAAACTTCTTTTTCTTTACTAAATAAAGTTTTCATAAATTCCTCCTCTAATTTTTTGTACAAAAAAAAGCGATCAACGATCGCTTACACTGTAAAACTATATAATAATCCCACTCAATTGTGCCACAGGCACTTAACTAACACTGTTTAGATTATAGCAAACAAATGCGTTTATGTAAATATAATTTGTAGGATCCCAACACTCTAGTCTAAGAGACACCTAAAAGTGCAACTAAGGTATTCATTAAAGCATTCTCATTATTTTCACCATACCATAAAAACAAACTCAATTTCCTTATTGCTTCCTTTTTCTTCAAATAGTAGTTTGATTTTGACCACTGAGTCTTCAATAGCCTATTCACTCCATTGACTTGAGCTTCTGTTCCTATATTAACATTATCAATATACACGAATTTTAATATTCTATAATAGTCCTTGTAATCTCTTGATTTCTTCAGCATCGCTAAACAATTATCGACATGCTTCAAAGCATTATCTGTTCTAATCGACTCCCTCATTCCTCGATATACTGAATCCAATCTCCCCTCTTCTGTTTCTAATTCAAATAAATCAATGATTTTTTGGTAGAAAATATTATCGGGTACATTTTTGTCTAGTTCACACTCTTCTCTAAGTATCAGAGGAAGCCCTTTCTGTATACTTTTTAAATCATGATAATTTTCCAATAGTTTTTGCGTATTTAGGTAGCATCTAGCTTCCCATTCATCTCTCTTTTCGGTACAACCAAATTTTCTCTCAGTTTTTGTGTAAACCTTTGGTAATTTCCCATGCATCTGAAGTGTTTCAATAATCTTGGCTGCTTTTTTTATATCATCTTGCTTATATTCCTTGTTGGATTCTAGTATTTCATGTTTTTCTCTAATCTCTTTTTCGAGTTTTTTTAATGTTTCGTAATTATTAACGCTCATATTTTTCCCCCAAATTTAGAATATAAAAAAAGCAACCTTCATAGAAGGTCGCTCTCAATAGATTTATCTAAGTTAAGGATATAACATTTCTCATTCCAAGTCAAGTCTAATTTTAAAAGAGCCATTCTTTACTTAAATGGCTCTATAAATGCGTTTCAAAATTTTTTAAAAAGAAAACTTATCATGAAAAAGAATTAAAATTATTATTTTTTTTAACTAAATAATCATCTATTCCTTTGTAGTGACTATTCCACACTAGTACTTTATAGTTGATCCTTTTTTTCTCTAGCAAATTAGTAATGTTTTTAAACCCTTCATAAACAAATTTATTTTCGATTCGGTCTTGATCGATACCAATATAGATTTTTTTAACTTCTTTGTGTTTTTCCAGAACTTTTTCTAATGAATTAATATTTCTAACACCTTGAAGTCCAACTACAGGCATTTCTAAATTTTGAAAAGCAATATCACTTTTTAAATTACCTTCAGTTAAAATAAACTTAGTTAAATCAGGCCCCCCTACTATATGACAGCTAGCATCACCTTTTACTCCCTGCTTTTTTTCAACAGAGGATAGAGAAATATACTTATTCCCATCTTTGGGATTATCTAACCTTATTACAATTCCTTTTATCTTATTGTTATCATCCCTTGTTGGGATGATAATACCACTAGGCAAATACGATAACGTCCATTCCCCTGTTTCTTTCCTATAAAAACCAGGAACCCCAAGAAATTGGCACCCACTACTTTGTAATTTTTTTAATATTAACTCCACCCCCTTATCAACTGCTGATCGATATTGATTTTTTTTAATCATGTCATCTGTTAATCCTCTATTTTTTAAAGAAATAAAGTGTTCATTCTTCAATGGTAAAATATCAAGTAATTGCTGGTAAGTATTATTCCTGTGTTCAATACCTGCCATCTCTAATTCCTTTAATTCTTTTTTCTTTTCTCTTTTATCTGCTTTAAAGTATTTTTCAAATGTTAATCCTAGTTTTTGATTAATTTCTTTAATCATTTCGATTCGTTTTTCTTCATTATGCATATCAATTTCTACTCCCTTAAATAAACAATAGAGTTGTAATGTATGCCCTGAAACACCACAAGAAAAGCAATTGAATAATGAGTCGTTTGATCCTCCCCTAGTTATTCCAAAGGATTTTTTACCTTCACAAAAAGGGCAGTTAATACGAATTGCTCCTTCTTTATTAATATAATTGACACCAAACATGTCAAGTATATCAAATGCATCAAATTTCATTTTTTCCCTCCTTTAAATACTTATGAATTGGCTTTACAGTTTCTCTTGCATTGACATAAGAAATTAGAGCAATCTTCAAAACTCGCATCATTTCCTTATTGTAATCTTTGTAATCCTTTATTTCTTTGTTCATCAAATTTAACCTTAACAATTGAATTGTTTCCATTGAAAAAAGCAATAAGTTTTCATAATTCGTTTTTAGCCTATCCTTTTTACTCTCATCTTTCTTTTCTACTGACTCGAATAAGGTAATTTCTTCAAGCCAAGATGTTAAATAATTAAAATGTTTCGGTATTTCTTTGTTTTCTCTTACTTTATTTTTTTCCAAACATCTTGCTTTTCTAATAATCGATATTCTTTTTAAAACTTCCATTTCAACAGACAAATTTTCAATTTTAATTAGTGCTTCTTCAAGTATCTCTAAATACTTCATAAATCCTCCATTTCTTTCATCCTTTGCCCCAACGAGCAATTAACTCCACTTCTCTCTTTTAACATTATCGCTTTGCTTAAGGCGCTTTTTTGACCAATAATAATACATTTTTCTTTTGCTCTTGTAATCGCAGTGTAACAAAGATTTCTTGTCAGATTTTTATGACCTTCCTGTACTGTAAATAGTACAAAAGCATATTCGGATCCTTGGCTCTTGTGAACAGTAACCGCATATGCTAAAGACATTTTCTTTAATGCTGGGTCCGCCTTATTAAAATAAACTATTTTACTGTTTATCTCCAATGACAGTGTTCCATGCTTAATACCTTTAATCTTTCCAACATCACCATTGGAGACCTTATTATTGTTTTCGAGAAAAACAATTCGATCACCTTCTCTAAATGTTTTGCCATCAATAAACACTTCTTTCTTAGCAATATCATTAGGATTGACAATATTCCTAATTCTTTTATTAAGTGCATTTGTCCCCGTTGGGGTTTTTGCACGATAAGGTGTCAATATCATGATTTCATCCTCATCATATTCTTTTAACGCTTCCAAATATATTTTTACAATTGTTCTAGCTGTATCGCTAAAGTTATCTTCTTCTAAAAACATAAAGTCATCGCCGTAATTTAATGTACTAATTCCATTTTTAATTAAAGCTGAATTTGTGAATATATTCGATTCAGAAGATTGTCTGAAGACTTTTGTGAGAGAAGTCGTTGAAATTGTCTCTGCTTCAAGCATTTGAGTTAAAACTTCTCCTGGCCCAATTGCTTGAAGTTGATGAACATCTCCTATTAATAAAAGCTTAGTTCCATTTTTTAATGCCCTTAGCAACATTGAAAACAATTGGATATCAAGCATTGAAATTTCATCTACAATGACAAAATCAGCGTTTATATCTTCTTCATCGTATCGAAGATAACCATTTTTAGTAGGGATCGCACTTAGGATATTATGAATCGTTCGTCCTTGGGATTGTTTTCCTGCTCTAATATGTATTTCGAGAGCAGTTGATAAAGCTTTCGCAGCTCTACCAGTCGGTGAAATTAAAGTAATCTTGCCATCAAACTTCTTAATAAAAATATCACAAATGCATTTGACAATTGTCGTTTTCCCAGTTCCTGGCCCACCTGTGATTATAGAAACTTGATTAACTAGTGCGTTTACGACAGCTTCCTTTTGTTCTCTACCAAGGATTACACCTGTACTCTCCATAATATTATTCATCTCTTCTTTGATACAGGTTTCATCAATAATGAATTTTTTGTATAAATCTAGCCTTTTTAAATCTCTTGCCACTTCCTTCTCATGCAAGAAGAGATCATATCGATACACTCTATCGTTTTCGATTTTTATGATCTTACTCTCTTCCATCCTCTTTATCATTATTCTAAAAAAATTTGAGTAATGTAAAAACTCATATGTTTTTTCGAGTGTTTCTACACACTCTTTCATAAGTAATTCTTTCTTAATGTAGGTGTTCCCTTTTGTTATGGATTTATCTAGAATTATTTTAATGATTAATTCCATTCTTTCGTAAGAGAGAAAAACACCGTTATTTCCCTTTTCTTTAGCTAATTTCTCGCATTCATTAAATGACAATAAATCAAGCTGTCCCCATCTATATGGCTCCTTAATAATCAATTCAGATACACTAATACCTGTTTCTTTAATAGTTTCATAAAGATTAATAATATCGAAAACCTTAACTCCTAATGGTGAGAGTAACATAAATATCTCTTGATATTTTCTATTTGCTTCATTTTCGACACAAATAGAATTAAAAGTCTCCTTATTCTTATAAATTTCAAGTAGTTTCTCAGGTTTCGTATTCAAGATTCTTAAGCTTTCCATCCCAAAGGCAGAGTAAATATCAATTGCCTCCTTAAATGTAATTGACTTAAAATTATTCAAATAAGCTATGATACCTAAGAATTTTTTCTCCCTTTCTATAAAAGATTCAATTTGGAATTGAAGTCCAAATTTCTTATTTTTAATCCATTGCCCTTTTATTTTCATTGAAGTTAATGGGACATTTGGCAGATTGTTGCCCACACAAATAAATGACTCAAGAATTCCATCACTACCCATTAATTTTTCCCCTAAAGGCTTTACCGATAAAACGGTGAAACCTTTTTTTCCCACATATAATGATTTACTAACTAATACTTCCATATAATTAACCTTCTCCTTTTATTTTTTATTTTTTATAAATAAAAAAGAGCAATAAAAACAATTGTTCTTATCACTCTTTCTAAAAATGGGTACAAAAAGAGCCACCTAAAGGCAGCTCTTTAATTTACTTTTATTTTTAAAACACTTATTGACCATATTATAATCGTTTTATTTGATAAAATCAAGTAACGTAAAGCTAGAGTTTCTAAGATACATTAACAATGGTACCAGAATAGACCTTTAATAGATTGAAGTAATAGTATTTTGTTTTTTTAATATGTTAAATTTTTACTATATCACTAAACTGCATTTTTAATTTTTTATTTTCTTAATATTTTATACTTATAATTCCTCAAAGTTTTACACTAATATAATATTATAGATTTTACATATTAAAATACAAAACTATTGTTATGTTAATTGGTTAAATTTTTATATTTATAATTCTTTGCTACTTACGAACAAACTTTTAATACATTAGCACAATAAAATTTTAATTCTCTAACGTATTAACAAATTACAACTTTACATTACTATCTTATTAATTTGTAAAACTATTAATATATTAATACTTTTCATGTGCAATATGTTAATGTGCTATCATTTTTAGCTTGCAATATATTGAACTTTTAAATATTTATAGTTTTAATATCTTAATATTCAAATCAATTGAACTTATAAAAGATTAGCATCATAACACTACAACTTATTAAAATATCGAAAGTACAATATTTTAATATTTAAAATCATTAACAATTTACATACGTAGTACATTAATATATTAATTATGTAAATGTTTAAAACTTTAATCTTTGAAAATTTCAATCCGTTAATCTTATAGGATGCTAACATTTTAAAAAACTAGAAAATCAATATTTCAATGTTTTCTAATTTTAATCTTTTAATATATTAAAGCGCTATATTTATAATATGTTAAATATTCACTAATCTAATATATTAAATATTTACTTTTTTAAAACTGTATGTTATTATAATTTTAGCAAATTAAATGTTCAATGAATCAATAATATCTAAGAAGGGGATTTTATGGCTGAAAAAATACTAGTAAGTTGTCAAAAAGGTGGGGTAGGGAAGACTACCACTATTCACAATTTAGCTGTCTGTTTGGCTAAAATGAATTATGAAGTTCTAGTGATCGATTTAGACCCAACAGCAAGCCTCACTGAAGCTTTAGGCTTTGAACGAGGCGATTTTGAAGATGATAACTCAAATCTACTATTTTCAAAAAATTCAGATGTACGTAAGTGTATTTGGAATACAAATACTGAACATTTAAGTCTAATTCCTTCGGATACTTCGCTATCCAATATGAGATTGAGTATCCATGTATCAAATATTGAAGACAAAGGATTTATTCTTAAAGAGGCAATTGCACCGATTGAGGACGCCTTTGATTTCATTCTTTTTGATACATCTCCGACAATGGATATTTTAGTCGTAAATGCACATTTTGCATCCGATTGGTTAATCATACCTACGGAAGCTAGTAAAAGAGCTAGGGTTGGACTAACTGATTCGCTATCATTTTTCAATACATGTGTAAAGAAACACCATATCGATATTGAGCTTATTGGTGTTTTAATAACTAGGTTCACCGAAGTAAACCAACGTCAGAAAGAATGTCGTCAAAGTTTCAGTAGTGAATTTTCTGTCTGTGGTACCATAAGAGCATCTGTACAAGCCGATAGAGGCGCTGACTTAGGTTTATGTGCAGTAGAGACTGATCCAAATGGAGATGTCAGCAGAGCTTATCAAAAATTAGCAAAAAAAATAATTAAAGAAGTAGAACGAAGGAGGAAGTAAGCATGGCAAAACCAAATCGAAAGTTTGAAGAAGAGTATAATCCTGGTGTAGTCGATCAACTGATTGATAGCAAAATACCAAACATAGAGAAAAAAACTGAAACTAAAAATACTGTTGGGGTAGGGAAGGGTAGGGCTTCCAATAAATCTGTAACGATTTACCCTGATACACACAGAAATCTTAAAATCTATTCAGCTCAAACGGATATCCAAATTAGAGATATTGTGGACGCTGCAATAAAAGAATATCTAGATAAGTATAATCACTAAAGAGACTGTAAATAATTTTGTGTCAAGCTAGAAAAACCTTCCAGATTAATGTTAAAATAAATTTAATCTGGGAGGATTTTTATTATGGCGAGACAACGAAAACTAACCAAAGAACGAAAAGAATTAATTAGTCAGCTTCTGGCAACATATCAACCGGAGGATGCCGGCGATGTTCAGTCCATGCTGAAAGATCTGTTGGGTGACACCCTTCAGGGAATGCTGGAAGCCGAACTGGAAGATGATCTCGGTTATTCCAGGTATGACTATGCCAACAAAGAAACCGACAATCGACGCAATGGCTTCAGCAAGAAAACCGTCACTTCAACCATGGGAGATCTGACCA
>JBOFGH010000016.1:0-1791 GCA_051649025.1 Eubacteriaceae bacterium
GACAATGGTCATGTAACGAATTACAGCATTAGTTTTGGTAATCAAATGAAGGAGTATTATCAAAACAAAGGAATGGATGTATCAGAATTGAGGATAAGATTTAAAAGGCTATTCGGATTTACATGGTGGAGATATAATAATTACTCCATAACTAATACGGATTACTCCAATAGAGAAATCTCTCTTGAGCAAATAAAACTATTTAATGCGGAAAGTCTAATGTTAGAAATCGACGCTCCAAGCATAATTCATGAATTTGAAATTTATCACACGGCAGATCCGTCAAGAATATTTACTAACTATTTACAAATGGAATTTAATTAATGAAAAAAGTGCAATACTTACCAGAGGGAGCGACCAATTTAAAGAGTTTTTTCCCTGAAGTTCATTTTCCTGATGTTGAAGAATGGAAAGTGCAGGCTATTGACGAAACTGATAGTATCATCATGACAACGAGACTCAATAAAAGGGACTGCTGTTGTGATATTCGGTTTCATTTTATTAATTCAACAGGGTGTATTGATGGTATAAATTTCAGACATTCCGAAAATTATCATGAAACAAAATCTGGAATTTGGGAAAAACCAAGGGGAACTGTATTTGACATCAAAAATGGCGGCAGATACAGACAAGATATTAAATCTGATGATATTTATGAATTTGAAACGTCTTTTTATCTTGACTCTGACCTGCCTCATTTAAAAGATTTCGTCAACTCCCCTATTGTTTGGATTGAATTCAATATTGAAAATTCTGACGTAAAGGATTATGTGCCCTTTATCATTACTGAGTCCAAAATACCCCAAAAAGCAAAAGATGTTTATGAATATCAAATTCAATTGAAAGGATATTTAGCTAACCAAAGAATTAACTTTAGATGAAAAATTTACAGATATATCTGGATGATCAAGAACTGGATTACGATATTTCATCTGGCGAATTTCCAGTAACTATTGATTATTCTTTTGAAGACACGGCCGATTTCCAACGCAAAAAAGGGAGCGAAGCTCTTGATATAGATTTACCAGGGACACTAAACAACCAAAGAGCATTAAAAAGCATTGGAAACACATCTATTTTAGACATTACAGGAGAAAGCAAGAGTATTAAACCATTCAAAATTGTTGCATTTGGAGATGAGGTTTTTTCGGGAAAGGCTATCCCTAAATCAGTAAAAAAGAAAAACGGAAACGTAAAATCCATGAAGATAAATGCTTTTGGCGGAAATGCGGATTGGATAATTGCTTTAAATGAAATCACTCTTTATGATCTATTAAAGCATATAAATTTGGATTTCACAAAAGAAAACATCATCAAATCATGGGAGTTTGACGGTAGAGATGAAAACCTCCCTTTTGTTTTTGCTCCTGCTAAATATGCCCTTCCCCTTGATTCTGAAAAAGGAGATGATAAATGTTATTCAATGAAAAACATGAAACCAAGTATTTCTCCTTATTGGATAATTTATTGGGCTTTTAAGTCTATTGGCTACTCCATACAATCAACTTTTTTTGATACAGATTATTTTAGAAGACTCGTAATGCCTTGGACGTGGGGAGCATTCTTAACATCCGAAGGAACTAAATATGATATTCACAAAGTTGAAGCTAAAAGTCAAGGGGCTGTTAGAATTGAAGGAGACCATAAATTTGAAGAGGTGGATCTTAATGTTTCTAATGAACTTATGGATAACAATTCCACTATCAATGGTGGGAACTACTCTTATTCATCTCCAAGAATGAAGTGGAAATACAACCCTCCAGACTTCAAGAAATTAGAGGCTTATTTCAG
>JBOFGH010000017.1:0-1587 GCA_051649025.1 Eubacteriaceae bacterium
TTTCCTTATATAATGTATTTAGGTTGATAAAGGTAACCCATAACCCTTTGTTAGCTGTATAATTATTCAGGATTATCCTGTATAATTGTTTCATTAGATAGAGCGACATCGATTTTTCCTTGAGACTACGATCTCGTTCTTGAAAGAGTGATGCCTCTGTCTGGTAAACAAGTTTACGAATAAGTTGGATGTCGACCCTATTTGGGTACTTCGTATATACAATAAGGCAGTAACGTTTATCAGTCAGTGGACCCTATCTAAAATACTTTAATGGCAGGTGCTACTTATGTTTTACTTAGGCATTGATATCGGTAAAAACACACATGTTGCTTCCCTTATGGATGAAAAAGCGAAGGTTGTTTTTAAAGCCCATTCTTTTTCCAACACTTCTGATGGCGCAGCCACTCTTCTTGAGAAAATCTCTCCTTATGTAGCAGAGCTTGAAATTGGCATGGAAGCTACTGGCCATTACTGGCTTTCTCTTTATTCTTTTCTTCTGGAAAACCATTTGGTTGTCCATGTCATCAATCCCATTCAAACCGATGGCTGGCGTAAAGGAACTGAAATCAGGAAACGTAAAACAGATATCATTGATTCTATCCTGATTGCCGATTTTATTCGCTATGGTAATTTTCTTGAAACCTCTCTGGCTGATGAAGATACCATGTCTTTGCGTAATTTATCACGCTTTAGAAACTATCTTGTTGGTTCTGTTGGTGACCTCAAAAGAAAAACCATTGGTGTCCTTGATCAAATCTTTCCTGAATACCATCGTGCCTTTTCTGACATCTTTGGAAAAACTTCAAAGGAGCTTTTGCTCCAATTAAATGCCCCTTCGGATTATGATGATATTTCTTCTGAGCAATTAGAAGCGTTCTTGTCACAGGTCACTTTAAAGGACTACGCTGCCAAGAAATTTAAAGCAGTATCTTCCTTAGCTAAGACTTCTTTTGGTATTACCTTTTGCGTTGACAGCTTTTCTTTTCAGTTAAAGCTTCTCATTGAACAAATCAATTTCATTGAAAATCAAGTCGCTGATGTGGAAGCACAAATGTCGGAACTTCTTGAAAAAATACAAACGCCCATCACTACAATTCCTGGTATAGGCAACGTCATTGGTGCCTCCATCCTTGGTGAAGTTGGTGATATCAATCGCTTTAGTAGTGGGGCAAAGCTTGTCGCCTATGCTGGCATCGATGCCTCTGTTTCTCAATCAGGCGAATATGAATCCACCAACAATCACATGAGCAAAAGAGGCTCTCCTTATTTACGAAAAGCCCTGTTTAGAGCTGCCTTTGTTGCCTCTAACGTTGACCCCGTATTTAAAGCTTTCTATCAGAAAAAACGTATGGAGGGGAAGCACCACAATGTTGCTGTTGGTGCCGTTGCAAGGAAGCTATGCTACACTATTTTTGCTGTGCTTAAAAACAATGTTCCTTACGAGGTTCAAGAACCTCGTGAGTAACGAATAGGCATCCCTTGTTTCTTTTGCCTGCTTTTGCAGGTCTTTTTGTAATGCATAATAACTCTTCCATTATTCGTGAAATATTTTTCTTTTGCCTATTGACTTTTGATAGTTGGTCTTTC